>NZ_JBLZHU010000001.1:0-930622 GCF_048892425.1 Hwanghaeella sp. 1Z406
GCCGGTCCGTGCGGCATCTCTACAATCTCACGCAGAAAACGCTCCTTGGACCGCGCGAACAACGCCATCTCGACGCAGGTCTGTGCGCCGCACAAGGTCGCTGCCAAGGCGATGAAAACGATCTCCAAAAGATCATGACGCACATTCCCCGCGCGCGGGTCCGGCAAATCCCCAAACGTGTCTTCAAACTGCTCCATGAGGTCCTCCGCAAATGGAAAACCTCCTTAGAATCCTGTTCGCCGCCTATGGCAAATCTGCCATATGCGATTCCCCTGCCCAACACCGGGGGAAGGTTTTCCTGAATGCTGGTTTCCACAGTGACTTTGGCTTTGGTCTGATTGCTGGTCAGAAGCACGGCGTTGCGGATTTCGTCTTCAATTGAGATCAGAGATTTCTTGCCCTGTTCCGGGTGCGCAAAGTGTTTGATGGCTTTAACGATATCCCGAATGCGGATCATGCCCTCCTGGGATTGCTGGATCGCCAGCGGGATTTCCTTTCGAAGATAGTCCAAATCATCAGCGGAGATTTTGCTGGCATCTTCAGTTAAGAGTTCGTCGCAGGCGTCGTTTAGGAATTCCAGATTCGTGGTAACAAATTGTGCCGGTGTGTTAATTTCATGTGCCACACCACCCGCCAGTGACCCTAAAGCCTCAAGTTTACTGCGTTCAGCCGTTTCTTCCGCGAAACGACGCGCAAGGGCTTGTTCTTCCACCTTAAAAGCAGACTGATAGGCCCGTAGGGTCTGCCGGAAGGCAAGGAATATCGCACCACCGATCAGAAGCATATTCACAACAAACAGAAACTGCAGCCAGTTCAGCATTCTTGCGATATCAGCATTGCGGGTCGTGTTTCTGACTGTGGTGAAATTGATTGCCTGCAGGCTGTTACTTTGCAGTAACTCCTCAAATGGCTGTAAATTCTGATGTAATATGGTCGCAATGGCCTGGGGATTACTCCCGACTTTTTCGATCTGCTGATCGATCACTACGACACTGTTTTCCAGTTTGTCCAGTGTGTTAGAGAAGTCGTTGAGCAAGCGTAAGTCTTCAAAGCCATCGCCATGTTGGACCAGTTTTATCCGACTGACCAAAATCTCGTAATTCAGCAACAAATCGTCTGCTGAAACATTATTGTCCCTGGTCGCACCTTCAGATAACCGAAGAGTTGAGATCAACTCCTTCTGAACTTGAAACACAGCCCACAGCAAATTTTCCCTGAATTCGATCGCTTCTTCTTCAATCTGTTGTCTAAACCAAGTGGTAAAGACCAGATAGACAATGGCGAGGGCAATTCCGCCGCCGATCAAACCAATTCGCATGGGTGAACTGAAGGTGCGTCCGGGATTCATGGTTCACTGTACCTTTACAAGCTTAACCTGCCAGACGGCATAGGCCAGATAAGCGTCGGTTCGATACTTTGCGTCATCATCAAAGGGAAAAATGACCCACAAGGGGCCCTTGTCCCGGATCTTGAGACGCTGACCATCCATTTCATAAGCCAGAATGGCATTCGCGTCGGTGAGAACATCAATTGGCATGGATGCTGTATAGTCATTAAGTGCGGTGACGGATAATGTCTCACCAGAGGCTTTTACTGCATCCAGCAAGGCTTTCACTGGAATCCCGACAAAGTTAACTGTGCCAGAGGTCCATGGGGTTGCCGTCGTAATCTGTTTGGGTCCCAGTGCCATCAACTGATCAATATCAAAATAGGCGCTGGTACCGTCCGTCGTCGCATCGATCATTCCGGTCACTTCCAGAACTTGCTTGCCCGTTGGGGCTGGAAGCTGGTCTTTCGCATGGCTGACTTGAACCCCGACGGATGCAATAAGCAACAGCGTTGCGGCGATCAGTCCATATAGGGAGTTTTGTTTCATGGTCGTCTCCTAATGTTTGTGTGGCCTGTAAATGACGCGTGCTGCTCAGAAGTAATATCCTCAAATAGGGACAACTTTAGCGAAAATATATTTTTCGCCGTAACACATCATGTCCTCATTTAGGGATAGCGCGATAGAAAACCTTTTGCCAGAAAGGCACACGGGACAAACTAAAGATCGATGTTTTCGATGGATACGGATCATAAGCCTGTTATCTTAATAGTAGATGATGAGCCTAATATTCTTCAGGGGCTTCGTCGTGCGACGCGTGGCCAAAGGAATATCTGGTCTATGGAGTTTGCAGAAGGTGGGAGACAGGCCCTAAACAGGCTTGAAAAGGGCGCCATCGATGTTTTGGTTTGTGATATGCGTATGCCCGATGTTGATGGCGCTAAAGTCCTGGCAGCGACCGCGAAGGCATATCCAGAAAGTATTCGCATAATTTTGTCGGGATTTGCGGAAAAGGATGCAATGCTGGACGGACTGGCAAGCGCGCATCAGTTTCTGCCAAAACCCTGCGATTCTGAAACCCTGATTAAGGCCATCGAAGCGTCGCTGGCACTCAGGGATTTGCTGCCCATTCATGCACTGCGTCAGTTGGTCGGAAAACTTGCCATCCTCCCGATACCGTCTGAACGATACTTTCAGCTTATCCGTGAACTGGATCATCCGATTGCATCAGCCAAGTCGGTTGGCAGCGTTCTTGACAATGATTTAGGCCTGGCAACGCTTGTGTTGCGTCTCGTCAACTCGTCGTTCTTTGCCATACCCTATCGAGTTACAAAATGTCGGGATGCTGTAGAATTATTAGGATTTGAGACGATCCGCGCCCTGGTCACGCTCAGCGAGTTCTATCTACGGGCTGATATGGATCCAGCTTTGGTTAAGGAAAGCCAGGCTTTGGCCCAGCGATCTTTAAAGATTGCCAGCATGGCGCGCCAGATAGCAGAAAAAATGGGCTGCAGTTCGGAGGTCGTTGAAGATGCAGCAACAGCGGGGCTGTTATGTCATATTGGAACAGTGGTGCTTCGGCTTAACCGCCAGGTCGATTTTAAGCAGATTCAAATCCAGACAGAAAAGCAGCAAAAATCAATTAATGACATTGAAACAGAGGTTTTTGGGGCAGGACATGCTGCTTTAGGGGCCTATCTGATTGGACTTTGGGGTTTCTCAAACTCGGTGGTAGAAGCTGTTGCTTTCCATCATAACCCAACTGCTGCCCGACAGCATGAAAAGGGCTGTCTGGCTGCGGTCCACCTAGCGCAGGCATTGGCATGCTCTGGCGATGCGATAGAGTCTGATGCGGTGGCAGAAGGCGACCCGGCGCAAAATGACACAAGGATGCCCGGTCTTGATAAGGCCTATCTAGAAGAAATAGGTCTTCATGAATTATCGCTTGTTGAATTAGCCAATGAAATCAATATTGTCCGGACCAGTTCTGATTGACGCGTAACATCCAGTTTTGAAAAAATGTTCTTTAAGTAAGTGCGTGCAGAGGCGCGTGTGAGTCCGCATTCCTGGGCGGCATCTTCCAATGACATCCCTCCAGCCAATGCGGCTGCAAGACGAGATTCAGATACCGTCAACGAAAACATATCCATCAGTAACTTTGGGTTGGGTCTGGTCACTTGATCGTCTGAAAACAAGAATAAGCAGACCAATCGATTATTGGTGGTACTTTCTGCTTCATAGGGCTGAACAGTCACCCGCAAGGGTTTTCCGTCCGGGGATAGCACCGTCAGGGCCGTCATTTCCGAAAGATTGCTTGCCTTGGCAATTGCTAGGTGCAGCCGTTCGGTTTCTTTCGTATTCGCAGCCCGGCAGAATCCGTTTGCATCCAAAGACAGTCCGACGTGCTCTGTAAGCATACGACCAGCCTTGGCATTGGTGAACAGGGCATGTCCGTCCGAATCCGCGACCAGTACACCATATCGAATCAAATCCAAAGCGCCTGCGGACAGGCTGTCGACCATTTTTGAACCAGCCATCCTGGCTGTGTTGGGTTGGTCGTCAGCACGCCGGCGGCGCGTTGATAATGCCTCTTCAATGCCATCGATTAGAATGTCCAGGCTGCAGGGCTTTACATAATACCTGAAGACATTGCCGTCGTTGATGGACGCGATGGCAATATCGAAATCGGTAGATCCGGATAATACGATACACAATGTACCAGGACAGCTTTTGTTAATCTCGCGCGCTAAATCCAGCCCATTCATTTGGGGCATGCGAATATCAACAACCACTACCCGGGGTGGCTTTGCCTTGAAATTCTGTAGCGCTTCAATGGGGTTCTCAAAGAATGCTAAATCCCAGTTCGGGCGCTGTTTTTTTAAACCTCTGCGAATACCAGACAGAATTTTTGGTTCATCATCTACGAAGGCGATACTTGGTAATACACTCATAAGCACCCATCCAAAGTCCGATTGTTTCGCTCTGTTATCGGAAAAATTGCCCTCAAATGCGGATAGAGGCAGCCACGCTAACATGACACAAGAAGCCATGAATTTACCAGCAGGATGAAACGTGATGACAAGGGTGCTGATTGTTGACGACGATGCCTTTATTCTTGAAGGGATAAAACGCATTGCCGGACAAAATTTTGAAGTAGACATCGCAAATAGCGGTCAGGAAGGCCTTCACATGCTGACGGCGGATGGGCCATATGCGGTTGTCGTCAGCGATGTGAGCATGCGCGGCATGTCTGGAATAGAATTTCTGGAAATGGCGCGATCTGTGGCCCCCATGACCACGCGGGTGATCATGTCAGGATATGCGGATCAGGAAATCTTGTCTGCGTCGATTAATCGGGCTGCCGTGTTTCGCTTCTTAAACAAGCCATTTTCTCGCAAAGAGTTCTTCGATTGTTTGAATGAAAGCGTCACGGAATATACGCGCACTGTTTCAAGCCAGTTGGGCATGTCTAAGAATGAGTTGGATCAGAAATGGATCCTGACCGAACTGGATAAGGCCGATTTTGATCGCGACTTCACTGTTCGATATCAGCCGCGCGTCCTGTCTGGTTCTGGTGTATTACACGGTTTAGAGGCGTTGATTCGTTGGAACCACCCGGAACATGGCCCCATTTCGCCAATGGAGTTTATTCCTGTTGCCGAACAAGGGTCGTCGATCCGGGAATTGACCCAATGGGTTTTACGCAAGGCCTGCCAAACCTGGACTGACTGGCAGTATCAGCATTCAATGGATGTTGCGATGTCCGTGAATATATCACCGGTCCTGTTTTCTGACCCGGGGCTGGTTGGCATGGTTCGCAACACCATTTCGCGCAGCGGCATTGATCCCAACAAGTTAGAGTTGGAGATCACAGAAGGCCTGGATCTACATGACTATGATTTAGTTCAGGATAAAATTGCAGGCCTGAAATCTCTAGGGCTGCACTTGTCTATTGATGATTTTGGAACCGGATTCGCCTCTATGAGCTATCTTCAGTCACTGGATGTCGATTGTATCAAAATTGACCGATCCTTCGTGACGCATGCGCCTGATAAAGCAAAGGATTATTCCATCTTAAAGTCGGTCAAGGATCTTGGGCAGCAATTGGGGTTGAAAACTGTTGCTGAAGGAATCGAGAATGATCGCCAGGCACAGACAATATGCGAACTCGGAATTGATGAGATGCAAGGCTATCTGTTCGCCAAACCCTTGTTAGCAGAAGATATCGTACCTTGGATTGAGGGCAGAACAGCGCTTATACCCAATGTAACGACAGAATTGCCACAATCACTGCTCCTCAAATGCGCATAGTCTTTCACAGCGATGGTTGCTTTCAGGAAACAATGGTGCGCCACGGCGGCAGTCTTGTGCTGTTAAAGTGTCGCCGTGTAGGGTGTTGGTCGGGTCGGCGGTGCTGGCTGATTTCCTGATAGTTTCATAAGGCTGTGAAATGACGCTTTCATGCGATGTGCTGGTGATAGGGGGCGGACCTGCAGGATCGACTGTATCCACATTATTGGTTGAACGTGGTTTTTCAGTCTTGCTGGTGGAAAAGGACCGTCACCCCAGATTTCACATCGGGGAATCCCTGTTGCCACGCAATTTGCCTATTTTGCGGCGGTTGGGGGTTGAAAACCGCCTGCGTCACATCGGTGTGACCAAGCATGGGGCGGATTTCTCTGGCAATGAGGCGGAAAGCCACGTCGTCTATGATTTTTCCGAAGCCATGGCCCCGGATGAACCTTCTGCTTTTCAGGTTCGGCGCGCTGAATTTGACGAAATGCTGTTGGACAATGCCTCTGAACGGGGCGTTCAGGTGGTGCAGGAAACCAGGGTAACGGGCATTGAATTGGACGCGGACCCTGTTACAGCGTCAATCCTGGGCACAGATGGCACAGCACGGCAGATAACGGCCCGGTTTGTCGTCGATGCATCGGGCCGTGATACTTTTCTGAGCCAGAGATTGGATCTGAAACGACGCAACAAGCGCCATAAGAGCGCGGCTGTGTTTGGCCATTTTTCAAACGTGGTGCGCCGAGAGGGTGAAGAAGCCGGGAATATCAGCATTTATTGGTTCGATCAGGGCTGGTTCTGGCTGATCCCGCTGCAGGATGGTTGCACCAGTGTTGGGATGGTGTCTGATCCCGGATATCTGAAGCAGCGAGATGGGGATTTACAAAACTTGTTCTGGCAAACGGTCAGCAACACTCAGGGCGTGGCGCAACGGCTGGAAAATGCCCAGCTTTTGGGAGAGATGCGCGGGACCGGCAATTTCTCATACCAATCGACTGAAATGACGGGGGAACGATTTCTGCTTGTCGGGGATGCCTATGCTTTCATAGACCCGGTGTTTTCCAGCGGCGTCTATCTGGCGATGCAGGGTGCCGAGTATGCGGCAGAGGCCGTGGAGGGTATTCTGACCCAGCCACAGGCCGCCCTGCGCCATCGGCGGCGCTATGAAAGGCGCGTGAGAAAGGGGTTGCGGGCGTTTTCATGGTTTATCTATCGCTTTACCGATCCGGCTTTGCGCCATCTGTTTTTAAATCCAACGCGACGGTTCCAATTGCGTCGGGCGGTGATATCCGTTCTGTCAGGGGATGTGTATGGTCGCACCCGAATATGGCCGCAATTGCTGGTGTTTCGACTGGTGTATCATGTCGCCAGCTTGTTCTTCTGGCGTCAGCAAAAAGCACATCGCGCACGGTTGGATAAGGTGGAACATACCGTTAGCTGATTCTTGCCAGCATGCCCTTATGGCGCAGCAGGCGGGCTATCCAATAACCTGTATAATACCAATGGATATAGGCCGCTTCCAGTAACAGCTTCCCGCATTGCGACAGGGACCAGGGGATTTCGTCCTCTGCGGCACATAATGGATAGTTCAGGCCCAGTCCGCGCGCCATGATCTGTAGACGCGCTATGTGATAGCGATTGGTTATCATCACGGGACGGTCAGTTCCGGGGGCGAGCGCAGATCGAAGATAGGTCAGGTTTTCCAGAGTGCTGCGGGACCCATCTTCGCAAAGAATGGTGTCGCCGGCCAGATGCTGGGCCAGCAACCAATCACGTCCGGCTTGCGATTCGGTCGGAAAATGTGGCCCGCGAGTCGCCCCCCCTAGGATCAGGATGGGCAGGATGTTAAGCGTTATTGCGCGGCGCAGCCTTAAGATGTAATCATCCGGCAGACTGCCATCCGCGTTCAGACACACCCCCAGTACAACAATCAGGGATCGGTCCGCTTGCAGGGTAGGCGTGAGGTTGCTTGAAGCCAGCCAGGCTTTTCGCAAGACATGGATCAAACACACCAGAAGACTGAGCCCGACTGTCAGGAAAATGACGACACTGGAGATCAACAGCATCGCCAGGCCGTCCGGGCCCATGGATTTATGGCGGGGTTGTGCTGATTTCTCAGGGGGCGTATCTGATGCCGCCGGGCTGGCCCCGTCTGAGGATACAGACGTGGCTGGAGAAATGGGTGTAGGCGTTGGATTGGACGGGGCGCGCGCTGCCAAGAGTCTATGAACCGTTTTTCGAATTTTCGCGTCTTGCTTGGTCAGGAACTGTATCATACTTAAGTCCCATAACACTATAGTCAGCGTCGGCAACATACGGGAATGATTTTCCTTATGATTGGCTTTCTCAGTGGTTTTTAGCTTCTTGAAAATATTAGTACTTTCAGTGACGCGCCAGATAACGTTATAAAGTGGAAAAAATGGGTGGGAAATTGTGTCGGAAAAAACGCCATTTCAGCATGAGATTGCAGAACTGATTGTCACGGCCTTGCATCTGGAAGATGTTGCTGCAGACGATATCGGTTTGGACGATCCGCTTTTTGGGGACGGTCTGGGTCTGGATTCTGTCGATGCGTTAGAATTGTCCCTGGAAATATCAGAGCGTTACGATTGCATGATCCGATCAGATGATCCGGATATTGACGTCTTGTTTGGGTCCTTGCGATCCTTAACAGCAGCGATCGAGACCCGTCGGGGAGAATAAATGCCATGGGCCCCACGATTCTGAGGATTGCCATCCCAGTTTTGACGATCGTTGGTGTTCATATCTGTATCGTAACTGGCAATGGTATTTATGCCTTATCGTGTCTGACCGTGGCAGTGGCTTTACATTTGTTTCTATCCTACCGGGCTGGGTTTGATCGGCGGATACTTTTCATTCTGATCGGGATCATAATGGTCTTGTTGGTCCTTCAGAGTATCATCCTGCAAGGTCAGAAGGATTGGGCCAATATCGTCGCTCTGCCGCCGGTTCTGATCCATGGCTGGTTGGCGTGGATGTTCGGCAGCAGCTTGTTGCCCGGACGCGAACCCTTGATCCGCCGGTTCAGTCGCTTGAGCCGCGGTACACTTCCACCGGAATTGGAAACTTATACGCGGCGACTGACTGTTATATGGACCGTCATGCTGACAATCATGACGGTTGTGTCCCTGTTGTTAGGACTGTTCGCCCCGCTTCCTGTCTGGTCCTGGACAGTCAATATCGCAATGCCGGTTTTTTCCGCCAGTATCTTTTTGTTGGAGCATGCCTATCGGGGTATCGCCTATCACCATCTGGGCAAGAATACCCCCTATCACACGCTGCGCACGCTGCTTCGTCCTGATACCTGGATCGCACAGTGACCATACATCCAATCGTGCTGAGAGACGGTGTCCCGATCAGTCGGGATGACATCGCCCGGCGATCCCATGCCCTGGCGCGGGTTATTGACGCTCTGCCACCGGGTCCAGTCATTCCTCTGTTTCGTCGGGTCGGGGATTTGATGGTGGGCCTGATCGCTGCACAACAGGTCGGGCGCGCTGTGATCCTGCCAAATGATGAGGCTGCATCGGCGGTGCGCATGGTAATAGCCGATAACCCGGGCGCCACGGTTTTATCTGCGCCAAATGAAACAGACTATCGCGAATTTGCGCCCGTTATCGTCGATATGGAGTCTTTGGATTCACCACAATTCGCACCTGATATCATTTGGCGCGATGATGCGTCGGTCATATTGTACACGTCGGGCACAACGGGACGACCGGTTGCGCATTGTCACGGTCGTAATTTTATCCTGGCGGCAATGGCAGCCTGGCGCGATGCCATCGTACCCGATGCGTGCCACACAACGCTGATTTCAACAGTTCCCGGTCAACATATGTTTGGTCTGGAATCCACCGTATTGCTGCCTTTGGGGTGCCCCTGGGTGACGATCCTGGAGGAACGCCCATTCTATCCGGCAGATATCGTGCGGGTGTTGAATTCTGTCACCAATCGCCGTGTTCTAATCACAACACCTCTTCATTTACGGGCCTTAATAGAGCAAAAGGTTGCCCTGCCAGAGATTTATCGGATTGTGACGGCGACAGCCTCACTGGCTCCAGAATTGGCAATTGCCGCAGAGGCAGCCTGTGGCGCACAGGTGATAGAGGTCTTTGGCAGCACTGAAACAGGCATGATCGCAACCAGACATACCGCCCAGAAAACATCCTACACAGTGCGTGCCGATACAGTTGTGACCCTGGCAGACTCGGGATCCGAAGCCTTGGTCGATGCACCCCATTTTAAAACGCCAGTGCCCCTGCAAGATCACCTGCGATTAACCCAAGGCGGGTTTGAGGTGCTGGGGCGGGGACAGGACATGATCAAGGTCGCGGGTAAACGTGCGTCCATGTCGGGATTAAGCGCTATTCTATCGGCCTTGCCAGGCGTGAAGGATGGGGTTTTTGCGATGGGCAAAGAGGAAAGTCCCGGATCGCCAGCGCGCCCGATTGCGGTTGTTGTTGCGCCGACCCTGTCTGCCCATGATATTCAACATGCCTTGCGCCGGGAAATACCCAGTGCTTTTGTACCCCGGCGGATCATTTTTACAGACCAGATTCCCAGGACAAGTCTGGGTAAAGTGCAGGCACAGGCCTTAAAGGGCCTGATAGAAGATAGATCCAGTATGCGGTTTTCAGTTCCAGTCGATCATCCCGCCTTGCCCGGACATTTTCCGGGTAATCCGATTGTGCCGGGTGTCGTAACCTTGGATTACATGTTGAATCTGATCAACTTTGAGGTGCCCTGCATGGTGCAGTCGGTTCGTTTCTACTCAACCCTGAAAGGGGGGGAACCCTGTGATGTAACAGTGGTTCGTGGACAAAATCAGATTACAGTGACATGTCGGGTTGGCGTGCGAAAAATTATGACTGCCAAGCTTGCGGCGGCGCAACAATGACCGCGTTTGGGCGCAACGCCAAGATACAAGACTGGTTGTATCGTAAGGAAAGGGGCAGCCCGTTTCTGATCCGTTTCATCGCGTGGTTGGCGGTTACTGTGGGGCGCGGACCGACGCGGCTATTATTGCATCCGATTGCGCTGTATTTCCTGATTTGTGCACCGCGACAGCGCAGGCAGTCACAGGCGTTTCTGAACCATGCGCTGGATCGGCCTGCGCGCATCGGGGACAGCTATCGCCATTTTTTATGCTTTGCCTCAACAATCCTGGATCGGGTTTACTTCCTGACAGACAGGTCAGACCTCTTACAGGTTGAGTATCAGGGGCTTGAAGCCTTGGATGCGGTGCGTATGCAGGGTCGCGGTGCCGTGCTGGTGGGCGCACATTTCGGCAGTTTCGATGCCATGCGCGCCCTAGCCATCGGTCGCCCCGAATTCAAACTGAAGGTTTTGATGCATGTCGGCGCGGAAAGCAGGATTTCGGCAATTCTTCATACGTTGAATCCGCATCTGAAAGAAATGATCATCCCATTGGGTCAATCCGGCAGCATGCTTCGGGTGAATGAATGTTTGAAACAGGGTGACTGGATCGGTGTTTTAGGGGATCGTGTTGTAATGGAGGGTAAGACCCGCGCGGTGCCATTCCTGGGACAGTCGGCTGATTTCCCCGTGTCTCCCTGGATTCTGGCAGCTGTTTCTAAGGCGCCGGTTGTCATGTTCGCCGGCGTTTATCTGGGTGGCAATCGCTATCAGGTAAAATTCAGACTTTTGTCGGAAGGGAATATATCAGGCCCGGGCGAGCGTGATACAGCCTTCCAGACGGAGGTTGATACCTATGTCCGGACATTGGAAGATTGGGTTCGTGCCCATCCCTATAACTGGTTCAATTTCTATGATTTTTGGGCTTAAAATTTTATGTCTTGTGCTCCTGTTCTTTGGGGGGGCATCTCCGCTGCATGCGGATTGGCCTGGCGCTTGGGGGCTTACCCAATTGGGGGAGGCGCTGGCGGAAGCACCAGAAGGGCGCGTGGCTTTTACGGAAACACGGACGGTTTCCTATCTGGATGCGCCGATCACGTTGTCAGGCTATGTCCTGCGTCAGGGCGATCGAATTGAAAAACACATTGTCTCTCCCATGCAGGAAAGTATCGTAATTGACGGTACCACCGTCCAGGTTGATACGGCGGAAGGGGAACACCACCGTTTTGATATCAATGATCATGGTTTGATTAAAGGCCTGGCGATGGCGCTGAAGGCAACGTTGACCGGCGATCTGAACGGTTTGGACAACCAGTTTGATGTAACCCTGTCTGGTGCTGATTCTGGTTGGCAATTGCATTTGGTACCGCTGGACGATTCTGTTCGGAAAAGCCTGCCGGGACTGACACTGGCTGGTGCGGAAGGAATTGTGGAGACGATAGAGATTGAGGGGGAAAACGGGGATACTAGCATTATGACGCTGCAGCATTCTGTACCGTGAACCCGATTTCTGATCTTACCAAGGGCCGGTTGGTTGCCTTTGTCGTCCTGCTGGCGGTGATGGGTGGGCTGTCCCTGCTTGCCATATCCTGGGTCCGTGTCGTCACAGATATGTCCTTCTTTCTGCCTGCAGAACGCACGGCCCAAACCCAGGCCCTGACGGTCGGGATGCAGCGTCCCGGCAGTTTTATTATGATCAGGGTGACGGGCAGCAATCCAAAAGACCTGGTGCAGGCCAGCGACCAGATAACAAAGGCATTAAGAGAGAATTCGGCCTTTGTGCAGGTGCAGAATGGTCGCCCGTTCCTCTCTCCGGATATTCAGGCTTTTCTGTTGGCGCATCGATATCTTTTGGGACCAGACATTGCGCCATCTGCCTTTTCCACCCGTGGACTACAAGAATCCATTACCGACAGCATCAACCGCCTTTCAACTGTTACCGGCTGGGCCTTCCGGGATCTTTTTCCCAGGGACCCGACAGGGCGCTTGCGACAGGTCGTATCCGGCCTGCAATGGCAGGAAGGGTCAGATCGTGTGGCGGGAATTTGGCAGGACGCGGAGGGGCGGGCGCTGATCCTGGCCCGGCTGCACGCGTCGGCTGGGGATTTGTCGGCCCAGGCCGTGGCCCAGGATGCAATTGGGCAGGCGGTGGAACAGGCAGGTCTTACCTGGGAAGCCAGTGGACCGGGTCTGTTTGGCCTGCGCGCCAGCCAGCGTATTCAAGGGGATATGACCGTGCTGACCAGTCTGGCTGGCGGGGCGGTTGTGATTATCCTGCTCGCAGCATTCCGCAGTCTTGGCCCTGTTCTACTGGCGGGCGTGCCTGTGTGCCTGGGGATCCTGGTGGGCGCTTTGGTGACCCAGGCACTTTTTGGATCGGTGCATGGGGTCGCCCTGACCTTTGGGGCAGTCCTCAGCGGGGTGGCCGTTGATTTTCCCATACACTTGATGGGGTTGCGGCAGCCGGGGGATACTGCCCGCGCGGTTGCACGTCGTATTTCACGCCCAATGATTATCGGGGCCGGAACCACGGCAGTCGGGCTTTTGGCATTAACCCGGTCCAGCTTCCCCGGTCTTGCCCAGATTGGCACATTGGCCGCTGTCGGGGTGGTTACGGCCTTGTTGTGCAGCCTTGTTTTCCTGCCTTATCTGGTGGGAAATCGCGCGTGCTCTCCGGACCCTGGATACATGCAGGCGATTTGGCGCTGGCTGTGCCTAAGACCACATTTGCGTAGCAGGGCTCGAATTGCTGTTGGTGTCCTGTTCATTCTGGCCGTTGGCTTTGCGGTGCAATCCACCACCCCAATCTGGGAGATGGATCTGTCCCGCCTGAATGTTGCGCAACAGGAAGAGCGTAAATTGGATGCAGACCTTCGCCACAGTTTCAAACTTCCCGACGTACGGCAGATGCTGCTGATCGAAGGACCGGATACACAATCGGTTCTGGAACGTCAGGCGACATTGCTGCCCCTATTGGATAAGGCCGTCGCGAATGGTCAGTTGGGGCGATATTTTGCAGCCGCGACGATCCTGCCTACACAGGCGGCACAACATGCAAGGCAGGCTATCTTGCCGGGTCGGCGCGACCTGATGGCGCGGCTGGAAACGGCAACGCGATCCTTGCCTGTTTCTACGGCGACATTTGGTCCTTTCCTCAATGATGTGCTTGATCAGAAAAGCATGCAGACATTAGATGCGGATGCTTTGGCGAACAGCCCGCTGGGGCCGTTCTTTTTGGCGCCCTGGCCTGTGTCGGGCGGATATGCGGGTGTCATCGCACTATCCGCCCCCATTCAATTGCAGGACCCTCGCTTGACGCAGGACCTGATTGATTTGATGCAGGTCGCCGGTCAAATCATTGCTGATTATCGCGAACAGGCAGTCACCCTGTTAGTGGCTGGCCTGGGCATTGGCCTTATGATCCTGATAATCGGGTTGCGCAATGTACGGAAGATCTTGCGGGTCGCGGTGCCGCCTTTTGGGGCGGTGGTTCTGACAGCAACCTTGTTGCTGGCTTTTAATGTGCCGCTAAATCTGTTCCACATATTGGCTTTTTTGTTAATCGCCAGTGTAGGGGTTGATTACAGCTTGTTTTTCCCCGCATATCGCAATCTCGACGCCCTGCATGCGCGAACCGAGTCCGCCCAAGCAACGGCGGTCTTTGGTTTTCGTTCTGTCACATTGTGTTGCATTACGACCGTGACAGTTTTTGGCATTCTTTCCACGTCCAGCATCCCGGTTCTATCCGCAATGGGCATGACCGTGGCCCTGGGCACTGGTTTGAGTTACCTGTTGACCGTGCTTTGCGCAGAGTAATAAGGATTCAGTTGTGAGAACGTTATCACCCTTTGTAACCGCCTATAGCTGCGTTACTGCGATCCGGTTAGGTGTGGGTGGGTTGCTGCAGGCGTTGAGGCACAATAGGGGGGGATTGCGTCGCCTGAACGGTTGTCTGCCGGATCTGGATACCTTTGTGGGACAGGTCGATGGGGTGGAAGATGTCACGCTGCCCAATGCGTTGTCGCAGTATGACTGTCGCAACAACCGGCTTGCGGAACAGGCTTTGGGGCAACCAGGTTTTCTGGAACAGGTCGCTCGTGCCAGACAGGACTATGGTGCGGCACGGGTCGGTGTTTTGTTGGGGACCAGCACATCGGGTATCGCCAGTGCGGAATCCGCGTATCAGAACAAGCGGGATGATGGCACCCTGCCTCAGGATTTCAATTTTCGTACCACCCACGAATTGGCGTCACTCAGCGATTATGTTCGCGAAAGACTGGCGCTGAAAGGGCCGCATTTCACGATTTCAACAGCCTGTTCTTCCAGTGCAAAGACATTTGTGGATGCGGCGCAGTTGATTTCGGCTGGTTTGTGTGACGCGGTCGTCGTCGGAGGGGTCGACAGCCTGTGCGAGACATCGTTGCGGGGGTTCAATGCCTTGCAACTCCTCTCTCCGGAACCGTGCCGCCCGAATGATCGGGCCCGCAAGGGTATTTGTATTGGGGAGGCCGCTTGCTTCATTCTGTTGGAAAAGGAAAGCACAGGCCCTGGCGCAAATATCGTCTTGAGCGGGTACGGGGAAAGTTCGGATGCCTATCATATGTCCTCGCCGCATCCAGAGGGTTTGGGGGCGCGGCTGGCGATGCAACAAGCTTTGGACAGGGCGGGATTGGCACCGGATCAGATCAGCTACATCAACATGCACGGAACCGGCAGTGCCCAAAATGACAGGATAGAAGATGCCGCCATCGCCGCTGTTCTGGGTCAGGATGTGCCCTGCAGTTCGACTAAGGGCTGGACTGGCCACACATTGGGGGCTGCGGGTGGGACCGAAGCTGTGATTGCCCTGATCTGCTTACAGGCCGGTCTTATACCCGGTAACCTGAACATGCGAGAGCCCGATGCGCGGTCCCGTTGCAACCTTGTTCGCGTCAGTCAGGAAAGGCCGCTGACCCATGTCATGACGAATAATTTTGGCTTTGGTGGGAACAATTGCAGCCTGATTTTCAGTCGCCAGGAGGCGGCAGTATGAAAGCGCGGGTTGCGGGAATAGCGGTACTGGGCGCTGGTTTTGGATCCTGGGCAGAAACACGGGCGATCCTGTCTGGTGCGCAAAGCTGGCAGGCGCAGCCCCTGGTGCCGCCCAAGGCGATGGTCCTGCCGCCGAATGAACGCCGCCGGGCCAGCCCCCTGGTGCGCCTGGCGCTGAGTGTTGCACAGGCCGCTTGTGACGATGCCAGACTATCCGGGGCGGATATGGATTGTGTTTTCGCCAGTGCCCTGGGCGATGGCCAGGTCGCACATGCTATTCTGACCGCGCTGTCATCCCCTGAAAAAGCTGTATCCCCGACACAGTTCCACAACTCAGTCCATAATGCGATGGCTGGATATTGGAGTATCGGCGTTGGTAATTATGCGGCATCGACCAGCCTGGCAGCGGGGGATTACACTTTTGGTGCGGGATTGTTAAAGGCGATGTTAACAGTATCGCAGGACAAACGACCCACTATTCTGGTTGCGGTTGATTATCCGTTTCCAGATCCATTGAATGCGACGCGCCCGATAGGTGCGCCCTTCGGTGTCGCGCTGGTCCTTACTCCGGATCATGATACCGGGCTGGGGCCATGCCTGGAGGTGACATACAGTCAGGCGCAGGACGCTACCCCGCCCCGCAATGATGATGTTCGCACCTTATGGAAGGATTGTCCGCCTGCTAAAGCAATACCGTTGCTGGAAGGATTTATCGCACCAACCCGTATCGTGGTGGAAGCGGGATCTGGGTATTTTCTGGATGTTGAGGTTTCCTGATGGATGCTCCCCGTACATCAATCGCGGATCTGATCCCCCATGCCGGGGCGATGGTGCTGCTGCAGGAGGTTTTGCACTGGGATGCGACGGGGGTCCAATGCCGCACGACTTCCCATCTTTCTTTGGGTAATCCATTGCGCAGAAGGGACACGCTTCCTGCCATCGCTGGCGTAGAATACGGCGCGCAGGCTGCGGCGGTTCATGGTGCGTTGATGGGCCAATCTGCAGCGGGATATCTGGTCAGTGTTAAGGATTGCCGGGTGGATACCAAATACCTGTCGGACCACCAGGGTGCCCTGCTGGTTTCCGCGATCCGGCTGATGGCGTCGAACGGTGCGCTTATCTATCGTATCGTGATTGAGGAAGAGTCTGTTTCAGCCCCCCATAGAAGCCTGTTGTCAGGTCAGATCACCGTGATGCTGGATTCGAATGATACCAGCATATCAACTTGAACTTGCACATTGTGTCAGCTACCGTCCCAGTGGATGAGGGGGAGGGGTTTTAATGGGTTGCTCTAAGACCGTTGCCACGGAATTAGCCTTAGAATCAGCCTCGTGGGCACCCAACTCGGCCCTGGCGGTGATTATTCCAGCGTATAACGAAGCCACAACAATTGCGGCTGTTGCGACAGGCGCGCGGCGCATGACGCCGCATGTGATTGTCGTGGACGATGGATCCCAGGATGACACCGCCCTGATTGCGGAACAACTGGATGTTGTCGTGCTGCGTTTGTCAGAAAATCAAGGGAAGGCGGCGGCTTTGATCACTGGTTTTCACTATGCCATGACCCTGGGCGTCCGGGGCGTCGTAACCCTGGATGGTGACGGGCAACATCAATGGGGGGATATCGGCAAGATTTCAGAAGCAGGGTTCGTGGCTGGCAATCGGATTGTGATCGGATCGCGCCTGCATCAGCCCGAGAATTTCCCTAAATCGCGCCTACGGGCCAATCGCATCGCGAATTTCTGGATATCCTGGGCCGCAGGCCATCGGATATCGGATTCACAGAGCGGATTCCGGTACTATCCGATCACGCTGTTGCACATGATGGATTTTTCCAGGCTGCGCAGCAGCGGATTTGTGTTCGAAAGCGAATTGCTGATTGCCGCGGCGCATAAGGGTTTCCCCAGCATTTCAGTACCAATACCGGCGCTGTATGACGGTGAGGTGTTTCGCCCTAGCCACTTTAAGCCGGTGCGGGATATCACCCGGATAGTGGTGATGGTTGCCTGGGCATTGATTCGCCGTGGTATGAACCCGTATGGGCTGTATCGGTCCCTGAAGCCAGAGGTATGAGTGTTACGCTTGGGATAATGCCCCTTGTAAGACAGGGGCAATTATTTCAAGTTCACGCGCACTGATAAAATTCGCAAATTAAAAAAAACAGGAGGAAAGTATGCCTCGTACCATTATCCGATTTTTACTGGTTCTGGCATTCGCTGGCACCTTAGCAGCGTGCCGAACGGCCCCCGTTTACAATGTTGAAAATGATACCTTTACAACAACGGCCCCCTCTCTTGACGCCGCTGCTAAAATGATAAGCAGCGCAGGTTCCAGCCTGGGTTGGCAGATGCAGGAACAAGGCCCGGGGCATATTCTGGGCCGTTTGCCGATCCGGTCACATTTGGCCGTAATCGACATTAATTTCGATGTGGAACGCTACAGCATCCACTACAAGGACAGCACCAATCTGAAATATGACGGCACAACGATTCATACTAATTACAACGGTTGGATCGAGAATTTGCAGAACGCAATTACTGCCCGCAGCAGTGTTTACTAAGGATTGATTCTGAGCGACTTATCGCCGATCTGTTGGAGGCCTGAAATGCAAGGTCCCACCAGGTCGGCGTTGTTCCTTTGCCCTGAAGCGGGGTCGCTGATCACAAGGATTGTATAGCTGTGGCGGGTGTTTCATTATGCTTCGTGTTAGAGTTCATAGCACAAAAGCGGCGGTGTAATGGCAGATCAAGAACGCCTGGATATACATAATTCATCGGTGCCAGTGCTGTGTCAGGCCTGTGAGGCGCGCCATAAAGGTGTATGCGGCGCCATGACTCCTGATGAACTGACGCGGCTTAGTCGGCACACGACGATCAGGCAGCACCCGGCCAAAACTATTCTGGTGACAGAAGAAGAGCCGGTGAAAAGCTACGCAAATCTATTGAATGGAGTGGTAAAGCTCAGCAAAACCATGGCCGATGGTCGCCAGCAGATCGTCGGGCTGCAATTTGCCCCCGACTTCGTAGGTCGCCCGTTTCATGCTGAAAGCCAGGTATGTGCCGAAGCGGCATCGAATGTTACTTTGTGCTATTTCCCCAAAAATACCATCGAGGCCATGTTGAAGGAACAACCTGAGTTGGAGCGGCGGTTGCTGCGTCAGGCCCTGGGAGAACTGGACGAGGCGCGGGACCTGATGCTGACATTGGGCCGGAAATCTGCGGAAGAGAAGCTGGCCAGTTTCCTGTATCTGATCGCCCGACATATTGATCCGACCATTGACATACGCGCCGCCACCGAGGTGACGTTTGATCTGCCCCTGACACGCACAGATATTGCGGATTTTCTGGGGCTGACGATAGAGACTGTCAGCCGTCAATTGACCAAAATGCGTAAAGCAGACGTCATCCGGGTCGAAAACAATCGACATATAATCATACCGGATCTAAGTCGCTTGCGGGAAATATCTGGCAATTGACTTAAAGGTTGACCAGTTTTTGGGTCATGGGAATGTATAAGAAGTCGCGTTCAAATGCGATGTGGCGACGCATTTGTCCGAAAAATCCCCGAAGCATATAACCCGTAACTTCCGCATTCCTCTGATTGCCGCCCGTAATCAGACTGCGCATTTCCTCGCAAATTTCCTCTGCAAAGAACTGGTCCTCCCGGTGCTCTTCACAAAGCCGCGCGATGGCATCGTCCAGGGCGCGGCCGCCGTTCAGGATAAGGCGAGCGTCCCGAAAAAATCTGTTTTCTTCGAAGTGATGGGATGCCGTCATGGATGGCAGAAGATCCTGTGTGACGACCTGACATTCTGCGGTGTTCAGCGGAACCGGCAGGGTATCAGCAATGCATTCCAGGCGATCACACATCGATAACAGCAAATCGTGATAGACGCGCATGGCCGTCAGACAGGCAGACGGGGCGGACTCTTCCCCCTCTATTTGTGCCAGTTTCAATTGGATTACGGTTGAGTCTGTTAGCGACATCTTTCAGGTATCCCTGTCCCTGCATTCTCAGTCACTTGATACAGTGACCTTCTCTCTAAACAGCGACCAGAATGAACGCCAGAAAGTTCTTTTACGTTGATCCAGATCAAGGTCGCGCCATCTCCGGCGCTGCATAATCGAAATGTTGGATAGCCTCAGTTTATCGCGGCGGGGCTGGTCGGCATCGGTGTTGGCCTGATTACCGCAAAAGGGTGAGAGATATGAAATATACTGCAACCGTGATCGCATTAGCCGTTGCTGCGGTTTTAGCCTTGGTCGGGGCGGCGTTAGGGCGGGACGACTTATTCCGGGCGCATTCCGGTATCCTGTTTTTTGTCCTGACCGCTTCGGCGTTTTTCCTTCTGAACCGTGCGCCTCTGTCGGTTTCGACCGATGCGGGGGCAATACCGCTTCGGGGTGCAGAAGATGCACCGCCTAACTATATCGATGGGCCGATCCGCTATGGTGTCATCGCGACCCTGTTCTGGGGTATCGTTGGCTTTCTGGTCGGCATTGTCATCGCCGCTCAATTGGCCTGGCCGGACCTGAATTTTGAACCTTATCTGAATTTTGGGCGGTTGCGCCCCTTGCACACCTCCGCTGTCATTTTTGCCTTTGGTGGGAATGCCCTGATCTGCACCAGTTTCTGGGTGGTTCAGCGCACGTCGCGCCAAAAGCTGTTTGGCGGGGACCTCGCCTGGTTCGTGTTCTGGGGCTATCAGCTGTTCATCGTACTGGCCGCGACCGGTTATGTGATGGGGGTAACACAATCCAAAGAATATGCTGAGCCTGAATGGTATGTGGATCTGTGGCTGACTGTTGTCTGGGTCGCCTATCTGGTGGTCTTTCTGGGTACAATCATGACCCGGCGCGAATCTCATATCTATGTCGCCAACTGGTTCTATCTTTCGTTCATTGTCACTGTGGCGATGTTGCATATTGTCAACAATCTGGCGGTTCCGGTCTCTTTGATGGGATCGAAAAGCTATTCCGCCTTTGCCGGAGTGCAGGATGCGCTGACCCAATGGTGGTATGGTCACAATGCGGTCGGCTTTTTCCTGACGGCAGGCTTTCTGGGCATGATGTATTATTTCATGCCAAAACAGGCAGGTCGCCCGGTCTATTCCTATCGTTTGTCGATCGTGCACTTCTGGTCGCTGATCTTCCTGTATATCTGGGCCGGTCCGCACCATTTGCATTATACCGCGCTGCCGGATTGGGCGCAGACCCTGGGGATGGTGTTTTCAATCATGCTGTGGATGCCGTCCTGGGGCGGTATGATTAACGGCCTGATGACGCTGTCTGGTGCCTGGGACAAGGTGCGTACCGATCCGCTGATCCGGATGATGGTCATGGCGCTGGCTTTCTATGGCATGTCGACCTTTGAGGGGCCGATGATGTCGATCAAATCAATCAACTCTTTAAGCCACTATACGGATTGGACCATTGGTCACGTGCATTCAGGTGCTTTGGGGTGGGTCGGCATGATCTCCTTCGCGGCTGTGTACTTCCTGGTGCCCAGACTGTGGGGCCGCACACAGCTGTATTCCTTGCGCATGGTCAACTGGCACTTCTGGTTGGCGACGCTGGGCATCGTTGTTTACGCGTCTGTAATGTGGGTTTCGGGCATCACTCAGGGCCTGATGTGGCGGGAATATGATGAACAGGGCTTCCTGGTCTATTCCTTCGCAGAAACAGTCGCTGCGATGCATCCCTACTATGCGCTGCGGGTGCTGGGAGGGGGCCTGTATCTCCTGGGTGCCCTGATCATGGCCTACAATATCTATCAGACCATCCGTGGCCGGGTGCGGGACGAGCGTCCGCTCGTTTCCCTCGCGCCGCAGCCAGCGGAATAGGAGAAACCAGAGATGTCTATACTGGATAAACATACAAAACTGGAAACCAACGCTTCTCTGTTGCTTGTGTTCTCCTTTCTGGTGGTCACAGTGGGTGGGATCGTTGAAATTGCCCCATTGTTCTATCTCGACAATACGATCGAGAAAGTGGAGGGCGTGCGACCATACTCTCCCCTGGAACTGAAAGGACGCGACGTTTATGTCCGGGAAGGGTGCTATCTGTGCCATTCCCAGATGATCCGCCCTTTCCGGGACGAGGTGGAGCGTTACGGCAATTACTCACTGGCGGCGGAATCTATGTATGACCACCCGTTCCAGTGGGGTTCCAAACGAACCGGGCCGGATTTGGCCCGGGTTGGTGGGCGTTACTCCAATGATTGGCATGTTCAGCATTTGACCGATCCGCGCTCTGTCGTGCCGGAATCGGTGATGCCGAAATATGGCTTCCTGTTGGACAATGATCTGAAATCCGATCTGACAGCCGACAGCCTGAAAGCAAACCAGATGGTCGGCGTGCCTTATACCGAGGAGATGATCGAGAATGCCACGGCAGACCTGTATGCACAGGCGACTCCCGATGGCGACTGGGATGGCGTTCAGGCGCGATATCCCAAGGCTGTGGTCGGTGACTTCGACGGCAATCCAGACCGGGTTACGGAGATGGATGCGCTGATTGCCTATCTTCAAATGCTGGGCACGTTGGTCGATTTCTCGACATACCAGGCCGACCAGAACTACCGCTGAAGGAGAGGGCTATGGATTACAATGAGTTTCGACATTTCGCGGATAGCTGGGGCCTTGTGTACCTGTTTGTCCTGTTCGTTGGCATCCTGACCTACACATTCTGGCCAACCGGCAAGAAGAAGGCAGATGAGGCCGCAAACATTCCCTTGAAGGACGATTAAGCGATGGGCGATGACAAGAAAAATATCGACGAGATCAGTGGCGTTGAAACCACAGGTCATGTTTGGGACGGCATACAGGAATTGAACAATCCGTTGCCACGCTGGTGGTTATGGACCTTCTATGGCTGTATCGTTTTTGCAATTGGCTATGCGATTTATTATCCCTCGATTCCTCTGGTCAATGAGGCCACGAAGGGTATCAGTGGATATTCCAGTCGTGCAGAAGTGGCGGCGGAATTGCAGGCGGCAACCGACGCCAACAGCCAGCTTGTTGCACAATTAGCATCCATTGATGTCACGGAAATTGCGAATAACGAGGAGCTTGAGCGTTTCGCGATTGCGGGTGGCGCATCGGCTTTCAAGGTCTATTGCTCGCAATGTCATGGGTCGGGCGCACAGGGATTTGTCGGCTATCCCAACCTAAATGATGATGCCTGGCTATGGGGAGGATCGGTCGATCAGATCTATACCACCATCGCCCATGGTGTTCGTTATGATCAGGACGAGGACACGCGCCTGTCTGAAATGCCCGCCTTTGGTCGTGATGGAATTCTGTCGGCGGCGGAGATCCGGGATCTGGCGAATTATGTTCGATCCTTGTCCGGCCAGGACCATGATGCGGCCTCTGCGGAAGCGGCGGTAACGCTTTTTGCGGATAACTGTGCGGCCTGTCATGGAGAAGCCGGAGAGGGAAACCAGGATTTGGGGGCGCCCAATCTGTCCGATGCGGTCTGGCTGTATGGCTCTGATACCGATGCCATCGCATCGCAAATCCAACAGCCTAAGCATGGCGTTATGCCCGCCTGGATGGATCGTTTGGGCGATGTGACAGTCAAGAAGCTCAGCGTCTATGTTCATTCCCTGGGTGGGGGTGAATGATTTTATGAGTATGTCTGGTGAACCACTTGCGCCTATTCATGATGTCGAACCGGTAAATCGGCGCGACAAGCAACAGCCGCTTTACACCGCCCGCAAGAAAATTCATCCCAAGCGGGCGGAAGGCACCTTCCGGCGGTTTAAGTGGTTCGTCATGGCGATCACGTTGGGAATTTACTATGTAACCCCCTGGCTGCGTTGGGATCGGGGGGATTATGCACCGGATCAGGCGGTTTTGATCGATCTGGCGAACCGCCGTTTTTACTTCTTCTTCATTGAGATTTGGCCGCAGGAATTTTACTACGTCGCCGGCATGTTGGTGATGGCAGGGATCGGGTTGTTCCTGGTGACATCGTCGGTCGGGCGCGCCTGGTGCGGCTATACCTGTCCCCAGACCGTCTGGGTTGATCTGTTTCTGGTCGTCGAACGCGCTGTTGAGGGTGATCGCAACAAGCGCATCAAATTGGATAAAGAACCCTTATCCGCCTCAAAGCTTCTGAAACGGGCAACAAAGCATTCTATCTGGCTTTTGATCGCGGTTTCGACCGGGGGTGCCTGGATTTTCTATTTCGCCGATGCACCGACCCTGGCAATGGAGTTCCTTGCTGGGGAAGCCCCGCAAGTCGCCTATATGACAGTCGGTATTCTGACCGCCACGACCTATGTTTTAGGTGGCCTGATGCGGGAACAGGTCTGCACTTATATGTGCCCCTGGCCGCGCATTCAGGGGGCAATGCTGGATGAACATTCCTTAACCGTCACCTATAACAATTGGCGCGGTGAACCCCGGTCACGCCACCAAAAACGGTCGGCGGAGGAAGGGAAATCAATTGGCGATTGCGTTGATTGCAATGCCTGTGTCGCCGTCTGTCCGATGGGGATCGACATTCGCGATGGGCAACAGTTGGAATGCATCACCTGTGCCTTGTGTATCGATGCCTGTAACTCTGTCATGGATAAGGTCGGTCGGGAACGGGGCCTGATATCCTATGCAACGCTGGCGGATTACAATCACAATATGCGCATGGCGATGCCCGATGGTCACAATGCCATTCAGCCGGAACGCGTTCGCAAGGCGGATGGGCGTTTGTCGGATTCTGTGAAGCACACAAATATCCGCTCTATCCTGCGCCCCAGGACAATCGCTTATTTCGTCGTCTGGGCCATGATCGGTTTGGCGATGTCGTATCATGTTGCCAATCGGGGCCGGTTGGAAATGAACGTTCTGCATGATCGCAACCCGTTATTCGTGACTTTGGCCAATGGGGATATCCGAAACGGCTATACCCTGAAAATTCTGAACATGATGCCGGAACCCCGCACTGTGCGGGTTACCCTGTCAGGATTGCCAGGTGCCGAAATGTCCCTTCCTGGCACATCGGGTCATACGGTGGATGTGTTTTATATCGATGTTGAACCAGACACATTGAAAAGCCAGCGGGTCTATATACGGGTGAAACCGGAACTACTGACGGACCCTGTAATTGGTTTTGAATTCATCGCACAGGATATCTTCGGGTCTGAACGGGCCGAATATGAAGCACGCTTTGAAGCAGGAGACAGATAAAATGACGACACTGACCCTGAAATCGCGACACTTTACGGGTTGGCATATGCTGGGGGTGCTGGTGGTGTTCTTCGGTGTCACCATCATTGTGAATCTGACCCTGGCTTATTTTGCCAGTAACAGTTGGACCGGGTTGGTGGTTAAAAATTCCTATGTCGCCAGCCAGCATTTCAATGAGCATCTGGCCAACGAGAGAAAGCAAGCCAGCCTGGGGTGGTCAGATGAATTCACCTATAAAAACGGTATTCTGACCCTGCGATTGACCGACGCCGCTGGCACGCCGGTAAAAGCCGAAACAGTACATGTTGTTTTGCGTCGTCCGGTGGCGGAACAACAGGATCATGAGGTCCGTCTTGTGACCACGCCTGACGGTCAATTCACCCTAAGGCATGAATTGGCTTTGGGGGTTTGGGCGGCGGATGTGCGGGTCGAAATCCCGGGTCAGGCCGATTGGATGAAACGCTATCGCTTCACCGTCAAGAATACGGATGTCGGAGCATCGCAGTAATGAGTTGTTGTGTCCCTACGCAGATATCCCAACAAAGCCCATCGGGCAGGCCCGACGGCTACCCGTCCCGGGATGAGGTCTTGTTTGCCAGCACCAATGTCGGGGATGGCTTGCTGGAAACCCATATTTTCGTCCCCGAGATGCATTGTGGCGGTTGTCTGGCGGCCATTGAAAAGGCAATGGGGGCGCTGCCCTGTGTCAAACATGTCAGGGTCAATCTGTCGGCCAAACGGGTCGTTGTCCATTGGACGCGGCAGGATGCGGATCCTGATGCGGTTTTCGATGCGCTGGCAGGGCTGGGGTACCAGGCGCATTTGGATGACGGGTCGACGGCGCGCAAGGATAATACGCTCAGTCGGTTGTTGCTG
The DNA here is from genome assembly GCF_048892425.1 of Hwanghaeella sp. 1Z406. Lineage (NCBI taxonomy): Bacteria > Pseudomonadati > Pseudomonadota > Alphaproteobacteria > Rhodospirillales > Aestuariispiraceae > Hwanghaeella > Hwanghaeella sp. 1Z406. The sequence continues at coordinate 25,614 of NZ_JBLZHU010000001.1, forward strand.
TCCCTGGGCGTTGCTGGATTTGCTGCGGCCAATGTCATGTTGTTATCCGTCTCCATCTGGTCCGGGGCGGAAGGTCCGACCCGGGACATGTTTCACTGGATTTCGGCCCTGATCGCCATTCCAGCCGTTGGATATGCCGGTCAGCCCTTCTTTCGGCCAGCGCTGCGTGCACTAAAGGCCGGACATTTGACGATGGATGTTCCGATCTCTCTGGCCGTCATACTGGCACTGGGGATGAGTGTGTATGAGACTTCCAATCATGGCGAAAATGCCTATTTCGATGCGTCGATAACATTGCTGTTCTTCTTGTTGATCGGGCGTGTGCTGGACCATGTGATGCGTGAACGGGCGCGCGGTGCTGTTGCCAGTTTGGGGCGTATGGCACCCAGCGGCGCGACCGTGATCGCAGAGGATGGAAGCCGCGATTGGGTGCCATTGGATGCAGTGGTACCAGGCATGATCTTGTTTGTCGCCCCCGGTCAATACCTGCCGGTTGACGGTATCGTTGTCAGTGGGGACGGAGAGGTGGATTGTGCGATTGCGACCGGGGAAAGTGATCCAGTTGTCGCGAAACCAGGCAAAGCCTTTCCCGCCGGCGCCCTTGCGGTTGGGGCACCGGTTATCCTGCGGGCCACACGCCTTGCACGGCAATCCTTTCTGGCTGAAATGGTTTCTATGTTGGAAGCCGCGGAAAGCGCAAAGCCAAGGTTCCGGCGTATTTCCGACAGAGCTGCGGCGATTTATGCACCCACCGTGCATCTGGCCGCCTTGCTGACATTCATCGGCTGGGTCATTGCAACGGGTGACTGGCATCACGCTATCTTTACAGCCATTGCCGTGCTGATCATTACCTGCCCTTGCGCCTTGGGCCTTGCTGTGCCGATTGTGCAGGTCGTCGCCGCCGGTCGGTTGGCGCGTCAGGGAATTTTGCTCAGCGACGGGTCGGCCCTGGAGAAAATGGCACAGGTCGATAAGGTTCTGTTCGATAAGACCGGCACGTTGACAACGGGGAACCCGGCCCTTCGCCAGGCAGAGCGCCATAATCCTAAAGTACTGCGCCGTGCAGGATCTTTGGCAATGGTCAGTCGGCATCCTTACTCACGGGCTTTGGTGGCGGCCTGCGAAGACCTGTCGTTGGTTGTGGAACAGGAACCGTGGGAAAGCGTGCGGGAAGAACCAGGCAAAGGCATAGAAGCGGAATGCGATGGCAGCCGTTATCGTCTGGGGAAGGCATCCTGGGCCTTGAAGGACAGAATGGACGACGGTCAGGACAGCGTTGTATTCAGCCGCGATGGATGCGCCCTGGATCTGTACTATTTCGATGAAACAATCCGGGACGGTGCGGTGGAAACCGTCGCTTGGCTGCGCGACCGGGGTTTCGCGCCAGAAGTGATGTCTGGTGACTCTGCTGCCAAGGTGGCGCTTATTGCCGACACTCTGGATATTTCTCAGGCTCAGGCGGGGATGAGCCCCGCCGACAAGATTGAGCGGATTCAAGCACTGCAATCACACGGGTATCATGTGTTGATGGTGGGCGATGGCATCAATGACGCACCGGCGCTGAATGCGGCCGACGCATCCATTGCGCCCTCTACGGCATCAGATGTCGGGCGGCGTGCATCTGGATTTGTCTTTCTGTCCAACAGCCTGGATGCGGTGCGGATGGCGATTACAATTTCGCGCCAGGCCCGCACATTGATTTATCAGAATTTTGGACTGGCGGTGGTGTACAATCTGATCGCGGTTCCGGTGGCTGTTGCCGGATTTGCCACGCCGTTGGTTGCCGCGATTGCGATGTCGGCCTCTTCCTGTCTGGTGATCGCCAATGCATTGCGCCTGAATCTGCCATCAGTGCGCGGTAAATCCCCCCGCGAAGTGTCTGTCGGACATCCTCACCCAGGGGCGCGTGTTTCCACTGAGATTGCGGGAGAGGTCGGTTGAGCATCCTTGTGATCCTGATACCTGCCGCTTTGGTGCTGGGCCTGATCGGCCTTCTGGCATTCCTGTGGTCCCTGAAATCCGGTCAATATACTGATCTGGATGGTGATGCATGGCGGGCCCTGAATGAAGAGCCGGATGAAGAAAGCACACGCCGTTAACTCCGCGCCACTCATGGTATCGGTGCGGTTGGTTCATCTTGAGTCACGTGATGATGGAGGACACAGGAATGGCACAGGTTAAGAAAGCAATCGTACGGGACGCCATTATGCGGGCCGCTTTTGATCTGTTCTCTCAAAAGGATTATGCTGCGACGTCGCTTGTGGATATTGCCCGTGAAGCGGGCGTTTCTCCCGCCAGCCTGTATGTTTATTTCCCCTCAAAGCTAAATCTGTTCTGGGCGGTTCTGCAGCCTTGGCTGGTTGCACAAATGGATAAGCTGGAAAGGGAAACCCAGAAAATCACAGATCCCAGAAGCAAGCTGGAACATATTCTATACGCATTATGGGGGAACATTCCCGCGGCCAACTTTAATCTTGCCGCGAATTTTGTGCATGGCGTCGCGATGTCTTCGCCGGGCGATGTCGAAAGCCAGAATGCGGCTTTATATCTGGAAGATCGACTGAATGATATGCTGCAGGATTGTATTCCCGCAGATCGCCGCGCCTTGTTGGGACGCAATACAGAATTTTCCCAATTTGTCATTTTGACATTCGACGGCTTGATTGTAACCAATCGCCTTCGGCGTTCCCAAAAGCAATTGGATGATCTGGTCAGGATTGCCTGCATGATGGCGTTGGGGGCCCCTGAGGAGGCCGGGATATTGGTAAAGCGCCAGACATTTCCCGGTTATGACGCCAAGACCTGTAACGCCGTGGGAATCAGTGACCGATACTGAAGTTATTGTTTGCCTTATCGGTACCGCTGACCAGATACAGCGGACGAACGCCATATCCCTGGGCGGGATGCTTCTTACCGGTTTCTGCGCCCAGCGCATGATCATAAAAGCTGGTTGCAGGCATTAGGCGCACGATAAAGGCTGCGCGGCGCTTATCTGTGGTGTTGGGTTTCGATCCATGGATCATATACACATCATGAAATGAAACCTGCCCGGCGCGCAGCAATAATGGCTCTGCTGTGGCAACGTCATAGTGTTCAGGGTCACATGTCAGGTTGATGGTTTTGTTCTCGCCCTCAATCCAGGAATGGCTATAGAGCTTGTGGGCCTTGTGAGAGCCGGGAATGAATTCCATCGGGCCATTTTCCGGGGTTACATCGTCCAGGGGAATCCAGACGGTCAAAACCTCAAGGGGTTTGATGGGATAGTATTCCCCGTCCTGATGCCATGGGGTTTCCTTGCCGCTGAATGCCGGCTTACCAAAGATTGTTGTACCCCACAGGATGATATCGTCACCGATCAACTGTTGCGCAATTTTGATCAATTCTGGATGGGTGGCAAATTCCAACCACTTCTTGGATCCGACAACCCCCATAGATCCGCCATTGGTTTGGTGCGGGGCCATCATGATATCTGACTTTAGATGACTGTTGCGCTCCAAAAGTGTGGCATATTCCTGGCGCATGTCCGCGATCAGGGACTGGGGCAGTTCCCATTTCGGCACAATCCATCCCTTTTCCTGAAATTGTGCCAGTTCTTTGTCGGATAGGATGGATTGGCTCACGATGGGATCTCCGATTTTGCTGTCGGTTGGGATACTTAATATCTGAATGTTAGGCAGTCCGGCCCCGAATTGCCAAGGTTTCCGTCCCAATGATCTCTTGTTTTTACCCTCAAAGGAACAGGGGGGATGGGCACAAGTGCTGCGACGGTGGTTACAGATGACGCCTGGCGCGTCTCAATGTAATCAAGGGGGAGCGAAATTGGGGGAAGGTCATTTGCACTGTCAGAACCGGGCCCCTATTGTTGGCGTGTTTCAGGGCTGACCGCCAAAACAGCATGGGTGCATGGGGCGCACAATGACATCATTTCATCGCGATAAGATTTTACCAGAGACACGTCTGCCCTGTTTCAAAGACGTGGTGGCCGAAGGGCAGGCCCACGCCGCATCTGTCACAATCGGCGACTCTGCCTTTCTGAAAGAACAGGGTGTCGGGTGTGAAGCTGATTTCAAGCAACGCGAGGCAGGCCAGGGTCGGATCATGCAGCATGCCCAAATCGGCTATCGCAGCCTGCAGCGCAGCATTGAAGCGGCACGAACAATCCATCACGATGTCGCGGCCGCAGGATTCCGGGTGGATCGCTATGGAATATGCCTGGACTGGTCCATGGGCTATCCAAAGGATCAGCGCGCCGGGCGACCAAAGGGAACCGGTTTGATCCTGCATGACAGCGATGATTTCGCACAGCTGGCCAATGCCGCACCGGTGGCGCCGCATTTTGGGGATTTCGTCATCGGCATGCCCTCAGCGCTGGAAAATACGGTGGCGGCCTTGCGCGTTGGATCGACCTCAATCGGTAATTTGGGCCAGTATTTCACCTTTGAATTGCCCGGCTGGCATGACGATGTGGCGACAACCCGTGCCACCGTTGCTGCAATCGCGCTGGCGGCGGCCCAGCCACAACCGGTGCTTATTCATTCCAATATCGATGATGGCTTTGCTGCGCGGTTCAGTGACTTGGCCTCTGCCCTGGGCGCGGTGATGCTGGAAATATATATCGTTGATGATTTGTTGGGGGGGCATGCCAGTCATTGCTATGGGCATACCTTTTCCGGCCCGCTGGCCCGGTTTGCCTTTCAGCGTGCGCTGGGTCGTGTTTCCCGATCACCAGGCACCATGGTCTATGGGAATACGACGGGTTTTGGGGAGAATGAAGCGGCCAATTACGCGGCCTTAGGTGCCTATCTGATGGTGGATATTCAGGCGCAATTGGCGGGCCCGACCGGTCATGCGATCAACCCGGTTCCGATTACAGAGGCAATGCGAATTCCCGATATAGAAGAAGTCGTCGCGGCACAAATTTTCTGTGGTCAAATGATCCGCCGGTCACAGGGGATGGAAAGCCTGATTGATGTGACACAGGCGGATTTGCTGGCGGACCGGATGATTGAAGGGGCGGAGCGGTTTAAGGATGCTGTGCTGACCGGATTGGATCAGGCGGGCATCAATATCAAGGACCCGTTCGAGCTTTTTCTATCGCTGCGTCGCATCGGGGCCAAGCGGTTGGAACAGGCATTCGGGCCGGGCAGGGAAGATATCTCCGCACCAAACGGCCATGTTCCGATACAACCATCCCCCGTCCTGAAAGAGATTTCCGATCGGGCCGCACAAGCCTTGTCCGGCTTGTCTGATGCAGACCGGGCCTGTTTTGCAACATCGGGTCTGCGGGTGGTGACCGCCACCACCGATGTCCATGAATATGGCAAACGCCTTCTGGAGGAAGTCTTCTCGGAACTGGGCATAGAGACCATCGATGGAGAGGTCAGCACCGATCCGGATCAATTGGCAGAAGCTGCCCGGGGCAGCGACGCCATATTCCTGAGTACGTATAACGGTGTGGCACTCAGTTTTATGCGGTCTCTTAAGGCCGAACTCGCCGCAAGGGATTTGTATATCCCTGTTTTTGTGGGGGGAAAACTCAATGAAGTCCCGGCAGACTCCAACACCAATCTTCCGGTTGATGTCAGCGGTGAAATCGCAGCTGAGGGGGCGTTTGTCTGTCGGTCTATTGAGGACCTTTACGGCCCCCTGTCCGAACTGGCCGCAGCGATAAGAGGGAGAGAGTGATGATTCGCGTGGGTATAATCGGAGTTGGTTATTTGGGGGAATGTCTGGCGGAAGGATTGGCCGCCACCCAGACGCCAACAATCCTGTCGCCGCGCAATGCACAGCGGGTCGCTGGATTAGCGGAGCGTTTTGGCTGTGATGTCGCCGCCAGCAACCAGGAAGTTGTTGAAGGATCTGACCTGGTATTTCTGGCCACCCGCCCGGGGGATATCGCCACCAGCGCACAGGGATTGCCCTGGCGCGAGGGACAGCGTGTCGTTTCCATTGCAGCAGGTATCAGCCTGAAGTCTTTCCAACCCGCCGTCGCGCCGGCGATGGCGGTGCGCGCGATGCCCATCGCCGCCAGCCGGATTTGTCACAGCCCAACAGCCTTTTTCCCTGATGATCCAATGGTTGCCGATATCTTTAACCGCATTGGCACTGCGCATCCTTTTGACGATGAATCACAATTTGGGACGGCCAGTATCTTCGGGGCCTATTACGCCCTGTCCTATGCCTTTATTGGGGAGGCATCGGGTTGGGCGGAACGCCAGGGGTTGCAACCTGTTGCCGCCCGGCAGCTTGCCGCCCGAATGGTTCAGGCCGCCGCCGCTGTTATCATCGACAGCAGCGAACGCCCCCCGCGTGACCTGTTGGATGATCTGATGACACCGGGTGGCATCACCGAAGAAGGATTACGGGTACTGGAGGAAAAACAGGCAATTTCCAGTTGGTCCGACGCGCTGGACGCCAGCCTGAAACAGGCGCTTTCTATTGATCGGTAATGTTTTGGGGAGATCAAATTTATGTCTGTGGAAATCAATTGTGACATGGGGGAGAGTTTCGGCCTCTACAAAATGGGGGATGACGAAGGGGTTATGCCCTTCATCTCCCAAGCCAATGTTGCCTGTGGGTTTCATGGCTCTGATCCCAATCATATGCGCCGCACGGTGGACCTTGCACAGCGGCATGGTGTGAAAGTTGGCGCGCATGTCTCTTTGCCGGATCTGGCGGGATTTGGGCGACGCGAAATGAAGATTGATCGCGAAGAGATGGCAAACATCATCCTGTATCAGATCGGCGCGCTGAAGGGCTTCCTGGATCAGGCAGGCATGCCCCTGTCCCATATAAAGCCCCATGGTGCCTTATACGGTATGGCCGCGCGGATGGAGCATATTGCCCACGCCGTTGCGGATGCTGCGGATGTGTACAAGGTGCCGGTGCTCGGTCTTGCCAATACACTGCATGAAACCGTCTATGGCGCGCGGGGGCTTGAATTCCAGGCCGAATTCTTTGCCGACCTGGACTATGATGATGACGGGCGGCTGTTGATCACGCGGGAACACCACGCGGTTGATCCTGCAGTCGCGGCTAAGCGCGTAGTCGATGCGGCGATCAGTGGAACAACGACCTCAGTCAATGGCGTTTCCTTGCAGGTTCGGGCGGAAACCGTCTGTATCCATTCTGATACGCCAAATGCCGTCGAAATCGCCAGGGCCGTTCAAGAGGCGGTGGCCGCGCTTAAGGCTGCGTGATCTGCGGCATATAACGCCACCCTGTTTTGCGACGTCAAAAGCCTGGTGCAATTCGCGGCGGATTGTTGTGGTGCTTTACGCCGGGCCTGACACGCCGTACAAGACCGCTGATCAGGGCAGTTCGGTCATGCCCTGGATTGCGCAGTTGCGCGCATCCTTAACGGTAATGCAGATGTTGGACCGACCAACACACTGAAAGAGATATAATGATAGGGTTCGAAAGCGTCGTTCCGATGCTGGCACAGGCGTTGACGAAGCGCGGTTATGAAACACTGACCCCGGTCCAGAACGCGGTGCTGGCCCCAGCTCTTGTGGGGGCGGATGCGCTGGTTTCAGCGCAAACCGGTTCGGGCAAGACAATCGCTTTCGGAATGGCGATGGCGGGTGACCTGCTGGAGGGCGCGGATCGTTTCGCGCGTGCATCGACGCCTTTAGCGCTGATCGTCGCGCCAACCCGTGAATTGGCACTACAGGTCAAACGTGAACTGCAATGGCTGTACGAAATGACTGGCGCGGCCTTCGCGTCCTGCGTTGGGGGAATGGATATGCGCGACGAGCGTCGCGCGCTGCAGAACGGTGCCCATATCGTCGTGGGCACGCCGGGTCGTCTGCGCGACCATATAGAACGCGGCTCCTTCAATCCATCCGGGCTGAAAGCTGTGGTCCTGGATGAGGCGGATGAAATGCTGGATCTGGGTTTTCGGGACGATCTGGAATTCATACTGGATTCGGCGTCAAAGGACAGACGCACTTTGATGTTTTCCGCGACCGTGCCGAAATCCATTGAGACATTGGCCAAGCGCTATCAGCGCGATGCTGTCCGGGTCAATGTTGTTTCGGAACAGAAACAGCATCTGGACATCGACTATCGCGCCCTGATGGTCGCGCCAAAGGACCAGGAAAACGCCATCATCAATGTGCTGCGCTTTTTTGATGCCAAGAATGCCCTGGTTTTTTGTGCTACCCGCGCGGCGGTCAATCATCTGACCAGCCGTTTCAATAATCGGGGCTTTGCCGTCGTCGCCCTGTCGGGGGAGCTGAGCCAGAATGAGCGATCCCATGCGTTGCAGGCAATGCGCGATGGCCGCGCCCGGGTCTGTGTCGCAACCGACGTTGCCGCCCGGGGGATTGATCTGCCCAATCTGGAACTGGTCATTCATGCTGACATTCCTAAGACCAGTGAGACCCTTTTGCATCGAAGCGGCCGCACCGGTCGGGCCGGGCGCAAGGGTGTTTGCGCGCTGATCGTGCCCCAGAATGCGCGCCGACGGGCAGAGCGGCTGTTGGACAATGCGTCGATCAAGGCCACCTGGGAAACACCGCCGACCGCGGATGATGTCATTGCGCGGGATCGCGAACGCTTGTTGTCGGACTCCTCCTTGACCGAAGTCTTGAGCGAAAGCGAAGCGCAATTCGCCCAGGAATTATTGGCCAGACACAGTCCGGAACAGATTGCCGGTGCTTTTATACGCCAGCAGCTTTCAACCATGGCCGCCCCTGAAGAATTGCAGGATGTCGCCCCCGTGCCAGAGCAGAACCGAAAGCAACGGGATGACTTCAAAGATGGGATTTGGTTTTCACTCTCAGTCGGGCGAGAACAATCGGCAGAGCCGCGCTGGCTGTTGCCGCTGTTATGCCGGGCGGGCAATCTGACCAAGGCAGATATTGGCCCGATCCGTATCCAACCCCGGATCACCTATGTAGAATTAGCCCCCCATTGCGTTGATCAGTTTCTGCGTGGCCTGGGTCCGAACGGGACATTGGAAAAGTCGATATCAGTGATCCGCTTGGAAGGTGCGCCGCCGATGCAAAATGCCCCGGGTCGTGGATTAGGCCGGGGATCAGACCAGGGATCAGGCCAGGGATCAGATCGCGGATCAGATCGCGGATCAGATCGGGGATCATCCCGCCCGGCACGATCGCCGCGCAAACAATCCGGCGTATCGTCGTCCTCTGCGATGACATCCAGACCAACGCCCCCTGGCTCGACGTCCCCTGTCGCGCCGCGATCTGTTCCTCCTGCACAGGGTCATGTGAAGCCCCTGGGGGCGCCGCCGCACCAGGAAAAGGCCCGGCACGCACCACCCAAGGACTCCCCCGACCACGCCCCGCAGGATCGCAAGTCGGAAAAATCCGATAACAAGCGCCCTTGGAGCAAAACGCCGAAAAAGCTGAAGGGCAAAATGTTCAAACCCAAACCCGCCAGAGCGATGGATAAAAAGCAGGAAAAATCCCATCCCGCCGCCGCACACAGCCCGTTGAAACGGAAACAGAAACCCTGATAGTTCGGAAACGCTCTAGGCCAGCGATTCAACTGCCATGGCGATGCCTTGACCACCGCCAATGCACATTGTGATCAGCCCCAGTTTTTTTCCAGTGCGGCGCAATTCGTACACTGTTTTGACGGTCAGAATAGCGCCTGTCGCCCCGACGGGATGACCCAGTGCAATGGCCCCGCCATTGGGGTTCAGCTTTTCAGGGTCGAATCCCAACTCATTGGCCACCGCACAGGCCTGTGCGGCAAAAGCCTCGTTGGATTCAATAACATCAAAATCCTCAATCTTTAGGCCGGTTCGCTCCAATAGGCGTCGGACGGCCGGCACCGGGCCAATGCCCATGCGTGTTGGATCAACACCGGCATGCGCATATCCAACAATACGCGCCAGGGGGGTGCGACCGGCTTTCTGGGCGGCTGTTTCCGACATCAGCACCAGGGCGGCGGCCCCGTCATTGATACCTGACGCATTGCCTGCCGTAACCGATCCATCCTTTTGAAAAACCGGACGCAGGCTTGCCATTCCGTCCAGCGTTGCATCCCGGCGGGGATGTTCATCCGTGTCGAAGGAGACGGTTTCGCGCCGTGATTTCACTTCAATCGGGATGATCTGGTCTTTGAAAAAGCCCTTGTCGATGGCGTTGATGGCCCGACGATGGCTTTCTACGGCTATCTTATCCTGGGTTTCACGGTTGATCCCCTTATCTTTTGCAACATTTTCTGCTGTCACCCCCATATGCGCCCCATCGAAAGGGTCGCTTAAAACGCCAATCAGCATGTCGGTGAAGGCAAGGTCCCCCATTTTATGGCCGGTTCGGATAGATCGTGTGGCATGGGGGGATCGGCTCATCGATTCCGCGCCCCCGACCAGCATTGTCGATGCATCGCCCAGCATAATCGATTGGGCGCCGCTGATGATAGCCTGCAGTCCAGAGCCACACAGGCGGTTCAAGGTCAGGGCAGGGGTATCCAGTTTCACCCCGGCTGCGATGGAAACCGCGCGGGACAGATACATGTCGCGCGGTTCGGTATGGATGATGTTCCCAAAGACAGCTTGATCGATCTCTTCGGCATCTACGCCGCTGCGGTCAATCGCGGCCTTTGCCGCCGCTGCCCCCAGTTCGATGGGTGGGATGCTGCTCAGGCTGCCATCGAACGACCCGATTGCTGTGCGGGCGCCGCTTAAGATTACAACTGATTCTGCCATGATGGCCTCCATTTGGTTAGGGTCGTCGGTTATTGGCTTTTGCCACCTTTGACGAAGCGGGAAATGGCTGCAACCATTTCTGGGGAGCCCCCAAGCTCGCCCTGATAATCTCGCTCCAGGTCCAACTGCGCAGCCAGGCCGGTTTCACAGGCGGTATTGACCAATTGTTTGGTTCTTTTGATGGCGTTTGGGGCCAGTCGGGCAATTCTGGTCGCAGCTTCCTGAACCTTTGCATCCAACATGTCAGCGGGATGTACCTGCCAGACAAGCCCCCATGTCAGGGCGTCTTGTGCTGATATCTTCTCGCCCAACAACATTGCGGCCATTGCGCGTGTGCGTCCTGCCGCTGCGGGGAAGAAGAATGTGTTGCCGCCATCGGGCACCAGGGCAATCTGTGAAAAGGGCTCCAGGAAATATGCATCCTGACTGGCGATGACGATGTCACAGGCCAGCGCAATGCCGACCGATACACCGGCGCAGGGACCATTGACCCGTGATATGATCAGCAATCGGCTGCGCCTCAGGGCCAAGATCAGTGGATTGAAATGATCCTCCAGTACCGTGTACAAATCACAGCCCGTATCCAAATCCACGGTGGAGAGGTCATAGCCTGTGCCAAAGGCCCGCCCATTTCCGGTCAGAATGACAACTTTGACTCCAGCGCTTTGTTCCAGGGAATGCAGCGCGTCGATCAATTCATCTGCGGTCTGATCACGCAGGGCATTCAGTTTCTCTGGTCGGTTTACGCAGATCGTGGCGATGGCGCCGTCAATCTCTACGGTTAGATCTTGATAGGTCATGGGTTCCCCGCTTGTTGTTGTGCCAGGCGCCACTTTAGTTGTGGCATCCGGTCTGCGCCAAAAAAATTCTCGCCCTTGAAAATGAAAAAGGGTACTCCCCAAACCTCTAGCTCGATGGCACGCTGATTTGCTCTGATCAGAGAATCTTTAGAGTTCTGCGCGGATAGCAAGGTCTGTGCTTCTTGCGCCTGGATGTTTAAATCCGCACATAATTCGATCAACACTGCAGCGTCACTGATATCAAGACCTGAAGCAAAATGGGCCTTAAACGCCATTACGGCAAAATCGGTTTCCAGACCAGGATGGGATTGTCGTATCCCATAGAATAACCGTGCAGCGATATGGGTTGATTTTCCAAAAGTCCGGGGAAAAGTGAAAGGCACGCCATAAAATGCAGCGGACCGTTCCATGTCTTTGCGGATATAGGCGGCCTTAGGGCCGTCTTCCATCGGTGGGGTCATCCCAAAATGCTTGCGCGCCGTCCACAGGAGAATGGGGTGCCAGACAAATGTGCAATCATGCGCCGCTCCCAACCCGATAACCTCGTTCAGGCAGCAATATGTATAGGGTGATCCAAAATCAAAATAGAAGTCGACCGTCTTTGCCATTGTGCATTCTCTAAAAACGGAACACGCCATAGCCCGTATCGGCCAATGGGGCATTTAATGCGCTGGTGATCGCCATACCAAGGGCGTTTCGCGTGTCGACCGGGTCGATAATGCCATCGTCCCAGATTTGTGACGTTGAATAATACGCAGATAATTGCTCCGAATAGGCGGCGCGGGTGGTTTTGCGTAATTCTTCGATCACCGCTTCATCAATTTCTTCCCCATTGCGGCGCATCTGGGCAATTTTGACATCTGCCAATGTGTTGGTTGCCTGTTCTCCCCCCATTACGCCAATCTGATGATTAGGCCAGGTGAACAGGAATCGCGCGTCAAAGGCCCGCCCGCACATGCCATAGTTTCCAGCGCCAAAAGACCCATTGCACATCACAGTGAATTTGGGCACGTGGGAACAGGATTGCGCCATGATCATTTTTGCGCCGTCTTTCGTAATGCCCAATCGTTCATATTCTTTTCCGATCATATAGCCGGTGATATTCTGCAGATAGACAAGCGGCGTGTTGTTCTGATTGCACAATTCCATGAAATGCGCCCCTTTCAGGGCGGAATCATTGAACAGAACACCGTTATTGCCCAGAATACCAACCTTCCAGCCCCAGATATTGGCGTAACCACAAATCAAAGTCGTGCCATAATCCGGTTGATATTCGTGGAACCTGCTGCCGTCGACGATGCGGGCGATCACCTCGCGTATGTCAAAGCCCTTCTTAATGTCATCGGGCAGAATGCCGTATAACTCAGTGGGATCATAATACGGTTCGACCGGCTCTTCCCGCTGACAGTCCCATTTCTTTGGATGTTCCCATTGCGCGACGATTTCCCGTCCAATGGCGATGGCTTCGTCTTCTGTTTCTGCGCGATAGTCGCAGGTGCCGCTGATTGAGGTGTGCATCGCAGCTCCCCCTAATTCCTCAACGCCAACTTCTTCACCCGTTGCGGCCTTGACCAGCGGGGGACCGCCCAGAAACACTGCGCCTGTGCCCTGAACAATGACATTATAGTCGGATAGGGCGGGAATATACGCCCCACCCGCCGTGCATTGACCAAAGACCAGAGACAATTGCTTGATCCCCAGCTTGGACAACTGGCACTGATTTCTAAAAATGCGACCCGCCATATGACGGTCGGGGAAGACTTCGGACTGCAGTGGCAGAAATCCACCGGCGGAGTCGCACAGATGAATGACAGGGCTATGGTTTTCCAGGGCAATATCCAGACAGCGGATGATTTTCTTAACTGATAATGGATACCATGCCCCCCCCTTTACGGAGGAATCATCAGCATGAATAAGAACTTCCCGACCAGAAACGATCCCCAGTCCCGTAATGATGCTGGCACCGGGAGCCTCCCCGTCATAGTCCATATTTCCCGCGAGGCTGGACAATTCCAGAAAGGGGGTGCCGGGATCTAACAATCTCTCGACACGTTCTCTGGGCAGCATTTTTCCCTGACGGGCCAGACGGTTCAAATCCCGTTCCGGGCGCGTGTATCGTGCCGTATTCTGTTTCTCGCGAAAGGTCTCGACCAGTTTGGTATTATGGGCATACCGCGTGCGGAATTCGGGGCTGGAGGTATTGATCGCCGATTGAATCCTACGCATCATCTGTCTCCATCATGGCGATCACCTCATCTTTCTCGAACGTCTCTCCTACTGATTTAAGGATATTGGCCAGGATGCCATCGCGGGGAGCTACCAAATTTGTTTGCAATTTCATACTCTCAATCGTCAGAACTGTTTCGCCGCGCGCGACAATGGCGCCCGGTTTCTTTTCCAGGTTGATGACAACACCAGGCATGGGCGCGCGGATTGCATCTGTTCCTGCCGCTTCAGCTTTGGCGGCATCCCTGGGATCAATGAATTCCACAATCCAGTTTCGACCGTTTAGATGCAGGTGGACCGTATTGCCGTCGCGGGCCTGTTGATAGGAAATCGTCTCTCCATCAAGTTCAATGGTGCGGTCGGATCCTATGCCGTTGCGCTCTGTCAAGGCATGGTCGCGCCCGTCCACGTTAACAGTCAGGCCGGGGCGCAACTGTTTCAGGTTCAGCTCGTGGTCGGTTTCAAATAACTTCAGCTTTAATGTCATGGGATCAATTCCTCCACGCGCCCATCGCGGCATAGGGGTCCGGTGCCTCAAAAGCGAGTCTTCTGAACTCTCGGAAGGTCAAGGCGGCGGCCAGCAGAACCTTTGCCGTCGTTGCCGCATCATGGTCCGGCTCGTCCAGGGACTTTTTATGCTCGACGATAAAGTCTGTATGGAGACGTGCCTTGGCAAAGGCAGGATGTGCAATAATGCGCGCCAGATAATTGATGTTCGTTTCGACCCCCAGCAGAACCGTTTTAGACAAAGCCTGTTGCATCGCCGCAGTTGCAGCCGTCCGGTCATGACCATGAACAACCAGCTTTGCCAGCATGGAATCGAAATTCAATGTAACATCCTGGCCTTCCAGCAAACCATTCTCGAACCGGATGGCTTCACCTGTCGGGATGTTGATTTTCAACAGGCGCCCCGTTGCTGGCATGAAATCGCGCTCAGGCACTTCTGCACAAATCCGGCATTCAATGGCACTGCCATTTACAACGATTGCTTCCTGGGGAATTGATATTGGTTGCCCCGCGGCAATTTTGATTTGCAATTCAACCAGATCCAGCCCTGTCACCATCTCAGTTACAGGATGTTCGACCTGCAATCTGGTGTTCATTTCCAGAAAATAAAATGTGTTGTCGGGCGCCAGGATGAATTCAACGGTACCGGCATTCAGATACTTTGCCGCTTTTGTCAGTCGAACCGCCGCTGCGCAGATTTCCTGCCGCAGGCCCTCAGGCAGGTTGGCCGCTGGCGCTTCCTCCACAATCTTCTGGAAGCGGCGCTGAATGGAACATTCGCGCTCATAAAGATGAATGGCGTTTCCTGCGCCGTCGCCAAAAACCTGTACTTCGATATGACGTGGGCGCTCAATATAGCGTTCTGCATAGATCGCGCTGTTGGCGAAATAGCGTTGCGCCTCATTCATGGCTGTCTTTGCCAACGATGCCAGTGTTTCGCGATTGCGCACAATACTCATGCCCTTACCGCCCCCGCCGGCAGATGCCTTGATCAGCAGCGGGAAACCTATTTCACAGGCGGCCGCAACAAAGTGGTCAAGGTCGTCGCCGGCTTGTACAGAAGGGGCAATTGGTACGTCATGCTTGCGGGCAAATTCCCGCGACCGAATTTTATCCCCCATTAAATCGATGGCATCCGGCGTCGGGCCGATAAAGGCCAGGCCTGCTGTTATGACGTGTCGGGCAAAGCCGCTGTTTTCCGATAAGAATCCATAGCCTGGGTGAATGGCCTGCGCTTCGGCTGTCTGGGCTGCCTGTATGATCTGCGCCCCATCCAGATAGGCAGAGACAGGCGTATCGCCAAATATTTCAATGGCTTCATCGGCCATTTGGACAAAGCGGCTGCGGCGTTCGCTTGCATGATAAACTGCGACGGATATGATTCCGAGACGACGGAGGGTTTCCATGATCCGGCACGCAATTTCACCCCGATTTGCGATCAGGACCTTTGCAAAATAAGGGGTATCACTCGCCATACTAAAGGCTCCAAAATATCAGAAAAGAAATGGCGATGGGCACAGCTTTCGCGGCCCATCGCCATAGACCTTAAAACTGTTCGAACTCAGTCACCGGGGTCACCGTGCCGGCTTCTGGATCGACCTTCAAAACGCGTACCGCCGTTGCAGAGATATGACGGTCCGGTGTGAATGTCAGGGGTAGGGTGATCCCTGCAGTATCGAAGGGTTCCCCGGATGTCATTTTATCAACTGCACAGGCACGCGTCGGCTCGTCACCGCAACGACGAATTGCCTCAATCATGATTTTAGCAGCAACATATCCTGTCAGAGAATAGCGGTTCAGGGCACCTTGTTCCTCTTCTGTCAGATGTGCCTTGGCCATTTCCATAAAATGCGCCGATCCTTCTGAGCCCATGGGGGAGATGTAATCTCCGCTGTAATAGGTGTAACCGGATGGGGCCGACAGCTTCATGATTGGTGGCAAAGTTGCGGTTGGGACAGTAGAGATCCGCAGATCCATTTTAAATTTACTGGCTTCTTTCAACATGGCAGGAATTTCTGTGGTGACGCCGCCGGCAATCAAAACATTAACGCCGTTTGATCGTGTTCGCAGGATCTCCGCCCCGAAGTCTTTCTGACCACGCTTATAGCGGATTGGTTCTGCAGCATCCGCCCCGAATGCATCGATTGCGCGGGTAAAGGCCTCTTCCAATTGATTGCCAAAGTCATCATCCTGACGAATGATTCCGTATTTTGCTTTCTCGGGGCTGTCATTGTCATGAATGTATTTTAGTTGTGCGAATAACAGGTCCTGATAGGACGCTCCGATCATAAAAATGCTTGGTTTGATCGGATCGATAGAAGCTTTAACGGGAGAGAATGATACGATCGCTGGAATGCTTTCATCTTCCAGAATTGGCAGGATCGCCGTCGTGCCAGCCCCCGCACCGGTGCCGATCAAACCAAACAGGCCCTCATCCATCAGTTTGCGCAGCCCCTGAACGGTGCGGGCGGGAACATATCCGTCATCTTCTGTTTTGATCACAATATTCCGGCCGTTTATGCCGCCATTGGCATTGATTTCCGCAGCGGCGACGACTGTGCCAAAATGCGCTGCACGACCAACAAGTGCGGCTGAACTGGTCATTGGCAGGACGTTGCCAATGACAATTTCAGTTTTCGTAACGCCTTCTTCCGCTGATACAGGGGAAAGCGGCATCAGCAATGTAAGAGCGCATAAAGCGCCAAACCTTAATCTACGCATCAGTTTTTCCTCCTCTGGTGTGAAGACCCTCATTTTTTTTACCCTTCTTGTCATTTTGACAGGGGCCAGTGGGTCCAGTAACGCTTCACATCCCGCCATAGGCCGATAAGGCCCTGTGGCTTGATGCGAAGCATAATTATGATCGTGAGACCGGTCATAAGACCGCGGATTTCATAGATATAGGTGGATAGCGCTGCACTGACGCCATCGGGCAAAAGGTCTAGAACCTCGCGCGTTGCTTCCGGCAACAGAATAATGAAGAACGACCCCAGAACCGCGCCTGCAACCGACCCCAGACCGCCCACAATGATGACAGCCAGGGCTTCAATAGACAGCAGGACATTAAAGATGTCGACATTGATAAATCGGAATTGAAAGGCCATCAAACCGCCTGCAATCCCAACCATGAAAGACGAGATTGCAAATGCGAAAAGCTTATAGCGTGTCAGGCTAATGCCCATGACGCGCGCGGCGATATCATGATCCCGGATCGCGTTGAATGCGCGTCCAACCCGGGTCCGTAAGATATTCAGCGCCGCCAATGCTGTCAGGATCGCAACAGCCAGCACCAGCAGATACAACTGAACCGGATCAGCAAGGTCCAGACCCAGGAAATTTAAATCTTCGATCCGAACGCCATAGGGGCCGTGGGTGATATCTTCCGCGTAAAGCAGGAAATGGGTGACGATAAACGAAAATGCCATCGTCGTGATCGCCAGATAGAGCCCTTTTAACCGCAATGAGGGGATACCCACAAGCAGGCTCAGCAGCGCTGAAACAACCCCAGCAGCAGGCAAGGCTAATTCCGGAGGCCAGCCATAATCGGCGATCAGCAATCCCGTCGTATAGCAACCCGCGGCCAGGAATCCGGCCTGACCTAATGATATCAGCCCTGTTGATCCCGTCAGAATGTTAAGGCCGATCGCACCCACCACCATGATCCCGACAGACGTCAGCATAGCGATCAGATAACCGCTGGCCCAGAAAGGAAATACGAACAGTGCGATTATGAAAACCCCGACCCAGCCCCAGGTGATCGGGTTGTCGCTTAACGCGACATGTTTCTGATAGGTTTCGATGAAATGGTGAGTCCGCATCAAACGCGCTCCAGATCTTTATCGCCAAACAGCCCATAAGGTCTGATCATGAGGACGATGATGATGACGAAGAAGCCAGAAATCTCTTTCAGACCCTGACCGATATAGCCTTCGGAAAGCGCGCCGATTACACCGATGATCAGGCCGCCAAAGCCGGATCCCAGCGGGGAATCCAACCCCCCCAGGATCGTTGCGGGGAAGGACCGTAACCCTTCGAACCAAAGGTCGGGTGCCCGCGAAAACATAAGCGCAAAGGCAATGCCGCCCAATCCAGAGACAACTGCAGAAATAGCCCAGGCCAAAGACGATATCCGGCGGACATCAACCCCCATCAAGAGGGCGGCCGTTTCATCCATCGCGGTTGCGCGCATCGCGACGCCAATGCGGGTAAAGCGGAAGAACAGGAAGACCACACCACTGATAACGAAGAACAGAAGAATGGCATACAGCTGTTCAGAAAACAGAATGACGGGCCCGATCTCGACAATGTCATCCTTTATGGACGCATCAAAAGCAGCGGCGTCCGGGCCCCAGATCATAACGATCATACTGCGCAGAAAAACCGCCAGACCGATGGTTACCATTACGATGGAAAATGCCGGTTGGCCGGTCATCGGGCGTATAAACAGGCGTTCAATGATGATCCCAATCAGCGCGGCCCCCACAATTGACACGGGTATCAAGGCATAGAAGGGCAGCGTAAGCTCGGTGCCCAGGCTCCAGGAGGTATAGGTGACCAACATCATTACCTCGCCTTGTGCGAAGTTCAGGACGCCGGTGGTTTTGAAAATAATCGCAAAAGCGATGGCGATGATGCCATAGATGGAACCGATCACCAGACCAGATGCTGCGAAGTTGAGAAACAGATCCATAGCGCCCTCCTTAACCTCCGTACATCTGGTCGATCAGATGTTTGAACTTTGTTTCGATGACCGACCGGCGCACCTTCATTGTCGCGGTGACTTCCCCGTCGTCGTGGTCCAGTTCCTTTTCCAGCAGTGCAAATTTCCGGACATTCTCCACCCGCGAGAATTCCTTGTTCACGGTATTGATTTCCCCGGTGATCAGATCGCGAATGTCGGGCAGGCTGGCCAGGCTTTTGAATGTCGTATAAGCCAGATTGCGCTCCTGAGCCCATTTCCCAACGGTTTCGTAATCAATCTGGATAAGGGCGGTCAGGAAATTTCGCCGCTCTCCAATCAGGACGGCCTCGCGGATATAGATTGAATCCTTGATCCGGTTCTCAATCAGCGACGGGGTGATGTTTTTACCGCCCGATGTGATGATCAGGTCTTTCTTCCGATCCGTGATCAGGATCGATTGGTCCTCTGCAATTCGGCCGACATCGCCGGTATGCAGCCAGCCATCCACGACAGCGGCCCGGGTCGCTTCTTCATTATGCAGATAGCCCGGAAAAACCGCCTTGGAACGCACCAGAATTTCGCCATCTTCCGCAATCTTCTGTTCATATGTATCCAGCGGCGGGCCGGCATTCCCCAATGCGGTGTGCCCAGGATACTGACAGTGTGATATACCTGACAGTTCAGTCATGCCATAGACCTGATAGACCCGAAGTCCAATGGTCCAAAAGAATTCCAGCACTTCCGGAGAGATTGAGGCCCCGCCGCATAACATAGTCTTGGCGCGGTCCAACCCCATCGCTTTTTGCAAAGCCCGAAAGCAAGCGACCCATAACAGAAAAAAAGTCAGCCGATCCCGTAATGAGGCTCTGTCGCCGCCATTCGCCATTTGCCTGCGCGCAATTGGGCGACCGATCCGTAAACAGGTCTCTACCACGCGCTGTTGCAGGGGCGATGCGTCCTTTAATTGGACCATGACACTGTACTGCATTTTCTCCCAGATGCGCGGCACACCCAGAAATCCTGTCGGCGCGATTTCTCGCAGGTTCTGGGCGACGGCATCAATCGATTCCGCAAAATTCACGGGGGTTCCATTGACCAATTGCATCACGGTTGAACATAACCGCTCCGCGACGTGACACAGCGGCAGGTAACACAGGACTTCCCAGTTAGTCTCTGTGATCCCGTAGCGCTCGGAAACCCGCAGCGCGCCCCAGATAAGGCCACGATGAGACAGTTGGGCACCTTTCGGCATACCGGTTGTACCGGATGTGTAAACCACGACGGCCGTATCATCGGGTGACAGGGCGTCGATCGATTCTTCAAAGCGATCTCCATAGTCAGCCCGCTTTGTGCGGCCCAGTTCGGACACTTCATCAAAGCTCATCAACATGTCGCGCGAATAGTGATTCAGTCCCTTCATATCGACGCAGATGATCTTTTCCAAATGCGGCAGGGTGCCTTCATGCTCTATGGCATCCAGGACCTTGTCAGTCTGTTCCTGATCACCACAGACAATGACACGGGCTTGGGAATGTTCCAGAATGTAACGCAATTCGGGCCACGGATTGGTTGGATAAATGCCGATGCAGGCCCCGCCCAGGGCCTGGATTGCGAGATCGCTGAACATCCATTCCGGCGTATCTTCACTGGCGACGGCGACAAAATCCTTAGGCGTTACGCCCAGAGCCAGCAGACCATAGGCGAAATCTTTCGTGTGCTCGTAATAGTCGCGATAGGTAAAACGGTTCCAGATTCCGAGATCCTTTTCCCGAAAAGCAAGTCGATCCGGATAGCGCTCTGCCCAATACCGCAACAGGCCGGGCATTGTTGTTTGTTCGGCAAATTTTACGTCGCGCGGCATCGTTACTTCTTCCCCAGATAGGCTTGTATGACATCATCGTTGGAGGAAATTTCAGATGGTGTGCCCTCAGCAATCAGGGCGCCGTGGTTCAGCACGGCGATGCGGTCAGATATATCCATGACGATCCCCATGTCATGTTCAACCATCACCACCGTGATCCCTAGTTCCTCACGAATGTCCAGGATGAAGCGGGCGATATCTTCTGTTTCTTCGCTGTTCATGCCAGACACCATTTCGTCCAGCAGCAGCATTTTTGGCCCTGTTGCCAGGGCGCGCCCCAATTCGACCCGTTTCTGCAGCCCATAGGACAGCAGGCCGACAGGCATGTCGCGCAAATGTTCAATTTCCAGGAAGTCGATGATTTCTTCCACCCGCTTTCGGGCCGAAATTTCTTCATGCCGGGCCGGTCCCCAAAACAGGGCGGCAGTAATCGGATTGGTTTTTAGCGTATGGTGCAGTCCCACCAGCAGGTTCTGCACCACGGTAGCGTGGGAGAATATCGCCAGGTTCTGAAAGGTTCGACCAATGCCATATTCCACCAATTGATGGGTTTTCGATTTGTGAATCGCATGACCATCGAAAATGATCTGTCCGTCGGTTGGGGGGAAAAGGGCGGTGACCAGATTAAATAGGGTCGTCTTGCCCGCACCATTTGGACCAATCACGCTGTAGATGGACCCTTCCGGTACGTCGAAGGCGACATCGCTGACCGCAGTCAGTCCGCCAAAGGTCTTGGTGACATTCTTCAAGGACAGAAGTGTGCTCATGATAACCACCGCTTGCGTCGTTTGTAGTGCTTGACCTCGCGATAGTTCTTTTTCGCGCCTGCTTCGGAAAACCCCAGATAGAATTCCTTCACATCATCATTCCCGGCAATCCGCTGAGACGGGCCGTCCAGCACCACGCGTCCGTTTTCTACAATGTAGCCATAGGATGCGATGTCCAATGCCAGGGAAGCGTTCTGCTCAACCAGCAGGATTGACATGCCCTCGTCGCGATTCAGTGCGATGATCGTTTCGAATATTTGATCGATGATCTGTGGGGCCAATCCCAGGGACGGCTCGTCCAACATCAACAGCTTTGGTTTGGACATCAGTGCACGGCCAATTGCAGCCATTTGCTGCTCTCCGCCGGAAAGATATCCAGCAACCGCCGTTCGGCGGTCCTTCAGTCGGGGGAACAGCGCATATACGCGTTCCAGATCCGATCCCAGTTCTTTGTTTGACTTCAGGAAGCCACCCATCATCAGGTTCTCTTCAACGCTCATCAGCGGGAAAAGACGGCGACCCTCTGGGACGTGCACGATGCCACGCCGCACGATTTCATCAGCGGGTAAGCCCAGAAGATCGGCGCCATCGAATCTAATGTCCCCGTGCAGAACTTCGCCTTCCTCCGGATACAGGACATTGGAAATAGCCTTCAACAGCGTTGATTTCCCGGCCCCGTTCGATCCAAGCAGCGCGACAATAGTGCCAGTTTCAACCGTCAGGGAAACATCCCGTACGGCCTCTATGGCCCGGTCATACATGATCTGCACGTTGGTAAGCTGCAGCATGGCTATCCCTTCTCAGACGACGCTTGATCCAAGCGGTCGGTCACTTGTTCCAGGCGTTCGATCAGGGCGTTCAGGTCACGTGGCGGTTCCGGCGGTGCGGCAGCAATTCCGCAAAAGACCAGTTGAGACAATTGCCCCGCGACGAGTTCATAATCGAAATCCCCGCGGTTCATCAGATAAGCGGTTACATGATGCTCAATGCCGCCAAAGATGACATCGCGTACCAGGGCCGGGGATGTATCCGGGCGTATGTCGCCTTTCGCTATGCCTTTCGCCAGAATGCCCATAAGCACGCGGGTATATTCCCGGTTCATTTCATACAATTCAGTCGAATAGTAATCGGGAGCATTGCGAACTTCGGAATAGAATAAGCGGCACAGATCCGGGCTTTCTTTGATCGATTTCATATGCTGCCAGATAACGATATGAAGGCGCGCCCGTGTTCCTTCGATTCCCTCCAGCTTTGCTTTGAAATCGTCGATCATACTCAGATACCAGGTGCGCAGAATGGTATGCAAAAGATCGCGCTTGTTGGTGTAGAACTTGTAGATTGATCCTTCGGATATGCCGGCCTCTGCGGCGATTTCGTTTACGGGTGCGGCATCGAATCCATGCTGGGAAAAAACCAACCGAGCAGCTTTTTCAATATCGCGCATCCGCTTTTCACGGGGCAGCCTGACAAAGCTGCGTTTTTCCGGCGCAACGCTCATTCCAGACCCTCCTGTTGAGTCTTAGGGATTGACCACTCGGTCAGTGCGGGAAATTCGTTTAAAAGAGAAGCGGGCACTCGAACAGGGGTATCGAGCAGGATTTGTGCGTATCCCTTACCTTGCGGATCATTCCGAAGCGAAGCCACGCCACCGCCACCCAGGGCGTCGCGCAGAACGAAATTAAATCCATTCAGGCCGGGCCATTCATACCGCTCTACCGCGCCTTTCGCGACATGGGAGAATATGGCTTTTACATGCTGTGGCGTTAGGTTTGCGCGCAGTATTGGCAGGAAATCCGGATCTCTCGCAAGCAGTCCAATATTGGCGATATCACCTTTGTCGCCGCTGCGACCATGGGCTAATGCGATTAACGGTATGGATATCGCGCCGTTTGAGTCTGGGGCATCAGCATCTGTGCCTATCGAGGGTGTGCGTTGGGTTTTGACAGCGCGTGATGTTTCTTTTTGCCCCGTTGGTACCGGAATAGGGATGGCATGGTCATCAATATCGATAGCGGTGTTTACTTTGGTTTTCTCAACGAGGCAGGAAAAAAGCCGAATTACCGGTTGGGGTGCCGGGCGACCGCCTGCAAACCCCGTAATGCCTTGTGCCATAGAACTTGCGGCAGGGTAAATTTCCCGCGCGAAAATGCCCAGAGCATCTTTATGGTCGTGCCGTACGGCAATGCGCAGTACAACTTCCCGTGCACCCTGTTGTACCGGGTCCATGCCAAAGCTGGCATCCGCGCCAAGTACTTCGATCAGGCTTTCGGAAAAGGGGGCGAATCCTGCTGTCGCAATCATTCTGCCGGTTCTGGTAAGGATTGCCTCTCCGACAGCTTGCGCTTTTGCGCCTGCCTGGCGACCAGCAATCGTCATTGTTGCTACGGAGCGATAGCCATCTGCATAGGTGGCGCAGACCTTGTAGAATGGCGTTGGGGCCGTTCCCCGTGCACCCGCCACATGAACGCGATCGATTGCTGTTTGCGTTACCGTCACCTGGGAGAAATCACAGATAACGTCCGGCAGGAGATAGGCCGCAGGATCACCAATCTCATAGACAATCTGTTCCGCCACTGTCATGGGCGTGATCAATCCGCCCGTGTCCGATGGTTTCGTTAGTTCGAAGGAGCCGTCAGGCGCACAGACTGCAATTGGGGAGCCCATTTCATCCCATCCCCGAACGGCATCCCAATCCGTGAAGATGCCCCCTGTCGCTTGTGGGCCGCATTCAATCACATGACCGGCCAGGCTGCCGCCTGCCAGCTTATCGTAGTCCGCTTCTGTCCAGCCGAATTCATGAATTAAGGGGCCTAATGCCAGCGCTGAATCAACGACGCGCCCGGTGATGACAATATCCGCCCCTTCTCTAAGTGCAGCGGCAATAGGGAATGCGCCCAGATAGGCGTTGATGCTGGAAACCCGCTCTGGCAAAGGGGCGCCAGTCGCGATTTCTGTCACGCCGTCTTCTCTCAGGGTCATCGCGTTTTCG
Source organism: Hwanghaeella sp. 1Z406 (assembly GCF_048892425.1). Taxonomy (NCBI): domain Bacteria; kingdom Pseudomonadati; phylum Pseudomonadota; class Alphaproteobacteria; order Rhodospirillales; family Aestuariispiraceae; genus Hwanghaeella; species Hwanghaeella sp. 1Z406. Next base: position 50,126 of record NZ_JBLZHU010000001.1, read on the forward strand.
GCCAGATCATCGCCCAATACCACTGCGATTTTCAGGTCCAGTCCTGCTGCCTTTAACACAGTTTGTAAGGCAGACCGGCAGGCCAGCGGATTCAGACCGCCGGCATTGGTGATAATGCGGATGCCTTTTGTCGCGATGTCCTGTGCCAGGGGCGTCATCACATGGCTGATGAAATCCGTTGCATAGCCCTGGTCCGGGCTTCGCGCCTTTAATCGAGCCAGGATCGACATGGTGATTTCTGCCAGATAGTCCAGAATCATGTAGTCAATGCTATCTGACCGGACCAATTGCGCCGCGCCTTCGGGCGAGTCGCCCCAGAACCCTGTGCCACATCCGATCCTGACTGTTTGCGCCATTCTGACTAGCTCCCCGTCCAGTTTGGGGGGCGTTTCTCTGCAAAGGCGGTGAAACCTTCACGGGCATCCTGGGTTCTTGCCATATTGGCCAGCATGAATTGCGCATATTCCAGCGCGCCATCGAAGGACATTTCGCGAATGCGGGTCAGGGATTGTTTGCCCAATCGAATGCCAGTCGGGGATTTCGATACCACTCGCTCTACCAGCCAATTGAGTTTCTGGTCCAGATCCGCCTTGGGTACAGCATAATTCACCAACCGCATATCCGCGGCTTCTGCCCCCGTAAAAGGCTCACCCGTCAGACACATTTCCATGAGAATTCTTTCGGGAACCACCCGCAGCAAAAGCGGCAGGATCATCATTGGGAACAACCCGACTTTGACCTCTGAAACACCAACCAGAATATCATCCCGCGCCACGGCCAGATCACAGGCGCAAACCAGACCAAATCCACCGGCCAGAGCATGGCCGTTCAGGCGTGCGATCAGGGGTATACGACAATCGCGCATGCGTCGCAGCAAACGCGCAATGTAATGACGGGGATCTTCTGCAGCGATTGTGAATGGCGTGCCGTCAGCATTTAGTTGCAGGTCGCCACCGGCACAGAACGCCTTGTCACCGGCGCCAGTCAGAACGATGGCCCGAATGCGTCGATCTGCCTCTGCCTGATCCAGCGCAGAGATGATGCCTTCCGCAACAGATTCGTTGAGCGCATTTCGCCGTTCCGGCCGATTGATGGTGACGGTTTGCACCGTGCCATCCGTCCGGATCTGCACAACGTCTTCCACAATTTACCTCCCGTTCCTGTGGCGGATTATGTTTCGATTTCCGCCTTCTTCACTTTAGTGAGCCATACTCATTAAAAATGTCAATTGAAAAATTTTAGTGTGCGCTGCAGCATAAGAAATTGCATTGATCCCCTATAAAACGGGTTTTTTCGATACAGTAAGTTAATGAGTATGATTTACTTAAAGTCTGGACAACGGCACAATCGTTCATTAGCCTGATGTCAATAAAAATACCGTCTATGCCGGAACTACCGTGCAAGACAGATATCAGGGAGGACGTGATATGACCGGTGATGGACCATCCGGGCGCCTGGCGAATTTTGACCATGGCGGTAGTTTTGATCTCGATGTAACGCAACGTGAAATATTAGACCAGGCGGATCGGTTTGGTCGTAATGAGCTCTATCCGCTGGCCAATCGCATGGATGCCGAGGAATGGTGGCCAGAGGAGGCATTTCCCAAGATGGGGGAGGCCGGTTTCTTTGGCATCACCGTGCCAGAGGAATATGGCGGTGTCGGCATGGACCTGTTCACGTCTGGCTTGTTGCTACAAGCTTTTGGTCGGTGGAATCATGCATTGGCGTTAAGTTGGGTTGCGCATGAAAATCTGTGTTTGAACAATATCTATCGCAACGCGAATGAGGCCCAGCGGAAGAAATATCTGCCTGATTTATGTTCGGGTAAAAAAATTGGCGCGTTGGGGCTTACGGAACCGGGGGCGGGGTCTGATGCATTAGGTTCAATGCGTACAACGGCAGTGCGGGACGGCGACCATTATGTTTTGAATGGCAGCAAGATATACATCACCAACGGGCCAGTGGCCGATGTTCTTCTGGTCTATGCCAAAACCGACAAAGAAAAGGGCGCGCACGGAATCTCCGCCTTTATTGTTGAGAAAGATTTCCCCGGATTTGAAGTTGCCCAGAAATTGGAAAAGATGGGCTATCGTGGCAGCCAGACCGGGGAGCTGGTCTTTACCGATTGCCGCGTGCCGGTCGAAAATCTTGTTGGCGAGGAGAACCGCGGCGTTTCAATTGTGATGAGTGGCCTTGATATCGAACGGGCCATGATCTCACCGCTGTGTCTTGGCGTTGCAGAGCGGGCGTTGGAGCTTTCGATTGACTATGCAAAAACTAGGAAGCAGTTCGGCAAGCCGATCGGATCATTCCAAATGGTTCAATCCATGTTGGCAGAGATGTATGTGCATGTAGAGACCATGCGGACCTTCTCCTATCGCGGGCTGGCCGTAGCGGAGGGGTTGGAGTCCGGTTCTGGTCCTCGTGGTGATATCCATATGCTCACGGCGGCCTCTGTTATGTTTGCGGCCCAGACCACGAACAAGGTCCTGGATCTTGGCGTTCAAATTCATGGCGGATCCGGCTATATCTGGGAATCAGAAATCAATCGTTTGTTCCGTTCAACCAAACTGTTGGAGATTGGGGCGGGGACGACTGAAGTGCGCAAGATGATTATTGCGGGTGAATTGCTCAGGGATATGAAGTGAAATGACGGAGCAAGCAGCTGATACCGTGATCGGGATGAGCGATGCCGATCTGGCAGTTCATCCAACTGTTTATGCGCCGGGTTCATTTCAGGGCAAAACGGTTCTGATTTCCGGGGCGGCAGGAGGGCTTGGCCGGGCGGCGGCGTGGTTGCTGGGGCGACTTGGAGCCAGACTTATTCTTGTCGGACGCAAGCAGGATCGGTTGGACTCCCTTGCCACTGCTCTGGCGGAAAAGGAGATTGTTGCAGAAACAATTGCCCTGGATATCCGTCAGCAAGGCGACGTTCAGGACCTTTTTCGCCATGTCAGAGAAAAATTCGGGCAGCTTGATTTGCTGATCAACAGTGCGGGGGGACAGTTTCCGCAGGCGGCCATCGACTTTTCTGAAAAGGGTTGGAATGCCGTAATCGCTACTAACCTGACCGGCACATGGTTCATGATGCAGGCGGCTGCTCAGTTTTGGCGTGATACTGAATCCAAGGGCTCCATTGTTAATATCGTGGTGGTAACCCGCCATGGCCTTTATGGTGTTGCGCATACCATTGCTGCCAGGGCTGGGGTAATCGGCCTTAGTCAGAATCTCGCTGTGGAATGGGCCCCATTGGATATTCGGGTGAACTGTATTGCCCCTGGCGCGATAGAGACCGAGGGGTGGAAGGTCTATTCCCCCGAAGCCCGTGCCTTGTATCATCGTTCCAACCCGATGATGCGCAATGGGTCCCCCTGGGAAATTGCCGAGGCCTGCGCCTATCTGGGAGGGAGTTCGGGAAGCTATATTACCGGTGAGGTCCTGCATGTTGCTGGTGGTGGCCAGCATTGGGGAGAAACCTGGACAATCGGGAAGCCGGACTATTTTAAGGAGTAACAGCATGCCGTTGCCCGACGCTCTAAAGGGCCAATTGTCAATCCCTGCTATTTCCGCCCCGATGTTTCTATGCTCTGGCCCTGACCTGGTTGTGGAGACCTGCCGATCGGGGGTAATCGGATCTTTCCCTGCCTTGAATCAACGCACCACAGAAGGGTACCGAGACTGGTTGAAGGACATTCAAAAAAGACTTGATGTTATAAGGCAGCAGGCCGGAAACCCGGTTGCGCCCTTTGCCGTTAATCTGGTGGTTCATCGCAGTAATCCGCGTTTAGAGGCTGATTTGGCCGTCACGGTTGAACAAAAGGTGCCGATTGTTATCACCTCTCTAGGGGCGAATGATAAAGTGGTGGAAGCGGTTCATGCCTATGGTGGTCTCGTTTTTCATGACGTTATTAATATCCGTCATGCCAGGAAGGCGGTGGAAGCCGGCGTGGATGGCATTATCGCGGTTTGTTCCGGTGCTGGCGGGCATGCCAGCACATTGAGCGCATTTGCATTGGTTCCTGAAATTCGGCAAATATTTGCGGGTACGATCATTCTGGGCGGTGCCCTCTCAACCGGGCGTCATATCGCCGTGGCACGGATGTTAGGCGCCGACCTGGCCTATATCGGCACACGTTTCCTGGCGACACGGGAATGTCTGGCACCAGAAGCCCAAAAGGAAATGATCTGCGCGTCTCAGGCGAGCGATATTATGTACACGCCGGCGATCAGCGGCGTGGATGGGAATTTTCTGCGCGACAGCATTCGGGCTGCGGGTATTGATCCAGATGATTTAACAAAGCCAGAAGGCTACAACTTTGGCACCAGCGAGGTCAAAGCCTGGAAGACGGTTTGGGCGGCGGGGCAGGGGGTCGGGAGTATTGTAGATGTGCCCGGCGCTGCTGACCTGTGTCGTCGGCTGGGTGAGGAATATCGTACGGCCATTGCAGAGACGGCAACTTGGACTTGACCGAGGAGGGGACGACTGTGGCAGCGCGAAACGGGCGTCCTGTAACCGACGATGTTATCCGGACAGGCAGCTTGTCCGTCTATGAGCTTTTTGCCGCGCAGGTTGCACGTAACCCAAATGGAGTTGCTATCAGTCAGCTGAACGAAACCTGGACATATAGTGTGCTTCAGGATCGTGTGCGTCGCACGGCAGCATTGCTGCGCGGATTGGGTATCATGCCGGGTCAGCGGATTGCCCTGATGGCTGAGAACCGGCACGAATATGCAGAAATCGAGTTGGCCGCTGCCATGATCGGCGCAATTGTTGCCTGTCAGAATTGGCGATTGGCCGATGATGAATTGCGTCATTGCATAAATCTGGTCTCCCCCAGTTTGGTGATCGTATCAGAACGATATCAAGAGGCTATCAACCGCTTGGATACTGGTTTGGTGACATGCCTGACGCTGGGTGATGCATATGAACAGGCTTCGCGCCAGGTTGAGCCGTTGGCGAATAGTGGGAATGTTGATCCGGAAGATGGCTTGGTCATTCTCTACACCAGCGGAACAACGGGCCTTCCCAAGGGCGCCTTAATCAGCCATCGCGCGGAAATCGCACGTATGGCCGTCCTGCGCATGGACCTGAATGTTACGCGCGAGGATGGTTTTGTCGCCTGGGCGCCAATGTTCCATATGGGCTCCACAGATCAAGTTTTGGGGGCGTTAATGTCGGGGGCAACCGTCCATATTGTGGATGGGTTTAACGCTGATCGGATCGTTGACATAATGGAACAGCACGCCATCGGATGGATGCTGCTGATGCCAGGGTCCATTGAGCCGGTAGTGGAAATATTGGAAAAGTCAGGTCGATGTGCCAAGAGTATTCGGGCTGTCGGGGCTATGATCGATCTGGTCCCGCTCAGCTTGGCGGCAAAACTCTCCCGTCTGACCAATGCGCCTTATTTGAACAGTTTTGGCGCCACGGAAACCGGACTTGCGCCGGCATCGGCTATGTTAATTCCGCCGGGGGAGATGCCTGAAACCCTTTCTAAGATACAAAGCTCTTTATGTGATGTGCGTTTGTTGGATCCGGATGGCCATGATGTTCCCTATGGCACCCCGGGCGAGGTCGCTGTAAGAGGGCCCACTGTCTTTAGTGGTTACTGGAATGCTGATGATGTGAACCGGCGGGATTTTCAGGGCGGATGGTTCCGAATGGGAGATTTGTTTCAACGATCCGTCAACGGTGGTTTCGATTTTGTGGATCGCGCGAAATACATGATCAAATCTGGTGGCGAGAACATTTATCCGGCAGAAATAGAGCGGGTTCTGTTATCAGATAAGCGCATACGCGAAGCTGTGGTGATTCGGCGAAAAGATGCCCATTGGGGAGAAATTCCCATCGCCTGTATCGCGCGCGCGGACAAGGAATTGACAGAGGCCGACGTTGATTCCCTCTGCCGCGGCGCTTTGGCTGGTTATAAGCGCCCCAGGGGTGTTTACTTTATGTCTTACGATGCCTTTCCTCGCAGCACGACCGGTAAAATCCTGCGTCACGAGATTGAGGTTATGGTGCAGATGGGACAGATACATGAGTGACTTAAAACCTATGCTGACGGTCGGACAAACCGTTGTGACAGCCGGCAGGACAATAGGGGAATGTGATATCCACACCTTCGCCGGGCTGGTGGGGGACTTCACCCCGATCCATATGGATGATGTGTTCGCACACTCCACGCCATATGGCGCGCGGATCGCACATGGTCCATTGACGATGTCAGCAATGATTGGGATGGCTACCCAAACCGGATTCTTCGGGGATAGGGTGGTGGGTCTGCTGAATTTGAACTGGGATTTTGCCAAACCGGTTAAGATTGGCGATACCATTCGAGCAAGATTGACAGTCGAAGATACACGCGCGACGTCGAAGCCAGGCCGTGCAATCACACGGTTTCTTTTCGATGTCTTCAATCAAGACGGTGTTTCGGTGCAGCAGGGCCGCATGACCGTCATGATGCGCATGGATTGACGCGCTTATCGAAAAGGGAGAAGGGGAATGCCGGAGCCCATTCGGGAACACTCTCCTAATTAGCCTTATCCGTTTTGATTTGAGACAAAAGCAGCAGAATGCATGTCAGTACCAACACCCATGTCGAAATTGCTGCGACAGTAGGGTCCATAATATCTCTTAAGGAATTGAACATTCTCTTGGTGAGGGTTGTCGCTTTACCACCAGCGACAAAAATGGAAATGACAACTTCGTCAAAGGACGTCAGAAACGCAAACAGTCCTGCGGAGAATAGTGAAAACTTAATCTGTGGCAGTGTAATCGTGAAGAAAGCGATGAACCGATTGGCACCAAGGCTGGCTGCAACACGTTCCTGGTTGAAGTCATAGCTTCTGAAGGCGGCGCTCATAAAAATAACAACAACCGGAATCGATAGCGCCGCATGCGATAAGACAAGCGCCAGTTTGCCATTGAGCATTCCGAGTTGCGAATACAGGTAGAAACTGCCAATCGCCAGAAGGATTACCGGGAAAATGATTGGCGTCATCAACAGCGCAAAAATAATGTTATGCTGTGCGAACCGCCCCGTCTGCAGACCGTACGCGGCCATAGTCCCTAAAACCAGGGACACGACGACATTGGCCAAGGCTACTTGTATTGAAACAAGCGTCGCTGACATCCATTCCGATGAATTCAGATACTGTTCATGCCATTGTATGGACCAACTGTTGGGGGGAAATTCCAGAAACGCATTTCCAGAAAATGACATAGGCACAATCAACAGGGTGGGGCCTGTTAAGAAGGCCAAAATGACAACGGCAAACAGAGTCAGCAATTTGGGGACGCGCAACACGGTTCCGCTCCTTTAAGGGGTCAGCTTTTTGGCAATTGCCATGATGAACACGGTCGCGATCATCAGAACAACGCCCAGGGCACCAGCTGCCCCCCAGTTGTAGAAAAGCTGCACATCACTGGCAATTTGCATGGCCAGCATTACGACTTTTCCGCCTCCCAGTATTTCAGGGACGACGTAGAAACCAAGGCAGAGAACAAATACGATCAATACACCGGCGGCTATTCCAGGCGCTGCAAGCGGCAGGAAAACGGACCAGAAAGCTGTCAGCGGCCGTGCCCCCATGCTGGCTGCGGCCTGTACCAGATTCATATCAATCTTTCGCATTGCCGCGTAAATTGGAAGAACCATGTAAGGCAGCATGATATGCATTGTGCCGATAACTGCACCCAGTTCATTGAAGGACAGCGCCAGAGGCTCCTGCAAAATCCCCAGTTCCATACCAGCCTGATTAACGAGCCCGTTGCGTTGCAGGATTATCAGCCATGCGTAAGTTCGCACCAAAACGGATGTCCACAACGGCAACAGAACCGCCAACAACAAAATATTGGCAATGCGCGGCCTGAGCTGACTGAGAAAATAGGCCAGAGGGGTTCCCAGAATCAGACATATCACAGATGTAAGCAATGAGACCCTGAAGGTCGTCAGAAACACCCGTAAATAAGTGGGGCTGTCCACCAACCTGATATAGTTTTCAAATGAAAAAGCCCCCGTATCATCCGTAAAGGACAGGAAAGTTAACAACCCTACGGGCACCATAACCACGGCCCCGATCAGAAGCAGTGCGGGAAAAACCAGGCCAAATCGAAGAATAGTCTCCATTCGTGCGTCGCTGCGCAGGTCCGCGGCATTGTCGACACCAGATGGGGCGTGATCAACCGACATCGTTACCCCGCATTTCCGGGTACTAGAACGCTGTTTTTCTTGTGCAGACCCAATTGCACTGTCGACCCGATTTCTGGAATAGTAAAACCTTGGGCGGCATGTTCATTCAACAACATGCGAATGCGCAGCGAGTACCCGTCTTCAATGTTGATTTGAAACACGACACTTTCCCCTTCATAGACAAGGTCATCTACCTTGCCCTTGAAGATGTTCACGTCATCCGGTGTTTCCTGGCCCAACAGCCGCAGTTTTTCTGGACGAACCAGCAGGTTGTGACGACCTTCTAGTTTTGGTGGATCATTTAAGAGAATTGGGTGCTGCCGGAATGTAGTTTTTCCATTTTGGATATCCACCGGAAGCAGACAGGATTCACCGATGAAATTCGCAACGAAGGCATTCACGGGTCGCTCGTACACGTCTCGTGGCGCCCCTTTTTGAACAATTCGCCCTTTTTCCATGATGGCGATTTGATCTGACATTGTCAGGGCTTCGCGCTGATCATGGGTAACGCAAATTGTGGTCATTTCCAGTTTTCGGTGCAAATTACGCAATTCCACCTGCATCTCTTCGCGCAAGCGTTTGTCCAAGGCAGAAAGCGGTTCATCCATTAAAAGGATTCGTGGCTTGAATACGGTTGCGCGCGCCAAGGCAACACGCTGCCTTTGCCCGCCGGAGAGCGCATCAATCGTTCGATCCCCATATTCCGCCAATTGCACCAGTTCCAAGGATTCTTTGACCCTTTTGTTTCGTTCGTCTTTTGGAACCCGCCGCAGCCACAATGGATAGGCAATGTTTTCAGCGACTGTCTTGTGGGGAAACAACGCATAATTCTGAAACATAACGCCAATACCGCGGCGATAGGGAGCAAGGCGCGTAATTTCCTGGCCGGTAAGATGAATATGCCCGCTGTCGGGACGCACAAACCCAGCGATTGCCATCAGCAATGTTGTCTTACCGGATCCAGATGGCCCCAGAAGAGTCAAAAACTCTCCTGGTGCAACATCTACAGAAACCGAATCCAGGGCCCGGAAGCTGCCATACTGTTTAACAATATCAACGATGCTTAACGACATCGCAGATTTTAACGACACATCTTCCTTCATAGAACCCGGTCCTTGCTCCCCACCAAATTCACATCATTCCTTAAGCGGTGATCATTTCCTGATACAGCTTTTCGGCACGGGTTTGATTTTCTTTCCACCACTCAGAATTCAGGCTCAACTGGGTTGCCACATTCTTTGGTGATGACGGCAGCAGCTTAGCCCGTTCTTCTGAAATAGCACCGCTGGTATAGGCCAGTTCGTTCACTGCACCATAAGGCATTCTGTTTGAAAATGCCGCCTGGTATTCCGCTTTGGAGATTTCATTCAAGAACGCCATAGCCAGTTTTTCACTGGGTGCGCCTTTTGGAACAACATAGGCATCCGCATCCAGAATGGCTTGGTTGAAGGTCAGATCAATAGGCTGGCCCGCTTCGATCAACGGAATGATCTGGCCACTCCATGCAGAGGTCATATCGATCACACCGTCTTTAAGATATTGTGCCTGATGCGCACCGGATGCCCAGAATGTGGCAATGTGCGGCTTAAGGGAGGCGATCTTGTTGATGGCTTCCTTCAGACCGGCATCGGTTGAGAGTTCTTTGTAAACATCCTCGGCGGCGACGCCTTCCGCAAGCAGCGCGGGCTCTAGATGACCTAGAGATTGATTTCGGTAGGCGCGCTTTCCGGGGAACTTTTCAACATCCCAGAAATCAGCCCAGTTTTGCGGGGCATTATCCCCGTATACATCGCTTCGCCAGGCAAGAGCAGTTGAGTACAGATCCCCGCCCAACCAGTTCTTTGAGGCATAGTCGGGCATCAGGTTTTCTGTCTGCACGACGGAATAGTCAATGGGCGTCAGCAGGTCTTCCGCAGCGGCGCGGGCAGCGCCACCAGCACCGATGCTGACAATGTCCCAGGATACCGCACCGGACCGGACACGCAGGCGAATGTCGGCAAGACCATTATAGGTCTCTTCAATAAGCTCAATGCCAAGTTTCTTGGCGGCGGGCTGCCAGACTTCCTCGCTCTGCGCCTTTTGATAGGCTCCGCCCCATGAGACGATGGTTAGCGTTTTACCATCTGCCCGGGCGATATTTGGCAGCGCCAGCACGGCGGAAGCGGTTGCTGTGGTTGCAAGGAATTGACGTCTTGAAAAACGGGTCATGTACATTTCTCCTGTTCAATGTCGAATAAAGGGGACCGTTCTTGTTCATTTGTTTGGACGGTTCTGGTTTACGCTGAGGCCCGATTTTGTTCGGCGCTCAGATCAATGCTGTCTGGTGTCAGGGTGACACCGGCCAGGGTAATGCGATGCATCAGTCGGCGGACGCCGGAATAGTCGTTCACGGCATAGTGCCAGGTTGCCCGGTTATCCCAGAATGCTATGGACCCTGGGCCCCAAACAAATCTGTAACAATATTCTGGGCGTGCGGCGTGCTGATAGAGGTATTCCAGCAGGGGGGCAGACTCTTTCTGCGTCCAACCATGAATACCAACGGTAAAGTCTGGATTCACATACAGTGCCTTGCGCCCGGATTCCGGGTGACGGACCACAATCGGATGAATGGAGTCCTGTGTTGCAGCGCCCATATTCTGAAGGCGACCTTTAAGATCACCCCATTCGCGTGTCCGCCCTTCGCCAAAGACATGCCGACTTGAATGCAGCGCACATAAGCCTTCCAGTGTCTTTTTTAGACCATCAGATAGCCCATCATAGGCTGCATACATGCTTGCATATAATGTGTCGCCACCGCATGGGGGAAGCTCGCGCGCATACAAAATAGACCCCAAGGCCGGCGCAAGATCGTAGCTGTGATCCGTATGCCAACCGCCACCGATGTTTGATACCTGATCAGGGTCTTTTCGGACTTCGGCAATGGATGGATAACCTTCCACGGGCGTAAAGAAACGATTGATGTCGATTTCGCCAAACCGCTGTGCAAAGGCGATGTGCTGTTCTGGCGTTAAGTCCTGATCACGGAAAAAAATCACCCCGCGATCAAACAAAGTCTTCCGCAACAGATCCACGGTCTCTGAAGACAAAGGCTTGGATAAATCGATACCAAGGATTTCTGCGCCAAGAACGTTGGTGCAAGGCCGAATCTCGAAGGCGGGAGTATTCATCAGATATCTCCAGGTTTGACGTCAAATAAGACATAGCTGCCTTACTTATTTTCACCGTATTTCGATACAACGTATCGCAATAGGAATGTACTGTATACCGATACAATGTATCGCGCAACTGCAATTCATATAATTTCTAAGGGTCTGCTTGATCTGCTCATTGTTTGATTTTCATTGGTGTGGTGCGATTCAATGTGAAAGGTCTCATGCCCTCAGGCACTTTTCGACAGGGCCAGACGGTCCCAACATCCTGCTATCTCGCTGGACAGTTTGCGTTTAATTATTCGCTGACTGCCGGTGCGCTCAAAGTCATCGGCAAAGACCACATAGCGAGGCATCATATATTTTGCCAATCTGGGTTCCAGCCAATCGCACAGCGCATCCTGGGATAAACTTTCCCCATCCTTCAGACGCACAAACAGCTTTATATCCTGTTCGCCGATCTGGGCCGCGACACCGATAATGGCGCATTCTTCAACAGCGGGATGCTTCAGGACGACATGTTCAACTTCCCATGCAGAAATATTTTCTCCCCGACACCGCACGCTGTCGGATTGTCTGCCATGGAATCGCAGCATGCCTGCTTCGTCCAGGGATCCCAGGTCACCTGTGTAAAGTGTACCGTTCTGCAGTGCTTTCCTGGTTGCATCCGCTTGCCGAAAATATCCGGGAAACAGCCCCCCTGATGTTTTCTGGGAGACAACGATCTGCCCCTTCTGACCATTTGGGACAATCTGGTCATGTTCATCGCGGATTTGTACATCAAACCACGGCACAGGTTTGCCGACGACACCCGGCTGTGTTGACGTGGAATAGGTTGTGATGCTTGAGGCTTCCGTCATGCCATAGCATTCGCGGATTGCCACATTGAAACGCTTTGTAAACAGGGCGAATGTGTCGGTTTGACATCCCGCACCCCAGGCTATGCGCACTTTGTGATCCGTGTCCTGATTGGTTTCAGGTTGGGCCAACAGCATTTGAAGAATGCCACCAAGATAATGGATCTGGGTTGCCCCACTGTCCCGGACCTGCTGCCAGAATCGGCTCGCGCTGAAGCGTTTAACCATATGCAGATGCATGGCTTTTAAGACGGGGAGGTACAATAGCTGTGCCCCGCCAATATGATACAAAGGTTCCCACATAAAAAAAATGTCATGATCCTGCGCATCGGAAACCAGAATCGAGGATTCTGCGGCCAATCGGAACATTCTATGTGTCACGATAACGCCCTTTGGCGGCCCCGTTGTGCCGGACGTATACATCAGGGCGAAATGCTGATCCGGTTTCGCATTCGGCACCGAATACGGCATAGATGCCGTCTGCCCTTGTTCAGCAAACGCCAGCCCGACCTCTTCATCGTGAAGTATAAGGGCGTCCCGCCCTAATTCGATCCCGCTATCGGAGAGCACGCCCGCCAATTCGGTTTCTATGATAGCCAGGCGCGGATCACAATTTTCGAAGATTGCTTTCAAACCTTCGCCACGCTGATTGACATTAACAGGTACCCAAACCATGCCTGCCTTTACAATGCCAAATATTAACGCCAGACAGTCCGGACTGTTCACAAGCATTGTGATGATGCGATCACCTGGGATAGCACCCTTGTCTCGGATCACCTTCGCAATTGCATCAGAGCGATGATCCAGGTCCCCAAAAGTAATCGTTACGCCTTCAAATACGGCATAAACTGCATCTGGTTCTTGAGTGGCTTTTTCTTTGAACGCCGCCCCCAATGTTATATCAACCGAGGCTGGATTTGCGGTAGATTCCGCGTCATTCATCGGTCCGGTATTACGAAGAAATTCACTGACACCCGCCATAACTCAGCCCTTCCGTTCTGTCTTCTTCAGAAAGCGCTCCATCATCATGCTTGGCTCGCCGGTACCATAAGCTTCTGAATGAATGCGCGAGGCTGCGGACATGGTTTCCTGAAACGACGCCTCAGTCATTTCCTGGAATCGCCGCTTGTTCAGGCGCATGGCGATAGGTGCTTTCTCGCCAAGTTCCCGGGCCAGCGCTATCGCGGCGTCCATGACTTGCTCCTTTGGGACAATGCGGCTCAGCAGGCCCATGGCCAAACATTCGTCAGCCGGGACCATTCGGCCTGTAAGGGTCAGATCAATGGTCCGGGAAAGACCGATAAGTTCTCGCATGATCCACGAACCAGTTGCGGTTGGCAGACCAGAATTGATCTCTGGCTGTCCCATCTTTACATCCGCATGACCAACCCGAAGATCGGCCAAGAGTGTGACTTGGAAGGCGGATCCTGCCGCCAACCCGTTCAGCGCACAAACCAGCGGTTTCGTTAGGGATCTGATCGTTCCATACAGGCGTCGCCATTCTTCAATCCAATCTTCCGCATTTTTTGAATCGAAGGTTTTGGTCTCGTTTAGGTCCTGCCCGGCACCAAAAGCACGATCCCCCGCGCCTGTCAGAATGATCGCCTTGATTGCCGGATCGGCCTCAAAGGTTTCCAGACTATTGACCAGCAGGTCACGCATCGGCCTGTCCCACGCATTCAAAATATGCGGCTTGTTCAGTGTGATGAAACCGATTTCGTCTCTGACTTCTGTTAGTATTGGCAATGTCATGATTGGACCTGTAACCTCTGGTGAGTTTGGGTGCACAAAGTTTGCATTTGAATTCGATACAATATATCGCAATACGATGCAACGTATCAAATATGGAATATAGTCCGCGAAGAGTAATCCGAGATGAGAATAAGGTCAGGGAGCGCGCATTTTGAGTAATCCATCTAGAAATATGGTTAAGGCATCAGGCAACCGTGGGGGAGGGAGTGACGAAGCAGGATCGGACCCTGATCTGCTGATGGTTCAGTCTGTCGAAAAGGCGTTTCGGGTCTTGAACGCGATCGGCAACAGCGGCACGCCCTGTACGCTGGCAGAAGTCACCGCCAAGACTCAGATTGGCAAGAGCGCTGCGCAGAGGTTTATGCATACCCTGGCGAAACTGGGCTATATTGAACGCTTTCAAAACACGAACAGTTGGGTTTTAAGCGTTAAGGTTCTGCAACTGACAAACTTCTATCTGAACAGCAATGAATTCATTCGGCGAACCCAGCCTTACCTCATTCATCTCAGTAAAGAGACGGAGGAAACCGTCAATCTTACGATCCTGGAAGGCACCGATATTGTCTTTATCTCGCGCTATCCCAGTCGTCATGTCTTGGCAACCGACGTCGTTATCGGAACGCGGATGCCCGCCTATTGTTCTGCGCCAGGTATTGCGATGCTGTCGCGGCTCAATCCGGAAGCAGCAGAAGACGTGATCAATGCATCGTCCTTAAAGGCATTCACGCAGCATACGACCTGTGACAGGGATGCGTTGCTGCAGAAGATCGCGGTTTCAGCAAAGCGCGGTTATTCGACCGCATTTGAAGAATATTTTCTGGGTGATATCTCTATCGCATCGGCGATCATCGACAGCACCGGCGCTCCCGTTGGCGCGATTAATGTTGCTGTCTCTCGTGCCCGATACACGCCCGAAGAGGCGGAGGCCCGATTTTCCGGTGCGGTGGCGGCAGCGGCTCAGGCGGCGTCCAGCCACCGACCTCCTGCGGCAATGATGGCGTGAGCCCTCGGAGCGTCTTTAACTGTCTTTTGACGACTGTTTGCCAGTTTGAATCGCCCAATGGATAAACCAGCCAAAGCAGGGCATATTCCTACATCGCGCTGAAGGTTTCGAAGACGTCCGGTCGAACA
This sequence comes from Hwanghaeella sp. 1Z406, assembly GCF_048892425.1. Classification (NCBI taxonomy): domain Bacteria; kingdom Pseudomonadati; phylum Pseudomonadota; class Alphaproteobacteria; order Rhodospirillales; family Aestuariispiraceae; genus Hwanghaeella; species Hwanghaeella sp. 1Z406. Next base: position 65,207 of record NZ_JBLZHU010000001.1, read on the forward strand.
TCCAGGCTGTAGCCATGGCCCTGGGGGTAAAAGACAAGGGCGATGCCCTGATCGCCCGAAGGGATCAAAGGGTTTTAAATGTATCAACGCGCATCTGGACTGCCCCCCAATCCGGGGTTCTGATTTACCGGGCGGGAGGATATGCGCTGGGCCCCGATAAACTTGTTGGTTTTCAATAATAAGCAAAATACCAGTGCTTATAAATCAACAAGTTAGATAAATTTTTGTCAGAATAAATAGGCATAATTTTCGCATAAAGCTTACTTTTCTTACAATTTAAAATTACCAAAAGAACAAAACATGTTTTCCTGCTCCATAGTAGATCGGCGGTTGTTATAAAATGCAACGTACATCAATGAAAAATATGACGAAGCCAATTTTTGAATAAAACGTAGAACTCATAACCTGAAGGTCGTAGGTTCAAATCCTACCCCCGCAACCAAATATATCAACGGCTTAGCGCTAACACCGCTAGGCCGTACTTGCGTTCGGGTAAGCAATAGGTAAGCAAGTGGGAAGCGGCCGAGAGGGAAATAGTTGTTATGAGGGGTCGTCTCCTTTGCGTCGACGGACCTACTCATCGGTCAGAAGAACTTGCCCGCCTCCTGCCACTTGATATCCTTGCGCAAGGAGTGGGCGACCGAACTCCTGAAGAAGTTCTCCGTGCATTCTGAGATCCTGGACGCAAAACGCCTAAAGGACATCACGGTAAGTGGCCGACCTAAGCAACCGTAAAGCGCTATCACTACGACAGCCACAATCAACTCCAAACCCATCTCGGTGACTTCATCGCAGCATACAACTATGCCCGCCGTTTGAAGACGCTTAGCGGCCTCGCACCTTACGAATGCATCTGCAAAATCTGGACAATAGAGCTCGAAAGGTTCAATCTTAATCCAACCCATCACATAATGGGACTAAACACCTAGTGCCATCCCGTGAATAAGAGAACTTATTGAAGTTTCGAGCGTACGCAAAAATCGGACTTTATCCGGCATCCGCTCAGTGAGATTGGCAGACTATGCATATTGAAGAACAATTACTAACGGCATCAATCTGAAATACGATCAGCGAAGCTGAGCGTATGCTGATGAAATACCAAACATTAAGTGAAAACAACACGTTAAATAATATTGACGTGGGTGACCATGCACAAGAACTCAATGAGGTTCAATTACATCTCGTCTTTTTAATTGAGAAAGTGTTCCGCGATACTGCGATCCTTGCGGAGCGACTAGGCCTCCCAGCCTATCGCAAGGACGTCGTGCGCAAAATGCGCTCCTTCGCGAACCTTGAGGACATTGAAATCTCACATTGGGATTCAGCGTTCCACAGCCCGGCGCTCGCCGCTGCAAGAGCATTGTACTCTTCGCTGGCAGTAATGACAGAAGGACGGGAGGTAACCGGCCTTGGCGTGTTTGAGACCATCCTTAAGAATACTCATAAGATTATAAAATATGCAAACCTCGAACCTACTACTGAAGCAGAGGTTCGCAAGGCAGTGCTGAAAGTCTTAGCGTTCTCGTTCGTTGATGTCGTGCGCGAAATACCCCTCGACAAGACGATCAAAACGTACCGTCCCGATATCGGTGTACGTTCACTTATGGCAGCAAAGTTTATCGACAGCGAAAAGGAGGCAAAAACGGCGCTGGACGGTATTTATGCTGACATGCATGGCTATACTGGTCACCTTGAATGGCGTAGTTTTTACGCCGTGCTATATATGACGTCAGAGTTTTACTCTCAAGCTGATGTCGAAAGAAATTTTGTAGTAGTGAAGGCCGATCTAAGTTGGCAACCAATTGTAGTGGTGGGGCAAGGCGGCCGTCTGGCAAGAAAATAGTTGCGCTAAAATCAAAAGCATTATGACCACTCGTCGACGACAATAACTCGTCGGTGATTCATTTTCTGAATTAATACTCCTTAAAGGTGCCATAAATTAACATGGATAAAAAAACTTGAGATTGTATATATCAGCTAAGGACAAAGAATGCCGTAACAAAGGTGTGGACTCAATTGATTCAGCATCTGATTGCGACGATGTATGTCATGTTGTGGAAATGGATCGCATGTCCTTCATCTTGCAGAAAAACCTTTCGACGATGTTACGCATTGCGTAGAGGTTCCGGTCATGCTGGGCCGGTTTGTGGGCGTTCAACTCGGATGAGATGACGGCAATAAGGTCGCCCGGACTTTTGGAGTCCATCGTTCGACAGTATCCCATCTTACGGCACCTACGCGACATAACAAAGATTGACAATCTTTGCTTCGGCCAGAATCGAATCTCCACTACTTTCTGCCGCGAAGGCGGACGTAGTCGGGTCTGGCAACCGGGTTCCTGCGAGGCATGGCGACACCTTTGATAGTGACCGGCACCCGTCGCATGGCGACCGTCTGACTGCCCACCTTCACGACGCAGTCCATGTAGTGGGTGCCGCGATAGGCCGAACGTTCATTGGCCGTGAGGCCAAGCCCGGCAAAATGACCAAGATCGTTCGTATTCTCGGCCTCGCCGCCTTCATTGCGCACCATCCATGCGACGGAGCTGTTCGCCGGAAGCTGTCCCGGATTCACGACCTCGAAATAGATATCGCAGTCCTTCGGTATCGGCCCAATCCGGTTCATGCCAGTGAACCGCCCGCCCTGCGGGTTGTTGCGAGAAATCGCCGTGATCCTGATCTCGGGCATCACCGATCTTACCGGCAGCCACTTTGCCATTTCGACCATCGCCTGCTGCCCCTCGGGCATCGGGAATAAATGCTCGAACGCCTCCTGCCAGATGTCGGCTGCTGCGAATTCGGTTTCCGCCTCGCAGGCGCGGCTGGCAACGTCTTGCAGATTAGATAGCGCACGAATGAAGTCTTGCATCTGCTGCGAGGACATCCGGACCAGATTCTCATCAGGATCTACGGGATTAGGTACTTGCCAATCGTCCTCAAGGCGCTCGGTGATGTGCTCGACCAGGTCGCGCAGAGCCTCATCATCGGCCGGAAGGCTGCCCAAGTCACGGGCCGCCTCGGCAATCAGGACGGTCAGAAGGATCGATGACGGCCGATCGGGCTCAGCGAATTTGAGGGCCGCCCACGCCTTCAGGTATCTGATCTGGCGCCGTACTTTGGCGCGCTCAATGTCATCAAACGAGTCACGGAACCAGATATAGATGGCCTTTGGATCGCTGTCTTCCCAGCCGTCGCGGGTCGCGAGCGACCGCTCGTCCAGGTCGGGTTCCAGATGATACGCAGGCACGTCGATATGGAAGTTGCCCTTGAACCGGATGCGCTCGCATCGGGGCTTGGGCGGGGCGACCGACAAAACGTCGTCAGGGTTGTTAGCCGCATAGGCAAGCAGACTGTCCCTGACGAAACCCTTCAGGGTTTGAGGGTCATAGTCTCCGTCGTCGCGCGAACCCTTCCACACATAATAGATGCCGAGGTCGATATCGAACTCCTCGCCAAAGCGGACAGGGCGCGTTTGCGTCCCGAATTTATATGACCCCTGAAGCCATGTCCGGATCGAATAACCGCTCCTTTTCCGCAAGTCGGCGGAGAGGTGTTCGGCGAGGGCGTTCCAGCGCGCTTGCTGCTCCTCGAACTGGTCGCTTGAGGGGGTAATGCGCCGATGCAGCGTCTGCTTCTCGGTATCGTTCGAACTGCAAAAAAGCGATGACGCCGATCCCATGATCCTATCCTTTCAAAGTGTCTAGGTTAAAAAAGACAGGCTGCGGGGCCTGCTCTGCCAATATTTCTTTGAGGAGCGGCGCATTGATCGAAGTCTGGACGGTGGCCTGTGCCAGTCCCTTGATGGTCTTCTGGGCATCATCTGTCGCCACATCGAGCGCGAGATGGCGCTCCTGTTCTTTCGACTGAACCGCGTCAAGCCGGAGATAACGCTCGCCGAGGCGGTGCTTCATCATAAAGTCGACGGAGTGCTGCTGCGCAGCGATGATGACGCTGACAAGGCGCTGCTCGCGCATCCACCCGAAGGCGCCAAGGTCACGGCCGTGCGCATGGGCAAACGAGAACTGCGCTGTCGTCGTTCCGATGCTCAGCAGCCTGATCTGGCTGGCCGGTTTCTTGAAGAAATGCTCGGCCTCATGCACGGCGAGCAGATCGGGAGAGTTTGCATATAGCCCGCCGTCGGTGAACATCGCGTCATCGACTTCGGCGATCGGGAAATAGGTGGGGGCGGAGGAGGTCGCCATGGCTACATCGACGGCCTTCAGATGAAGATCCCTGCGAAAGTCCGGGTGATGCGGAGTCTTGAACATCTGGGGCCCGCCCTTGGTCAGGTTGACGGCCGGGACGATGACCGGGTGTTTCAGATGGCCGATGAGTGTATCGGCTCCGACGATGCGGACGATGGTGTTCCTCAGGGCGTCGGGCCGGTATTTCGGCTTCGACCAGTAGCGGCGCAGATCGATGAGAGAACCGGCCATACCTTGCGGTGCCGGCCGGTCAGAAAAGATCGCAGTGCCGTCGTCTTCGAACGCCTTCTTGATGGCCTGGGCCGGTACTTCATTCGCCAGACCGAGGGCGATAATGCCGCCGACCGATGTGCCGGCGATCAGATCGAAATGCCTGGCGAGCGGGCCGCCATAAATCTCTTCGAGGGCGGCCAATACGGATGCGGTGTAGAGGCCGAGATAACCGCCGCCGCTCAAGGAGAGGATCGTGAAGCGATCAGTCTTTGCGCTCATATCTGTTCTCCCTGTCCGGCGGCCGCTTCCTAGTGCTTGTTGTCCTTCGGCGGGTGCGGATCATTCCCCGGAGCAACCGTGTCGGAATCCCGCCATCTGCCGTCCTGACCCTGAATACGAACTTCGCCGCCGCCCAGCTTGCTGACCGTTTGCTTGGCGGCTGCCTCGGCTTCCTTCTGAGTTCCGTGGAGACTGCTGGCGCGTTGCGCTCCACCGGCTTTCACTGCCCACCCTTCCGGATGTTTAACCACATATCTGTCATTCTTTGACATCAATCTCTCCAATTCAGTTGACCGCAATTCCTTGATGAGTTAAGAAACTATACGGGAAGCGTTTCGCTGTCAATATAGTTTCTATCCGTATTTGGAGTGATCATGCCGTTAGAGGGTCCAGGACTAAGGTGGGGAGTGGAGCAGAGGCTTGAATTCATTGAATTCAGGTTGTTCTGGGAGGGGGGTGTGAACCGTTCGGACATCACCCGATTTTTTGGTGTTTCCGTCCCGCAGGCCTCTAAGGATTTGACCCAGTATCAGGAGTTGGCGCCCGATAACGTCCGCTATGACCGCAGTGAAAAGCGGTACTTCGCCGCCCGAGGCTTCGCTCCTGTATTCCTTAAACCGGACGCCGAAAGTTATCTAGCGCAACTCGACAAAGTGGCTACGGCCCTGGAAGCTGGTGCGCATGGCTGGCTGACCGACCCGCCCAGCGTAGACACCATGCCGGTGCCACATCGCCGGGTTGATGTGGAAACGCTGAGGGCTGTATTGGCGGCAATTCGCGACAAGGCGTCTCTCGAAATATTTTATCAGTCCATGAATATGCAGCGCCCTGACCCCGTTTGGCGGCGGATAAGTCCTCATGCCTTTGGCAGTGACGGTTTCAGGTGGCATGTCCGCGCCTACTGTCACATCGAAGACAAGTTCAAAGATTTCCTGCTATCCCGTATCATGGATGCAAGAGACGCCGCTGAATCACATGTTGGTGCCAACGCAGATACCTTGTGGAGCACTTATTTTAATGTAGTTCTCGCGCCCAATCCAAAATTGGGTGAGAATCAAAGGCGAGTGATTGCGCAAGACTACGCGATGTCAGACGGCGAGATTTCGATCCCGGTGAGGCAGGCGCTTCTTTACTACTTCAGAAAACGATTGCGGCTTGATGTTGCGGAGGTTCTGGACGATCCGCACGAGACGCCTGTTGTGGTGACGAACCGGGCTGAGTTTGAACGCGCCCTGGCAAAAGCTACAAGTTGAGTGATATAAGAAAAACACTAATATAGAGAGACAGAGGGACACTATGTTGACAGGCGAAATCCGAAACCAGATCGACAGTATTTGGAATGACTTCTGGGCGGGTGGAGTTGCCAATCCCCTCTCTGTCATGGAGCAGATGACCTATCTGCTATTCATCAAACGGCTGAACGACCTCCACACCCTGGAAGAGCGCAAGAGCCAGACCCTCAAGACGCCAATGGAACGCCGCATCTTTCCAGACGGCAAAGATGAGAAGGGGCGCCCCTATGAGGATTTGCGCTGGTCCCGCTTCAAGAATTTCGAACCCCGCGAAATGATGGAAGTAGTGGATGAGCACGTCTTCCCATTCCTGCGGACGCTTGGTGCTGAAGGGTCGAGCTACGGCCACCATATGCGTGATGCCCGCCTTGGCTTCTCCAATCCTGCCCTGCTGGCCAAGGTTGTCGAGAAGCTGGACAAGATCCCGATGGAAGATCGGGACACCAAGGGCGATGCTTATGAATACATGCTGAGCCGCATCGCCAGCGCCGGGCAGAACGGACAGTTCCGCACGCCGCGCCACATCATCCAGATGATGGTGGAGCTGACCGAGCCGCAGCCGACCGACGTGATCTGCGATCCCGCTTCCGGCACTTGCGGCTTCCTCGTGGCGGCGGGTGAATATATACGCGATCATCATCCGCAGTCGCTACGTGATCCGGCGTTGCGAGAGCATTTCCACAGCAACATGTTTCATGGCTTCGACTTCGATACGACCATGCTGCGCATTGGCTCCATGAACATGATCCTGCATGGCGTGGAGAACTCCAACATCACCTATCGCGACAGTCTGGCGGAGGACCATTCTGAAGACGCCGGCACTTATTCCCTTGTTCTCGCCAACCCGCCTTTTGCGGGCAGTCTGGATAACGAATCGACGGCCAAAGACCTTCAGAAGATCGTCAAGACGAAGAAGACCGAACTTCTGTTCATCGCGCTGTTTCTGCGTTTGCTGAAGACTGGTGGCCGCGCGGCCGTAGTCGTGCCGGATGGGGTGTTGTTCGGCTCCTCCGGTGCGCACAAAGATATCCGCCGCATGCTGGTTGAGGATCATAAGCTGGATGCGGTCATCAAGCTGCCCTCCGGTGTGTTCCGCCCCTATGCGGGTGTGTCCACAGCGATCCTGCTGTTCACGAAAACCGGTGTCGGCGGGACGGAGAAGGTCTGGTTCTACGACATGACGGCTGACGGCCTCAGCCTCGATGACAAGCGGGCCAATCTACTGCCGCCAGATAAGCTCGGGGCAGTCCCCGCTGAACCTCTGGCCGAAGAGGAGCACGCGAAAAACAATCTGCCGGATATCGTTGCCCGCTGGAAGAATCGTGCGGGTGAAGCCGACAGACCACGGACAGCGCAAAGCTTTTTGGTGCCGGTCGAGGATATCCGGGCAACGGGGACCTGGGACCTGTCCCTCAACCGTTACAAAGAGGTGGAGCACGAAGAGGTCGAGCACGCAGCGCCAACGGACATTATCGCCGAATTGCGGGCAATCGAGACGGAGATCGTTGATGGACTGGATCGGCTTGAGGAGATGCTTGGATGAGCAGCAATTGGCAAACAAGGTCATTTACTGAAGTCGTCAGAGACGAGACAGGTGGGAATATCAAAACCCTACAAAGCGATTTCTTGCCCTCTGGTAGGTACCCGGTCGTGGACCAAGGAAAAGAGCTAATAGCTGGATATACGAATGATGAGAGCCGTCTATGCAAATCTGACCTTCCGGTTGTTGTGTTTGGGGATCATACTAAGTATTTCAAATTCATCGACTTTCCATTCTGTTTAGGAGCAGATGGGACGAAAGTGCTGCGCCCTAAAATCGATGCTGACGAGCGATATTTGTTCTATGCAATGCAGCGAATTCACATTCCGGCAGCTGGTTACAGTAGACATTTTAAGTACTTGAAGCAGGGCAAGATCCCCCTCCCGCCCTTGGATGAGCAGAAGCGGATTGCGGAGATACTGGATCAGGCTGACGCGCTCTGCCGTCTCCGCGCCCAAGCCCTCGACAAGCTCAACACCCTCGGCCAGGCAATCTTTCATGAGATGTTTGGGCAACTCGACCTGCCCAAAGTCTCATTGGCTGAATTAGTCGAAGCGCGTTCATCTCTGGCAGACCCAACTTTGGATGAGAACGCAGAGCTCCCTCACGTCGGCCCCGAGCATATCCGCCAAAGTGGGGGATATATCGAATGGGATCGTGTCCGGACATGTAGGGTCGATGGAGTGACCAGCGGAAAATATCGATTTGAGGCGGGCGATGTTATCTACAGTAAAATTCGACCCTACTTGAACAAGGTTGCGATCGCAGATCGCGTTGGGATGTGTAGTGCGGACATGTATGCCCTTCTTCCCAAATCGGATCGGATCAAGACAAGATATCTTCACTTCATTCTTGGGAGTCGTGAATTCTTGACCTACGGCGATAGTGTTTCGGGGCGGGCGAACATTCCAAAAATGAACCGAAAGCAACTCATGGCATTTGAAGTACCCCTTCCGCCCCAAGAGCTACAGGATGAATTCGATAAGAGATTAAGTGCAGTGACTACCGAACGTAACCGGCATTCTGAACAGAATGCAAAGATTGAGCAGCTTTTTTCTTCGGTACAGCATCGTGCATTTAGGGGAGAGCTGTAAGCATGGCGGGTGTACCGATCCTCTCAGATGCCCAGCTTGAGCAGGTTTCTCGCCTGTTGGGCGACTGTGCGACCGGTTCGGATATTACCCGCATTTTGAATAGCATGGGGCTGGATGATGTTTCGGGTGAGAGCACGAAGTGGCGGCGGCTATACAGCACATTCTGCCACTACCAGCGGCAGGACAGAGCGGCCAGCAAGCTGATAGACTATATCCGCACCTCACTTGATCCGGCTGCCTTTGTTAAACGTGCGGACGAGTTCGAGGCCGTGCGTCAGCAATTGAACGCCATTCTTGCGTTTGCTGGTTTGCAATATGGCGAGGACGGTAAATTCCGCCACGCACCGGCGGCGCAAACTATCGGCGAAGCCCATCAGCGCGCGAAGACGCTGGAAGCCAAGTTCAGGGGGCGGCGCATCCATGCCGAAGTCGTGCGGTACTGTAAGCCGGAGCTTCTGCAGGACAACTATTTTCACGCGGTTTTCGAGGCATCCAAAGGTTTGGCGCAGAGGATCAGGGAGTTGTCTGGCGCAGATGGCGACGGAGCGGCGCTGGTGGACAAGGTGCTCTCGGTTGAGCGGCCCTTGCTGGCCATCAACACGCTTCAAACCGAGACGGAGCGATCCGAGCACAAGGGTTTTGCGTCTCTTCTCAAGGGATGTTTCGCCGCCGTGCGGAATCCGCTGGCTCACGAACCGAAACTCCTTTGGAAAGGGGAGGATGATGCGGCGGATTACCTTTCGCTGATCTCCCTGCTGCACAGAAGGCTCGATGACTGCGCCAGGACGGGCTTGGGAGGGCAGGCATGAGGGGCGAGGTCATCGGCGTTTGGTCGGAAACATGGCGGGAAATCTGGTCGAAACTGGCCAAGCACCCGGATGCGCCGGAAGACCTGTTCTGCGAACTGTACCGGGACCTGGCGGGCGCCTTTGAGACGCCCCTCGATGTGACAGCACTGGCGGATGTTGTCGATGATCCGGTTCAAGCGCGCAAAGCCTTCCGGAGCGCCAAGGCCAGCGCGTTTCGCGGAGAGGTGGCCCTACTTGGCTTCTTTGAGCGGGCCCATAATGTCGTTGTCGATCTTGGCGGCGATCCACTTGCCAATCGTTATTTCCTTCTGATCGAGGCGTTTCTCGACAAATTCAGCCTTCGTTATGATCTGCGTCGGCCATTCAGCCTCAATCCGACACTGCCTGGCGTGTTTGCCCGCCTGATCCGGGATTTGCGTGATGCCACTTATCAGGATGCAGAATTGCACCCACTGATGGTGGAGTTTGAGGATGCCATTCGCGACCTCAAAACCAGCCAGTCACCCGGCAGGATCAAGACCTGCATCCAAAAGCAGGTGAACCTGCTTGAGGCCATCGGGCAGCGTTGCCCTGGCGTGACGTCCAACACGCTGGGGGCGATTTGCGACGAGGTGGGCACCTGGCCGCATAACAGGCTGAAGGATGCCATGAAGAAGCTCTACGGCTTCGCATCCGATTATCCGGGCATCAGGCATGGCGGGACGCCCGCCAACAGCCTGCGCAATATCGAGATGCGGGATCTTGTTGCGGTTAGCATACTGCTGGCGGGGTTTGCGCCATACCTGACCAACCTCATCAATTCAGACACAATTTACAGCGGCTCGTAAGGGGGGCGGTATATGGATGCCAGACACATCAATCTTCTAAAATTTGTTCGTGACGCCTCGCAGTTCGTCATTCCGATTTACCAGCGGAAATACTCCTGGGAGCGTATTCAGTGCGAACAGCTTTGGAACGATGTGTTGCGAGCTGGAAAAGCGGATATTGCTGGTGGCCATTTTATTGGCTCGATTGTCTATGTCGCCGATACGGATGCACATAGTGCCCCTTTGCTGGTCATTGACGGCCAACAACGACTGACAACACTGACGCTGCTGATTGCTGCGCTGTCTCGCGCCTTGGGCGATCAGGAGCCGATGGATGGCTTTTCGAAGAAAAAACTGGAGAGCTACTACCTTATCAATCCTCTCGAAACCGGCGACACGTTCAGAAAACTGGTCTTGTCCGAAACGGATAGCGACACGCTTTTCGCCGTGATCGATAACAGGGAGTTGCCGGATAATCACTCCCGCCGAATTGAAGATAACTTCCTGTATTTCCAAGAGCGCATTGAAAGTCAGGCAGGCGACCTACAAACGGTATGTCGCGGACTGGCAAAGCTGCTTGTTGTCTATGTTGCCCTATCGCGAAAAGAGGATAACCCGCAGCTTATCTTCGAAAGCATGAACTCGACCGGCCGAGAGCTGAGCCAGGCCGACCTCATCCGCAACTTCGTTCTGATGGGTTTGGAGACTGACCTTCAAACGCGGCTCTATAATCAGTACTGGCGCCCGATGGAGCAAGCGTTTGGACAGGAGTCTTACGACAGCCATTTTGACAGCTTCATGCGGCATTACCTGATCGTGAAAACAGGCGATATCCCGAGGCTTGATGATGTCTATGCGGCCTTCAAGACGTATGCCCGATCTGACAGCGTTGCCGAATTGGGCATCGAGGCGCTAGTAAAGGATATCCGCCGCTATTCACAGTTTTACTGCTCTATGGCCTTGGGCAAGGAGGCTGATGCTGATCTGAAAGCGGCCTTCCACGATTTGAGAGAACTGCGTGTCGATGTTGCCTATCCGCTATTGCTGGAGCTGTATGCGGACTTCGATAGCGGCGTGCTGGATCGTGATGACTTTCTGGCCGCCGTTCGTTTGATTGAATCGTACGTCTTCCGGCGTGCGGTGTGTTCGATACCCACAAATTCCATGAACAAGACTTTCGCAACGTTTGGGCGGGCCTTGAAGAAGGATCGCTATCTGGAAAGCATCATGGCCCATTTCCTGCTGATGCCGTCCTATCGCCGCTTCCCATCGGATGAAGAATTTCGTGAGCAGATCAAGGTTCGGGATCTCTATAACTTCCGCAGCCGCAGTTATTGGCTGCGCCGGTTCGAAAACTTTGGTCGCAAGGAACGGGTGCCGGTCGATGAGTACACGATTGAGCACATCATGCCGCAGAATGAAGACCTCACCACAGAATGGCAGCAAGCCCTAGGCGATGAATGGCAGCGTGTGCATGAGAAGTATCTGCATACGCTCGGTAACCTGACGCTGACCGGTTACAACTCCGAATACAGCGACCGGCCTTTCAAGGAAAAAAGGGACATGGAGGGCGGGTTCCGTCAGAGCCCGCTAAAGGTCAATGTCGGCCTAGGTGAACTGGAAGAATGGACGGAAACGACCATAGTTGACCGAGCGAACACTTTGGCTACCAGGGCCAGCGATGTATGGCGGTTCCCCAATATCGCAACGGACGTGTTGGATGCCTATCGCCCTGAAGAGGCTGTAGCGACGTCGTACTCAGTGGAAGATCACGCTCATCTTTCGGGTTCTCCAACAAAGGAGCTCTTCGAGGCCTTCCGTAAGGAGGTTCTGAAACTTGATCCCTGCGTGAGTGAGGAGTTTCTGAAGCTCTACATTGCCTACAAGGCCGAGACCAATTTCGTTGATGTGATTCCGCAGGCCAAAGGTCTTCGTCTGTCCCTCAACTTGAAATTTGTAGATATCAATGATCCCAAAGGGCTCTGTCGGGACATAACGGGTCTTGGACGGTGGGGCAATGGAGATGTCGATCTGAAATTTAGTCGGCTAGATGAACTCCCCTATGTCATCGGCTTGGTCCGTCAGTCTTTGGAGCGGCAACTCGGAAATGAGGGCGACCTATGAGCCAGTTTTCATTTCTCCAGACCGAGTTTGCAGATATTCACAACCATGCAGCCAAGGCTGAAAATCTGGCACTCTCAGACCCTCGTGGGGCGTGTTTCTATGCCCGCTTGGCGCTGGAGGTGGCGGTCAAGTGGATGTACGGGCATGATCGCCAATTGCGGTCACCCTATGAGACGACGCTTTCCGCTCTCATTCACGAACCGACATTCCGCAACCTCGCCGGTGATGCCATCGTCACTAAGGCTCGCCTGATCAAAGACCTTGGGAATAAAGCGGTACACGAAACGACGGCCGTTCCGTCTGCCCGCGCCGTCACCGCGCTTCGGGAGCTGTTTCATATCTCTTACTGGCTGGTGCGGACCTATGCCCGTGGTGAGAAGCCGCCGCCGGGCATCCAGTTCGACGGGAACAAACTTGAAAAAACCCTGACGATAACCGCCAGCACCGTAAAGCAGATCAAGAAGCTTCAGGATGACTCCGCCGCTCGCGAAAAGGCGCTGGAAGACGAGAAAGCCGCACGCCTGAAGACGGAAGCGCAGCACGAGAAGCTGGAAGCGGAGATCAAGCGGCTTCAGGAAGAGGTGGCCAAGGCAAAGAAGGCCAATCAGGCCGCTCCGGACACCCACGACTACAATGAGGCGCAGACACGCGACGCCTTCATTGACCTGTTGCTGCATGAGGCCGGTTGGCAACTCGACCAGCCTCGTGACGTTGAATTCCCGGTGACGGGCATGCCGAACAATACCGGCGAAGGTTTTGTAGACTACGTGTTGTGGGGCGATGACGGGAAGCCGTTGGGTTTGGTGGAGGCCAAGCGTACCCGTCGCGACGCGCGGGAGGGGCAGCGACAGGCGGAACTCTATGCAGATGCGCTGGAACGCGAGACCGGTCAGCGTCCCGTGATCTTCTATACGAACGGTTACGAGCACTGGATTTGGGATGATCGCCGCTATCCGCCGCGTGCCATCCAGGGCTTCCTGAAGAAAGACGAACTGGAGCTTGCAATCCAGCGGCGCTCAACCCAGAAGCCTTTGGCGCAGGAGAATATTAATCAGAAGATAGTCGAGCGGTATTACCAAACCCGAGCCATTCGACGGGTCGCTGAGTCTTTTGAGAAGGACAATCTCCGCAAGGCGCTGCTGGTCATGGCGACCGGTTCTGGCAAGACCCGAACAGTGATCGCACTGTCCGACCTGCTTATGCGTGCCAACTGGGCAAAGCGCATCCTGTTTCTTGCCGACCGGGTTGCTCTGGTCAATCAGGCCGCGGGCGCATTCAAGACGTTCCTGCCGCAGGCGTCCCCTGTGAACCTCGTTACCGACAAGTCGGCCCATGGCCGGGTCTACGTATCGACCTATCCAACCATGATAGGCCTGATTGACGAAATGAAGGGAGCCTCCCGTCGTTTCGGACCTGGTCACTTCGACCTGATCGTCATCGACGAGGCGCATCGGTCCGTTTATCGGAAGTACAAGGCCATCTTCGATTACTTCGACAGTCTGCTTGTCGGTCTTACGGCGACGCCGAAGGATGAAGTGGATCGCGACACCTATTCACTCTTTGATCTGGAGAGGGGAATTCCCACAGACGCCTATGGCCTCGATGAGGCGGTGCAGGATGGTTTTCTCGTCCCCCCCAAGGCCGTTTCAGTGCCGCTGAAATTCCAACGGGAGGGGATCAAGTATGATGACCTTTCCGAAGAAGAGAAGGAAGAATGGGATTCCATCGAATGGGACGAAGATGGCACTGTTCCTGACCATGTTGACGCTACCGCTGTAAACAAGTGGCTGTTTAACCAGGACACCGTGGATAAGGTTCTTGAACACGTGATGACCCATGGTCTGAAGGTGGCTGATGGCGATCGACTTGGAAAGACGATCATCTTTGCCAAGAACCATGATCATGCGCAGTTCATTGCCGAGAGATTCGATGCAAACTACCCGCACCTGAATGGTCAATTTGCGCGTGTTATCGACTTCAAGACCGAATATGCGCAGTCGTTGATCGACGATTTTTCGACCATGAATAAGCCCCCCCACATCGCCATCTCGGTCGATATGCTCGATACTGGCATTGACGTGCCGGAAGTCGTCAATCTCGTGTTTTTCAAGATTGTTCGCTCGAAGACGAAATTCTGGCAAATGATCGGGCGCGGCACCCGACTTTGTCCTAACCTCTTCGGCATAGGTGCGCACAAGGAGTACTTCTGCATCTTTGATTTTTGCCAGAATTTCGAGTTTTTCAATCAGAACCCCGACATCACCGAAGGTGCTGTCGGAGGCTCGCTGGCCGAGCGCCTGTTTGTCGCGCGTGTTGAGCTTGCTGGAGAACTGAAGTCGAGACCGGCCGAAGACGATGACCAGCTTACACAGTTGCATCGTGATTTAATCGCACGGCTTCGCGACGAAGTAAGCGGCATGAACCCGGACAATTTCATTGTCAGACCCAAGCGTCGTCTCGTGGAGAAATACAAGGAGGACGCGCCTTGGAAGAATCTCAATCTTGAAGAGCGAATGGAGTTGATTGACCAGCTCGCTGGTTTGCCGTCGAGTTTGGTGGATGACGATATTGCAGCCAAACAGTTCGATTATCTCATTCTGCGCGCTCAATTGATCATTTTGCGCTCCGAGAAAGGGCTGGAGGCCATCAAGAAACGTGTCATCCAGCTGGCATCCGCACTGGAGGAGCTGGGCAATGTTCCGATGATTGCCAGCCAAATGGAATTCATCCTTGAAATCCAGACTGATGAGTACTGGCAGGATGTAACGCCTGCAATGCTCGACGTGGCGCGCCGTCGCCTGCGGGATCTCATAAAGCTGATTGAATTGAAGAAGCGACCCCACATTTACACAGATTTCGAGGATGAAATTGGTGGCTCCGAAGCTGTGGAACTGCGCGGTGTCGCTGTCGGCACAGATATGCACCGCTTCCAATTGAAGGTCCGGCACTTCCTTAAGGAGCACGAGAACCACATTGCTATTCAGAAACTTCGCCGGAACGAGCCGCTCACGGCGCAAGACCTTGAAGAGTTGGAAAGGATCTTCGTAGAGGCCGGTGTGGCTGAACGGGAGGACCTGGATAGGGTCAAGGCCGACGTCGGTCTCGGCGTTTTCATCAGGTCACTTGTTGGCCTGGATCGTGAAGCAGCAAAGCATGCATTCGATGGGTTTCAGGCCGCTCGAACGTTGTCATCCAGTCAGATCGAATTTCTTAATCTGGTAATCGACTATCTGACTGAACGAGGCGTCATGGAGCCGCGGCTGCTTTACGAGAGCCCGTTCACTGATCTTGATGCACTCGGAGTAGAAGGTGTTTTTGACGGCGCGAGCGTTATCGAGCTCATAGGTATTCTCGATGAAGTAAAGAAGCGCGCAGCGGCATAATCCTGAAGTTGACGCTAGGCTTAACGCACCTGCTTGATTGGACCTTTGTGATTTGTGCTCATATATTTCTCCTGTTGTATGCACGATAAATTTTCTGGGATAAGGCGACCGACGGATTGCGTCACCCAGCAATAGGGGGGATTTTTGCTGTCGTCGTCGCGTTGTCGTTCTTTTACACGTCCCTTTTTCACATAGAGATACAAGAACGGGGGATTTTCCCGGATTGGGTCGACAAAATCTTTGCGATCATTGCCATTCTTGGCGTTCTCGAAGTAACCATCCGGTGAAGGCCTCAGACTAAGTATTTCCGGTTCTTGACCGTGGTTTGCGGGTTCATTTTCTGGCAAGCATCTGGAGCGTCCGTTCTATTTCCGACCTTTCCACGGCGGCGGGATCGAACTGGTCATGGCGGCACGGACGCTTTCCTGCCGGTTGAGGTCGTGCCGGACGGGCCTTCCATGCCTGTCCCGGTCAGTGATGCCAATGCCGCGGCGGCAGTGCTGCAAGCGGCGGCACCTGAGCGGGTCGGGATCACGCTGACGAACGGCCGACGCCTGGATATCGGGTTTTCCATCGACGAGCCGCTCGCTCTGGGATGTGGCGAAGGAGGCGACGATGCTGGATCTGGGCGAGTATTTCGCCGGATGGCAGTACGCGATGAACGAGCCCACCTGGACCGGATTGACGGTGGATGGCCATGTCGATGTTGTTCGTAGCCATGATATCTTGGAACATTAGCTTCTATGCTGGAATACGCAAGATCATGTAATCGCAGGCAATTGTTGCTCTAACTGTAAAAACCGAAGAAGCGCGGCTCACTCATCGCCGCCAATTACCGGCACCTATCAAACAATTAAAAGCCTTGGTTGGCGAGTGGAGCGATAAAACACAGACTTGGGCAATGTTGCAAATACGAACATTCTTGGCAGGGGCCGTCAGCATGGTGCTGTGGCGTCTCTGGGAGGTAGTTGATAAAATTTCAAAATAACGAGCAGACATTAGTAGGGCCGTAATCAAGAGGCCTAACCTCTTCAAATAATGCAGATTCTCGCATCGTGGCACAGCAATCCGTGAAAATCATTGACATACTTATATGGGCCATATATATGGGAGCATAAGAATTCGACATTTACATACCATTGCTCTGTACAACACGAAAGGGGCTTTAAGATATGAGCGATTTAGATAATGTTTTGTTGCTTTCTCCATCTGCTTTCAATTCTAAGGGGTATAAAGAGCGAATCCGTTCTGCTTTTTTGATGCTTCTGTACCTCAATCATAGCAATATCATTGATTGGAGTAAGCTTCCCGAACTGGAGGCCTCAATGATGAAAGCTTTGCTCGATGACTGGGGAAAAATGAAGTTGAATCAGAAGCGGGTCAGCCGAAAAACCATAGTTCTTTCTCGCGAGGCGTTTGCTTTTCTGCGCAATTTAGGAACTGTAAATGAGCCTTGTGGTGAAGCTGAACGGAGAGCTTCTGAAGCGGCATTAAGTTTTTTCTCATCAGAGCCGCGTACCCTTGAGACCATGCTAGAGTTTGGTCTGGTTACTCTGGTTGCAAATGATGATCTCTCGTCGCTGGTTGTAAAGCGTACAATTTCAGGAACAAGAGCAGTAGCATTGACTTGATGTCATTCGCAGACCTGTCATCACCTAGCGGAGGGCTCCGGTGAT
The DNA here is from genome assembly GCF_048892425.1 of Hwanghaeella sp. 1Z406. NCBI lineage: Bacteria > Pseudomonadati > Pseudomonadota > Alphaproteobacteria > Rhodospirillales > Aestuariispiraceae > Hwanghaeella > Hwanghaeella sp. 1Z406. The sequence continues at coordinate 82,627 of NZ_JBLZHU010000001.1, forward strand.
GAGAGATTTGCGTGAACGTCTACGATTGAAGAGGCTTGATTTTGCGTCGTGAACGAAAACACCAGGTGAGGGCTTGCCTGACCTGGTGCTCAGAATTTGGTGTCGATGGCGCATAGCAAAGCCAGTGGGGCCAGTTCGACTGCTCTTAAAGAGAACGTACGTGCATTATGGGTGAGTGTCAAGTTCCATACGCATACGACGAAGATACGATCAGCGCTCTGAAAGCGTCTTTGTCAGAACCTCGCTTCTCCAAGTATCTTACGAGGGCGAGCGGGAACGAACTATTCGCTATCGAGATATACCTTTACAAGGTTCGGCTTGCAAAGGCTTTTCTTTTTCCGCTTGGCGTCGCAGAGGTTGTTCTGCGAAATGCGGTAGACGATGTCCTTGTCCAGACATATGGTGCGAATTGGCATCAAGACGAAACTTTACGCAGCCAAGTTCTGACGGCTGAAAGCCTTGCGGCTTTGGATAAGGCGATACAGCGAGTTGGTGTTGGTGACAGAGGTAAGGTAATAGCTGAGCTTACATTTGACTTTTGGTCTAACCTTTTTCGGACGGATTATGCGGGCCTTTGGCGCACAAAAGCCAATATCGCATTTCCTGGTCTGGCAAGAGGCGAAGGGCGTCACGAAATTCAGCTCTTGGTGAAAGAGATAAACCGTTTCAGAAATAGGGTTGCTCATCACGAGCCTATCCTTGATGTGAATGCTCCTGACCTTCAATCAAAGATGATCAAGCTGACAAACTTGAGATGTCCGAAAACATCTGACTGGATGCGCCACCACACGATGGTGAACATTGTGATGCGTTCCAAGCCAAGCTTAAAAGGCAGCGCACCTGTTTCGCTCTTAGATAGATCGGATCCAAGGTTCCTCAAGGTTGAGCCTAGTATGACGCTTTTGGCAATCGCCTCGGATGAGGCAAAAAGTTTGTCGGCGTTTGTTTGCGTTGATGGTGGAGTGGTTGTTGGAGCATTTACTTATAAACAGTTTTCACATTTTGTTTCTGAGAAAGCTTTGGCAATGGATGGGATGATTGATCTGAAGGACCATAAGATCTCTGATCTTATTAAAGATGATGCTGTCAAGCAGGGGTGCCGGATTTTGCCCGGCGGTATTTCATTTCTTGATGCGGTCAAAACTTTGAAGGAGCCAAAGATTGCTGTCATTGTGGCTATAGATGACCAAAACAATGAACCTCTTGGGGTGATTTTGCGGGCGTATAGGCGCTACTGATTGGACTAAATTTGGTGATGCATTTTCGGCCGGACAGCAGCCCAAAAATAACGGATCACGATTTTCCAAATAAAGAGGGATGGATACGCTTATTAAGCAAAACCGTGCACCTGTCGTATGTGAGTGTGGTTTCTATTATCTGACCTGATGGTGTGGACGGCCCCCACCACCGGCGTTAATGCGCCATACTGCGGTTGTCTTAGGCCGCAACAAGGAGAAGCCGTCCATGCAACAGGTTATCACGATCGGATTGGATATCGCGAAGCACGTCTTTCAGGTTCACGGCGTCGATGACGCTGGCGCCGTGATCGTTCGCCGGAAGCTTCGTCGCTCTGAGCTCACGAATTTCTTTGCAGGCTTTATGACCCGACCGCTGCGTGGTGAGCCTTGACGATGGAACGGTCGATGAAGATCAGGCTGTCTCTTGCCTCAGCCCCGCGCACTTCTTTCCACTATTTCCAGGGACCGCCGATGACCCATTTGCATTCGAACGGTTTACCGACGACGAGAGCCTGGACAGGTGGTAGAACAAACGTAGCCACCTTCGCCTGCATCTCCGAGAAAGGTCCAGGCGCCATGGAAAGGGCCGTCCGGCGCAGAAATCCCTGCCATTGTGCCTGCTTCGCGGCGTCTTCGGCAAAGGCTGGCGTCAGCGCGACGGGCGTATCCACAGGGATGGTCGTGTGGCGGCGATCAAAGGTCGCTGCGATTGCATCCGCGAGGACCGGTCCGTCGAAGGCAAACGTCTCCGAGATCGCCCAGAGATCGAAGAAATCCTTCATGCGGCTGTTGAGTATGCCGAGTGCGACCAGCGCCTGGAACTTCTCGGCTACGACCGTCTCGGGCGGATAGGCGCGCAAACGCGGCGCTGGCATGTCGAGCAGTGAGGGATAGTCGATTTCCAGCACGGCCGGGGTTACGGCATCGCCAAAACCGATGTCGATCTGGATGGGCAGGCGCGCACCGGCGATCTCGGCGGTAATGGTGATCCGGACGCCGCTATACTCGTCTTCAGTCCGGGCTGGCTCGGCCTGCAGGGTTTCCGGCTTGAAGACCACGCCGTCGTCCTCGACGTCGATCCCGCAGACCTCGCGGAAGTTAGCAGCGATCCGCTCCGGCGACGCATCGCCATATCCCAGAAGATCGAGATCGCCGGTCGCTCGGTACGGCGTAGGTGTCCAGAGACTGAACAGCATGGCGCCCTTGAGGACGAATTGATCTCTGTGGGGCGACAGACTCAGCCGGTAGAGAAGTCGTTCGATGGCGAAACGGGTCAGCGCAAGCTGAACGTTTTCCTTGCGCTCACGGGCAGCGTGAGTGAGTCGTGCGCGGACCGAGGCGCCGACATTCTTGAGGGGTGGCTTCGGGGTCACAGGGTCGCCTCGATATAGGGCCGCATGACATTCTGCACGCGGTCGATAGCGGCGAACCGCCATATGTCGTCAACTGTGGCTCGGCGGTTTCGGATACAGTCTCTCAGCGCCTCGATGGCGACATCGAGGCCGACCTGGTTGCGGTATTTAAAGCAGTCTGCAACCGTCTTGGCCGGACTGGTGATGGGGACGTCTACCTGCTCGATTGTATGAAACGTCACACCGGCTGTCAGGGCTTCGCCGGTGGCGCGCATAATACGGAGTGATACAGGCGGGCTCTTCGGTGCCCATTTCTTGTGACCGATCAGCATCCAAACCTGATGTGGCAGTTGGGTCGTGAGTTCGTGGAACCTGAGCGCGGAGAGCAGGCAGATGGTGCCATGGGGCACTGTCCGGCTGGCTTCCGCAAGGCTATGGGACTCGGACCATTCCGCATCGGCAATCTGATAGAGACCGCGCCCCATGCGCACCAGAAGCCCCTGATCTTGCAGTCGCCGCAGATAGGCACGGGGAACGCCCTCTGCATCGAAGTCGCGCGCACGCGCGATGCCGCGTTCCCTAGCGATTGTCAGCGCGCGATCCTTCAGCGTTCCCTGGGTCGGTTTAGTCATGATACTAAAACTCAGCAATAATTTATAAATGCCGTGAATTAGTATCATTGTCTACAACACTCCGCAAGAGAAACCGGCAACCCACGATAAGAGTTGCGACTATAGGTGGTTCTTTACAACATCTGTTTAACAGCCATTGGGAAAGGACACGTCCATCCTCAATACAGAACAACCTGGCAAATCGACAGACTTTTACCATCCGTTGCCTGAATAACTCTTACTCGGCTAGGGCACGGGAATGGGGCCGGGCCATAATTGCTGTAAGTTCCCTGATAGGCGAGTTCTATCTGATAGAAGTTTTCCAGATGCTCAGGAGCTGTCATCAGCAAACTTCTTAGCATCCAGGAATTGCTGCTGCTAGCCGCAAGAACAAGCTCGAGCCCCGGCCTCTGCAGCGCCGCCATCGCTTGTAGCAGGTCGCGACCTTCCCGGGTGCCCAGATATTCTATTATCGTTTTGTCCAGGTCCGCGCGCTGTTCCGGTGTCAGTGAAAGCAGCCAGCGTAACAGTGTTGGTGCGTTCCCAACTGCCGTGATGGCGTCGTTGATCAGGACAAGAACCGGACCGATCTTGGATTCAGGTAGGTTGGCAATATGACGAACAAATATCTGGATGGCGCCATCCCTGCCGATTTGGGCCTCTTCTTTGAGACCCGTCCATTCTGGCAGGTAGTGACGCCATTGTGTGCCCTCAAACGGTCGATCCAGTTTCATCGTCAATGTCATGGCTTCGTTGGAGAGACCCAGCCGGGCCTCCAGTTCCGGTTCTGACAGATCGAAGCGATTCAGTCCGATGACCTGCAATCGCTCAAGGATCTGACGTTCGCTTCCGCTCATAGAACGGAGATTGTCGAGATGATCGGAAGGAGGTTGTAACCTCCATATCACCACACCGAGCACGGCAGCACCTAGAAGGAAACTCCCAATAAGGAGACCCAACAGGCGTCGTGATTTTGTTCGGATAGCGGAGGCCTATGACGGCGACGTCAAGATGATTGACAGCACGTCTGAGCACGTCCATCAGCATGCTGCCAAACCAAAAAGGGCAATTGGATCAATGTAAGGACCGCACGGACGGCGGACTGACGACCAAGGTTCATGCACGGACCGACGTTCGTGGTTGCCAGCTAGAAATAATCCTAATGCGGGCCATACGGGCGACTGTCCGGCTACGATTCTGATCAGATGCCTGAGACTGGGGTCGATCCTGTTCGTCGCCACGGTCTGCGACGCCGACTTGGTTGCGAACTGCCATTGCCGAGACCGCCGCCGCTCCTAATATCCCTTAAAAGCGCCACCGGAAGTGGAAGGTTTGTTTCAGCGAGGGGCTCTACAAAGTGCCAATCGGATCGAGCATTTCTTTAACCGTATCAGAAAGTTCAGGCGTGTCGCTTGCGCTACGAAATACATGCCGAAAACTACCTCGCCATGCTCAAACTTGCTACCAAAAAAATCTGACTACAACGTCAACGAGAGTATGGTCTAACTCAAAAATGTAATTATAGTATATCAAGACACTTTTAGCTTTATTCGGAGAAACCAATGGATGATCCTATACTTAATTCCTATCTAAATGAATTTTCCAATTCATATGGACTAAAAGACCTTAAGGAATCTGAAGTGTTTGAGTATTTCTCTGCATATTCTGTACTGCATCGAGATTTTTCAGAGCATGTTGAACTATCGGAAGTGATTGTTTCAGGTGGACTTGATACAGGAATAGATAGTGCCGCGATTTTTCTGAACGATATTCCCGTTTCTACACCAACTCAGGTTTCTGAAATTGTATCTCGTCAAAGGATTGACGCTGACTATTGTTTTATTCAATCGAAAACTTCGCGTTCTCTTAATGCAGCTGAAATTGGTAGCTTCCTGCAGGGTGTGAAAGAATTCTTTGGCCAAAAATATATGCCAGTAAATGATACTATCGCGGATAAAAGAGAATTATCAGATTTTGTATTCTCTATAAGTGTAAAATTTAAATCAAAACCACGTTTGCATTTGTACTACTGCTATGCTGGAAATTTTAAAAATGATTCAATCATCAATGCACGAGTAAAAGCTGGCGTGGATGAGCTAAAGGAATATAATTTATTCTCAGATGTTATTTTCTCATTTGTTGATGGCGATAAATTGCAACAGCGTTATCAGGAGATTAACTTACGGCTCGAACGCGAAATTCAGATGAGCGAATTTGCATCACTCCCGCAAATTCCGGGAATTCGTCAAGCTTATCTCGGCCTACTTCCATGCAAGGAGCTTGTTAAGCTCTTATCGAATTCGGACGGCAAGCTACATAAGGCGATTTTCAACGAAAATGTCCGCGATTTTCTGAACAGAAACCCTGTCAATGATGAAATTTCAAAAACAATAACGTCGCAAAAAGAACAAAGAAAACTCGCTGCTCTAAACAACGGTATCACAATAGTAGCTAGAAACGTAAATCTTGTTGGAAAAAAATTTACGTTATCAGACTTTCAAATTGTAAATGGATGTCAAACGAGCAATATTATTTTTTTACATAGGAATTTACTTCAAGAAGAAACCGCTGTTGCCGTAAAAATAATTGAAGTAGAAGATAAAGAAATAATAAATGAGATTGTCAAAGCAACGAACAGACAAACTGAGGTGAAAGACGAAGCTTTCGTTGTCTTGGATGGATTTCATAAAAAAATTGAACGTTTCTTTTTGAGTATAGAAGAATCAAGCAATGAAAAAATTGTTTATGAGCGCAGAAAGAGACAGTACTCTGACACTACATACTTACCACACAATATTATATCACTTTCCTCCCTAACATATTCTTTTGTTAGTTGTTGTCTTGAAGAGCCTGTTGATGCAAATGACTATTATGGTGTGTTATTAAAAAAATATAGAAGTAAAATGTTTGTAGATGAGCACTCGATGTGGCCGTATCTCTTGTCTTCGAAGATTTTGCGCTCGATAGAAAAGCTTAGCGTTGGGAAGAACAGAAAGAATGTTTGGAAATTCCGGTTCATTCTTGCCATGCTCGTCCAAAGAAAACTTGGGAAGCTCCCACCGCTAACTAATGAAAGTTCACAACAAAAATATGCTGAAGCTGCACTCCTAAAGATTCGTGACCCCCAAATTTTTAGTTCGTTGCTATTGGCTGCCGAGCAACAGTTGGCGGAAGCCATTGAATCTCAAGGCGCTTCATTCGACATTAGAAATGCGCATCAAGATAGAAGGTTTGTTTCCAGTCTATAAGAATTATATTTGAACGAATTTTTGTGTAGTCAATTGGTAAGAATGATCATTTTTCCATATAGTAGAATATCGTGCAAAATGAAGTAAATGATATCATTACGCTCTTCGTGTTAGAATAATACCATTGTTATAGATTTTTCCTGCTTGAAACTACTTTTAGGGCTTTCTTTTACTAGGGTGTGAACCCAATTCAAGGTATTGATGAGACTTAGCAAATCATGATTGTCATTCTGTAACACAGGAGGGAATGATGGGTCGATTTGATTTGAGTGACGAAGAATGGGCGGTTATTGCGCCTTTATTGCCAAAAAATGTCCGTGGTCCGCGTCGGCAGGATGATCGTCGGGTTCTCAACGGGATATTCTATATTTTGCGGACCGGTGCGCATTGGTGGGGTTTGCCAGAGCGCTATGGGCCTCGAACGACGGTCTACAATCGCTATGTGCGGTGGGGTGAACGGGGTGTCTGGAAAGGCATATTTGATGCCTTGGCCGAAGAGGTCGAGGATAGTTTCCTCTTCATTGATGCGTCCATCGTTAAAGCCCATCGCGCTGCGTCAGGCTCAAAAAGGGAGAACTGGCAGAAGGTATTGGACGCTCACGCGGCGGTCGCACAAGCAAAGTTCACGTGGCCGTAGACACCAAGGGTCGCCCGCACAGGCTGGAGATCACCGGCGGACACGTCCATGACAGCCAGGTCATGGATGCCTTTTTGAACTGGACGAAACCACCTCTCGCCATCGTCGCGGACAAAGCCTATGGCAGCGCCAAAATACGACGCCAAATCGCAGACGAAGGCGCATTGGCGGTGATCCCATCGAAAAGCAATGCCCAAACTCCAGTCCCCCAAGACAAGAACATCTATGTCATGCGTAACATCGTTGAGCGCTTCTTCTGCAAGATGAAGGATATGCGAAGATTGGCAACGCGGTTTGAGAAACACGCAACCAACTTCAGAAACATGGTACATCTCTTCGCCATCAAATGCTGGATCAATTGAGTCCACACCCTAATTGGATGTTGATACGCTGTGTCTTCTCATAATGTCGCACTTGCTAGATACTTTACCATAGATTTCAGTGTTTTTACTTGTTGCCTCACTTTCCGGCTTAAGCCGACCCAGATGGCCTTTCTTAGTGTATCCGTCCGGGTCCCGCTCTCGAGGTGGTCGGATGCCATCTAGTTAAGGCGATACTCTCTCGAAGCATGTTGGAAATTAGCAGACTGCATGTCTCTTCTCCCTTTTTTGCTGATTTTCCCTTTTGCGCGCCGATGCGTATAGGGTTCATGCCCGAAGAATGAGCGGGCAAGTCAAATTGGAAAGTGCGATTAGACATAGTTGCTAGTGGGCTTTTAAGTGTCGCGCGGAGTAAAGTAAGTAAAGTTGGTTGCATGCCCCCGCAACCAAATATTCCAACGGCTTATGAGCGCTCAATACTCATGCGTGAGCTTCTAAGCGACGACGGCGTCTTCTGTATGCACTGCGACTGGCACAAGTCCCACTATTTGCGTGCGCTTTTGGATGAAATATTTGGCGCCGATGCCTTCGAAAATGAAATTGTCTGGTATTACTATAACAAAATGCAAGGCAACATTAATCGCTTTGCATCAAACCATGACGTCATTCTGGTTTATAAGAAATCGGCAAAGTACCATTTCAATAAACTTCGCGAAAAGCGTGCTGAACCAGTTCAGCAGATCAAAAGGGTTTGGAACAAGGAAACGCAGTCCTTGGTTAACGCTAAAGACGAGAATGGAAATGTGATTTATATCAACGCAACACACAGAACCATTGATGACGTTTGGCGACTTCCCATGCTTCAGCCCGCCGACAAAGTCGAGTTGCTGGGCTACCCCAGAAATCGCAAACAAGACTGACGGTAGCGGCAAAGGCCATCCAGGAAATTCTTCTACAGTAGTCGTTTCAGCCGAGCAGCGCTTCGATAGCGTCACGCTGAGTTCGATGATTTTCAGCGTTGTCAAACTTTAGCTTGTTGAGGTTGATGAGCTTCCACCTCACAGCGGGAGCGCCTCTACAACGCCCACAAACCCCACGGCGCGCATGCTGGAAAGACCTCTCACGAAGCACTCAGAGAAAAGCCATGATTAACAAACTAGATGTTCCACGAGTAACCGCACCTTATATTCGCCTCTCATTCTGATAGGCCGGGTCTGGCGCGTCGCACCTCTCGGTTTATGTAGGCGGCGAGGATGGCCTTCAGGATATCCCCTGGGATGAAGATGGCGGTGGCGAGAACAGCCTTCAGCAGAGAAAGCTCCGCGATAACGCTGAGCCCGACAATTCCGAAAGCATAAAGAACGACGATGCCGCCCAACAGGCTTGCGATCAGGCCTGCGGTCATGACGCCCAGTTTCGTTGTCGCCCTGAACAATAGTCCAATCGCGATGGCGGCAATGGGCCATCCAACCAGGAAGCCGACAGTGGGCCCAACGAAGACGCCCAGCCCACCGCGTCCGCCTGCAAGCAGGGGGGCGCCGAGCGCGACAACCCCGATGAAGACCATGATAGAAAGCGCCCCGCGCCAGGGGCCGATAATCAACCCAGCCAGCATGACGCCTAGCGTTTGCGCAGTAATTGGAACGCCACTGGCAATCGGAAGGGTAATCTGAGGTATCAGCCCAAGAGCGGCGATGAATGCCGCAAAGAGTGCAACGCGGGTTACCGTATTTTCCATTTTATTTTCTCCGGTCAAAACCGCCACGGGCGGCAAGTGCTTCAGCGGTGCGATCCGCATCGTCTATCACTGATATAACAAAGGGCGATACGAGTCGCCAAAGTGGACGGCGGGGTGAGCGGGCACGCCAGCTTTCCCCCAAGAATTGCCAACGCTCCGTCAGCATGGGTGCGAAACGTAAAGTCATCGCGATGGCCACGCCAACTGGGCGCGTTGGCAGTCCAATCCACTGGAGGGGTACCAGAACGCGGTCCAGCACAGCAAGCATGCTGGCCAGCGGGATTGACGCCGAAATCACTGTGGCGAGCAGAACCAGAGTAGCGATCCGCAGGCAGACAGTAAGACCCAGCACCCAATCCCCCAACAGTCCATGGGCCGCAAAGGCGAGGAGCAGCATTTGTCCAGGCGCGCGCAACGCGGAATATAGGCCGTGGGCGCGGGCAAGTATGGTCAGGATCACGACGCAGGCGAAGACTGCGATCAGAAAGACAGGCCTGTCTATCAGAAAGACGAATACATTGATAAGAGCCAGCAATATGAGCTTCAAACCTGCGGGCAAACGGCGCAGCCATTGCGCCTCAATATTTACATTTCCCACGATGACTCTCTTTCTACGGCTGCCTGCATCGCGGCGGCGAAGGCGGGCAAGACGGATTCCGGTCGACCATCGGCATGAATCCGCCCTTTCTCGATCCACAACACTCTGTCGAAATCGTTCAGGCTATCGATGTCATGGGTGATCATAAGGACCTGATGGGGCAGATCCGCAATGAAACGCTTCAGGCGGCTTCGGGTTGGAATGTCCAATCCATTGAAGGGTTCATCCAGCAGGATCACTTTCGGCTGCATGATCAACACCGCCAACAGGCACACCAAACGGCGCTGACCTTCTGACAGGGTCGCGACTGCGCGATCGCGCCAATCGGCGATCCCATAGTGCTGAAGCAACGCCATAACCGTGGAACCAATCCGCTTCGAAGAGGTGCCATTTTCGCTCAGACCAAAGGCAATTTCCTCAAAAACATTGGGACACAGGATCTGATGATCCGAGTTCTGAAACAGAAAGCCGGCAACAGATAAGGAGTCAAAGTCGCGTTTTGCGGGGTCGCGACCATAGAGTCGCACAGTCCCGGATGAGGGGCGCAGTATTCCCTTTATAAGACGCGCCAATGTCGACTTTCCTGATCCATTTCGTCCAACAATCGCAACTCGGTGCTGTGTTATCGACAGATCAAGATCATGCAGAACCGTCTGCCCACCGCGATCAACCCGGGCCTGTTTCAGGTGAATACCGGTTTCAACGCTGATATCTGAAGTCACGTAGCTGTATCCATTATGGGCAGTGAAGGCGCCATCTATCGCATATTGTCTCGCTGAGTCCCAGACGCGAGGCAAAGTACTGTTTTCGCCCTTGGATATGCCAGTGCGCCCCAATTCGGGAGTTGCCACATCCGAGCGCAATAATAGTCGCATCAAAATTCCCTTCTTGCATCTCTGCAATTTACAAAGATATATATGATATGTATGTTATGCACAACAATGTTGGATGCTGGCGCTGGCGCCAATCCGCAAGAAAATAATAGGAGGTTTCAATGGCGCTTCGCCGTATTCTGATCGCAAACCGTGGCGAAATCGCTCTTCGTGTCATTAGGGCATGTCGAGATCTTGGTGTTGAATCTGTGCAGGCTCATTCCACTGCGGACGCCAATACACTGCCGGTACAACTGGCAGATTCCGCGATTGAGATTGGTGAGGCACAAGCGACGGAGAGTTATCTGAAGGGTGACAGGATTATTGAAGCCGCAAAGCAGGTGGGGGCGGATGCCATTCATCCAGGCTATGGGTTCCTGTCAGAAAGTGCAGCCTTTTCTGACAAATGTGCCGCGGCGGGTATTACGTTTATTGGTCCCAAAGGGTCGGTGATCGACTTGATGGGAAACAAGGCGGCTGCCCGCGCCATGGCGATGAAGGCTGGTGTTCCAGTCACTCCAGGATCCAAGGATCCGATTTCTGGCTTTAATGACGCGGTGAAAATCGCAGGTGAAATAGGGTATCCACTTTTGATCAAGGCCTCGGCCGGTGGCGGCGGGCGTGGTATGCGCGTCGTGGAATCTGAAGAAAAGCTGAAGGAAACATTGGAGAGCGCGTCACATGAGGCCGCATCCGCTTTTGGCAATGGTGAAGTTTACATAGAGAAATATCTCTCCGATGTACGCCATGTAGAGGTTCAGGTTTTTGGCGATGGCAAGAAAACGCTCCAATTCGGAGAACGAGACTGCAGTGTTCAGCGCCGTCACCAGAAGCTACTTGAAGAAAGTCCCTCACCAGCTGTTTCGCCAGAACTGCGTGAAAAGATGGTCACTGCGGCCTGCGCTCTTGGGGATGCGGTTGGATATGAAGGGGCTGGAACAGTTGAATTCATTGTTGATGCGGCTACCCAAACATTCTACTTCATCGAAATGAATACCCGTATTCAGGTCGAGCATCCTGTGACAGAGGAAGTCACCCGTGTTGATCTGGTTAAACGCCAGATTCTACAAGCCGGAGGCAACGCGCCTGAATTGCGGCAGGAAGATATCAACCCTCAAGGACATTCCATCGAATGCCGTATTAATGCGGAAGACCCAGAGAAGGGATTTATGCCCAAGCCAGGCAAGATCGAAACCTTTGTTTTGCCTTCTGGTCCTGGGATCAGGGTAGATACCCATATTTATCCCGGCTATCAGCTGCCACCTTATTACGATTCACTCTTGGCGAAAGTTATTGCAACAGGTTCCAACCGTGAGGAGGCCTTGGCGCGCATGCGACGCGCCCTGGGGGAAATGCGTGTGGAAGGTGTGCCAACCACAATCAGTTTTCACCAGCGGCTGCTCAATGATCCTGTCTTTTTGGAAGGTCGGGTGCATACGCGATACATCCGTGATGTGATGTATTCCGGTCACCGCATGCAGCAGATGCTTTAACAACAATTTCACTCCGCAACGCATCATGACTTGATGTTGACGCGATAACAACTTCCATATCATATATATGACATAGTTGTTAGTGCAGAGTGAGCTCAGGGTTTCGGAATTATGAGGCGGATAAGCAACAGATTCATAACTGAGACCTAAAGAAGACCAAGGGTGGGATACCTCTGAATAGAAAGGTTTAGAAATGTCTGGGACCACAGACCTAACACACAAGGATGTTTTACGGATTCTTCAGATTGTTGATCAAGCGGAAGACGTTGAGGTCGTTGTAGAATATGGCGGCATGAAGTTGCGTGTTCAAAAGGGCACAGTCGCTACCGGCGGCGCGGGTTCAGAGGTTCCTAATAGGGTGGAGACGCAGCCAACCGTTGCGAGAGTGGAACAGGCCGACACAACGCCAGTGGGTCCATCTGAGCTAAAAGCGAACACCTCCAGTGCGGATGACACTGAGAAAATGTCGGAGATCCCCGATGGTGCGGTTACAGTAACGGCGCCGATGCACGGGATATTCTATCGCGCATCTTCCCCGACTACACCACCATTCGTCGATGTCGGCAGCCGGTTCGGTCCGGAAGACACGATCGCTCTGATCGAAGTTATGAAGCTGTTCAATAATGTGGAGGCCGGCGTCGGTGGAACCGTTCTGGAAATCCGCGCGAGCAATGCAGAAATGGTCGAAGAAGGACAGATCCTCTTCGTCGTTCAGCCTGATTAACAGCAAGGCGGGAGAGAAATATTGACTGAAGCTGAAAAGGTTCGCGCTCGGCGCGCGAAAGATGGAACGGTCGGCATTATCGACACTACGCTTCGCGATGGACAGCAATGCCTTTGGACCACACGGATGACCGCCGGAATGATGTTACCGATTGCCGACCAGATGGAACGCGCCGGGTTTGAAATGATTGATTTCATGGCGCCGGTGCAGTTTGACGTTTGCGTAAGGTATCTGAATGAAGACCCATGGGAGAAAGTCAGGCTTCTGAAAGAGAAATTTGCGACGACGCCGCTGCGTAGCTACTGTCGTAGCAAAAGTCTGATCGGGTTCAGCCTTGCGCCTGATGATATGGTGGAAATGTGGATGGAGCGACTTGCTGCGAACGGGTTTTCTGTCGTTGGTACGCTGGACGCGTTGTTCGACGTCGATAATATGGCGGTAAGTATCCGACATGGAAAGAAGCTGGGACTGTATACGGTCGGGGCCCTGGTCTTCAGCGAAAGTCCGGTTCACACGGATGCGGTCTATGCTGAAACCGCAAAGGCATTGATTGAGAAAACCGATGTCGATGCCATTATGATCAAGGATTCTGGCGCATTGTTGACGCCGGATCGTATAAGGACGCTTGTACCCGCATTAAAGGCCGTGATGGGGGGGCGACCTTTAGAACTTCATAGCCATTGCAATACGGGTCTGGCTCCTTTGGTATATTTGGAAGGTGCGAAGCTTGGTGTCGATCAGCTTCATGCCTCCATTGCGCCGCTGGCCAGCGGTCCCGCTCAACCTTCCATCCAGAACACGCTGCGGAATTTGTTCTACTCCGGTTTTGAAACGGCGGTGGATCGGGACCTGATTGATGAGATCAGCACCTATCTTATAGATCTTGCTGCGCAGGAAGGCTTTCCGCATGGCGAGCCGATGGAATACGACGTTTTTCACTATAAGCATCAGATGCCGGGCGGCATGCTGAACAACTGGCGTTTTCAACTCCGCGCCCAGGGTCTCGAAGATCGTTTCGACGAAATTCTTGAGGAAATCGTTACGATCCGCGCTGAGCTTGGATGGCCGATTATGGTGACGCCTTTCTCTCAGATTATCGCAGTTCAGGCGATGCTGAATGTGGTTGGTGGAGAGCGCTATGGAAGTGTGCCTGATGAGATCAAGCGCTATGCATTAGGGCATTTTGGCAAGCTATTGTCCCCAGTGGAACCAAATGTCCTAGATCGAATTGTTGAGAACGGTTCTTCATCCATTCCAATTAAACCAAAGGCACTTGAGCCGGCTCGTCCGAAACTGAAGCGGGATTATCCTAGTCTGGACGATGACGAACGGATGCTACGTTACATGTTCGCCGGCGGGGAGGTCGATGCCATTAGGGCGGCCGGTCCTATTAAGACCACCGCTGCGTTGGGAAGTCCGGTGGAGTCATTGCTCAGGGCGCTTAACGCCCGGCAGACCGTTACAGGATTTCAACTTGAGTTCCATAACACGCGGGTCGCCTTGCGCCGAACTGCCTAGTCGGCGTCCCGTTCAAACCTGGGAGGATACAAGATGACAATGATGATGCCGCCAATTGTTGATATGCGTCTGCGACCGCCAATTCCTGCCTGGACCCGTGGCAGTGTGTTCCGCACCGCGATGCATTACCCGCGCCAGATGATTAGTTTCAAGGGGGCCCGTTCTGCCTGGTTGGAAGATTTGGATCTTCTGTTTCAAGAAATGGATTCAGCGGGAATTCGATATGGTGTCCTGATCGGCCGCGCGTCATCCGGTGCTGGTAATCTTGGTGGCGTTGAAAATTCTGAGATTGTTGAGGCAGTGACGACCTATTCCGATCGCTTCCTGGGCTTTCTGGGGGTCGATTTAGATGACATTGATAAGGGGCTCGCGGAAATTCGGGAATATGCCGCAGTGGAAAACATCAAGGGAATATCAATTGAGCCGGGTTCGGCACGTAAGCCGAGATGGTCGGATGATCCAAGTTTGGACCCGATTTATGAGATCGCTCTGGAATATGATCTACCTGTTTCGATCTCACTTTCGGGATTGCTGTCGGTTCTGGGCGGGCATGATATTACCTGGTCTAGTCCGGTTTCGATCCAACGGGTTGCTCAGAAATATCCCGACCTGAAGATCGTTGTCTCACATGCCGCATGGCCCTATGCGGAGGAGATGGTCGTTGTCGCATTGGCTTGTCCGAACATTTATGTGTCACCGGATCTGTACGCGTCGACCAAGGGAATGATCTGCGCAGATACCTATGTTAAGGGCGCGAATATGTTTCTGGAAGACCGCACTCTGTTCGGTACTGCTTATCCCGTAAAGGACATTCAGGATTCTTTGCGTGATTTTCTGGATCTCGGATGGCGGCAGGATATTATTCCAAAGGTTCTCTATGGCAATGCGGCAAAGTTGCTGAAACTTGATCTCTGATATGGGATCGGATGGTCTCGCCTCAGAGGCCGTCCGATTTCAGTAGATTTCGGTATTCGAAGTTTTCTGTATTCAACAATGTGCGTCGCCATTCCACAGGCCGGTCTTCGAATGTAACCGCGACCCGCAGTATCTCAAGAAGCGGCATACCCAACGGGATATTCAGCCTTTTCGCGGTGGAGACATCGGCCGGAATGGAACGTAGGCGATCGGATGTCCTGATCACGTTTATGCCAAAGCGGTTTTGATAAAGATCGTAAATTGTCATATCCCGAGAGACAAATTCCGTCTCCGTTAATCCTGGAAAAAGGACAGATGAGATACGAATTTCGTCCAGCACGGCGGGTTCTCCGCCCATTAACATAATATTGTGTATCTTGTAGATCTCATCCCCATCACGGATCGCCAGTTCTTTTGCGGTTTCTGCATCCGAAATGTCATTCTGGAACGATAATGTCTGAACAATGGGAACTTCTCGGCGCCCATCTTTACTGACAATGTTAAAGAAGATATTTAGCATCCGGTCTGGACTGTAGGGCGCAAGGAACGTGCCGCGACCTTGTTGTCGGATCAGGACATGCTCAGCGACCAATTCGTCGATTGCACGTCGTATCGTTCCAATACTGGTGCCGAATATTTCGCATAATTGTTTTTCTGTCGGAATGGCTTCGCCTGCCTGCATTTCCCCGCTGCTCAACATCCGGGTGATTGCGAGTTTCACCTCCTTGTAAAGAGGCTGGCGGGATTGCCCCGTCAACGTCACAGCACCGCGTCGACTTTGACGCGTCGACATGGACATCCCTGTCATTGCGTCAATGTCGATGTTGTTTGTGCGTCTTGGCATTTTCAGGTTCTCGTTGGTTCGTTCCCGGGAACGAGGTTCAGGCGAATTTGCTGACAATTGTCAATATCAATGACACAAAAATCTATGATTCAAGCCTGGGAAACAACTTATTCGAGATTATCCCGGTATTCTAAGCTCCATTGATAGCATGTGTCGAGTTGCTAACCTGAAAAACGACGATTTCAGAAAAATCACATACTTGATTCAAGCTGTTGAATAGATTTATATCATACATATGTTTTGAAATCCATAGTGTGAGGCGATCATGAAAACCACCAGAGAAATTGCCGCGCGAGTTTCCGGCACCCAGTTTGAAGACTTCTCCGATCAGGATGTCTCCTACTCTAAGACGCTCGCGATGAGCGCTTTGGGAGCTATGGTTGCCGGTCCGCATTGTGTGGGCAGTGATAAGATTACGCGATATGTAAAGCGTGCGGGAGGCGCTGAAGAAGCATCTGTGCTAGGCGCCGGTATGAAAGCACCGGTGGAAATGGCTGCGCTTGCCAACGGCACGTTTGCGCATGCCACTGAATATGAGGATGATAGCTTTCCGGAAGCCGTGTCTAGCTATACTTTGTTTCCGGCGATCCTGGCGATGGGCGAAAAGCTCGGTTCCAGCGGGCAGGATGTGATCTCCGCTTTCATATTGTCTTACGAGGCGCAAGCGCGCATTGGTCTTGCCTGCCGGGAAGCGCGTCGGCTGGGATTTATGGTACTAAGCCTTGCTGGATCAATCGGCTGCGCCGTCGCAGGTGCAAAGCTATTAAAGTTGGACGAGGAAAGCACAGCCAACGCAATCGCCATCGCATCGTCGCAGGCTAGTGGCATTGGCTATCAGACCGGTACAATGTCTCATATCATTGAGATGGGATTTTCGGCCCGAAACGGCCTGACTGCGGCATTGTTGGCTGCCGATGGATTTACCGGCCAACAAGATATCCTCGAAGCACCACGCGGTCTTTTCAACATTATTACCGCAGGCAAAGTGGAAAACCCAGACGCGATCCTGGGGGACTGGGGAAAGCCCTATCGAATTAACGAGATCGGCATTAAATCCTACCCCTGCTGTTATCATTTGCAGCGCATGATCGAAACCACCGCCGCTGTGAGGGAAGAAGAGGGATTGAGCGCCGACGATATTAAGTCCATCTCGGTGGAAGTTAACGCCTTCTTCCCTACCGTTGTGCAACATGCGGAACCAAATGACGAGATCCAGGCCCAGTTCAGTTTGCCGCATTCTCTGGCGATTGCGATGCTTGAACCACAGGTTCTACCTTCTGGATTCTCACGTGAGAAAATTAATGACCCGAAATTTGCGGCATTCCGTAAAAAGGTCGAAACCATCGTTCGCGAAGATTGGGGCTGGACGCCGACGGGATGGACGCCGAATCTGACATATCGTTTGGCAGATGGCCGGATCATCAAGCGGAGTCCTGAAACGGCGAGAGGCCAGCCCCCCGCACTGCTTGGCTTTGCCGAGTGCATTCCGAAATATCGTGGCTGCGTCGAGGGTGTTCTGCCAGAATCCCAAATCGTCACTTCAATAGAAATCATGGCAAAGATGGACAAATGCGCCGACATCGGTGAATTGATGCGTACTGTCGCTGTCTAAGGAAGCAATGCGATCAGAAGTTACGGAAACTCTCTTCGAAGCCTTTCGCCCGGTCGCGTAAGGCTTCGATTAGAACCTCAACGGCATGTGATTGCGGTCTTTTCACCGGCAGCAACATGCCGAACTGTAATCTGATTGCGGGTCGGAATGGTTTGAGTATCACGCCCTTGTCCGCGAAGGCACTGGCCGTAAAGACCTCGACAATCGAAACGCCAAGACCGGCTGCCACCATATCGCAAATGGCTGCTCCGGATTGTGTTTCGATGTTAAGCTGGCGCTCGACCCCAAGTTCATTGAAGACCTGATCAACCCGACGACGTAGGACTGTGTCGGGAATGATGGAGATGAACTGTTCATTGGCCAGATCCGTAGGGGCAACAAAATCAGCTTCGCTCAACCGATGCCCCGGAGGTAGAACGCAAACACAATTTAGACTGGCCAATGGTATTATGTTTGCTGCGGGATAGTCGACAGGAAGCGTTGCTAAGCCGATTTCAAACTGTTGACCGTCCAGCCATTCGCGCAACTCACGCTTCACGATCGTTTTCACGGATAATTGAATTTGCGGCAGTTGTTCGTGAAATGCTTTCAATGCTTCTGGCACCAGCCGCTGCACCATAGGCATGGTGGCGATAACCCGAATGAGGCCGCTATCGGCCAGCGAGATATTTTGCATTAAACTGCTGAGATGGGTGAGGCCCGGATAGACCCGTTCAATTCCTCGAAACAGCGCCTCAGCTTCTGCGGTTGGATGCAGTCGACCCCCGTGTCTTATAAATAGCTGATAGTCGACCTGTCCTTCAAAATTGTGGATCAATCGACTGACTGCGGGCTGCGATACATTAAGTATTGCGGCTGCCTGGCTGGTTGATCCTGAGATCATGACCCATCGAAATGCATCGATCTGTTTAAGGTTGAGAGATCCAGACATTTTCACCTCCAAAATTTGAATAGGGTAGTATGGCACTATGTCAGTTTCAAATACTGGTGCATTCTACGAGTCGAAAAATTTTACGATATTTCAATGACATGTAGAATCTCGTGTCAATTCTGTCGATCATCATACCTATTACAAAACGTTATAGGTTAATGACTTATTAATATTTGAAATTATAACCAGTCCTCGTGAAAATGTCATCTACAGGCGCATTAATGCCGACAAAAAACATTGGGAGGAGTTCGTAAGTGGCGTTTGAGGATGTCTTGGATGAGTATGCGCAACGTAAACAGGTCGCTTATGCCATGGGTGGATCAGATAAGCTTGCGAAACGACGCGAGCAGGGTCGGCTGAATGCGCGTGAACGCTTGGATGTTTTGCTGGATGAAGGCTCCTTTTTTGAGTCCGGTCTGTTTGCGAAAGGTATCCGCCCCGAGGCACGTCATAAGACGCCAGCTGATGGTAAAATTGCGGGATTTGGGCGTGTAGACGGCAGAGAGATCGCCGTTATTTCAAACGACTTTACCGTCGTTGGCGCCACAAGCAGTGCCGTCAATGGAAAGAAAATCCGCCATATGCGTGAAGTCGCATCGAAACGCGGCCTCCCTCTCGTTTTTCTAGGAGAGTCCGCTGGCGCACGCATGCCTGACCGCATGGGCGCGGCAGGTCGCGCAATGCTGGGACAGGATGCTGCAGAATATTTGCGGGATCGCAAAACACCCTGGGTCTCCGCATTGCTGGGCGATTGTTACGGCTCATCGACCTGGTACGCCTGCATGTCGGATTTTGTCGTGATGCGCAAAGGCTCAACGCTGGCCGTGGCCAGCACGCGGGTGACTTCCGTCGCGATTAATCAGCCGGTTGAAGCCGAGGATCTGGGCGGGTGGCGGCTTCATACTGGTAGCACTGGTCTTGTCGACTTGGCGGTGGATACCGATGAGGAAGCGCTTGAAGCGGTTCGTGTATTCCTGAGCTATCTTCCCCGGCATAACAGCGAAATGCCGCCACGACAGGAAGCCTATTCCGAGCCTGAAAAGTCGGCTGATCATATTCTGGAGATTCTTCCTGAGACACGAAACGCGGTTTATGATGTGCGCGACATTCTACGCTGTGTTGTCGATGGTGATTCGCTGTTCGAGTTGAAGGCAAGGTTCGGCAAGTCAATTTGTACGTCCTTGGCACGAATTGAGGGTCGTTCGGTCGGCATCCTAGCCAATAATCCAAAATTTAAGGGTGGTGCCATTGATGTCGATGCCATGCGCAAGGCTGTAAGCTTCCTTGTGCTGTGTGATTCATACAACGTGCCCGTTGTATTTATGGTTGATCAGCCAGGGTTTCTGATTGGGATCGATGGGGAGAAGCGTTGGGCACCCGGTCGGATCATGAATTGGATGAATGCGATCAGCCTGGTTAGCACGCCGAAGATATCAGTGATCATGCGTAAAAGCTATGGGCAGGCCTACCTGAACATGGGGGGCGGCCGAAACTCCGATGAAGTTCTGTCTTGGCCAATGGCGGATCTGGGCTTTGTGGATCCTGCTCTTGGCGTCCAGATGCTTCACAAAGTGAAGCGCAGCGAGGATCCAGAGCGCTTCGACGAATTGTTAGCAGATTTGAAGCAGGATTCCACAGCTTACTCTCTCGCTGAACTCTATGAAACGCATGCGATTATTGATCCGCGGGAAACACGGCAATCGCTGGCTCGCTTGTTGGAAGTGCATGCTCTGAAGGGTGAAGTTGGTGAGCATAAACTAGCTACTTGGCCAACATCCTATTGATCTAATCGGATTGATGAAACGAAGGAGCCGTCATGGCTGAATTTGAAGTGAAAAGTGATATTGCCGGGTCCGTATGGAAAATCCTGGTTCAGCCCGGGGATGAAATTGCTGAAGACGACACTCTGGTAATCCTGGAATCCATGAAAATGGAGATCCCGGTCTCCTCTCCTGAAGACGGCGTCGTGAAGAGCCTAGCCTTGAAAGAAGGTGACGCCGTTGTGGAGGGGCAGTTGGTTTTGGTTCTGACAGTTTGATGAACGGCATTTATAATTTAAAGTGAGATGACAAAATGGGGAAAGCAGAATCCAATCTTAAGGACGCGATCACGCAGAAGGACCCACGGTCAATACTAGCGTGGGCGCGTCAACAGGGGTTCGCCGCACTGGATGAGCAAATCGGAAAGACGGTTCTTTCCGGATTCGGCGTCTCAGTGCCAAAATCCGATGCTGGTGCTACGCCTGAAGAAGTCCGGCAGGCCGCACTTCGGCTTAAGCCCCCATTTGCCGTGAAAGTGCTTTCCTCCCAGGCATTGCATAAAAGCGATCTCGGAGGCGTGCGTCTGGGGCTAAAATCTGCCGATGAGGCTGCTGCCGCGGCGGATTCTATACAAAAGAATTGGCCTGCTGGTGCGCCCACCATTGAAGCATTTCTAGTCGAGGAAATGGCCCCTGTTGGACAGGAGATTGTGATCGGTGGATTCCTGGATCCGCAATTTGGTCCCATCCTAATGGTTGGGTTTGGGGGTGTGTATGTTGAAATTTTTGCCGATGTAACATTCCGGATATGTCCGATCAGTCGGGATGACGCGGTATCCATGCTGGATGAGCTGACGGCGAAGCCACTACTGGATGGTGCACGCGGTCAGCCCCCTTTGGATCAGGATGCGCTGATTGATGCGTTGCTGCAGGTTGGTGGCGCGGATGGACTTTTGGTGCAGTTGCAGGGTGAGATTGCGGAACTTGATATCAATCCGCTGATTGTCAGTCAGAAGGGCGCCGTGGCGGTCGATGCCCTAATAGTTCTGTCGGATGGGTTGCGCGGTTCCAACGTTCTTGCGTCGTCGGCATCCATCGACTTTGCGCCGCTCTTCAGGCCGAAAACGGTTGCAGTTGCGGGTGTTTCATCATCGGGTATAGGACCTGGAAACCGTTTCATCGCGAATTTACGGACGATGGGATATTCGGGCGAAATCTATCCGATCCACCCTAAAGCAGAGACGCTGGAAGGTTTGACGGCGTATCGCAGCCTTGGGGAAACTCCACAGCCGGTGGACTATGCCTATATTGCGGTGCCGAAAGACGGCGTTGCCGACCTGCTGAAATCTGCAAAATCGCGAGTCCAATTCGCGCAAATTATGACAAGTGGATTTGGTGAGGGTGGCGCAAATGACCAAGGTCAGGATGCGCTGATGGCAGCGGCTCGTGAAGGGGGAGTCCGCATTTTAGGGCCAAACTCTTTGGGCACACATTCACCAAAAGGCGGAATAACTTTTATCGAAGTCGACAAGGCGGAATCGGAAGCCGGCTGTGTTGGTGTCGTTTCTCAAAGCGGTGGAATCGGGATTGATTTCGTCCGGACCGGCCAGGGACGTGGGATACGGTATTCGGGTGTCGTAACTGTCGGGAACAGCGCCGATATCGGACCAAATGATCTTTTGGAATATTTTATAAACGATCCGGATACGTCGGTCATTGGGATGTATCTTGAAGACATCGGCGATGGTCGCCGGTTCTTTGATCTGTTGCGTGCCGCACAAGGGTACAAGCCGGTTGTCCTGCTAAAGGGGGGGCGAAGCAGACAGGGACAAAAGGCAGTTATGTCCCATACCGGGGCCTTGGCTGGGGATTTTAAAACATGGCGCGCGCTGTCGGCGCAAACTGGATGCGTTCTCGTCGATACGATTGAGGATCTGCTAGAATTTCTGTTGCTCTTTCAAACAATTACACCTTCTGAAGATCACGTGAGCACCCGCCTCGCACTATTTGGAAATGGCGGTGGGGCAAGTGTCGTTGCGACAGATTGTTTTGTCGATTCAGGTTTCGATCTCGCGGAATTTTCAGATCAGACGTCTGAAAGATTGAAGCAGCTTGATATTCCGGATGGAGCCAGCACAAGCAACCCAATCGATTTTCCCGCAAATGCCTTCAATCGTAGCTGTGGGAAGGTTGCTGACAGAATACTACCCATTCTTTTTGGGGATACTGGGACAGATGCGATTCTTCTGCATCTGAACCTTCCTGTTTTGGTCAGTTATCGCGGCAGCAATATCGTGCCAAATATTATTGATGCGGCAATTAACCACCGTCGTATTGCGAAGCACAATTCACCGCATCTGGTAATTGTTATGCGCTCCGATGGGTCTGAGGAAGTGGACAGTGTTCGCAGAGAACAGCGTCGTCGTGCAGTAGCTGCCGGTGTTCCGGTATTTGACGATTTCGCAGTGGCGGCAAAGGCCTTGGGTGCCATGTCTCAGTTTGAGTCATTTCATAAGGCACGGCGAAATAATGAGGACAGAGCCGCATGAACGGAACAACGGATACCGCACTGGTTGTTGGTGCTGGCGGCGTCGTCGGACGTCCGGTACTGGACCATTTTGCGCAGCAAGCGGGTTGGTCTGCGATTGCTGCATCGCGCGTTCCACCGAAGGTCGGTGCGGGTATTCGAAGGGTCGCTATAGATCTACAGGATCCTGAAGATTGTCGGCGTCAGATCGCGGAAAACCGAGATGTCAGCCACATCTTTTTCGCAGCCTATAAGCCCGCGCCAGACCCTATAATGGAAGCCGAGGAGAATCTTTCCATGCTGGTCAATCTAGTGGCGGCGCTAGAGGCAGAGGCATCCGCATTCCAGCACATCAATTTGGTCCATGGCCAGAAATGGTATGGAAATCATCTTGGGCCTTATCGGACGCCCGCCCGGGAAGATGATCCCAGGCATATGCCCCCAAATTTTTACTATGACCAGCAGGATTTTATTGCTGAGCGTCAGAAAGGCAAAGACTGGAACTGGTCTTCTGTACGCGTGCAAGCGCCCTTGAGCTTTTCTGTGGGAAGTCCGATGAATCAGGTTCTGATCGTTGGTGTTTATGGATCAATATGCCGCGCCCTTGGTCAGCCTCTTCATTTCCCCGGCCCATCGGGTTGCTTCGATGCGCTGTATCAGGTGACGGATCCCGGTGTTCTGGCTAGGGCAATGCAGTGGGTCGCAACACAACCAAGTTGCGCAAACCAGGCTTTCAACGTCACAAACGGCGATTTGTTCCGGTGGCGGAATTTATGGCCGCACCTTGCGGAATTCTTTGGTGTGCCCTGCGGTGAAGTACGAACCCGATCCCTCGTCGACATGATGGGGAACAAGGGGAAGGTATGGGATCAGATCGTTAAGGAGTACAACTTAAAGAGTTATGAAATGGAGCAATTGGTCAACTGGAGATGGGGTGATTTCATCTTCGGCAGTGAATTTGACAACGTCTCATCGACTATAAAAATAAGAAAAACCGGGTTTTCAGACTGTATGGATAGTATGGAGTGTTATATAAATTCTCTGGAAAAACTACGGGCAGAAAAAATAATTCCGTAATTGTTTTAGCTTTTTCCAGAGGTGCGAATTCAACCGTTGATTGTTTTGACGGTTGTTGATGTGGTCTGGGGCGCAGCTGTGCACCTGGGCTTTCATTTCAGCGCGGACGGGACGAGCCTGCCGTGCGACTTAAAGCCGGGCAATAAAAGTCTGGCAAAGGGAGGAAGCGATGAAAGAACTTTTTACAAATGTATCTCGGCGGGATTTGATAAATACCGTCGGTCGGTTTGGTATGGTTTCAACGATGCTGGCTGCAACTGGAATGGTGGGCGCAATAACGGCGCCGCGACTTGCCGCAGCGGCTGAAGATGCAAACAACAAACGCTATACCAATGAACCCAAATACAAACTGCGCTTTGGCGGCGCGGGATACAATGCGGAGCGGTTGAAATACGTTCATGTTGGATGCCTTGACTTCATTCGGGATCTGGAAGAGCGGACAAATGGCGCCATCCGAGTTGAGTTCATCGGTGAAAACCAAATCTGTAATGAATTGGATTGTGTGAAGAAGACCCAGCAGGGGATCATCGACATATTCACCTCTTCAACTCAGAATGCAGCCGGTGGGGCGCCTTACTACAACGCGCTTGATTTCGCCTATATGTTCCCAAGCCGGGCATCCTTCTATCACTTCCTCTATCATCCCAAGAGCGAGGTTCTGTTCCGCGAGCCGCTTCGTCGTCTCCATAAAGTCCAGTTCTTGTTCACGATGTATGAAGCCCGCGGTCTGATGATGGGGTTAAAATACAAGGATCGTCCGACCATTACGACTTTGGAGGAGCTACAAGGCGGTAAGAACCGGGTGACGGGTTCTCAGCCGGGACGGATTGCAATGGATCTGATGGGTTTGAACCCTGTTCCCGTCGCCTGGGAAGAAACCCTTGATGGTCTGAAACAGGGCCTGATTGATGGGGCTGAAACCTGGATGTCGGCGGTTGCCGCTTTCAACATGACCCCCGTGGTTTCCCAGGCTGTTGATCTGCGCTTCTTCTGCGGCGCGGAACATGCTGCCATGAATTCAGATGTCTTTGACAAGCTGGAGCCTGAATACCAGGATGCGGTCATGGAATCTGCGTATTTTACTCAGGCACGTATCCAAGGCACGCATGAAGCCGCCCTGGTCAATCTGGTCGGCGCGACGAACCCACCAATGCCGGGCACGACGTTCGACCAGTACGGTGTTCGCGTTGCTACTCTTTCCGACGAGGAAATCGCCAAGGCTGAACGGTTATGTGCGCCTGAATTTGTTCCAGAGCCCTGGGAAGAGTGGCGTGAACGGATCAATGAATGGTCCGGCGGCCATGATGTGTATTCGGAAATTCACGCGATTGCGCGTGAAATCGATAAAAAAACCCTCGCGCAAAACGTTAATCCACAACGTTGGTGGAAAGCCTGATCTAGAGTGGGCGGTGAGGCGGTAATTTGATCGCCTCACCGTTCTTTCATCTGATTAGAAGAACAATTTAAAACGCAGGGGAGATGCCAAGAATGAAAAAGGTCATCCTATGGCTCGATGATAATTTGGAGCCGATCCTAATTTACGTCGCCTATGCAATGATGGCCGGTCTGGTCTTTGAACAAGTGGTCCTTCGCTTTCTGTTCAAGACGCAGGTCGCCTGGAGTGCAGGCGTAGCGATCTATATGTTTATCTGGGTGACCTGGCTGGGTGCTGCGTACAATGTACGTAAACGTTCGCATCTCACTTTTGGAGAAATACGCTCTCAAATGCCCTACGTGATGCAGTTTTTTTGTTTGCTGATTGATGCTGTGCTCTGGGTGTCTCTCTCGGTTGTGGTGATATACTACGCCTTGGGTCAGATAGAGCTGCTGCAAATGAATTTCGCGTTTGTGCCTGGCACAAGCAACTTGATGCAGTGGTGGTTCTATCTGATTATGCCGCTGGGCTGGGGCCTGATCATTTTGCGCGCCCTTCAGAACCTCTGGCAGGATATTGCGACCTTCCGTCGACGAGAGCCATTCCAGCTAAATTCACAAGCGATCGCAGAATAGGAGACAATCATGGAAAATGAACTGATTGTTCTCGTCTCTGTTTCCGCTGCTGTACTGTTCATCATCGGTGTTCCAATTTTTCTTATCATCGCTCACTGGGTCTTATGGACTAGTATCATCATCGATTTCACGCTTGCTAATCTTAGCCTCACGCTGTTCGAGGGAATTAATTTCTTTGGATTGCTTGCGCTACCACTGTTTATTTTAACTGGTGACATCATCAATGCTGCGGGAATTGCAAAGCGGTTAACAGATTTCGCCTATGCCATGCTGGGATGGGTTCGCGGTGGTCTCGGTCTTGCGGCGCTTGGCGCCTGTGGGATGTTCTCGGCGATCTCAGGATCAAATGCGGCGACGACCGCAACGATCGGATCGATTATGTATAAGGAATTGAAGGAGGGAAAATATGACGACCGTTTCTCGGCCGCGACCCTGGCTTCGGGTGGGGTCGTCGGGATTATCATCCCGCCCTCCATTATCTTCGTCATATATGGGTTCTTGCTGAATCTGCCAATTGGTGACCTGTTCATGGCAGGGCTCATACCCGGTGCGCTGATGATAGTTGGAATGCAGATTGTCTGTCTGTTTATGTCCTGGAAATTCGGGTGGGGTAAAATTATTCCGTTTGAAGTTGGTAACTGCGCCCGAAAGGGTCTGCGCGCCTATCTGGGTTTCGTAGCAATAGGGATCGTATTGCTTGGTATCTATGGTGGGATATTTTCGCCGACGGAAGCCGCTGCAATGACCGTGGTGTTTGGTCTGTTGGCGGGAACACTTATTACGCGCGAAATCAAGCTTCTGGCTATCCCAAAGATATTGCTTCATTCCGGGCAGGTTGCTGGTCTCCTGGTTCCTTTGGTTGCCGTTTCAATCGTGATGCAACAGATACTGTCGATCATTGGCGCACCAGCATTCGTGGCGGGGTTATTCGATGGGATCAATGGCTACTACGCTACCATGGCCGTTTGTATGGCGATAATTCTGATCACGGGATGTTTTCTGGAAAGTGTTCCTGTTGTTATAATTCTGGCGCCTATTCTTGCCCCGATTGCTTACAGCATCGGCGTCGATCCGGTCCATTTTGCGATTATCTTTGTCACCGGAACAGCAATTGGATTCATCACACCACCCTTTGGCCTAAACCTATTCGTTGCCAGCAGTATTACCAGCGTGCCGTTCCTGCGCGTAGTACCTTTCGTAATTCCATACCTCATCGCGTTGATGTTGGCCTGGTTCGCCATTGTTAACATGCCTGAATTGTCAACCTATCTGCCATCAATAAGTGGCATGTAATTAGGCAAACCGGTGTGTCTCTATTTGCCCTGCGCGTCATGCGCAGGGTGGATTTCTCAACATGGAGTGAGTGTCATTTTAAAGCCGCAACTCAAATCAGCGTATTTGGGAGAACTTAGATTAGAGTTTGCGCACTCGCATATTGTCGGGGAGACCCCATTAGGAACGCGCAGAGTGGACTGCTTTGACAGCGGTCATTTTATCGGGCCACGACTAACTACCCGCGTTATACCCGGCACCAGTGATTGGATATTAGGTGGTCAGGATTTGGTGTACCGACCCGATGTTCGGGTGTGCCTGGAAACCGATACTGGGGAGATGATCCTAATGTCTTATCGCGGCATTCGTCGCGGATCGCCTGAGGTAATGGAACGGTTCGCGAAATCGCTGCCTGTGGATCCGGATAGTTACTATCTGCGCAGTTTGATTCAGTTTGAGACCGCGAGCGCTCAGTATTCGTGGTTGAACGAGTTGGTGGCCGTTGGTGTTGGCCGACGCAAGCCAAAGGTGACAAGTTATGATGTTTTTGAAATCCTCTGATGAGCGGTCAGATTATGCACCATGGTTGCGACTAAGGGCTCTGTTTTCTGTCATTTCGGTTTTTCCGGGCCTGGCCGTGACCTGTATAGTGGGCCTTGCGGCCGCATTCGTTTCGGACCAGTACGGCGGACCGATCATGGTGTTCGCTCTGTTGTTTGGGATGACACTCAATCCAATGGCGAACAGTCCGAATTTTGTACCAGGCATCACGCTGGCGACTACGCATATCATCCGGACCGGCGTTGCTTTGTTGGGGGCCCGGATAACCTTAGATCAGATATCCTCTTTGGGGCTGGTGCCGATAGTCGTGGTCGTGGTGGGCGTCATCGTAACCATTCTTTTCGGCATGGTCGTGGGTCGTGCCTTTGGCTTGAGCCAACGCTTTGGCGTGCTGACGGGCGGTGCTGTTGCGATCTGCGGTGCCTCGGCCGCTCTTGCCCTGTCCGCTGTTCTGCCTAAGGGACAGAATGACGAACGCGATACAATCTTTACCGTTGTTGGAGTCACGACATTAAGCACGATCGCAATGGTTCTCTATCCCCTGTTAACAGCGATGTTGGGCTTTGACGATCGGACAGCCGGGATTTTTCTTGGTGGCACCATCCATGACGTCGCCCAGGTGGTTGGCGCGGCCTATATTATTTCCGATAACACAGGGGATGTTGCGACCTATACCAAGTTGTTGCGGGTGGCGATGTTGTTGCCGGTTGCCCTGGCACTAGGCTTTGCCTTCAATCGGGGCAGAGGTGGCGGGGAAAAGAAAGCCCGCCCGCCGTTGTTCCTTTTCGCGTTCTTCGCGTTGATCGGTCTTAACAGCGCGGGACTGATACCGGCGGAAGTTGCGACCTTGCTTGCTGATGCATCAAAGTTGTGCCTGATTGTTGCAATCGCGGCATTGGGGATCAAAACGTCACTGATGGGCCTAGTCCGCATCGGCGGTCCAGCAATTGCCCTTATCATTTTAGAGACTGTCATGCTGGCCGTCCTTGTGTTTGGAATAATCACTCTTATCGGATGATTGACCGGTAAAATTCGCCAGAGATACACTGGCTGGGAGGCCGTATCATGCTGCCGATTTGGGACCAGGTTCTGTTTCTCTGCGTCGTTGCTTTCGGGTGCTACATTCAGGCAGTCACGGGCTTTGCATTGGGGCTGATCGTTATCGCCCTTTCCGCCCTTTTTGGGATTATGTCGATTGAATTGGCTTCTATTGTTGTAACCGTTATCACGCTATCGAATGCGAGCGTGGCGTTATGGCAGAGTGGATGCCAGGTCCGTTGGAGTCGCATTATCCCCTTAGTCATTGCTTCGGCGCCAACGATCTATCTAGGTTTGTTGTTGCTCAATGAAATGAATGATGCCAGCCAGGAACTATTACGGATACTGCTCGGGGTGACCATCGTTGGCTGCAGCCTTATGCTGGTTTTTAACCCGAAACCCCTTGCAAAGGAATCCAGCCTTGTAACCTTCGGTATGCTTGGCTTCACCTCGGGCATCCTTGGAGGTCTATTTGCCGCCTATGGACCACCTCTGATCTTTCAGTTTTACCGTCAGCCTTTGCGGCTCTCTATCATCCGAGATTCGTTGTTGATGGTTTTTCTGATTTTGTCGTTGGAGCGCATCGGATTTCTTGTTCTAGAGGATGCAATGCCGATGCAAGCCTTATTACAGGCGGCCTTAGCATTGCCCGTCACATTGACCTTTACGCTGTTGGGCGGGAAGCTTCCACCGCCGCTGAGTGATCAGGCAATGCGGCGTCTGGCGTTTGTACTGCTCATGCTCGCAGGGATTGGGATTATCGTACCATCCCTGCTCGCTTACTAGGTGGGCGCGTCAGCATCCGTTTCCAGTTTCTTCAGTTCCTCGGCCAGGATTGGTAAGGCGATGTTGCAAGAATGTATTCCCATAACTGTGGTCAATTGAATTGTCTCAAGTATCTCCTCGCGCGTGGCACCAGCCTTTAAGGCGTTCTGGATATGTCGGCGAACCCCAGGCGCGTAAAGATGTGTTGTCGCCGCATTGATCGCAATTAAAATCAATTCTTTCATCTTGGGCGCTAAGGGCCCATTACGTTGCGGTACGCTCCGAAACGCCAGATATGCTTCCAGGAATTCCGGATCGAACTCCCGGAATTGCTCCCAGAGCGGATTCCAGTCGCCCTTTGTTATATGGTCTTCCGTGTTCGGATAACATGAGTTGGCCATTCTGTGGCTCCTTTATCGCTTTCGTGCGACTTCCAACACCAAGTCAGCGCCACGTTCACCAACCATTATGGCCGGCGCGTTAGTGTTGGATGATGGGATTGTTGGAAACACGGACGCATCGATGACACGCAGTCCTTCTGTGCCATGAACCCGCAATTCAGAGTCGACTACCGCATTAGCCACAGAACCAATCCGGCATGTGCCGACAGTGTGCCATGCGGTCTGGCCCGTGCGTTTTGCATAATCCAGCAATGCGTCGTCCGTTTCGTACTCAAGCCCCGGCAGATGCTCCTGAACAATAACTTTGCTGAAGGACGGCTGGCGCGAAACCTTGCCTATGAGTTTCAGGATATCAACAGCTGCAGCGGCATCTTCCGGTTCAGTGAAGTAATTTGGGGCAATGCAGGGCAGAATTGTCGGATCCGGTGACTGGATATGGACGCTTCCACGGGATTTAGGGAGCAGTTTGAACCCACCAACGGAAAAGCCGGAAAAGGAATCGATGCCGCCCAGCTTGCTTCGCGAGTACCTGTCCTTGCCGCTGATCTGGTACAATCGGATCATCGCATCTGGTCGTTGGGCGTCGGTGCTGGCCCGGGTGATTGCATGCGCCGTCGAAGATGTACCGGCGAACAGACCTTTTCGTGTCAGAAAATACCGCATCGCCTCGAACATCCTGATATGGAAGTGACAGACGATATCGTTGATTGTATGCGCCGCGTCGGTCTGATATGTCCTTCGAACCTGCAAGTGGTCACTCATATTCTCCCCGACGTTAGGATTATCCACAACAACGGAGATACCTAGATTTTTAAGTCGTTGCGCATCACCAATGCCGGAACATTCAAGCAGATGCGGGGACATAATTGCGCCAGCAGAAACGAGGACTTCACTGCGGGCATGGGCCATTCGTTTTGCGCCATTCTGCTGATAGGCGACACCGGATGCCCGGCGACCGTCAAACAGGATGGCGGTCGAGTATGCGTTTGTTTCAATTTTTAAATTAGATCGCTTGCTCGCATCACGCAAATAGGCAGTGGCTGTTGACCAGCGACGACCGTTGGAGGCTGTTTGCTCAAGATACCGCACCCCTTCATAACTGATGGCGTTATAGTCAGGTGTTTCTTGAATTCCGACTTCTTTGCACCCCGCGATGAACGCGTTAGATAAAGTATCAGGGGCGCGTTCTTTCAGATCAGTGATCCGAACCGGCCCTGTTTTCCCACGTTTTGGATCGACTGCGGCTGGGTTCGATTCCATCCGTTTAAAGTATGGGGCAACATCTTCGTAACGCCATCCGGTGACACCATCCTGAGCCCAGGAGTCATATTCGTCTGGGTCCCCCCAAAGATAGGCCATGCCGTTTACGGCGCTGGACCCCCCTAGTACTTTTCCGCGTGGCGAATAAATCCGCTGACCGGCCAAATGCTCCTGTGGCTCAGATTCATAGGGCCAGACATAGTTAGCATTCGTTAATAATTTGCCCACGCCTAGTGGGATGTGGATCCAGGGATTCCGATCTTTTCCGCCTGCTTCAAGCAGCAGAACACTGTACTTTCCGTCTTCGGTCAGTCGTCCAGCCAAGGCCGCGCCAGCGGACCCGGCGCCGACTATAATATAGTCATAGCTATCCGTCATCATCGCCTCAGAACTTCTTTTGGGCGCGGTGTGTGAAAGAATCACGTCGGAAACTGTACAAGGCCTTCGGGTCAACCTGCACATCGATCACGGCTGGCTTTCCGCAGTTCAGGGCGGCTTGCACAGCTTCACCCAGGGCATCGATCCGATCCACACGGAAACCCGCCGCCCCATACAGTTCCGCGACCTTGTCAAAGGGCGGGCTGTGAATATCGGCGCCGATATAGCGTTCCGAAAAGAAGTCCCGCTGATAGGCTTTTTCTGCTCCCCAGCATCCATTGTTCAGAACAATGACGACAGTTTGAATGTTGTGCTGCACGGCGGTGCTGAGTTCACTCAGCGTCATGCCGAAACCGCCATCCCCCATCAGACTGACGACGGGTCGATCTGGATTGGCCAGTTTAACGCCCAACCCGCAGGCGAATGAGAATCCTACAAGACCAAAGTCGAGAGGCGTGAAGAGAGATGGGCTCTGCCAGTAGTTCAATGCATCTGTTGCTTGTAGACAGAGAGTACCGGCATCCATAGTGACGGCGGCGTTCTTTGGCAGCACGTCGCGTAGAACTTTGAAGACTCCCGATGGCTGAATGGGTTCACTCATTACGGCCGATGCGTCCCGACGGGCCAGATGATCAGCACGCTCTTCCTTAAACTGAGTCAACCAGGTTTCGGCAGCGGCAATGCATTGGTTTGCGTCCAACTGAGTGGAAATCTGATCCGCTACTGAGGCAGCATCCGCCCAGATTCCCAATTCAATTGGGAAATAGCGACCAATTGCTGTTGGTTCTATTTCAACATGAATGATCGCGGCGTCACGATTTATGTTGTCATAGGTATAGAATGTTGAGTTGAATCCCAGGCGTGTCCCAAGTGCCAATATCACGTCCGCTTCCTTTACCAGACGCGAGGCAACAGGGTTTCCGCGCGGGCCCATCTGTCCTGCGTTTAGTGGGTGTCCAAATGGGATCGCATCACCATGGCCAGGCGACGTCGCGACTGGGCATTGCAGGCGTTCCGCCAACTTTAGGACGGATTCATATCTGCCATTATATTTTATGCCTCCCCCGGTGACGATGACGGGGTGTTTGGCGTTCGCCAACAGTCTTGCTGCGTTCTCTATACTTTCTACGGGCGCTGCCGGAGCAGTTTGTACGCGATAGCTTACCGGTGTCGGTTGGGGGTCGAATGTCGCCTGCCCGGATAGAACGTCCCGCGGTAGATTGATATGGACCGGCCCCATGCGAGGGCTGAGAGCAACACGAAAGGCTTCGCGCAGGATCTCCTGAACCCGGTTTGTGGAGGGCACGCTCCAAGTTTTTTTTGTGATTGGTGTAAAGAGGGACTGTTGATCCACTTCTTGGAATGCATCGCGATAGAGATGCCCGGAGGAAATCGCGCCGGCGATAGAAATCACTGGGGAATAGGCGGCTTTCGCCTGGGCTAGACCGGTGACAAGGTTGGTCGCACCTGGTCCGTTCTGTCCCGCAAGGATGATGCCTGGCTTGCCGGAGGCGCGGGCGTAGCCGTCAGCCATATGTGTTCCAGTACGCTCATCCCGAACTCCGATCATCTGAATGTCGTGCGCATCGTACAGCGCGTCAAACATCTCCATGGTCGCGGAACCGATCAGCCCGAATACATGTGAAACCTTCTCATTCTGAAGTGCGGCAACGGCAGCCTGTCCACCTGTCATTTCAGTCATGTTGGGGTCTTTCTCTATTTCAGATTCATCGATTTGGTTCGTTCAACTCTTCATTTCCGGACCATAGTAGATTATAAACAAGATTGCCAACAATATTGTTTATAATCTATAAAGAAATGAATAGAGCCTTTAACGACGGCTGTCGTGGGTCTATCTCGGTAGGGAAGGTAGATCTTTAGAAAGGAAGTCGGAGTATGAAATTCTCGGTCGATGGAGTTCTTGATGAGCCACCCGCATTCAGTGATAAATCGGATAGGAAGCGTCGAGATGGGGCGACCGCTGAGCAGGTGATGGATATTCTCCGAGCTCGCATATCCCGCCATGATCTGAAGCCCAATCAACGTATTCAGGAAGTCCTGATCTCTTCTGAGTTTGAAATTTCAAGAGCGCGAGTTCGTGAAGTTTTGGGAATGCTGGAACAACGCGGCTTGGTAGAAAGAATTCCTAACCGTGGCGCTGTGGTTGCTCAGCTCAAAGCAAAAGAGATTTTTGAGATATTTGATGTGCGGGAGGTTCTGGAGGGACTGGCTGTTCGACTTGCCACACAGAATGCGCCGGATGGCACCTGGGACGATATAATTGAAACATTCGGGCCGTCGATGATTGAAAAGATCAAAGGGGGTGAAATTGAAATTTACCTGGATGCACTGGATGAACTGCGCGACCGCACATTGCTGTGGGCAGATAGCGCACATATCTCGCATTTTCTTGATCTTGTTCTGGACAAAGCCCGTGTCATAGCCCAACGCGTGACCTTGTTGCCCGGTCGGGCGGAAGAGGGCTGTGTGATGCATCACACAATGCTGACCCATATGGTGGCACGGGAAACGGAAGAAGCAGAGCGCTATAAGCGAGAAATTATACGGACGGCGCGCGCCTGTTTGGAGCGTTATCAAAGTCTCGTCTTTTAGAGTGACGGGGAGGAAGCGGAGTTTAGTCAAATGGATCAGGTATGGGAAGTCACCGCTCTGAAATATGCGGAACGCCGGGATCGGACCCGCGTAGAAAGTTTTCTTTTTGAAGATGATCACGATTCGCCGCATGACATGGACTATTTTGTTTGGGTCCTGAAATCGGGAGAGCGGATAATTCTGGTTGATACCGGATTTGACCTGCGCGAAGCCACTCGTCGGAATCGCCCGATACAACGTGATGCTGCCACTGCCGTTTCTGAACTTGGCATTTCCCCAAACGCGATCAACGAAGTGATTATTACGCATCTCCATTATGATCACGCGGGTGGCTTGGCGCGTTTCCCGAATGCTGTCTTTCACTTGCAGGAATCAGAAATGGCCTATGCCTGCGGTCCATGTATGGCTCATGCACCGCTCAATCTTGCTTATGCCGCGGACGATATTTGTGATGTTGTAAAGCAGGTCTATTCCGGGCGCGTGATTTTCCACAATGGAGAGGGACAAATCGCGCCCGGCGTGACCGTGCATCTCGTGGGAGGGCATACGCGGGGATTGCAAGTCGTCAGAGTGAAGACTCAATCTGGATGGCTTTGTTTAGCCTCGGACGCCGCGCATTACTACGAGAATTTTTTGCAAAAAAGGCTGTTTCCCCTTGTTGTGGACCTTGGGCAGATGCTTGCCGGATTTGATAGGATTCAGTCCCTGGCTTCATCACCGAGCCTTGTTGTGCCCGGTCATGATCCCATAGTCGGCGACTTATTCCCCAAATTCGATGGAACCCCAGACTTCGCCAGACGTCTTGATTTGGGGCCATCCAGAGATCCGAATACGATTTTCTCGGATAAGTAAGCAGGTTATCGTGGGAAGGAGCATTTACGCTTTTGATGGCTTCTGAACCTACACATATCTCTGCCGTTCGATGAATTTGGCTGATTAGAAACTCCGAATGTACGAAGTGTGAAAGATAGGCCGTTTCTTTAACTGGAAGTAGGTCGCGTCAGCCGATGCTCATCTCGATATGATCTGTCTGAAGTAAGTGCCTGCGGAACAAATTAATGTAATTGCATAGGACAGGGTTTCTAAATCATTGCAATGACCCGAAGGCGAATGAAGATAAAACAGAGATAGCAAACATGATCGATTCTTTTCAGCATTGTCATACCCTCGAATTCCCGCCCATATTTTTGATCATGCTCGGCAGTCAAGCAGAATATTGACTGGGATGATGGGAGTTTCGTACACACCGCCGCCGATCCTGAATATCAATGCTAGCAAACTTGGTAATCTGTTCTGCCAGCAAAATCTTCCGCGGTATTATCGATTCTCAAATGATATGCGGTTAATCCTCAATGCAGGATAATCTCACAAATTGACAGACTATTACCACTCTTCGTCTGGACACTTCGGACACTGCTGACGCAGGGGAACGGGGCGGAGCCCTGATTTTTGTATGTGCCCCTATAGGCCAGTTCTATCCGATAAAAGCTATCCAGACGCTCTGGACCGACCGCCAGAAGGTTCGTCAGGATTCGGGCATTGGCGCTGGTCGCGGCACGCACAAGGTCGAGCCCCGGCCGCTGCAGCGCCGCCATCGCTTGCAGCAGATCGCGACCTTCCTGGGTGCCCAGATACTCGATTGTCGTTTTGTCCAGGCCGGCTCGCTGTTCCGGTGTCAGTAAAAGCAGCCAGCGCAACAGGGTCGGTGCCCTCCCGACAGCGTTAACAGCGTCGTTGATCAGGACAAGAACCGGACCAATCTTGGATTCAGGCAGGTTGGCGATATGACGAACAAATATCTGGATGGCGCCATCCTTGCCGATCTGGGCCTCGCCCTTGAGGCCTGTCCATTCCGGCAGGTAGTGTCGCCATTGCGTATCTCCGACCGGCCGATCCAGCTTCATCGTCAATGCCATGGCCTCGTTGGAGAGACCCTGCCGGGCTTCCAATTCCGGTTCTGACAGATCAAAGCGATCCAGCCCGATGGCCTGCAATCGCTCGAGAATCTGACGTTCACTTCCGCTCATAGAACGGAGATTGTCGAGATGATCGGAAGGAGGTTGTAACCTCCATATCACCGCACCGAGCACGATAGCGCCTAGAAGGAAACTCCCAACAAGTTGACTTAGCAGACGTCGTGACTTTTCCCTGATACGCATTGCCAACTCTTGTTTGGCTATTTCCGCTACTCTACCCAACGGAACGGGCAATTGACTATTCATCGTCACCTCCCTGCTCATGTGGAACCAGTCCAGCAATGTGGAAACTTTCGATGGCGTGCGAGATCCATTGCAGCAGATCCGCCCGCGCGCCGCTGGCCGCGAACATGTCGAGATGAAACTCCTGCGCCACATCCTGAGTGGTCATTGGGATGATGGAGCGCAGGGGTGTGTAATTGCGTTCCAGAGAGGGCCATATCTCGCTGCGGCACTGTGGCAGGCGGACGATCTTCAGACCTGCATTGTGCTTCATTGCGCTCAGTCGCTCGAAATCACCACTGCTGCCATATCGCTCGAAACCGCCGCTGGCTTCGTTCAGGACAAGTATGCGGGCTGCAATCGGAAGGAAGGCATCCTCCCGGATGGAACGCTCCAGGACGGCAAGTGCATCTTCGATAGCCTGCGCCTGCGCGCGGACCGGGACGACAAGGACAATCTGTGGCGCCTTTGCGCTGCGGAGCACTTCCCCGGCATTGCGGGCATGGGCCCAGTTCCAGACCGTATCCACCAGGTTCGCACCGATATCGACAAGTGCATTGCCTGAGGCCAGAATGCTGCCGAGTTGGTCCCAGTGGGAAACAACTTTCGACGAATCCGACCGTACCGCATCGAATTCCGCGCCGATACCGAGTTCCAGGACAGAGCCACGATGGATCTTTCCAAGTTTTGACACCGCCTCGGCGGTTGACGAATCTGCGGAGGCGAGAAACTTGGAAAGCCCAGCCTGTTCGAAGGCGAGGGCAATCAGCTGGGTGATAAGGGTCTTCCCCTGACCCCCGGTCCTGTTGCATACAATCACAGAACAGGATTTAGGATCAATCTTCTCACCCCACTGTGGTGAGGTAAGGGTCCGGTACAGTCTTTTCGATGAGGATGTGTCGTGCTTAGTCATTTTAGCTTCCTTTATATGTCAGGTATCGAGGAGATCGGAGAGGCCACGTATCGGCTTTTGTTGCGGACTATCCCGGGGCCTTGACCGCATGTTCTGGATCAAGGGTTTTGACGGTATCGGTCCGGTAACAAGGTTGTCTGCGCTAGGTTGGCTGGTTGCTTTGTTTGGACGCGTTCGGGTCCGGGATAGGAGCGATCGCAACTGGCTGCCAGTCACTGGTCCACCTGATTTCCATCGCAGGCCTTCGCCCGAAAGCAGTTCCGCGACATTGGACCAGGTGCCCAGTTCCGCATGGAGTGTCAGGAGCAGATCGCGGTTCAACCGTACGAACGGCCCCACGCCCTGACGCAGACTTTGTTCCCGCTTTTGGGTGGCAAGCTCTTCCGCTGCTCGCTTCAAGCGGATATCGAAAGGCTCTTTCATGGCAGCGCCCCGGAATTCGCTGCGCAGATCGATGTGCGAGTTGCTGCGGTTTTCGCTGTGGCTCGCGCTGTACATAATGATGCGGTTGCCGCTGCGATAAGGTCCCCTGATTTGTGAGAGGGACTTACACCGTATCGCACTACATGTTTGGCCCAGGGCATCATTCACCTCACATCTCGAAATCGTCGCGCACGCGCCGACGCTTTTTGCGGGGTGGTGTGACTGGGCGAGGGGGTTCGAAGGGGACAACGGGCGGCGGAGGCGCCTCACGCTTGACCTCTTCCTCTTTGACCTCATTGTCCGAGGCGACTTCAATCTCCATCTCGAACGGACAGGCTTCGTTAAGCCGTTCCCGAATGCGGTGCATGGAAACGCTTCGCCCTGTTTCAGGAGAGGGAAGGGCGATAACTGCATGGAGATGCACCGATGGGGTACTTGCAGCAGCCGGAATGTTTGGTTGATGAAAGGCCAGAAGGGTCACTCTATCCTGTACGCCAAGCGCATCCGTCGCAGCGAAGAACGACTGAATCAGGGTATCTTTGGTATCTTCCAGATACCGGCCTTCCTCCGCTCGGGAGGGAGAGAAGGTGAGGTGCAGGACTGTGTGCTTCAGGTCGTCGCGAGTCTTCGATATTTCCAATACGATCTGCATGGCCTCAGAGGCTTTCATGGGCCCTAGTACCGATAATCCACTGTTCAGCAGATAGATGTCCGTTACTTTGGTATCGTCCTGATCGTCATGGGCTCCTGTGCGGAGCACATAGCGCAGTACATTGGCGGCGGTCCGCCCGCGTGTTTCACGGGTGATCATGATTGTTGATCCTTTCTATGATGGTCGCGACAAGGCGCGGGTGAGGGGTGTTCGGTGGTGGCAGCAGATGGGGGTCCAGCACGGAAGCGATTGACCCACCGCCCGTTCGTGCACGGATATGACGTTTGATAAGTGTGGCCGCGTGGATCAGCAGGGTTCGGGCAAGCCCGCTGTTCTCCTCGTTGGCTTTGCCAGATACGATCAGAGAGTGGGCCGCCCGAGTAAGGACAATAGTATCGGCTATTGAATGGTGCCTCGCATTATGCCGTGTCTTCGATTTCTCAGATGAGCGACGTTGCTTTGAGCTGCTTTGGCCCAAAAGCATCCATTCTATAACTTCTGTGCGGGAGCAGCCTAGCTCAATACAAAGCAATTCCAGCGCAGCTAGTGCGTCCGAGCACAGCCGAAAACTTGTTGGATTGCGGGCCATGGCTCTAGCCCGCTGTGGATGTACGTCTTTGCTTTTCGAGCCATTCCTTTAAATCCTCAAAAGGATATCGAATGGCTCGACCTCCCACTCGATAGAACGGCGGGCCATCCGATCGTCGAACACGCCAAGCTGCGAGAGTTGCTGGAGATACATTTAAAATATGCGCTGCTTCAATTGGTTTAAGAAGCAAACGGCATTCTTCAGAGTCTTGTGTCATGTGGATATACTCCGATGTGGTTGGTCAACACCGTGTATCCTACGCCTCACGCTTGCAGTTCTGGGCATGCACAAAGTTGCAAATTGTTGCACCATATAACCCATTGAGAAGAAATGTATTTCTGACTTGTGCTTTTCGTTAGCAATGCAGAATAAGAGCTTTGTGCACTGAAAACGGTTCAACACGCGGATGACCGGTCTGCGTCGCAGCGCTGTTGCATCGCTTCGGCGCCAGCAGGGTAAGCGCACTGGCAAGGTCATCGGGAAACTGTTTGCATGCGGTGCTCATGATAGGATGGAATTACATTCGATTTCGCCAGGCCAGTGCTTTCACTCATCCCGCTGACATTGACCGCCAAGTTTTCTGCGGCATCTATCAATCGATACCTTCCAGCAGATAACTGACCTGTGCGGACGTGAGCACCACTGACCTATCGGATGCCAACCGCCAGTTGAAACGGCCGAGTTGCAGTTTCTTCGCGAACAAACAAAGGACTGTTCCTAGAGTTTGTAGTAGGATTTCTGATGTTCCTCACCTCCGCAAAATCCGGCCCTCGTCGCAGGGCTATTGCCAAGACCATCGGTTTTTGGAAGCTGTTCGAACAGATTTTATAATTTTCCGCCATCGTCACGGATGCCGATTTCAATGTCATTTGATCGATAATTTTTGGGCGTCGGCTATTCCCCCACGTACACCAAACTAGTACCAACAGGAACTAGAAGCGGATGTCTTAGCCTTCTCGTTATGTGTGGCAGGGGGGCAGCAGCCATCACCATTAATATTTAGGTTGATACATTTGGTTAATCGCACCTAGTTGGAAAGTTACATCTTGGTCTTCGGTAATCGTCATCACGCCAACAGTATGATGATAAACACCGCTTGAATCATACTCTTTCTCGTAACGCCGTAGCCGGATCACAATCACAAGCGAGCGCCCTAGCCTCTTGAGCAATTGAAAGAGATAGTCACGACTACACCAAAGACGCTCACCAGGGTATGGCCCACCGTCGTGATACCGATTTTCCGCACCCCAAACCTCTGCCTCAAAAACAGCCGTTAAGTCCCGGCTGTCCCATACCCGCCCAAATGGATCTCGGGACACCAAAGCATCAGCTTCAATTAGTTCTCTACTAGGACGTGCTCTAGTATTTGCCGCGTTTACAGCGAATGGATCTTCGGAGTCCAACCGGTCGTCGTTCTCAGGCGACACCAGCCAAATATGATAATTTTTACCAAAGTCACCGAAAAAATGTTCGCTTAGATCATCATGGGGAGCTATCGGCAGACCAACCGTCATCGGGTTTTCTTTGACCAGTTCGCTTGCTCTTTTACTTGCTTTTGATGGCTCGACTAGTGCTGACGATATCCGTATCGAGACATTATCGGTTGAGTGCCAGTGACCATACACCACAAGTTTATTAAGCAATCCTTCGGTAAGCCCAAGGAGGGATAGAAGCTTCGTTGGGTCACTCGAAACTTTCTTGTCTGTCTCTGCAGTTTCCAAGAGAGGAACTAGAGTATCCAAAGGAGTTTGATCCATGCCGTCGGACAACCAATAGCCATCGTTCCGTGCCAGCAACTCGTAGTTTAACCATTCGTGCCAACGATCGAGAGACTCCCAAGTATCATTGCATACAGGATAGGTCGCAAGTAGCTTCCCTGCCACGATACAAAGACCACTCCATCCGAGATACTTTCCGTAGCCATGATGTCGACGAGAAATTCCTCGGACATCCTGCCTAAATGAACGATCCCTCCCGCCCGAAGCGTACATATGCGTATGTGCGCTATCCAGCTGCTCTACAGTCTCAGATAAAAGGTCGCAAACTCTCCAACAGTCCATGTCGAACACTCGTCCGAGGCCATCGATCTCCATTTTTGTGAAGTCGTACTCTGGATGAAACTCAAATGCTGGCTTGGGGGCTGTATCTGGCCTCCCGCGATAGCTATCCCATCGATAGTCATCACGGTGCGGTTTCAC
Organism: Hwanghaeella sp. 1Z406; assembly: GCF_048892425.1. NCBI lineage: Bacteria > Pseudomonadati > Pseudomonadota > Alphaproteobacteria > Rhodospirillales > Aestuariispiraceae > Hwanghaeella > Hwanghaeella sp. 1Z406. The sequence continues at coordinate 123,912 of NZ_JBLZHU010000001.1, forward strand.
TGGGAAAGGCGACCGATTGACGTTCGTGATTAATTCCCGCTCTGTGGAAGACAGCTCTAGATGCCCTGCTTCGTCACAAGCCAAGACAATTCGAGACGCAAAATGCCGTGTAAGGACATGAGGTAAATGTGTGTCACCTAGGACGGCCAACAAAGTATCGCAATACCGAGCAATTTCTTTTGGGTGGTCTTTCACCAATCTGGATAGCGAGATTAAAAGCCAAAGGCGGGCATGGAGGTAATAGAACTTTAGCTCTTTCGCTTGAAACGGGCCGGCTTTCTCTGAGGACAGCGTTGCAACAAGCTTGTCAATTGCCGTCCAGCACTCATATCGAGCGAGATGCAGTACACAGTGTGCAGCACGCCATCGTTTCTCGGCGTCTGGTGCTCCCAACATTCGCCAGACTAGCCCAGCTGCGATTTCATCCTGGTCACCGCTAGGATAACTTTCTGCCTCGCATTCACCGTCGATTACACTATTGGCGAGTTTCGCAGCCTCACTCTCAAGAAGTCGCCTTAAGGCGACTTGCCCCGTGCCCGCAGGCGCGTAGGAGCAAAGATGCGTTGCGAGGTCCATCCAGACTGCACCAGATACATACGCATCTGGCTGGGCAAAAACGTCAACGAGCTCCATCGCAAGATCGAACGTGCTAACTTCAGCGAGAGTCGATAGTTCTCTAATGAACGATCCAGACAGGGTATCATGATAAATGATATCAAACGCGTGTTGCCGGATGATAGGCCGAGCAAGTTCTTTCATAGATACAGAGACACTAGCAGACGAGCTCGACCATGCAGATACGCAGGTTTTGAGCTCCTCAAGCTTCCAGATATGATTCCACCCCTCTGATACAGAGATCGCTCGTAGGTAATCCGCTCGACCGCCAAATGGCACCTTTTTGCGAACGTCATCTAGAAATTTTCCGCGAATATCCCAAACGTCTCTCATTGTCCCAATCTGCCCAAGCGCTAGGGCCAGTGCGTTCCCATCACTAGGGTCAGTGGCACTCGCAAGTCTGGTCAACTCATCAACTTTTTCTTCTTTCTTTTTGGCTGCTTTAACAGATTGCTCCAAGTCAACATGTTCGGATGAACGTACCGAGTTGTCGGGGCGTCTTTGCCATTGTTGTATCTCGCGCACCCTCTTTGTGGCGGCTGCTTTTGGCCCCAGATACTGCTCAGCAAAGTCACCGATTTCTGACCAAAGATGAGAATAAGCTAGATTAGGGTTCTCTCGCTCAAACCGCTCAATCAGGTCAGTTGCTAGCTGCGTAGGGTTTGGCGGAGAGTCTGCTAAAAGCGCCTTGGAAAACTCTTTAGTTCCCAGTTCATAATACTCGGGCGGCTCTGCGAGGTAATTGAGCGCCAACGCAAGGTCAGGATCGATTTTTCTGTGTTCGAGCAGCGCCGTGAGATATGGCATCAAGGCATCGCCCAAGTCTGCTTTTTGCCTATCGTCCCATCGGCAAATCTTAGCTAGACCGCGCGCGCCTGACGCTTTCGACATGGCCCGAGCAAATGCGCCCCAAAAGAACTTCTCACTTTCCTCTGGGATATTCAGTTCGCAGATGTTTGTAAGCGTATGAAAATCATGAGGGTCAAGTTCATCGCCCTGCATCTCCGATACAAACAGCAGCAGCTGATTTACGAAAGCATAGTCGCCAGACCCAATCGCATCCATCTGGTCAAGGCCATTTGCGAAATAAACAGCTGCGTCGTTCAAACTGGCAGGGAGAATTGCGCGCGCAAGTTCAGAAAATTGCTCTCCGCGTGTCGCGACATCATCTTCTTTCTCGATAAGCTCGCGAATCTGCGCAGCTAACTTACCAGCCAACTCGTGTGAGTCAGATCGAGCGGCGCAAATATGAAGCAAATCAAGCAACCGATATACAAATGGCAGCAGCTCCAAACTCGAATCTAGAAACGTTTTCACGGACGCTTCCGAGAGGCTCGGATGGGTCCAAAGTATGAAACTACCTAATTCAAAGCCGAGATCACACAGGTAGTATTCGTGCCTGTTTCCGCCATACCACTTTGAACTACGAACGAACTCGGCCCAATTTTTCGTGAATTCGGCAAAAGCTTGATCGGCTTTCCTTCCCCGACTTTTGAAGATGTCCGATACGTTACGGGTCAGGGTCAGCGTTGGGTCAAGCACGTTTTGGATGAAAGATTCTTCCTCTTGGCGCGATCTATATGCCGCTTTTCGAGAAGTTCGATCGTCACTCGTAGACGCCAAAGACCGGGATCTCTTTAGTGCTTCCAGTGCAACATTTTTGAACTGGGGACCATTTATTGTCTTCGGTACTCTCGACAATTTTGGAGCGAGTTCTGATGGCAATAGATCGCGTTCATGCAACGGCTTCCCGTTTATCAATGAATTCAGAATAGTACGGACAATGAACGGAAATGCATCACGAACACCAAGGTGATCTCTCATTGACCATATGCCGGGGCGGCCGGCTTTTGCTCGAAGTAAAATCGACTTCGCTTCGCTGTTCATACCAGCGAAATAGGCGAGTGCCGAAGCCTTAAGGAACCCTTTTCTAAAGTCAGGGATATCTCGGCGATGTAAGTGGTGTGGATAATGTAAATTCGTTTCGCGTTTGCACCTCTTTGCAAGCTTTCCCAAGAGCTCTTTCCGAAGCGGACGCGGAAGGTTTTGATATGCAAGAGACCCCGAAATTACCCCAATATCATTAGAGGCTTTGCAAAATCGGGTAATGTAAGATGGCTTAATTGTGCCTAACTGCACGGCTAGCCGGGCCAACCGTAAAATTGTTTCCGCTAGGCTATATGAATACCAAGCATGCCATCCCTGGATCGACGTAGCGGCAACCTCAGGTCTACCATCTCTAATGAGCACAAATGGAATTGATGCAATATCTATCTTGTCTGGCCGAGGCGCATGATACTGATCTTCTTTATCGGTTCTCCGATAGTGATCTATCCAGTTTTCCGCTGAAATTGCGTGCCGGATGCTTTCATCGTCAAAACCGTTCAGGCCATTGGCTATAGCCAGGCGTGCGTGACGTGCACCTGGCCATCCCTTCTGGGTCTCAAATATTCGCCTTAAGGCATTCTCGTCCTTTGCCACTACAGCTAAGTCTGGATTTTCGAAAACAAAGTCTGACCCCTTTTGCTCTACTGCGGCGACTGACGCCAGTTCAACCAAAAGGCGGACAAGTTTACCTGTGTCCTGGCCATTAGAAAAATAACGGACAGCCGAAATAAGGCGGGATTTTCGCACCGTACGTTTACCAACCGCACTTTTAATTATGTTCGGAAGTCGAGGGTCGAATGCCAGTTCAAATAAGGCGTCACCATCCCCAATAGCATGAAGTAGCCCTGGAAGAGATCGGGCTGCATAAAAGGAGGTTTCCTGCACTGCATTGAGGTTTTTTGCTACTGCCTGCAACAACTCGGGCTTGGAGGCATACTTTGCCCTCACGAAAGTTTCCGTAGGTTCATCTCTGAATACGAGCCCATGTTCATTGCGATCAAGCAAAGGCCATAAATCCGACGCAAAGCTTCGTATTTGCTGTACCGAAACTCCGAGTGCGGATGCATATTCACGCTCCGGCACTGGGGGAGGCAGAATTGCGAGACCTGTAACAAAGGCGTTCACATCGTTTTGTGATGCGCCTTTAATGCCCGCGTCCCGTAGTGCATTTTCAATTCTTTGGCCGATCAAATCATCTAATTCGATCGATAGGTTGGCCTTAGATGCAATCAGTTCGCTCCTGTCCCCATTACAGAAATGTTCCAGTACGCGAGCGTTTCCGAGGGACCGTGATTGCGCTACTCGCACTTCTGCGGATGTGACATCTTCTAGCCTGCTAGACAAAAACCGTTCGGTTTCAGCAACTGAAAACGGGGCTAGTGGTAGTTTCTCCATTGATGCTTCGACAGCAGGAATTCGATGTGTTCTGCTAGAAGCGACAATTTTGCAGCCTGCGATGGGGTTAACATCCAAAGCATCTATCAAAATGGACGGAAAGGCCTGCTCTCTTCGTTCCGTCGCGATGTCCTGAGAGTTATCGATGGCATCAAGAAACAAAATAACTTCGGCCTCAGGTTTGACGCGCCGAAGAGCCTCTATCGCTTGTTCTAATCTACGACGGAAAGTCCTCAACAAAAGTGGGAGGTCATGGCCGCCGGGCAATATTGGATCGCAAAGACCTTTAAACGCTAACGTGTTCGCAATATGCAGAAGTCCGTTTTGGGGAAGATGCCGAGCGTCTTCCCTAGAACGATACGCGCCGCCTCCAAAGCAATCGAAAAAGACATACTCTTGATTCGATTCCAGACTAGCGGCCAGCGTCTCCATAAAAACCGTTTTGCCTTCGCCTCCCTCGGCATGAATGAGGAGTGTACCGGTCAGGTTCCTCAACTGCTCCAAGGCGTCAGGAAGCTGAACCCGGTTTAAAATTTGCTTTACTGGAGGCAACGCCTCTGGGCATGGAAGGAGGTCGCGAATTTCGGATACGCCAAGCGCCCCTAAAACATCCGTTTGAAATATCAATTTGCCGCTCGGCCCTGGTTGTGCTCCGGCCTTCTTTCGAATGAGTGCGGTTAAATCGCCGAACCGGGCGTTGGCGTATGGCGAAAGTGACGGTGACCAGTCGATAATTCTACCAAGCAGATTGCTTTGGATATTTTGAAGATCGCCAGTTTTCCCAACTAGGCTTATCAACCGGGCAAACTCTTGAAGTAAATTTCCTTTTAGGCCTGTCGAGATCGCAACTTGATCGGATTGTTTAGCAACCGTGCCAGATGCAGGTGAGCCTGACACAATTGAATTTATGGATTTTGAAAAGTCGGGGTGTATGGGTCTGTTTGTGATTAGCTCAAAACTGAACTTCTCTCGTGCAGTTGCAACCCCAAATTTGTTCCGAATTTCAACATAGCTACTAGCAAATTTTTTAAGTGTTTTTGCGGCGTCGCTCGCCGTGAAAGCGGTATTCTCACGAGCAACTGAATATTTCAGCTGGCAGACCCTAATTTTTGACGCATATTCGATAGTTGCTGCCCTACCGAAGTAAAGAGTGACATCGGCAATTTCGACGGTACCCGACTCTACGACCTCTTCGTCCTCTTCTGATAGACCTTCAACCGCAATTGCATGCAGCGGTTCGTCCGGCCAAAGCAGCTGAAGACTTTTGCGTGCCACCCAAGCCGTATGGTACTCATGGCCATCGCGTTGCGCGCCGACCATATTGATGTTGTTTTTCCTTGCCATGGCTGTTTGTCGTATACTCTATGTTGAATTTATGCACATGGTGCACGCTAAATGTGGAGAAAATCAAGACGCTTGATTGCAGACAACACTGAACCAGTTTCCTGAGAGCGTATGGATTGTGCCCGGATTTAACAGCAGTTCGCGGAATGCGGATGGTGCTGCAACTGTGATGAACCTAACGTCATTCAGCGTAGAAAGCCAAAGTCTACATATGCCGCACGGAAATGTCGCTCTCGTCCAAACCAAGGCAGCGAAATGGCTTTACATGGTACTTAGCTTGGTGAGCTCAAGGAGACTCGAACGCCCAAGTCGGCAAGGTAGAGAAGATTTCAAATCTGCTCTGGTTGATGATATGCCTTTTTAAAGATTGATAAAGATTTTGCGGACCAAACTCATTACAGCTGTCTCAAAGTTTGGCGACGCATCGCAACCCGTTTTCTCTGCAACATCAAGAACTTCTTCGTCTCTATTGCTCTTGTCGGTACCGTCATATGGAGGTAGTAATGAGTCCTGAACCTATTCAGAATGAATGACTTAAGCACTAACATTATGCCGAACCAGCTCATTTCTTAGTATTATTCCGAATTGAATGTAAACTTTATTTGACAAAGATTCGGATAGTCTCTTAGCAAATCGCCTTTCTTCAATTTTCTCACAATATGGTATAATACACCAAGCGACATCCTGAACCGTGGGCATATCTAAATATGCTTCATTCATTTCTTTTATACTTTCAATAATTGCTTTTTCCAGCGGTCGAAGAGTTTCGGGTGTTATATGCTTTCCCTTACCTGGTTTTTCTAAGATGCTAGGTTCACGTCCTGCAATTCTTTTTTGCAATTCTGTACAGGCAGAGGTTTTCGCTCCGTACGGGTAAATTCTCTCTTTCGTTTTGCTCAATAGCTGTGAAAACTTCTTTTCCCGCCAACTGCTATGACATGGAAATTGCCAAATTGTTTTCACACCATTATCTAAGTAGTGGATATTATAAATATATGTCTTTTTTCGAAAGTAATGGTTAACAGTTTCTCGATCTACATATAAATAATCACTTCTTTTCAAACATATCGGGTTCCCCCGATGAACAAAAATCATGAATATTTTTGACTTTTTTGTATCTAAAATTATCAATCCATTGGCATCACAGTCCAAAATGAAATCTGAAAATGAATACTCATGTTTTTTTATAATTTTATGGGCCTTTACTCCGAGAAGAGCAAATTGATATGAAATAATCAAAAAAAAACTACACAGATGCAATAAATAAAAATTTCTATCGTACCATTTAAAAGAACCTCGTTAAGAGCTATAAATACTATGCTATGCACAACAGCTATGGTGATAAGAATTAAACAGCAAATGAAAGACTTGTGACATTCTGTAAAATATTTGATGTTGTCTGGATAACTTATCTTTAATCCCATTTAGGAGTTCCTTCATTTTAGCCAAAAGAATTATGAAGAAAATAATTTCTAAAGTATAGTGAAAACTCCCAAAATCTAAACGAGGGAAGTTCTTGTAAATTGAGTTTTAAGTCCGCTTGTTCTCTCAGGATGCAGGGAGATGGATAGAGATATTTTGAGATGGCATCGCCCTGCACCCGGTTGATTGGTTGAGTTACATTGAGTTGCACTGCGTATGAGCTCGAGTGCTTACCTTTGCTTACCCAATTTTGAGATTCAATCGGCGGGTAGCGTCTTGCTTACAAAGGACTCTGTTGTAACCATTTCTGTTTCGCCGTCTTTCTTGGTCAACATGAAGCCACCGGTAAATTGGCCGCCAGTACCGCGGTAATGTCCTAAAGCCACGATGTTTTTGAAAGGGTTTGTTTCCTCTGGCTTCTCGTCCTTAGTCTGATCGTCATTACCGTCCATGGAACATCTCCTGCTTTTGGTTAAGGTTTGATCCGAAAATCTGGTGGATGTCTGAGAGTTGAAGCTGCTTTTGGCCCTTCGACATACAATCGTGCCTTCAGCCAACCTGTAAACTACCACAGATTACAGGATTTTACCGCGTCATCGCTGTGCGGTTGCCTTCAACTGCCTGATCATCAAAGCACCGCTTTGGGACGCATAATGTCTCCGACCAATACCCCCACCTTGTCAGATGCATCCCTAAGCGGATCTTGAGATAGATGGGCATATGTAGACGTGGCCGACATAGACCGATGGCCCAGCAATCCGCCAATAACAGGAAGCGATGCTCCAGTTGTTACGCCGAAGCTTGCAAAAGAATGTCGCAGGTCATGTATACGAACATCGTCCAAGCCAGCTCTTTTCCGAATCCTGCGCCATGGCTTTTGCAAATTGACCAGGGGTGCATTTTTTCTGAGCCCAGTGATCACGTAGGGGTTCTCTGGGTCACGGGGTATCTCCTTTAGAATGTCGAGCGCAATCGCATTAAGAGGAAGTGCCTTTATGCCGCTGACATCTGTTTTGTGTTCGCGCAGGATAAGCAAACGTCGATCCCAATCGATATCACTCCAGCACATGTTAATGATTTCACCGGACCGTGCGCCGGTAACGATTAACAGGCGGATCGCCCCTGCAACATGCGGTGAGATAAGACGTTCATTCTCGCTGTCATCAATTGCTTTCGCCAGTCTGGCAAGCTCTTCTCGGGAGAGGAACCGCTGGCGCTTCTTTTCTCTGAATGGGCGGACGGATACTGCTGGATTGCCACCCTTTTCCAACAAGCCCCACAACTCGGCATGTCCCATCATGGCCTTCAGAAGTCCAAGGACCCGGTTTGCGTTGTAGGGCGTACCAATTAAGGATTGGTGTAGGTGAGCAATATCAGCACTGGTCAGTTCGGAGAGTAGAAACCGTCCTATTCTTGGCAATATAAACTTATTCAGCAGCCAGTTGTGCGCTTCGATGGTCGACGGCTTGCAGCGTCCCTCACAGTGCTCTTGCATGTACCGGGCTGCCAGATCTGCGACTGAGTTCTCGTTTCGCTTACGCAGGCGATCTGCTCGAGGGTCTCTACCCCGGCTTGATGCGCTGAGAAGGTTTCGGGCTTCGGTCCTGGCTTCCTCCAGTGTCATAATGCCAAAGCGGCCAATCGTATGGCGGCGTGATTTGTTGTATTCATTGCGGTACTGGATCATGAAACTCACTGTGCCCGACGGTTTAACCCGAATGCCAAAGCCTGGCATCGTGGTGTCCCATGCAACGATCTCCTGACCTTGTATGCGGGCCGCTTCACGTGTCTTATCGATTGTGGCCTTGGCGAGCTTTGACATCACTCCCTCCATTGGGTAAGCAATAGGTAAGCAAGATATCTGTATCTTGGGCCATCATGGTGTGACATGATCAATCATCGAGTCAACAGAAAATATAATAATATCAATAAGAAAGTATCTCCATCCATCTCCCTGCATCCTGAGAGAACAAGCGGACTTCAAACTCATAACCTGAAGGTCGTAGGTTCAAATCTTACCCCCGCAATCAAATAATGAGCCCCTGACCCAATAGGTTAGGGGCTTTTTGCTGTCTCATTCCCCTCGCTAAACTCAACGTCGGTAAGCAAGCGGGATGCAAGCGGCGGGTGAGGAATTGCTAGAGTAGGATCGATTTAAATTGGGTTGGCTCATTTTGAGATAGGCATAAATTTTCCGCACCAATGCTGGTTGCTGGTTCTTCGCAATGGAACTGGCTTTCTGATGTTTTGAAGATCCGGGCACAATAGCAGTATCCAGCCACAAGGGACCGTTCTGAGATGCTGCTTCACCTCAATTCGCCTTTCAGAAAATATGCATCAGTTCAGTGATGCGATATCTGCGCTGTCTTTATTCAGTTGGGATAGGAGGTCCGGAACCTTCCAGAAATGTGCGTCCTCTATGCTCCAGGTTTCGATACTTTGAATTAAATTTGGCACGCCGACCGTGTTGGCATAATGCATCGGGCCTCCACGAAAGCGCGGGAAGCCGTAGCCAAACAAGAATGTGGCATCAATGTCTATGGGGCGCAGGGCGATGCCTTCTTCCAGCACACGAAGTGCTTCTGAAATCATTGCAGTGGTGAATCGGGCAACAATTTCGTCATTGCTGAACTCACGGGGAGTGACGCCCGCTTTCTGGCGTTCCTCCTGAATAATGACGTCGACCTCGGGGTTGGCATAGGGTTTCCCGGACTCGGGATAGACGTAAAATCCCTGTCCAGTCTTTCGCCCATACCATTCGCGTTCGCAAATCCGATCTGCGATGGCAACGTAGCGTTCTTCCGATGGACGGGTTGCGGCCTGACGTTTGCGGGTCGCCCAGCCAATCTCCAGGCCCGCCAAATCAGAAACTGCAAACGGTCCCATGGCCAGACCAAATTCCACGAGCGCCTGGTCCACTTGTTGCGGGGTCGCACCGTCCAGGACCAGATAATCAGCCACTTTCTTGTAATGTGACAATATGCGGTTGCCGATAAATCCGTCACAGACCCCGGCGCGCACGGCGATTTTTCGCATTTTCTTGGCCAAGGCGAAGCCGGTCGCAACAACCTGTGGCGCGGTCTTGTCCGGGACGACGACTTCCAACAGCCGCATGACATGGGCGGGGGAGAAAAAGTGCAAGCCAATCACATCGGCGGGCCGTTTGGTGACAGCAGCAATTTCGTTAATGTCCAAATATGAGGTGTTGGTTGCCAGAACCGCGCCGTCTTTTGCAATACCATCCAGGGCGCGGAAAATTTCCTTCTTCACCTCCATATCTTCGAAAACGGCTTCGATGATAAGGTCTGACTCCGAAAGATTCTGTCGGTTGGTCGTGCAGGTCAATGCGTGGCCTAGAATCTCGTCATGCTTTTCCGGGCTCAATTTTCCACGCTTCACAGCCGCGGCAAGGTTCTTTTCAATCGAAGCTTTCCCTTTTTCCAGTGATGCTGTGTCTCGTTCCACGAGCGTCACCGGCAGGCCCGCAATCAGCGCAGCGGTCGCAATGCCAGATCCCATCTGACCGCCCCCGATAACGCCCAACGCCTCAATAGGTCTGGCCTGTGCAGTCTTTTCGGGGATATCGGCCACGGCACGCTCAGCGAAAAAGGCATGCATCAGGCCCGTTCTCTGGGGGCTTTCCATGCATTCCAGAAACAATTCGCGCTCTCGCTTCAATCCGTCTGCAAACGGCAAAGTGGATGCCGCTGCAATTGCTTCAACACATTTATGCGGGGAAAACAGATGCGGTTTTTTGGCTTTCAGGGTCTCAGCCGTGTCCTTTATCGCGGCGTCGTTTGGAACGACTGTCAGGTTTGCTGTGCTGCGCGTAGGGAGGTCGCCTTTGAGTGCAGCCGTCGCCATGGAGAGTGCAACATCACGCGGGTCACCGCCCTGGATGCGGTCGATAAGACCTAATTCAAGGGCTTCTTCTGCTGGAACATGTCGTCCGGTGGTAACCATGTCCAGTGCCGCAGGAATGCCGATCAGTCGCGGTGTGCGTTGTGTGCCCCCAGCGCCCGGCAGGATGCCCAGATTGACCTCAGGCAGGCCCAGCTTTGTGCCTGGCAGGGCGACACGGGCATGGGCCGAAAGGGCGACTTCCAGTCCGCCACCCAACGCGGTTCCATGCAGAACAGCCACGACCGGTTTATTCAGGTTTTCAATCGACAGGCAGATATCAGGCAATGACGGGGGCAGCAGGGGTTTACCGAATTCGCGAATATCTGCACCTGCTATAAAGGTTCGGCCCATGCCATAAATTGCAACAGCCTTGATCTCTGATTGCGCTGTGATTTTCTCTATGGCGTCAAACAGGCCTTGGCGAACGGCATGAGACGTCGCATTCACGGGCGGGTTGTCTATTGCAATCAGGGCGATCGCATCCACGATTTCGATATGAACGGGGGACGAATATGTCATGAGAACTCACTTTCTTGATTGGCTCTTAGAATCTTTCACGTACTTCAGGTCAAATCATGCCAAGACCGGGTCCGATATGCGCACCGCCATCCAGCATGAAAATCTGGCCGGTCAGCATTGCGGCACTGGAACTGGCCAGAAAGGCGACCATTTCGGCGACTTCTTCCGGGTGCGTGGTTCGTCCAGCAGGCGTTGCTGAGATCAGGCGTTCAACGGTTTCTGGCGTCGCAGCCGATACAAATGCGGGGGATAGAACGGTGCCGGGTGACAGGCAATTGATCCGAATGTCATGTTTCGCCCATTCCAGGGCCAGGGTGCGACTGAAACCTAAGACCCCGGCGCGGGCGGCGATGGAATGCGCCAATCCAGACGTGCCGCGTTCCGTACCGGATAACGAGATATTGACCACGCTGCCGCCACGCTGGGCCAGATGATCAAACAGGCCGCGCGTTAGCTTGAAGGTCGCGTTGAGATTGAGGTCTATGACAGAGTCCCAGCCCCGGTCTGAAATATCCCGCGCGGCCGCATAGAATTGTCCACCGGCATTGTTGACCAGGATATCCAGGCCATCGGTGACGGGCAGGGCATTGATTATTCGATGGCGATCCTGTTCTTGCCGAATGTCCCCTTGTATCGCAAGGATGCGGTCTTTGGGGCCCATTGCACAGGTCTCTTCCAGGGCGGCGGCATGTCGTCCGACAATCCGCACTGTCGCGCCCAATTCTGCCAGTCGCACAGCGATTGCGCGCCCAATGCCGCTGCCCCCGCCTGTCACCAGCGCGTGATGATTGATCAAACATCCCGCAGCTAGGACAGGAGAGGGTGTCGCCCCTTTGGTCACCGCAGCCGCCCAAGCACATTTACGGATGCAACGTTTGAAACAGGCGCGCCACCCAGATTGTGGGTCAGGCCAAAATCTATGTTCTTTAACTGGCGTGCATCGGCACGGCCCAGAAGCTGCAGATAGATTTCATACATCATCCGAATGCCTGACGCCCCGATAGGGTGGCCAAAGCATTTCAGACCACCGTCGATCTGGCATGGGATGGTGCCGTCATGGTCATAGCGCCCATCCAGAATGTCAGTGATTGCTTCGCCATCTTTTGAGAATCCAAGGTCTTCCATAGTGACCATTTCGGTGATGGAAAAGCAGTCATGAACTTCTATTGCGCCGATCTCGGTGCTGGGATCAGAAATTCCAGCTTCCTTATAGGCGCGGGCAGAGGCCGTCCGGGTATTGACGATGCTGGTACCGTCCCAACTGTTATGGGACATCTCGCTGCCGTCGCTGACGGCAAGCTGCATTGCCTTGATCGTCACAATGTCTTTCTTGCCCAAAGCGGCCGCGATTTCTGGCGTCGCTACGATCGCGCACGCCGCACCGTCCGACACACCGCAGCAATCGAATATGCCCAGGGGTTCCGCTACAATCGGGGCCCCCAAGGCCTGTTGTTCAGAAATTTCCTTACGCAGATGCGCCTTTGGGTTCAGGGCACCATTGCGGTGGCTCTTCACCGATATATGGGCCAATGCGCGTTTCAGATCCTGCGGATCTGCGCCGTGCTTTGCGGTATAGGCGGATGCCAGCTGTGCAAACATGCCGGGGGCGGACATGGATGGCATCCACAAATCGTTAAAGGATCCGCGGGTACGGACCGGCAGACCGCCATATCCGGTATCCTTTAATTTCTCGACGCCCAATGCCAGGGCGATGTCACAAGCACCCGATGCGACGGCATAGGCCGCGCCCCGGACGGCTTCTGATCCAGACGCGCACAGATTCTCAACCCGGGTGACCGGTATTGATTGCAAACGCAACGCCGACGCCAAGGGAATGGATGACTTTCCAACGCCAATTTCTTCATAGGATGTTCCAAACCAGGCCGCGCCGATTTCCGATTGACCGATCCCGGCGTCAGCGATGGCTTCCTGAAATGCTTCGACCATCAGGTCTTCGGCGCTGTCATTCCAGCGTTCGCCGAACCGGCTGCATCCCATCCCGATGATCGCGACTTTGTCTTTAATGCCCTGTGCCATGAAACTCTCCCTTTATTCAGCGCGACCTGTTCAGGCCGGAATAGCTTTCCAGAAATACCGGCGATAGCCGCGATGGTGATCGATGTCCTTGATGCGGAAGACCAGACGAACCGGGGCGCCCACCGTCAAAGGCGTGTCATCCCATTCGACAAATTCGATCATCAATCGCCCGCCGCCTTCAAAGGCGATCATGCCATAGACCGAAGGGGGATCTGGATGATAGGCCAGCGCATCGCGCGTGAAGGAAACAACCTTTGCCGGTTTGTCCGCCAAGGGATATGGCTGCATCTGATCGATTTCATGACAGTCTGGATTGACGCATTTTCTCTCTTTCGGGAATTGGACTGTGCCACAGGCCCCGCACCGACCGGCATGAAGGCCGGTAAGTTGATCATGCGCTCGGTATGCGACCGAATGGGCTGTCTTCAGGTCAGCCTCTGCGCGAATGCCTGCTTCCATTTCCAATGTGCCTTCAAAGGCTAGGAACCGAAAGTAATTGTCGTCTTCGATGCCGCTGCCAATCGCGTCTTCTGCCCGTTTTCTGTCACGATATTCAAGCAGGTGATCGGTGGTACGGAACAACAGAACGTCACACCCCTGACCGATGCCAGCGACCAGAATATATTGTCCAGGCTGGGCCGCATCCAAGGCACGGCTTAGCACCAGACCAGACTGTGCCGCGCCAAGATGCCCGCATTCCAGTTCAGGGGGCGCAATGACGGCTTGGTCAGAAAGGCCGGATACCTTTGCCAGTCGCGCGGCGTCCCGTTGTGATCCGGCGGGAATTACGACATGGCTGATGTCTTTAGTTTCAAGGCCGACTTTTCCCAACAGCGCTGATACAGCACCCGGTAAAGTTTTCGTGGTTCCTTCGTCGCGGGCCCATCGTGCCTCCCACTGATAATCAAAGGGGCTGTGTGCGGCGCGATAGTGATCCACAAAGTCGTCGCTGACACTGTGGGAGCCTATGAATTCGGCAATGATCGTGTCGCTGCCTATGGCGATCGCAGCAGCACCATGGCCAAAAGAAAGCTCGTCCAGGCTTCCTGGTTTTGCGCGGCGGCTGTCGGCGGCGACACAAATTTTCACCCCCGTCGAGGCCTTTTCCAAGGCGGTTATCAAGGCACTGGTGCCTGCGCGAAGGGAGCCTGTGTTGTCCAGCGTGCGGATTTCTGAGGACATGCCACAGGCTTCTGCGACGACAGTTGCATTCTGTCGGTCGGCAAAGGGCAATGTCGTGGAGGACAGGAATAGATCCTGCACAGTGTCAATTCTGTCAGTTGGCACAGCGTCACGGATTGCCGCCGTCGCTAGTGTAATCACATCTTCATCCCAACGACATTGGGATCGGCGACCCTTTGCGGCCCCCATTAGACCTGGATTGAACCAGCGATGTGCGGTCGCAATAACCTTTCGGTCGATCCGGCGTTTTGGGATGGAGACACCGTAACCAACAATGCCAATTTGCGCAGTGGAGTTTTCAGGGTTTTTCATTGTGTGACTTTCCTTACACCGGGTCCCAACCGAACACGTCATTGGAACGGTCCAGAGGATAGAATTGCGCGGCCATTGCGGGGAAAGCATGGGTGGCGATCTGATGCGGTGTCCAGCCGTCGCTGCGCTGCATACCGCGCAAGGGACGCGGCTGGCCCATCAGAAAAATCTCGTGATTGCGAGACGCAAAGACCTGCCCGTTTACCGATGCGGCGAGGTCTGACAGCAGACTGACAGCCAGGGGGGCTATTTTGTCCGGTGACATTTGCTGCATGCGTTCCACACGGGCCTTTTCCTCTGGCGTATCGCCCGGGATCGTTGCGACCAGTCGTGTCCATGCAAAGGGGCAGATACAGTTTGACCGGACAGAATAGCGTTCCATGTCCAACGCAATCGATTTTGACAAAGCAACAACACCCAGCTTTGCAGCAGAATAATGCGCCTGTGCCAGATTTCCGATCAATGCCGACGCGGATGTCATATGGACAAAGGCCCCGCTGCTTTGATTGCGGAAATGCGGGGCCGCTGCGCGCGAAACATTGAATGGGCCATGCAGGTTCACGCCGATGACGGCCTCCCAATCCGCAGGGTCCAGCTTGTGGAATATCGTGTCGCGCAGAATGCCGGCATTGTTCATAACCCCGTCCAGGCGACCGAATGTGT
Source organism: Hwanghaeella sp. 1Z406 (assembly GCF_048892425.1). Classification (NCBI taxonomy): domain Bacteria; kingdom Pseudomonadati; phylum Pseudomonadota; class Alphaproteobacteria; order Rhodospirillales; family Aestuariispiraceae; genus Hwanghaeella; species Hwanghaeella sp. 1Z406. The sequence continues at coordinate 139,191 of NZ_JBLZHU010000001.1, forward strand.
CCATCGCACAGGCGACAATTTTCTCAGCAGCGGAATATTCAGCGACAGAGTCTGTGTTCGCGACGGCTTCCCCGCCAGCCTGGCGAATTTCAGTCACGACGTCGTCCGCGGGGGAGCCATCCTTGCCCTTACCGTCGCCGCTTGCCCCAACATCATTGACGACGACTTTTGCGCCATGTTGGGCGGCCAGCATGGCAATGCCGCGTCCGATTCCGCGTCCTGCGCCCGTAACGATGATGACCTTGCCTTCTAAAACGCGGTCTGGATTAGTGCTTTGTGTCATGGAGGGTCCTCCCTATTTCCGGCGCATCGAAGATGCCCCTTGCTTCAACAGGTTTTTTGCGATGATCAATTGTTGGATCTGTGACGTGCCTTCGTAGATTCGAAGAACACGCACATCGCGATAAAGCTGCTCGATTGGATAGTCGCGCATATATCCGGCACCGCCGAAAATCTGCAGGGTGCGATCTGCGATGCGACCGACCGCTTCTGTGGCGAATAACTTGCAACAACTGGCTTCTCGGGAGCAGTCCTGACCGGCGTCATAGCGTCTGGCCGATTCCATGATCATGGATTCTGCTGCAAAAGCCTCTGTCTCTGAATCTGCGATCATCGCCTGGATCAATTGATGGTCTGCAATTGGTTTGCCGAATGTCGTCCGGGTCTGCGCATAGGCGATTGCTTCATCGATCAGGCGGCGGCTCATCCCTGCTGCGGATGCGGCGATGCCGATCCGTCCGCGCTCCAGGGCGGACATTGCAATTTTGAATCCGTCCCCCTCTTGTCCCAACATTGATTCTGCGGGGATGCGGCAATTGTTCAGAATGACATCGGCGGTATGGGATCCGACCAAGCCCATTTTCTCGTCGGTCGCGCCGACTTCCAGCCCGGGTGTCCCGCGCTCCACCAGAAAGGCGCTCAGGCCCTTGTGGTTGGTGCTGTTCGGGTCCGTGCGGGCGATGATGGTGAAAACGCCAGCATGGGGGGCATTGGTGATATAGCGTTTCGTGCCGTTCAGGACCCAGCTATCGCCGTCCCGTGTGGCGCGTGTGCGGATGCTTGCGGCATCTGATCCAAAATCCGGTTCTGTCAGACAGAAAGACGCAATTTCTTCCCCGGATGCCAGCCTGGAAAGGTGGCGCGCGCGTTGCTCGTCGCTGCCATGGACCAGGATGCCATAGGACCCGACACCATTATTGATTCCAAGGACAGATCGGAAAGACAGGCTTGCACGGCACAGGATCAGCAGAACTTCGACCTCTTCTTCCAGCGTCATTCCCAAGCCGCCCCATTCGGACGGGACCGACAATCCAAACAGACCCATATCGGCCATCTTGGTGATCAGATGGTCCGGAACGGCTTTGTTCGCAGCCATTTCCGCTTCAGCGGGGATCAGTTCCTCTGCAACAAAGCGTTCCAGCATGTCGCGAATTTGTTGGCGTGTTTCCTGTTCCAGCACAGCAGTTTATTCCATTTCGTTAGAGTCAATCAGTGGGTCAGAAGGGCCTGACCATTGTTCAGCACCAACAGATCCCGCTCTACAATTCGACTGCGAAAACGGATGTCGGTCGGCGTTACACGCCAGAATTCGGTGCGCAATGTTTCTCCGGGATAGACAGGCGCGGAAAACCGAACACGCATCGATTTGAGGCGGCTGCCGTCATAGTCACAGATCGCCTTAAGGATCGCGTGACCGCATACGCCAAACGTGCACAATCCATGCAGGATGGGTCGATCAAATCCGGCCGCCCTGGCGGTGGATGGGTCGACATGCAGGGGGTTCATGTCACCGCACAACCGATACAGAAGCGCAGATTGCGGCAATGTCGTCATGTCACACACGGCATCCGCCGGAGTATCCGGGATTTCCGCAGCAGGTGCTGGCGCATCCCCATAATTGCCGATGCCGCCGTCACCACGACAGAAAGACGTCATGGAAGATGTTGCGATCAGCTCATTCGTTTCGGCATTGGTGATGTCGCGAGACTGATACATCAAGGAACCCTTGTCGGCCCCCTTGTCGACAACGCCGGTGATGCGTGTTGTTCCAATCAATTCGGCATTGGTGGGCAGGGGGGCGTGAATTTCTATCGATTGCTCCGCATGGAGCAGGCGCACCCAGTCCAGACCCGTACCAGGTTCCTTTTGCCAGAAGCCAGGATAGGCCAGTACCGCGGCCATTGTCGGCGCAACGCGAAGGTCACTTTCATAAACATATCGCAGTTGACGCTCGTCCAGAGGGTCGCCCCCCAGCCCGATTGCCAGCCCATACAACATGACATCCTTTGGCGCGATTTTTTGTCGTGCCGTCGGGATCGACCAATTCAATAAGTTCTGTAAATCCGCTGTCATGCAGGCCCCGTCGCGAAGATGCTTATTCTGATGCTCTTTGTGAAAATACAGGGTTAGCGAAAACGAAAATTCGTCTAACCATGTGAAAACACGTTGACAAATACATACTACCTAGTAGGTTCTTTGCAACACCTTTTCTGGAGGTGGCCTAAAAAAGTGCTTTGAAAATGACTTTTTTGAGATGGAGTTTGGTGTGAATTCAACGATTTGGGCCCCAAATTTAACGGCTGAGGAAGCGCAGTGGCAGGAAATGGCGCGGCGGTTGACTGCTGATCATTTTGCGCCGGCGGCCGCGGTCCTGGATGCCGAGCAGCGGTATCCCGTCGAATACATTGATATTCTGCGTGACTCCGGAATTGGCGGCATGATTCTTCCCAAGCCGTATGGCGGCGGGGCATCCATCACCGCGCTGTGTGCTGTTATGGAAGAGGTTGCTGCGGGATGCGCGTCCACCTCTGGCATTATCGCAACCCTTCAATTGGGGGTGAGCCCGGTTCTTCTGGCGGGAACCGATGAACAAAAGCGTCGATTCCTGCTGAAACAGGATGGAGCGTTGAAGTCTGTTGCCTTTGCCTTGAGTGAGGAAGGCGCAGGCTCCGACCCGGCGGCAATTTCTCTTTCCGCTGTGCGTGAAGGTGGCAAGTGGCGCCTGAAGGGCGAGAAATGCTGGATCGGTGGTGGTGGTGTTTCTGACAGCTATGTCGTGTTCGCCCAAACCAAGCCTGGCGCCGGTCATCGGGGGGTCGCTGCATTCCTGGTTGATGCTGCACAGGGCGGCGTGACGGTTGTCCGGTATGAAGACAAGATGGGGATGCGCGGCACGGTTAACGCGCAATTGCGTTTTGATGCGCTGGTCGATGACAGTGCGATGCTGGCAGGGCCGGGTCAGGCCTTTCGTGTTGCCATGGGTGCGCTGGAGGTCGGGCGCATTTCGGTTGCGGCACAGTCCTGTGGCATTGCGATGGCGGCCTATCATGCGGCTGCGAAACATGCCGCGCAGCGTGTGACCTTTGGGTCCAATATCATTGATCATCAGGGGATCGGATTCCCCTTGGCCGATATTGCCACACGGTTAAGTGCCGCGCGCATGCTGATGTATGCCGCAGCAGCAGCCTATCAGGCTGGTCAGGATGTGTCGGTGATCGCGGCGCAGGCAAAGCTGTTCTGCAGTGAGGTGGCGCATGACACCGTTAATCTTGGTGTGCAGATTTTCGGTGGTGCCGGTTATGTGAAGCCGAATTTGGTGGAGCGGTTGTACCGCGACCAGCGCGCCACGGAAATTTATGAAGGAACATCAGAGATCCAGCGGCTGGTCATTGCCAGAGCCATTAAGGCGGAACATACGGAAATTTCCTCCGAAAGTGAAAGGGTGACGGCATGAGTGATCTTATGCGCGCCCATTCAGCTGCCTTTGGCGATATGGATGATTCGAAGATCGATATTCTGAATGCCGCCGCAGAGGCATTCATGCGCAAAGGTTTTGCCGCTGCCAGCATTGATGATGTTGCCGATATTCTGGGCTGCACCAAGGGGCGCATTTATCACCATTACCGCAGCAAGGCCGACCTGTTCTTTGATGTGCATTTATGCGGCATGGCGATGGATATCGGGGCGGTTCGCGAGGCGATGTCCGAAGGTCACGACCCGCTGGAACAGCTATACCATATGGCGGTTGGCCATCTGACAGTCATTATCTCCAACATTGCGTATCAACGGGTCGCTGTTCAGGGTCTTGAAATGCATTTGACCGGGGCAACCACCCCGAAGCAGATGAAGACATTGAAGCAAATACTTTTATTGCGTGATGAGTATGAGGGCCTTTTTGCCTCAAAAATTGAAGAGGCGATGGCTGCCGGTCAGGTGCCGCAGCAAAATACGCGCCTGACCGTAAAGGCGTTTCTGGGATCGCTGAACTGGACCACAATCTGGTATCGCGAGCGTCGCAATCAATCCAAAGAAGATCGTCGGAAACTGGTTGATGAGGTTGCGACTTTTGCTTTGCGTGGCCTTGGGGCGCGCGTGCGATGACGACATTTCCCCATAACGAAACATTCTGGGATCAGCGGGAGACCTTTTCTCGCGATCAACTAGAATCCTATCAATTGGCAGCCTTAAAGCGCCAGCTTGGCTATGTGGGTGCCAACAGTGTCTATTATCAGAAGAAGTTTGCGGAAGTCGGTTTCAAGCCGGGGGATTTCAATGGTTTTGAAGACCTGAAGCGCTTGCCGCTGACAAAGAAAGTCGACTATGTCGCGGCCTTGTCAAATGATCCGCCTTTCGGGGATTTTTTGGCGGTTGACCGCGAAAATCTGGCGCGGATCCATTTTTCATCTGGCACATCTGCAAAACCCGCACCGCAATTCTGGTCCGCGCGTGATTTAGAGCGCTGGGCCGACCTGTATGCGCGATACGCCTATGCTCAGGGCGTCCGGCGTGGCGATATCTTCCAGTGTCTTTTCACGTATTCCTGGTTTGTGGGTGGCCTTGGTGCGACGGCGGGATATCAACGCCTGGGCGCTGCCGTTATTCCGGCTGGAAGCCAGGATACAGAACGTCAGATCAGAACCATGTTCGAATTCGGGTCCACGGTGATCTGCGGCACGCCGTCTTTCATGGTGTATCTGGGCGAGGTGGCAAAGAAGCTTGGTTATGACCCGGCGGACTCAAAAGTGCACAGCATCATGGTTGGTGGGGAACCCGGAGGAAATATTCCGGCGACGCGCCAACGGATTGAAAAGCTTTGGGATGCGCGGTGCTATGACGCCTATGGCAGTTTGGAATTCCAGACGATTGGCTTTGACTGTCCAGAACGTCAGGGACCCCATGTCGCCGAAGATTTCGTCTATGCAGAAGTCCTGGATGCAAAAACGGGCAACGATGTTGCGGATGGGGAACCGGGTGTTCTTGTCCTGACCCATCTGGACAAAGAAGCCGGACCTTTGGTGCGCTGGTGGACCGGGGATGTGGTTGTTCGCGACCAGTCCCCCTGTTCCTGTGGTCGCACGCATGCGCGTCTTCTGGGGGGCGTTAAAGGGCGCGCTGATGATATGCTGATCGTGCGCGGTGTGAATGTTTTCCCCTCTGCGGTCGAAGAAATCGTGCGGGGCACGGACGGATTCCTGAATGAATACCGTCTGATTGTGGATGACAGCGTGCGTGACCCTGATTCTGGTCTGCTGAAGGGAATTCGCATTCAGGCAGAAGTGGAGGATGGTGCTGATCAAGACGCACTTTCCGCTGTGCTGGCTGCGGCGATCAAGGAAAAGCTGAACATTCGCGCGACAGTGCAGGCTATGCCACAGGGCTCTTTGCCCCGAACCGAACACAAGGCCAGCCGATTGGTGGTGCAGCCATGACCTCATCTGCTGTTTCTATTGTGAATCATAAGGGTGTCCGGGTCATTACCATGGATCAGCCGGACACACGAAACGCCCTTACGCCGGATCTGCGCGACGCCCTTCTGGGGTCGATGGAAGATGCCGTCGCAGATGCCGATTGTCGCGCCATTGTGCTGACAGGAAGCGGAAAATCATTCTGTGCCGGGGGTGACCTGAACAGTCTGCCGGAATCCGATCCAGCGGCGATACGACTGCGGTTGAGCACGTCGCACCGGCTGGTTCGTCTGGTCGCCGCCGGGCCTAAACCAGTCGTTGCCGCCGTGCAGGGATACGCCTTTGGGGCTGGGCTGTCGCTGGCCTGTGCCTGTGACCTTGTCTTTGCCACCCCGAATGCAAGTTTTGGTGCGGTATTTGGGAAGGTCGGGTTGACGGGTGATATGGGGCTGTTGTGGTCATTGCCACAACGCATCGGCATCGCGGAAACAAAGCGTTTGATGTTTCGGTCTGGAACGCTGACAGCGGCCCAAGCGTTGCAGTTGGGTCTGGTTGATGAGGTGGCGCAAGAAGGGGATGTTGTCGACGCGGCGGTCGCAGCCGCGGGCGCGTTTCTGGAGACAGCCCCCCTGTCTATTGCCGCGGCCAAGGACATTCTGGCACGCGGGCCGGCCCCGCTGGATGATGTCCTGAAGGCAGAAATCGACCATCAGATACTGCTGTTCTCAAGTCGAGATTTCAGCGAGGGACGCCGCGCTTTTCAAGAGCGACGGCAACCTGGATTCGTGGGGCGTTGACGGTCATGTGTCACGCCAATGCGCCCCCTATCGAAGAACCAAATAACGGCTTAAATCAAGCCGTTCCCTATGGCCGTAGATGCACAAAGCATCCCGGACAATCAGCCGCCCATAAGAAGGCCGGATACATACATCAAACAATAGCGTGGCGTCTGGAAGACGACGCCTAAATCTAACTTCGGGAGAGAAACTGTGAAAAAATCTATCGCGTTTGGCGCACTTGTCGCCATTGGTATCGGCGCATCTGCACTCAGCAGTGCAACGGCCGCTGAACTGAAGCCTTTTACATTGGCCATTGGTACGAAGGTTCTGGATACGTCACAGGCCAACAATACCTCGCTGCCCATCGCAACGAAATGCTGGGAAAATGAAGGCGTTGACGTAACCCTTCAGCCGACCAATTCATCGGCGGCGATGCAGGCCGTCCTTAGCGGCCAGGCCGACATGGTTCTGATGGGACCGGGTGCGGCTGTGAAAGCCCGCGCCAAAGGGGCCCCAATCAAAGCCGTTTACATGAACATGCGGAAGAATTTCCAATTCCCTGTTGTCCTGGAATCTAGCGACATCAAATCCATCGAGGATTTCAAAGGCAAAACCATGGGCGTTGTTTCCTATGGCGCGCAGTTGGTATCGATCATCAAAGGCATGATTGCTGAAGCCGGTCTGGACCCGAACACGGATTTGACGATTGTTGAAACCGGTGTCGGTGCACAGGCGGTCGCTGCATTGGAATCTGGCCAGGTTGATATCTGGGGAACCTGGGATTCACAAATTGCGACAGCAGAAAACATGGGGCTGAAGCTGCGTCGGTTCAGCTCACCTTATGCAGAAAAGCTGAAATTCGGCAGCTCATACTTTGTTCGGGATGACTATGTTGATACTAATCCTGACTTGATTGTTAAGGTTCTGCGTTGCGTTGCGCAGGGTACAATGATGGCCCTGGAAAACCCTGAAGGCACTGTTGCCACCCATTTCAAGGTCTTCCCGGCCACGAAACAGTCCGGTGTGGATGATGCGACAGCGACCAAGGCTGGCCTGCATATCTTCCAAGTACGCTCAGAATTCCTGACAAAGGAAGAAGCCGAGAAATGGGGCGAATTCCCACCGCAAGCCGTTGTGGATCTGGTGGAATTCATGTCTGCAACTGAAGACTTGGGCGGCACGGTTGACCCTGAATCTTTGTACACCAATCAGTTCATCGATCAGATCAATGATTTTGATCAAGACGCCGTGCTGAAGCGCGCTGCCGAATTGAACTGAACCCAACGCTGATCAAACAGAAGCCAAGGAGATTGCGTCGTGACACATCCGGGGTCCATCATCCGTGATTTGCTGACTGGGAAGGGCTGTGCGCCTGTTCCGGGGTGCCACGACGCACTTGGTGCCTTGCTGATTGAGCAAGCGGGTTTTCCTGCGGTCTATATGTCCGGCTTTTCGGTCTCTGCCAGTTTCGGGAAGCCGGATATAGGACTGCTGAGCATGACGGATATGGTTGGGCGCGCACAACAGATCGTTGACGCAACCTCCCAGCCCGTGATCGCCGATGCGGATACCGGTTATGGCGGAATATCCAATATCGCGGAAACAATTCGTTCATTTGAGCGCGCGGGCGTCGCTGCAATTCATCTTGAGGATCAGGTGATGCCCAAGAAATGTGGTGCGATGCCGGGCAAAGCACTGGTCCCGATTGAGGAAATGACCCTTCGCCTCAAGGCTGCTCTTGCGGCGCGATCCAGTAAGGATTTTCTGATTTTTGGTCGCACGGACGCCATGACGCTGACGGGGCTGGATGATTCAATTGCCCGAATTCAAGCCATGGAAAAAGCCGGCGTGGATGCGGTGATGGTGCCGTCTTTGACGACTGTTGAAGAATTACGGGCGGTCGCCGATGCGGTGGATGTTCCGGTGATCTATCTGACCGCAGAAACGATACGCCCGATTTTCTCCACACAGGAATTGGCGGATGCAGGCTGGTCCATGGCCATTTATGCGCTGTCCCTAATTCAGATGGCGGTTGCTGCCCAAAAGTCCGTTCTGGACGCGCTGCGTGAAACCGGCACCACCGCAGATATGGTGGATCGCATGACACGGTTTGCCGATGTGAATGCCTTGCTGGGTGTTGATCGCGAAGCCGCATTCGAAGCTAAGATCCGCGAGGCGACAGTATGACAAAGCGACCCGCTACTTTAGTCGAAAAAATCCTGGCGCGTGCCAGCAATGCGGACAGTGTTGCCCCAGGGGATGTCGTCTGGGCCTGGCCCGATATCGTGACCGTGCCGGAAGTATCTTTCCCGGCCTATGTTAAGCGCTTGCGGGATAATGGCATTCCAAAACTGGCCCGACCGGAAACCATGGTCGTCGTGATCGATCACGAAGTGCCCGTTCATTCGAAAGAAGGGGCCGAGCGCAATCGCTTGACCCGCCAATTGGCCCAGGAAACCGATGTCGCGCATCTGTTCGATGGGGAAGGGATCACCCATCCGCTGGTGGTTGAACGGGGCCTGATCACGCCTGGTATGTTCGTTGCCGGGGCGGATACGCATACATCTTCGATCGGGGGCGCTGGTGCCTTTGCCGTCCCCTTTGGGTTTGAAGTCACCATGATCATGGCGATTGGCAAGATCTGGGTACAGGTACCTGAAACAATTCGGATCGATCTGACCGGCCACTTGGCTGCGGGTGTTACGGCACGGGACCTAGTGCTTTCAGTTATGCAACAGATCGATGCGGATTTCGCAAATTACCGCGTCATTGAATTTGGCGGTCCGGGGCTATCCAGCCTTTCTGTACAGGAGCGGATGACACTGTGTGGCCTGTGCATCGATATGGGGGCCAAGACGGCAATCGCGGAAGCCGATGCTGTGACAGAACGATTCCTGAAGGACTGTGGTATCGAGGGCGTTTCAATGGAACGAAGTGACCCTGATTGTGTCTATGCCGCCCGCCTGACGATAGACTTGGCGGAATTGTCCCCCCGTGTGTCCATGCCGCCGCTTCCCAGCAATGTCAGCACAGTTATAGACCTGCCGGATACGCCTGTTCAGCATGCCTATATCGGATCCTGCGCATCCGGGACATTGGCCGAACTGACTGCGGCCGCTGATATTCTGGATGGGCATACCGTTCATCCATCGGTCCAACTGCTGGTTATTCCGGCAACGCGGCGGATCCATCAGCAGGCGCTCGAACAGGGTGTTCTGACCCGTCTGATGCGGGCCGGCGCGGTGATTTCGCCGTCGACATGCGGGCCGTGTTTCGGCGGCTTGGCACAATTGGCCGACGGCGAAACCCGTATCAGCACAAGCACGCGCAATGATTCAGGACGCATGGGATCGCGCAAGGCGAATATCTATCTGGGCAGCGCCTCAACCGTTGCCGCATCGGCAATTGTTGGCCGGATTACGGACCCCCGAAATTATGTGAAAGGGGGATATGTAAAATGAAACCCTATACCGGGCGCTGCTGGCGCTTTGGCGATGATCTTGCCAGTGACGAGATGATCGCCCCAAACCATGTGTTTGAATACGACCCTAAAGTGCTGCGCAGCCATCTTTTGGAAGGTGCGCGACCAGAGTTTTCCCAACAGGCCGTGTCGGGTGATATCCTTGTTGCCGGGCGGAATTTTGCGACTGGCAGCATTCACAGCCACCCTTTCCTGGCATTGAAAGATATGAATGTTGCCCTGATCTGCCAGTCCGTCTCACGCGGGCCCTTTCGTCTGGCAATCTATATCGGCATTCCAATTCTGATCGCGCCCGCATCGGTCATTGAGAGTTTGAAGGATGCAGATCAGCTTGAAGTTGATTTTTCATCCGGGCGCATCCGGAATAATACATCAGGCCAGGTCCATAACGTTGATCCGGTTTCCCCGTTCCTGCTTGAAATCGTGACGTCTGGTGGCGGGCTTGCCTATGCACGCTCCATCACTGGACCAGAGGGAGTTCCCAATGCATAAAACGTCAATCGTTGAATCGGCATCAGAAGCGCCAAATGATCGCTCGTCTGTTATCCGCCTCGATAATCTTAACAAGATATATGAAACACGGGATGGTGGCCGCATTCAGGCCCTGGGTCCCATATCAATGGAAATTGGGGAAGGTGAGTTTATCTCCATCGTCGGTCCGTCCGGGTGCGGTAAATCAACACTGCTGCGGATGCTGGCTGGCCTGATGAGCCGCACGTCGGGTGACATTTTCATTCGAGATAAGCTAATTACAGGCCCCCAGAAAGACTTCGGAATGGTCTTTCAAAGCCCCGTTCTCCTTCCCTGGAAGACGGTCATTCAAAACGTTCTTCTGCCTGTGAAAATCTTGAAATTGAATATGAATGACTATCGCAAGCGCGCAGAGGATCTGTTGGACCTGGTTGGTCTTGGCGATTTCCGAGAGAAGTATCCGCAAGAGCTTTCCGGCGGAATGCAACAGCGTGTCGCCATCGCGCGGGCCTTGGTTCACGATCCGGCGGTTTTGCTGATGGACGAGCCCTTTGGCGCATTGGATGCAATGACGCGCGAGAACATGAATGTCGAATTGCGTCGCATCTGGAAGGAGTCTGGAAAGACAATTCTGTTCGTCACGCATTCCATTCCCGAAGCTGTTTTCCTGGGGACCCGGGTGTTGGTCCTATCGTCCCGACCCGGAACAATCGCGGACTTGATTGACGTTGACCTACCGACAGACCGGACATTGGAAACGATGACCCACGACCGCTTTGGCACCTATACCAATCGCGTGCGCAACCAGTTCAAGGCGCAAGGAGCAATCGAATGAGCACAGAAACGACCGCCGCCATCAGCACGCCGCGCGCTAATCCCGTGATCCGTCTGATCAAGAACCGCCCGGAAATTATCCTGGTGCCACTGTTGTTTATAATCGTCACCACGGGCTGGGAGATTGCGATCCACTGGATGGACGTGCCCATCTACATTTTCCCGGCACCATCGAATATCTTCTATGCCTTGGTGGAGCGCTTGGGAAATGGGCTCTATATTGAGCATGCATGGTACACCTTATCAGAGGCGCTTCTGGGCTTCCTGCTGGCGATGGTCGGGGGGATCGTCATTGGCAGTTTCATCGCGCAATTCCGAATTGTGGAAAAAACCCTCTATCCCTATCTGATTGCCATTCAAACGACCCCGAAAGTTGCTATCGCCCCCTTATTCATTCTGTGGTTCGGCTTTGGTATCACGTCAAAGATCATCATCGCGGCGATGATCGCATTCTTCCCAATTCTGGTGAATGTCATTGCCGGTCTGCGCTCAACGGATCCGCAACAGATTGATCTTATGCGGTCGCTTCAGGCGACGCGCTGGCAGATTTTCGTGACCGTTCGATTGCCAAGCGCCCTGCCCATGATCTTTGCGGGACTGCAAATAGCGATCATTTTCTCAATCCTTGGGGCGATCGTGGGTGAGTTTGTCGGATCCAATAAGGGGTTGGGGAACTTGATCCTGCAAATGAACTTCAATCTGGATACTGCAGGTGTGTTTGGTGCGCTGGTCTGCCTGTCGACAATTGGCATTTGCCTGCATCTGATAATGAAATTCATCCAGAAGAAGCTGCTTTTCTGGTCCAATGACAGCAATGTCCCATCCGCGTAACAACAAACGAATTGAAGGATTTCCAGTCATGCAAAGCAACATTGTCGTTCGTAAGTTGGCCAGCGCCATCGGGGCAGAAGTTGTTGGGGTCAATCTTGCGGATGAGACCATGTCCGATGAGACCGTCGCATTCCTGCGTCAGGCCTGGTTGGATAATCTGGTTCTGTTGTTTCGGGATCAGAACCTGACCCATGAACAGCATATTGCGTTCAGTCGCCGCCTGGGTGAATTGGAAACGCATGAGGCGATCCCAAAATTCTGTCATCCAGACCATCCTGAAATTCTGCTGGTGACGAATTTTGAAAACACCGGAAAGAAGCTCGTCGTTGGAAGACAATGGCACTCTGATCTGTCGACCACGACAAGACCGGCGCTGGGGTCGCTTTTATACTGTGACGAAGCCCCGGAAGTTGGCGGTGATACGATGTTTGGCAATATGTATCGCAGTTGGGAAACCCTGCCAGAACCTTATAAGCGGATGTTGGTTGGCATGCGCGCAAAGCACGACATGACGGTCGCTCGTGAAACCAGGGCACGCCGTTCCGCGGAAGAATTGGCAGACATCCGCCGCCGCAATCCGCCGGTACTGCAACCTGTCGTCCGATATCATGACGAGACCGGCAAGCCCGCCTTGTATGTTGCCGAAATGACGACGGTTGAATTGGAAGGACTGACGGAAGAACAAAGCCGTCCAGTTTTGGAGTACCTCTACAAGCATTCAACGGAACCAGAAAATACCTATCGGCACCGCTGGCAACCGGGTGATTTGTTAATGTGGGATAACCGTTGTGCCATCCATATGGCGATGGGCGACTACCACGATGATGCCCGGCGCGTGATGTATCGCACCACCCTGCGAGGAGAACCCAGTGGCGAACTAGCGTGAGTTGGTCTCACTTGGAAAATTGATTTCGCTCCGCTATTGCTGCCATTTGATAAGTACAGCGCTGTGCTGAACTGTCTGATGTCAGCACCTATGGGACAGATTAGTGGAATTGCATAGGAGAGGATTTCTGGTTCATCGTAATGACCCGAAGGGGAATGAAGATGAGACAGAAATCGCAGACACGACAGACAGGTGGCGACAAAGCCATTAAGGACATTCGCCGGGCGACCCGGAAGCAATATTCTGCTGAAGAAAAGATCCGTATCGTTCTGGACGGCTTGCGTGGCGAAGAATCCATTGCCGAGCTGTGTCGGCGCGAAGGCATTGCCGAGAGCATTTATTACAAATGGTCGAAGGAGTTTCTTGAAGCTGGCAAGCGTCGACTTGCTGGTGATACAGCGCGTGCAGCCTCCACGGGTGAGGTGACGGCCCTTCGCCGGGAAGCGCGTGATCTGAAAGAAGTTGTTGCAGAGCAGACATTGGAATTGCGGTTGCTCAAAAAAAGCATGATCGCGGATGGGGGAGACGACGAATGAGATATCCCGCATCTGAAAAACTTGAGACCATCCGGCTTGTTGAGCAATCCCATCTGCCAATCAAACAGACGCTGGATAAGCTGGGCATCCCCCGCACCACATTATATCGGTGGTACGACCGCTACCCAATTGGACGTGTCAGAAAATCAGACATCCTAAAGAGCATGGTGTGGTCCATTTTTTTAGACAAGTCCAGCAACCAGGTTGGAGCGGTGGCAGTGCCATCAGTAGCCGCCGCGCGCGAGTGTCGGCCCGGCGTGATACGGCCAATGAGATGCAACACCAATGCGGTTGCGCGCTGCGGCAATTCCCGATAAGACTTCAATTGATAATCGTTCGCACTTAAAGGCGAAGCTGAGACTTGGCGCAAATTTATCGCAGGTACATCTTCGTCGCACGCCCGGAAATAGGGATGAAACCGCGTGGACAGCATGCTGAAGCGGAATGGTCCGCACGTTAGGATATTTGTTGAACAGCGCACCGCGCTGATCGACTACGCATTTCCGATCGTCGGCTGTCGGGCACATGCCGAGGACGTGGTACAGGAGGCGTACATCCGCTTCGACGCTGCTAACGGTAAGCCCAGTGCCATCGACAATCCCGTCGGTTACCTCTTTCGCATAGTTCGAAACTTGGCGATCGACCGGATCCGCCGACAGTCATTGGAGCGATCACTCCCGAATGCGGATGATCTCGATAGTATTCCTTCGTTAGCGCCGGATGCAGAAAAAACACTGTTATATCGCAACGACCTACGGCGGCTTTCGGCGGCGCTTGAAGAATTGCCAGCCCGGACCCGTGACGCTTTTCTGATGCATCGGGTCGAAGGGCTTTCCCTGCAGGAAATTGCCGACCGCTTAAGTATCTCGGTCGTGCGCGCGCATCAATTGGTGCGCAAGGCGATGGTGCACGGCGCGAAACGTCTCGACAACGCGTCCGAATAGCCGGGCTGGAGACAAGAATTCTTGATCTAGGCCCTTAAATCGGAATCGCTGGGACGTCCTAGAATCGACCCCACATAACACCAACCTCCGCAAGGAATATCGAGGTCGCACGAATATGGAATCCGATCTTAAGACCGGTGAGAACGACAATGACGGGGAACTGTTGCTGGACGTGGCGGCCGAATGGTTGCTGCGGCTGGAGGCGGCGCCCGGCGACATGAACGTTCGTGCCGGGCTGCAAGCATGGATCGACGCCGACCCAGCCCACGCCGACGCTTATGCGCGCATCTCGCGCATGTGGAGCGTTGCCGGGCACATGTCAGAGCGGGACGTCCGGTATTCGTCGCGCCGCCGCCCGGTGGTCTTTGTCGCTACGGCGGCCCTGGCCGCGTGCTTGCTGCTCGCCATTTTTCCAACGGTCGAACTTTACCTCAAGTCGGATTACCTTACCGGCACCGGTGAGGTACGCAACGTGACGCTGGCCGACGGCAGTGTCGTGACGCTGGACGCCGGAAGTGGCATCGACGTTCGGTTTGATGATGGGCTGCGGCAAATAGAATTGTTGCAGGGGCAGGCGTTTTTCGACATCGTCGAAATGCCAAATCGTCCCTTCTCGGTGGACGCGGGGGGTGTGCGGGCGACAGTCACCGGTACAAAGTTTTCCGTTCGCACAGGCGCGGAAGACGTGACGGTGGCGCTGGCGTCGGGGGGCGTCGAAGTGATGCGGATCGGTGCTGCCGTGGCCCCCGTACGTCTCGCGCCCGGTGAACGCGCAATCGTGGCGCGGTCCGGCGGCATTGAGAAATCAAAGGCGACCATTGCCGAAATCGCGGCGTGGCGCAGGGGTCGGCTAATCATCCGGAACGAGACGTTGGCAAACGTCGTCGAGCGTCTAAACAGCTACCATCCTGGCGTGATCGTGATTAGCGATCCGGCGTTGGGCAGCACGCGCGTAACCGGCAATTTCGACCTCGCGCATCCGGCCGAAGCGCTCGACGCCGTCGTCCGTGCCGGCAAGGGCTCAGTAATCCGCCTGACGCCTTATCTCCTGGTGGTCGGTGGGCGCTGAAGACAAACGCTGTGAAATTTTTAACGTACCCCCCTTAAACACGTCCACACCCGTCCGTCATCTTCATGATTGCGAGTAAGTCGCACTTTCAATAGAGCAAGAGCGACGATCTTTGAGGGCACGGGTTAGGGGGGTAGAGATGACGATTAAGAAGTACATGCATTCGCTTGGGTTGGGCGTCGCGGCGTCGGCGCTGTTGGCGACGTTTACGGCGTCGGCCGAAACCGGCCCAGATGGCGAGGCGTCGTTGCCGGTGAGCACGGTTCACGCGTCGGCACCGACGGGAGATTTGCTGACGCAGGCGAATGAACCGACTTTGTTTGACATTCCAGCCGGGCCACTTGGCGATGCACTGGTTGTGTTCGGTGATCAGTCCGGCGTGCAGATCGCAGTAACCGCCGACGCCGTCGCGGGCAAGGCAGCGGCCTCCGTCAGCGGCACCATGACGGCGCGGGACGCGCTGAATCGCCTCTTGGCTGGCTCCGGGCTCACCTATCGGTTCACGTCGGCGCGCGCGGTGAGCGTAGAGACGCCCGTCGATGACGCGACGATGGTGCTGAGTCCGATCACGGTGGAGGGGCGGCAGCTCGCAGATCCAGGACGGACGGAAGGCAGCGACTCCTACGCCTCGCCCACATCTTCTGTCGGGTCGAAAATTCCCTTAGACGTCCGCGAAATTCCGCAATCCGTCAGCGTCATCACACAGCAACGGATAACAGATCGGAACTATACCGATCTACAAGGTGCCATCGCCGAAACGACGGGTATGCGCGTCACTAATTACGACCATGCGCGGGCGGATTTCCGATCACGCGGGCATACGGCGTCAATCCTGAGCGACGGCATCAACGTCCTGCACAGCACGAATACGGATGCGGCGCCTGATATGGCTATTTTTGATCGGGTTGAAGTTCTTCGCGGCCCGTCAGGCCTGTTCCAGGGGTCGGGAGAGCCCGGCGGAGCCATCAACCTCGTTTCCAAAAAGCCTCTCAACCACAAGCAAGCAAACGCATCCATGTTGATCGGGTCGTGGCAAACATATCGAGGCGAGGTCGATGTCTCGTCGCCGCTAAGCGAAGAGGACAAGGTGCGCGGTCGGTTGGTGGCGGTCTACGACGATCGCGAGGATTTCGTCGATCTGTTCGAGAGCAGAAAGGCCCTGTTGTACGGGGTGGTCGACGTTGACCTGACGGAAGATACAACCGCGTCGATGTCCGCGCTGTATCAGCAACACAATCATCACACCTTTCAGGGCATTCCCATACTCTATTCCGACAACACGCCGGTGCGGCTTTCACGCAACACGAACATCGGCGCGCCCTGGAGCAAGGCCGAGGACGATCGATCCGAGCTTCATCTGGACCTTTCCCATAGGTTCGATAACGGCATCGAAGCCAATTTGAAGAACCGCGCCGTTTTCCAAAATAGCGTGAACAAAACCAATTATGTCTTCTCCACGGTTAACACAACCTCAGGCAACGTCACGGTTCGCCCGATCAGCCAGGATGATTCCAAGTGGGACGTCAGCACAGACGCCAATGTTATGGTGCCAGTGGACTATATGGGGCAAGAACAGACGTTCATATTCGGATCGGACTATTTATTTTCGCGCGAGGACAGGGAGCAAGGAGTCGGCGCGGCCGGTACCCAGAATGCGTTCAACCCAGATCACGGCATCGCCGAACAGGACATCGCCCACACCACCCTGGAAAAGAACGACGAGGAGCAGTTCGGCATTTATGGACAGGCAAGGTTGAAGCCAGGTGTCGATTGGTTGACAGCCATCGGGGGCGGACGGTTCACTTGGTGGAACGCTGTGAACCGGGACATCGACGCTGGCACCATATCGTCGGATGTGCAGATCAATGGCAAGTTTACGCCTTTCGCCGGCTTGATCGTGGACGTGCTGCCGCATGTGTCCGTGTACGGCTCGTACTCCTCCATTTTTGAGCCGCAAACCGATCGAACCCCAGCCGGCAATATTGTAGAACCCCGCGAAGGTAACCAGTACGAGGTCGGCACCAAGGTTGAGCTGATGGATGGTGCGCTGATCGGGCACCTGGCGGCATACTGGATCGAGGACAAGAACCGCGTCACCACCATCGACAACTGCACCGGCAATTGCGCCGAGGCCGCTGGCGTGGTTCGCAGCCAGGGGATCGAGGCGGAGGTCAGCGGCGAAATCCTGCCAGGGATGCAGGCTCTGGTCGGGTATGCTTACACCAATACCAAATACGTCGAAGACAACAGAAACCAAGGAAACGTATTCGCCCAAGACATCCCCAAGCACATGCTAAATCTGTCCGGGCGCTATTCGTTCAGCGGTGAGGATCTGGGCGGTCTCTCGATCGGCGGCAACCTGCGCGTGATGAGCTCTTATTTCTATGCCAACAACGACGTGCGGGTGACGCAGGAAGGATTTGCCATACTTGATGCCTTTGTCGGCTATGAACTCACCAACAATTTTTCAGCCCAGTTTGCGGTCAACAACATTACCGACGAGGTCTATTACGAGCGTCTCGGCGGAACGACCCGGAACAACCGATGGGGTGCGCCCAGGAGTGTCATGTTCACGTTGCGGGGCGAGTTCTGATCCCAAGACCATGAACCATCTCAACGAAAAATTGGTTATTGCTTCACGCACGATCTTGGCGGTATTCGGCGGCTATGCTGCGGCCCAGGCGATCCCTCTTTTCCTCGCCAGCATGCTCCCATTGCCGAGGGTCGAGGCGACGGCCATCGCCTTGATGCTCAGCTTCGCCGTCCATGCGGCGGCTGCCATCTGGGCATTTTCCGCGCGCACCGCAACTCTTGCCTGGGTTGGGCTGACGATCCCTTCGCTCATCAGCGCCGGGCTCTGGTATTGGATACAAGGAGGCATGCAATGAAAGGAACATTCCGACAGTCCATGGATTGGCTGCACGGCTGGTCCGGGCTTCTTCTTGGCGGTGTCCTATATTTTGTATTTCTGACCGGCACCGCCGGATATGCGGATCTGGAACTTGATCGGTGGATGATGCCGGAGCGGCCGAATGTCGCCGATGTCGAGACGGCAATCAGCGTCGCAACGGCTCAGGCCTATCTGAGCAAGTATGCCGCTGATGCAGACAGTTGGTTCATCAACCCTCCGGGACAGCGAGAAAACCCCTATCTTCGCGTGATATGGGCTGACCGCACGAATCCTGGAACCGGCTCGAGGCACACCAAGTTTCTCGATCCCATCACGGGCGAGGAACTTGTGGGACGTGACACCGGGGGCGGGCAATTTCTTTATCGTCTTCACTATAAACTGCACTACATGCCGGTGATCGCCGGTATTATTATTGTCGGTGTTGCCACGATGTTTATGTTGGTGTCGCTGGTGAGCGGGGTCATCACCCACAAACGTATCTTCCGGGATTTCTTCACGTTTCGGCCGGGTGCATCTCAACGCGCTTGGCTCGACGCGCACAACGTCCTGAGCGTTCTGACGCTGCCGTTCCAGATCATGATCACCTATTCCGGTCTGGTATTTCTGGCCATCTATTACATGCCATTGATTGTTGCAGGGTTCTACGCGGGCTCGGACGACCCAATGCAACAGTATGAAAGCGAACAGTACCAGAAGTCGGCCCCGTTGGAGCGATCCGGCACGCCGGTGCCGCCGATTGACTTCACGCCTATGATCACTGCGGCCGAATCCCGATGGGGAGAAGAAACAATTCGGTCAATTTCCATCGATTTTCCCGGCGATACCGCGCGACATATCACGTTTGCCCATCACATCCGTGCCCCGGTCAACAGTGCCGAATTGCTTCACTTCAACGCTGATACCGGCAGACTTACCGGGACGACCCCCCGGGTCACAAACGCCGCACGCGGCACGTTCGATGGGTTCTTGGGATTACACGAGGGCCTTTTCGCAACGCCGCTCGTCCGGTGGCTATATATACTGTCGGGTTTGGCCGGTGCGGCAATGGTATCCTCTGGACTAATCCTATGGACCGTTAAAAGGCGGCAAAACCGACGCCGTCGCGATCAGCCAGAACGGGACATTGAAATTGTCGATCGTCTGAACGTCGCGATTGTTTGCGGTCTTCCCGTCGCCCTTGCTGCGTATTTCTGGGCGAACCGATTAATACCCACCGACTTTGCGGAGCGCGCGGCATGGGAAGGACACGCAATTTTCATTGTTTGGGGGCTTATGGCAATACATGCCCTGAATTTCCCGGCAAAGCGCGGATGGTACCTTCAGTGCGGGTTTGCAGCCTTTGCGTTCGGTTCGATACCCATCATCAACCTGATAAGCACGAACCGGCATCTCATTGCATCCATATCGCAACAGCAATGGGATCTGGCGGCCGTGGATATCACGTTCATTCTATTCGGGTTTGGGTTCGCGGCGGCCAGTTTGCAACTCCGTGCCCGGGTGAACAGGCGACCGATTGCCGCCCCATGTGAGGTATCAGGATGACCGTTATTGCACTTCTACTCGCCTTTGTTGGCTGGACGTGCTTGTCGCTCTCCATGCATCGCCACCAGCGCCAGCTTGGATTTCCGCCAGCTGCGTCGTCATATAGGTCGATTTTCCGCTGGGTAGGCGCGTTCATGATTGCAGCATCGCTTTGGGCTTCAGCTGACGCATGGGGTCCGGAGCAGGGTCCGGTTGCTTGGTTCGGGGTATTAACCGGTTCTGCCTTCTTGCTGGTCCTTCTTTTGTCCATGACTTCGCGAGAGGACGAACGACGACAACGCGGTGCCCCCTCTGCCCGTCGTTAAAATATTTGGACTGTCTGACGTCATCGCCTATGGGACGGATTAGTGGAATTGCATAGGAGAGGATTTCTGGTTCATCGTAATGACCCGAAGGGGAATGAAGATGAGACAGAAATCGCAGACACGACAGACAGGTGGCAACTGGGCTGGCCTGTGTTAAGTTCCTGAAGAACGTCCTTAAGGCCCTTCAACGGAGCATTTTCACTAAACTGACAGACCGGAAACAGAGTTTCGTCCTTCTCGAGAACAGCAATCAGCTGTCGTTCACTTACCTGTTGCTGAACGGCATCTTTTGAGACGCCCAGTAATTTCGATACAGCATCAAGACTGTAAACTCCGCCTGCCTCTTTCAGATTACTTTCCCTTGCAAGAAAGCCCCTTTTTATTGCTTCCTGATAAATCTTTTCTGTGGCGCTCATCATCCGTATTTTTCCCAATTTGACAGCGTTAGTAGTGTGCCTCACCTGAAGGCTATCCGAGTACATGCTTATTATGATCGCATTGATGCGACTTTTGTAACATATTATTGAGAAGCAAATTTTAGAATGTAGAGCACGAGTCACGGACTGAGATGTGCTATGAAGAGGTTTGAAATAAGAACAATCAAAAACGATGAAGACCTCGCCTGGGCGGTTGGTCAGATTGATTTGTTTTGGGCTGCGGAGGAAGGGACACCTGAGTTCGAATACCTCATGGTCCTGTCCGACTTGGCGTCCAACTACGAAGACACGCGTTATCCCGTCCAAAACCCCGATCCTGTAGATATGATTTGCTTTCACATGGAGCAGAATGATCTGGACCAAAAGGCGCTCGCAACAGTGTTGCATAGCAAATCGCGCGCGTCAGAAATTTTAGGGCGAAAGAAGGCGCTGTCTATTGCGCAAATTAGAGCTTTGCACAATGAATGGCACATCCCAGCTGAAATTCTGATCAGAGAAACGCGTCTTGCGGTTAAACCGTAAGCAGTAATGTTTACTGGAAGGATTGTGAAAATGAGCATGCTAGAAAGCCCAATGCACCCTGGCGAGGTCCTGAAGGAACTGTATCTCGAGCCCATGGGCATCGGTGCAGGAGCGTTTGCCAAACACCTTAGTGTACCTCGGACCCGGATTGACCGAATTATAAAAGGGACTGCTGCGATTTCAACTGACACAGCTATGCGCTTGGCACGCGCTTGCAACACGACACCGCATTATTGGCTCAACATGCAAACCAACTTTGATATGTCAAAAGCAGCCAAAGAGATCGATGTGTCCAACATCGAACCACTTCTTTAAGGTTACACGTTGGGCTTTCCCTAGATACCCGTTGCATTCAGAGCGCATCGACATTTCTGAGAAATCTCCAAAATATTTATGTCCTCGGCCTTAAGCCCGCAGCCGATGTAATGGGTATCCAACTTCCCCTCGGGTAAATGTTGATCCCATTGGTGTATCCTATTGACGGGGCCTATGGGGTAGCCTGAAACTCAAAATATGACTGATGATCTTGAAAATGCCGCCAAGGTTCTAGAAGCTTCGCCCAACTACCAGATACAGAGACGCCTGGTGCCGAAAGATTCCTATGGCGAGCCCGACCCAAACGAAGAAGTTTTGGTTGGTATCATTCTGGATACCGAAACAACGGGATTTGACCCTGAACATGACAGCGTGATCGAGATCGCCGCTCTGCCATTCACATTCTCCCGGGACGGCAGACTGTTCTCAGTTGGCACAGCTTTTCAGGCACTGCAGGAACCGCTTGCGCCACTTGATCCAGAAATATCAAAAGTCACGGGCCTCAAGGACGAGGATCTTGCTGGACAGACGATTGATATCGCTGCCCTGGAGGCTGCGATCGAACCTGCCGTATTGATCATAGCTCATCACGCAGCCTTTGATCGGCCCTTTGTTGAAAGGCTCAGCAAAGTATTTCAGGAAAAGGCATGGGCCTGTTCAATGAATGACATCGCTTGGAAAGAGGAAGGGGTTACCAGTCGGAAACTCGAATGGATCGCTCTCACTTTTGGTCTATTTTTTAAAGCCCATAGAGCACTTCAGGACTGTCAAGCGGTCCTGGAGCTCTTATCACTCACCTTGCCTATTTCTGGGCGCACTGGATTTGCACAGTTGCTGGAGGCCGCCAGGATGCCCACCAAGAGGCTCTGGGCGGTTAATTCACCCTACGAGCGGAAAGATGCCCTGAAGCGCTGTGGGTACCGCTGGAGCGGCGGAGAGGACGGGCGGCTGAGGGCTTGGTACCGAGATGTTTCGGAGGAGCATGTGGAGGATGAAGTAGAATGGCTAACATCTGAAATTTATTCTGGCCGCGGTGATTGGATTGATATTACCAACATTACCGCCTTTGCCCGCTATTCGGGGCGGGTCTGATGGCCGAGAAATGTTTTTGATGAACTGTCCTCAATGCACTCAGAAGTGTGCCGCTTCGAACATTGATTAAGTTCTGGTCGCTCGCGAGGTATCTGATGTTCCCATTGTTCTTAGATCATCTCCATGAATTACAAATTGCTTTAAGAGCTCATTAGATGCCCAACCAACGCGCCAGATTGGCAATGAGTAACACAGTGCAAACTGGATGATGTCCAACATGGAAACTCCATTCGCGTTATACTTCGCTACAGCTTTAGGAAGCGATGTGAATTCAGAGATGCGGCCACCATCGAATGGAGAAGAGATTTCTGAAAGTTGATCGATTAATTCTTCAATTGAACGGCGGTCTATCCTGGAGCTCAGAGATCGATCAGCAGCAGCGAGAACAGGAATTTTCCGAATCAATTTCGCACGGATCAACTGAGATAAAACATGCGCCGTAACACCTAGAAGTTTCTCCGTCTCGCCTAATGTTAATGCCCTTGATTGAAGCTCCGAATATGCTTCAACAGATTCAGCGCAGAGAAATTGCTTGGTATTGTTAGCGTAACGGAATGACTGCCCAACAATGATTCCAGAACCAACCAAATTTCGAAGCTTGCTTTTTGACATCTTCAGTTTTTGAGCTGCTGTCTGACGAGAAATGTATTTTGCCTTCTCCTCTTCAGGTAACGCTGCTGCATTTCCACGCCTGTTGACTGGAATCTCACCAATCAGGGCATCCATGAAGTTTTTGATTTCGGCCCATAGCATTGAATATCCAGGTAAGTGCTTGCTCTCTAATACAGCTCTATAGTGAGTATTGAAGTGACTCTTCAGGTGAAAAACAGTGACCTTAGACATTGAACGATCAACAATGTTACGCAAATGAGCATGGTAGGCGTAAGGCCAGTCCCCCAGCAGGCGAAAACCGAACAAAGGGTCCTGGTTTGTTGTAGAAACCTCTTCCTGATCTTCTTTTAGGACGGCGCTCGCGCGCAGCAGCTTCAGCACCGCGAGTTGCCGGGCAGCGGGTAACTCGGAGTATCCCTTTGGGGGAAGAAAACCTTCCACTCTGTTTTTTTTCAGCTTCCCCTGCGAACTCCACCGCTGAATGTGCCAATCTATGATGTCGCGCTCTTCCTTAAGTAAGGGCCACGGTCTTTCTTTAGAGCGATTGCCACAAAGACACTTTACTGTTGGTCTCAAATGCCGAAATTTGGTTTTGCACGAGCTGCAATGGGTTCGAAGCGTGACCCCATGTATATGGCATACTGGGATTGCCTTTATTGTCCAATGCCATCGGATGTAACCGAACTCGTGCAGGCAACATTCACACACTCTGACCTCTTTTAGTGAGAGATCTTCATATCGAACGAAGTCGCCAGATGGCAGCAGAACTCGGTGATTTTCATTGTCGATATTTCTTATAAGCGTCCTCTCGAGCACTGCTTTATCTTGCCTAAGGCAAATCGACATTCCGCTTGTATGATCGGAGAGAGACAGTGGACTTTTGTTAGAAATCTCTGATCCCCACAGCTGCGTGACCCACGTGGGGGTTGGATATCCATTTATCTCAGATACTCTAATAATGTATCCCATAAGGCATTCATCATCGAAGGGTCGAACAGCGACAGCAACTTTCTGAAACGAAGTCATTGCAGCACCTCCGTCTTCCGGTGGATATCATGTATGACGCCTTTTCTCTTGAAGTTGGGCATGAATGGATTGTTTTCTTTTGGTTTCGAGAACCCCTCGAGAACATTGTAGGCTTTTTGGAAGTGATGGGCCGTAAGTGTTTCCGCCTCTTGATCAATAGCCTCTTCAGCAGCCTGTCGAATAAGGCGCATTACAAACGCAACGTGCCCGCCAGTAGCGTGGATTATTCTTGCCGGCAGATTACCAGTTCGAAGGCAGCCGTCGTTATTGGGAACAGGCACTAAAGCTTCGATCGTTCCCAGAAAACTTAGGAACCGGTTTTGGTCATCTGGAGTTGACCAACTGAAAGGATGAAGTTGAAAACGACCTCGGGAACGCCGGTGCCATTGTAAATTGTCGTGCACAACCTCTTCGAATTCAGGAAGTCCGACCAATACAAACCCAACATTTAAAGTATTCATTTGGGTCTTAAGCCATTCCAAAGTCGTATGAGCGACTTTCCCTCGTTCTGGATCAATCATGTGTTGGAATTCGTCCAGTATTATAAGTTCCACCCCCTTGTTTTGTACAAGTGGCTTGATCCTGGCCTCAATTTCAAACTTTGTGCCCCTGTGGGAATAAGGGTCTCCAAGTGCCGCCAGAAGACGAACACATAACTCTTTGACTGTGCAGTCTTCCGGAACAGTCACAAAGACAACGGGGGTTACATCATTTTTGTCCAGGTCAACCGTTGGAACAGCAATGGAAGCGCAGTAGAGCTCAATGACAGTTGTTTTCCCTGCACCGGAGTCTCCAATCAGGGAAATGAACTTCCCTCCAGATGTTTCGCGCGCGCCCATGTGAAACCGACGTAACATCTCACAGGCCCTCTGCGTTTGATCATAATTGACGTAAAGCGTTTCCAGCTTGGATAGTCTCGCGATATCAGAGTCACTGAGTTGATTTAATGGCGATTTTGGTTGTTGTGCATTTGAAGCCTGGTTCATTCGCCTGCTCCCTTAATACCTTTCAAAAATCCCACTTCCCAGGTGATGTTCTCAGTCGCTTCCACCCGTTCATTTTCACGAAAAATATTATCGTCATTTAAAGTATTGGTTGGTTTCAACTTGGAATAATCCGCTGCCGCGCGAATCGTGGCGCCTTCCTTCATGCGGCCTAATCGTTTCGCCGTGCGCTTCTTGCGACGAGCAGTTTCGCCATATTCTTGGATGTCATTTTGCAACTCGGCGGTGCCTTCAACCAGGGATTTACGCCGCCCCTTCTGTTGAATCTTTGCGTCCGCTAAGAGCCGGCTTCGAACTGCTTTTACTTGCCAGAGGGGTATTCCATCAGAGGCTTCCTGATCAATACAAGGCACATAAATTGGAGGTTCGTTCGGGACTGCGTGTACCCAAACACGTCCCATATCCGACGCGTCGAATTTAACTTTTACCTTCCCTTTTGCATTGTTTTTCCCAAGCACAGCGATGCGTCTGCGCAGATCCAGTGCTAGCTCTTCAGATGAAAACATAAGCCCATACAACTCGATCCCCCTGCGTGTTAGAGATCGAAAGACGATTTCACCAAGCAAGACGGCCATTGGAATCGATGGATCTGGCAACCGGATAGACGTTAACTTAACACCCTTCCCCCAGCGATCTAAAGGTGCTTCCAGTATACCCATATGAAGGCTAGGCATATATATTTCGATCACAAACCGAGTAAACCACTCCTCGAGTTTAGGAAGCGTGACACACGCTTCTTTTTCAGATTTGTAATCTCCTCGTGCCTTAGTATTGGAGAACGTGGTTCCTGGTAGGCGATGCACCAGCTTTGTATTAGCCGTTCCAAAGTAGCGCTCAACAATTCCCTTATAGTAAGGTTTTTTAGCTGGGCAGTATCTAAGCTCAATACTTAAGCCGTTAGCTGCATCTTCGATGGCATGGCCATGAAACTCCGGGCCATTATCGAGCAGCACTGTCAGCATGATGCCATGGCATGGCCAGCCAAACCTCAGAGAACTATATCGTTTGAAAATTGAATCCTTGGGCTGTATTGCCATCGACAAACAACGCATCACAGATTTCCACCCGGGCGCGTCAAAAGAAATATGGAATCCTAAAACTGCGCGACTGTAGACATCTATCGCGACAGTAAGCGTAGGACGACCGAGTAATGTACCGTTTTCGTCCGTTAGAATTACATCCAAAACGGTATGATCAATTTGCACAACATCAAGTGGAAACCGGCTTGTTACCCCCATGCCAACATGCTTGTAAAGCCTGTCGGCATGGGCTTTCCCTTTTCGTGCAACAGCTACAACGTATGGATCTAATGCTCGGATTCGCCTGGTCAAAGTGGATAGGGCCGGTGCTTGTAACTGAAACTCAACTGACCTACCTACATTCTCCTTCTCCAGCATTTCCAACAACTTGATATATACCACACCCACAGTGTGACACTTCTTTGTCAGGTATCTGGAACGGATAGCATCAGCTATCATCCTTTCAACTGCAGGGGAAACCTTGGATGTTCGGTTTCCTCTTAGGTGATACCGTGGGAGCAAACTTTCGACTTTAAAGCCAGAATAGACCCAACGTTGCCACCAACCCCGAACCGTTGTTTGAGATGGAACTGAATACAGCTTGGTTTCCACGACGAAATCATATGCTTCTCGTGTCACGCCACCATGCCCAAAATCTTGAATTAATTTCAATATATTCAGGCGCTGTTTTACCTCGGATTTTCTATCTGTAGGTAGAGACTCAAAATCAAATACGCTTTTGAAATCCGGTTTCTCAGAAAACTCTTCATTGTCAGAATCATTCACACAACTTTCGTCATCAAATACCCAATCATGTTTTAAGAGATGATCAATCATTGGCCCATCTCCCAGCTTGGAATCCAAAGCTTAGAATGCTCACCAAATCTAACGCCGAAGTTCATCCTGATTTGACCAAATGCAATAAATGGCAAAACGGTCTTCTCAAGAGTGTCCCCCCTCAAGTGCTCCCATAAGCTTGATGCTGTTGTTTGGGGGGTATGATGAAAAAACGCTCGTGCAGCGAGAAGGTCAGCTTTAGAAGGCACAAATGCTGAGTATCGGAAATCGTTTACTAGCCTAGCATTCTGGAAATGAGGTGAGCGCCTAATTTCACTCGCAGTGAAAATTCGGAACCGCTCATTGCGTTCGCCAAAGGCAACCGAAATGCTCTTTAGCCGACTTAAGATCTGTGGATCATCCCAAATACTGTCTGGTTTCACCTCAGCGAAAAACGACCCATGCCAAGTTCTAACCCAGTAATCTGGAACGTAATGTGAGGGATTACCATTGTGACTGAACTCAATCTTGGTCGGCTGGCTCCTAAAATCGATAACGAATGGACATGCCTCTAGGCGGTATACGAAGTCCTTTTCGATCTGTGATTCATAATCAACCATTCCTCGCGCCTTCCGACTTGGAAAGCGGCCTATCACACGGGCCGTTGAGCGGGTGATAATCTTGCGAATTTTCATCGGCATTTGAGTCTCCTTGTTTTAGGCAATAAAAATCCATTGCCTGAATCGTGTTTCAGACTTGAAGAATTCCCGCCGCTGCTGTATTGATTAAGTGCTAACTAAATCAAAATGGGCTGCGCGGGTAACTGCGTGGCTCTTTTTTTCCTCCATTTAATTTCCCCAATGGATTAATCTCATGGAATTACCCAATGGGATCACCAAACGGAATTATCCGACGGATTCTTAAGAATCAAAAATTATTTCTGAAAATCATCCGAAAATAATAGAAATTTTCGTTCTATATACTGAGAATCCCAAGTTTATTTTATGACTTTCAATAACTGCCTCGGAAAACCACAAAAGGAAACTCCTTAGCAACATTGATTTTACTATGTATTTAACTACAATTTATTTATCAGAAGAAAAAAGTAATATTAAATGTCGACTGCATAGTTGAAATAAATGGAAAAATTTAGATTGATTATAAGTTTTAAGAAATCAACGAGAACTCTACGATGAAATCCCAGCCCATCACGTCGACGGTGCTCTTATTGAACTAGAGGCACTCGCGCTCCTAGAGCAACTCGAACTGCCGCTCACCGATGCGACCTATGCGGTCTGGATCTAGCTCGCTTTCGATTCAGCTCATATGGCCTGAGCCTTAAATGCGTGCCGGCATATGAGCGGCGTCCAGGCGCCTATGAATCAGCGATACGATTGATAGTAGGTCTTCGGCGTCCTCCTTGGACATTACCCAGTGAATGCGTGCCTCATGCGCGGTCGGGTTGCGGAACATGCTGAAGGTGCCACGGACAAGGTTGGCAAACCCGCTTTGTTCGCTGCGTTCGCTGACTGTGCTGCGTGGATTAATAGCTAAGAGTGGAGGGTCACCAGCGAGCACTCTATCGACCAAAGGTGCCCCATCGTCCGTCAGACCCGTGCGTGTACGCATCTTGTCCGCGACGCTCTTCACCGCCTCCTGGACAGCATGGAAGTAGTTGTCCGAAACCAGCTCGGCGCGGCAAAACTTCAGCACGTCCGGATGTACGCCTCGGCCCTCGAGATCGGCTCGAAGGTTGCGGGCGCGCCGTTGTGCCTCCGGCAATGTCTGGGCGGATTCTGCCGATGTGAGGTTTCCGGCCTGATCCACGACAAGGCCGGCAAATGCCAAAGCCTGATTTAGAAGTGCTCGCATCGGCTCGTACCGATCCGGGTCATGGTTATATCGAGCTGGCTTCATTGCGAGGCGAATGAATTCCAGGACGTGCGTGCGGTTTTGTTTGGTGTTCTGGCTCTCTACGAAGGCATTGTAGATGCGGACACGT
Organism: Hwanghaeella sp. 1Z406; assembly: GCF_048892425.1. Taxonomy (NCBI): domain Bacteria; kingdom Pseudomonadati; phylum Pseudomonadota; class Alphaproteobacteria; order Rhodospirillales; family Aestuariispiraceae; genus Hwanghaeella; species Hwanghaeella sp. 1Z406. Next base: position 168,270 of record NZ_JBLZHU010000001.1, read on the forward strand.
TTCATCACCGGGCCTGGATCGATCATCTTGCTGGACGCGATCAGGTGCTGGATCTCCAGCCCTGTAAGGCCTTGGTTGGTGTCGCCCAGGGCGCCGGCAATGGCTTCCAACTGGTCCTGCGAGAAGAACGCCATGTCGGGCCTCACTTGCCGTAGACCAGCCGCCGCAAGAAGGTCCTGGCGGTGACCAGAACGACATGCAGGCGGAAGGTGCTGTGATCTTCATCCGAGAGGCCCGGGTGCGAACCCTCCGTGTGGAGCATTTTGAAGAGCCCGTTGACGTAGTTCTTCCCGTCCTGGGTCCACTCGTTGCGATCCATCGCGAGGAAACCGATTTCTGCGAGCAAGGCGCGCCGGTTTTCTGAACTCAGCTGTTGACCCGCTTGCTGCGGTAGCAACTTACGTGCGATGTCGTCGAACAGGCTTTCCAGGAAGGTCCGGAGTTGACTGTTGCAAGCCGCCCAATTGCCGCGCGTATGCGCTGCAACGGCTTGGTCAAGATGACCGAGAGGGGTTGTGAAGCCGAAGAACTTGAGAAGCTGATGCACCTCGTCGTCCGTTTGGGGGAGCTGGATTTCGCCGGGCAATGCCGCACGGATGGACGTGTTTCGCCCGAAGTCGTCCCACGTCAAAATGTATCCGTCACGCGCAAGGCCCCGTGCGAAGGCCGTTTGCAAAGCTTGCGTAGCGTTTTGCTGCGCTAGCTGCGCAGCTTGCCGGATCACCGCCTCGCCCAAGGTCATGCTGCCTTCGAGCGTGTCGAGCACGGCCTCGGCCCGTTGCACAACGATCCGACCGAGCAGGGCGCACTTGTTGGCGACACTGAGGGAGGAGCTGGAGGAAATCTCGTCCTCCAGGCCAAGGCGGAGGACCATCTGGTTGAACCGCGCCTGGCTGTGTTGCTCAAGCAACTCGACGGCGGCGACAAGGGTAGGACGGGTGAAGGGCGCAGATCGCATCGGCGCTCCTAGTTGAAACGAAGCCCGAACAACCCACCGGTGTCGGTCGCGTCCGTGAGTTTGGTCTCCAGGACATGGTCCTTGACCCTGAAGCTAGTTCGGAACCCCTCCTGGGGAAGAACATCGGAATTCATCGTCACGATGTACTGGAAACCAGCGGCCTCGGCACGCTCGGCGCCAAGCTGAAGGGCTTTGGCGACCTGTCGCTCGTCGACGCCATCGAACAGGTGGCTGTCGTGCAGGAGAAAGCCGGGCCCGCGACCCTGCTTCAGGCTGATTTCGGTGAGCATCAGGTCGAAGCAGAAGATCTGCATGTTGGTGATGCCCTTACTCCGCTGCCCATCGATATGGACGTCGAACTGCGGCCCACCGCCTGTCTCGGCGATGGTGAGGCTTCCGGCTTTCTCGTAGAGGGATTCCGACAAGTACTCGAAAGTCAGGATCGCCTCGCGCAGGATGTCGTTGCGCTCGTGCAGGTCGTCCCGAAGCGCCTTGGTCAGATTGGCCCGCTCAATGTCCAGTTCGGCCTTGGTACTCTCGATACGCTCTGCAGTCTCGAGGCGCTGGCGCAAACCCTCTACCTCGGCCTCGGCACGGCCAGCCTCCTCGCGCAGGTTCGTGTAATGCTCTAGCGCGCCGCCCGAACTCAGCACATTCATGATCTGGCGACGCCGGCGATCGAGCTCAGCGGTGCGCTGGTCGCGCTCGTCGATACGCGCTTCGGTGGAGGTGATTTCAGCACTCAGGTGGGCGCGGCGGTTTTCGATGATCGAGCGATGAAACCGTTCCACCTCGTAGAAACGCCGCCGTACCATGTCTGGCAAGATGACGCCGACTTCCGCGTAGAGCTTGGTGACGTCGCTGAGATCGGAGGCACCTTCTTCACCGAGTGAGGCGCGAAGTTGTTGAAGCAATTCACCGTCCATCACGCTGTCGACATTGAGTACGTCGATCTCGCGGGTGATAAGGTTGGCTTCGCGTTCAAGGTCCTTGTATGCTGGCACGACTTCAAATGAGGCCAGCTGTTCGAGCAGCCTGATGGCGTGGGCCTCTGCGAGGGTGAGGCGTGTGCGCAGATCGGCGGATTTGCCGAAATAGCGGCCAAGGTCGCCGCTCTTGGCGGCCTTGCGTAATTCTCGGGCGACTTTCTCCTGCCCGCGCAGTTCCTGGAATTTGCCCGGAATGGTCCAGTCGAGGCCGAGCAGGTAACAGATCGAGACCTGCTGGTCCCATGCCTGTTGCATCGTAGAATGCTGCATCGGCTGTTGGAATCCGCCGCTGAGCTGGCGGCGAGCGAAATAGGAGAACAAGGAGCGGAAGGATGGTTGGAAGCGTTCGATTTCGTCACCAGAAGCGAGCGGCAGGCCGAACCAGAGCTTGCCGAGATTGGCCTTCCACTGTTCGTTCGAAAACTCGAAATGTCCGGCCGCCAGGTTGGACTGCGGTGCAAGCGGCCAGTTTTCGACGGCGCCGTTGATCATGAGTTGGCTAGGCTTGGCGCCGCTGCGGGCCGCGGAAATTGCCTCGTCGGCGACATCGACCACCACGTCGAAGGTCCATTCGGTGAGAACCTCGGACCGGAAGATGCTCTCCTTACGGACGTCGGCGCCGAACAGGAAATGCACCAGCTCCACAAAGCTGGTCTTGCCAGCGCCGTTGCGAGACTGGCGGTCATTTGCGCCCTCGCTCTTGTCGGCCAGCAGGATGTTGAGGCCCGGCTTGAAAGCGAGGGTCTTGAATGAAGCCAGGTCGCTGCCAAAACGACGGATCATGACGCGATCCTCCGCACGAGGCCGCGGTCGAAGTCGAGCGCTCCGATCGTGTAGAGCAGGTCCAGTGCGAGAATAAACCATTGATAGTCGATCGGCGCGTTGGGAGCATGTTGCGCCCGCCGGCCGCGCACCTCGTCCCACAGGCGGGACATGGTCATCGGCCACTTCAGGATTTCCAAGATCTCGGCACCAACGCCGATGAGAGCGCGGTCTGGACGGACATGCTTTGTTGGCAGAATCATGACACCTCCACGGAGACGAGAGGATCCTCGAAGATGTCGCAGCTATCGAAGAAATAAGCGAGCACGGCCAGCGCGGCGCCCTGGCGCTTGGGTTCGCCATTCATGCCGGCATAGTCCTGCAAGTGCTTGAAGATCTTGTCGGCCGGAAGATCGAGGGCTTTCAGTTCGGCGTAGCGCATGCGGAACGCTTCCGCGATCCTCTCGCCGAGATCCGGTCGGGGGCTTTTGCGAAAGAAGATGTCAACGAGGCTCGACTTGCGCCGGCCGATCCGCAGCAGGAGCCCGGATTCATCGGAAAGCGCGTTCTTTTCCAGCTTCTCCAACGACGGCGGGGTGAGCGGTGGATCGCCGGCATTCGGCTCCTGACGCTGCAGCGCTTCGATTATCGGCACGAGGTCAGCCATTACCAGGCGATCGACAATGGCGATCGAAGCCGCGGGGCCGAACAGCGCCTGCAAGGCGGCCGGTTCAAGATCCATGGTGAGCTTCAGGAGTTCCGGCTCCGACCAAGTCTCGATGACAACCGGCGCATGCACCTGACGGAGTCCATCGATATGCCGGACCGCATTCGGCGGAAGGCCTCGACCATCATTATGGACGAAGACCCATTCGGCCATGTCGGCATTCCAATGGCCGCGTGCGCCATGAAAGTCCTCATCGACCTTGGCGATGAGTTCGGCTTCCTTCATGGCGTCGGGGGCATAGCACTGGAAGACGGACTTGGTACTGATGCGGCGGCCGTCGCATTTCAGATCGCCAAAGGGGCCGTAGGGGCGCACTTCTTCGAAATCGGCCCCGAAAGCGTAACCCGCAAGACGAACGAACCAGTCTTGGAACGCCGTGCCGTGATGGGTGTGGAAGGCCAGCCGAAAGCGATCGACATAGATAGAGTGCTGCAGTTCATCCATGGTGCTGCTTGGCCGCCCGGATTGGCTTTGGCGCACGCACCGTCGGTGCGATGTCACCCAGATGATGAATGCGCATGGCCGGCCGCTTCGGCAGTTTCACCATGAGTTCCAGCTTGCCGCCGACTGCTTCAACATAGCTGCGGAGTGTCGAGAGATACATGTCAGCCTGATTCTCGATCTTGGAGACCGAAGGCTGCTTGATGTTAAGCGCGGTAGCGATATCGGCCTGTGCCTTGCCGGTAATCTCGCGCAACTCGCGCAGACCCTCGACCTCCTGCTTCAGGGCTTGATATCGCACGTCGATTGCGGCCTGCTCTTCAACAGGCAGCGCGGCGATGACTTCATTCAGGCTCCGGCCCATCTCACATTCCCTTTTTCGCGGCTTTCAGGTTTTCCATATGCATGGAATACCGCAAATCCGCTTTTGCTTTAAGCTGCTCGTGGAAGAGCTTCTGGCTGCCGCCAGATTTATCACCCGCCACCAGCAGGATTGTCTTTCTCTCTGGGTCGAAGGCGAAGGCGGCACGCCATTGGCCATCGGTAGCCCCGAAGCGCGTTTCCTTCATATTATCGTGTCTCGACCTTTTGGGCGTGTCGGCGTGCGGACGACCAAGCTGCGAGCCATAATTGTCAAGCAGCTCGGTAATAGCCAGCAATTCGCTTGGCACCTGTCGCTCGAAGGCCAGAAATTCCATCTCGAAGGTATCGTCTAGTCTAATTTCTCACAAATTGATATAGCCTGGAAGCTATGTTTGGTCAATGGGAAGGATGTGCGGCTGGGCCGACGACGCCGTGTTCATTAGTCGGCAGCTTACGTGGGATCGGAGGGATATGAAAGGCGCGGGCGTCATTGCGCGGCCAGTCTTGTTCGGCATCGTTTTCTTCTCGCCTCCCCCGACCAACGCTGGCATCAGATAGCAGCTGGCGGTGGCTGCTGTGTCCACTAGCCGGAAATTGATGAGTATCTCGGCACCGAAGAAAAAGAAGGAACGTCACACTTACCTAAGTTAACATTTGCGAGATCACCAGTGTCGGATTTCATTAGCGATTACGTTGGCAACAATGCATTACTAGGGTTCTTGATCGAGGAATGTCACCTCAAATTTCATTTCGTATCACTACCGCTTACGTTTTCCATTTCGTATATCATGAACGATTACGTTTTCTATCGGGCTTTTTCCTGGAAGGAAGCATGATCCGGCAGACCTCAACGTTGAACTATCCCCTTTATCGCAGATCAAGCTTGACGGGATTGATTGTCGGTACCCCCGGCGGCAGCATTCGCCATGTCAAGTCGCCGTGCAGAAGGTACAACAACATTTCGTCGATCTGCCAGTGGGTCCAAAGCGGCGGGCGGTCTCGTGTGTGTCGGCATCAGCGGCTCCGGCACCGCCCATTCGGCGTCCATAAAGTTGCTTGGCAGGCGCAGCCTCTTTCGGGCATGCTACTTACGGGTGAGTTCGGTCCACTGGTCATTCTCCGTCGAAGAGTCGCTACTCCGACTGAATCATAACAGACAGAATTCACTCAACTTCTTTTTCGGTCAGGTTCTAAGAGGTAGCTAATACTATAATGCCCAATGCACCCGCTAAAGATATGTCCGAGGGATCGGGCGTCGATTTCACCGCTTTCTATCAGAAGCACGGCATGCAGTGGGGTGCGGGCGACATGTTTGTAGTGGGACCTTACCGTCCCCTTGAGAGATTTGCCGAACTGATCACCGTTTTGGCGGTGGGTCAGAACCAAGACGGCGCGCTGGCGGTCAGAAACATCATACTCGTCCATCCTCCGGGCACCGACAACGAGGCTGACTTCGAAGAGGCGCTCCGGGAGGAAATCCGGGGCACATTTGTTAGGTGGCGCGGCACCGCACTGGACGAGAGCGAGGAAAGGGCTCTGGCAAAGCGGCTCCAGGTCACGGCGACCCGCGACATGCAGGCTTCCTCAGTCTTGTCCGTGATCGAAGCCGCACCCGCCTGCACTGCGATCATTGTTACGCAGGGGGCTCTGTACCGCACTCCCGATGCCGACGGACTCGCACCGATAGCTGCGGAAAGTGCCGTAGCCATGCCGGAAGATTTCTGGGTGCCTCATTTTAATGCGCTATGCCAAAGGGCCATCGGGGCCGCCGGGCAATCGGAGACTTATGTCGCGCTCGATGCGGGCGAGGAGTGGCCAGCTAGAGAGTCGCATCGTAAGCTGCTCTTGTCGATCGACAGCTGTGGCGTGATTTCCGGGGAAGTGAAAGACAGCCCTGACGCCGTACTTGCTACCAGGATCGATGACTGGAATGCCAAGATCGCTGCGGGAAAAGTCGGTGCCGTCCTTTCCGAAATCGATGCTCTGCCCTCCACTCTCGACCGCTCAAAACCTTTGCTTCGGCTCCAGGCGCTCGAGAAAGTCGGCTATTACCCGATGGTACTGGACGAGTTGCGAAACAGGCCCGAACTTACCGAAGGTCTGCCGCCGACAATTGCATTGCAGGTGGCCAGTATTGCATTCGCGTCCGGTGCGCCCGATATTGCCCGTACACTTCTTTCGAACACTCGTCTGGAAGGGTTGCCGCCAGAGCGTCTCGAAAGTGCCTTGCTGCTGGCGGAGCGAACCCGCGTGGATGACGTCCTCGCACGCTGCAAAATTCTTTTGACCGCGATGTATCCTCCATCCCTTGCCTTGCGTGAGGTCCGCATCAATGAATTGTTCGCGAAGCGGCAATACAGTGATCTTGCCCACCTGCTTGCCGAAAGTACAAGCGATGGCGAGCGTACTGCCGCCGAGATGTATGGCATCGTCGCCGAGGCACTGCAGGGTGAGACAACGGACTATGCCGCGATTCTTCAGGCCATAGAGTCACGTGTTCCCTCCCAAAAGGACCTCACCAAGCGTGTTCTTGGCAGGGAGGCCCTCCTGAATGGTCAACCCGCGCAGGCACTGGAAACCATCCTTCCGGATTCGGAAAATGCGGAAATCGAGGAGGCAACGGCCTCCTCGATATTGGCCGCGCTTGAGCGTGTAGTCCTCACACGTGATGACAAAGGCCGCATTGGCGTTGACCCGGATACCGCCAGTATCGCGATTTCACATGTCCTCCGATACGTCGCACACCATCCGGCCGACGGCTCAATGCGCATACGACTTGTCGATGTCATGTCAGCCCAGTCAATGGGTGGGCTGGGTCTGGCAGTGCTCGCCACGCTAGTCCTACGTTTTGCGAGAGAACCTTCGATCCCGCGACCGGCTCCCAAGCTTGGGAATCGGTCAGCGACGTCAAGCCCCGAGGATGTTCTTGCCTTCATGCGCGTTGCGCTGCCTTGGCTCTCGGACAACGGCCCAATTTATCTGGGTCGGACGACCTTGCCGGAGAGTCTTCTGACTGGTCCTCCAGATGGGCTGATCGAAGGTGCCAAGCTTCTGTTGGCACACTACGACCCGGTCGTCAGCGCAACCGATGCTGAGACTTTTGGAATGCTCATCGCTGCAGCCATTTCCATCGTACCTCACGGAACGGACAAGAACGCCGACCTTACGATCATCCGAATTGCAGCAGTCCGGTTCGCACTTGCCAGCCATTTTCAGAAGGCCCGTGATTATGCCGAGCACGCTCTTCAGCTTGCCGGTGCCGATCCGTGTAGGGTACGTCTTGCTTGGCTTTGTTTTAGCGATGTCTATCAACGAACTGGAGAGATCATCCAGGGGTTCGTCGCCATTGCCTGCGGATTGAGCGCTGATCGTTTGGCGACGTCGGAGCAGGTTTGGTACGAGAGCGTGCTACTCTTCCGCATAACGCGGGATCTTCGGATGATTCCTTTCGCCATTTCATTTCTGGAGGCTGGGAGAGCTGCACTTCAGAATTTGGGGGTTCTCGACAAGTACGAACAGCGAATCGAAACTCTCATTCTTCAGGCCCGTTTTCTGGAGAACGGCGCAGGCGGGCAGGCTGCGGTTGAGGACCTCTTCGCTCCTATCGTGGCGAATGCACAGGCGGTCCTTGAAAGGCACGACGAACCTGAGCCAGTTGCGGCCCTTCTCAGTGAAGCGATCCGTCAGAGCACTATCCAAGGGGGGACGGTACCTTCGGAAGCCAGAGACGTTCTGAAGCAACTCGTAGAGCGTTGCTCACAATCCCAATCTGCAATTATTGCCGCAATAGGGGCGGAGAGCCCTTCCGCCGACCAGGTTTTGACTGTCGCCCGTCAGATTGAAGCAGCAATGCAGGCTGACGATACCGCCTATGATGTTCGATCATTGGTCATATTAGCTGAGCGGCTGCTTGCCAGTGCCGAAGCATCGGGCGATCCCTGGACGGCCGTGTTCGCGATCGAGCTTATGGCAGATCATGCCATTTCCCTGCCAACAAGTGCCAACGGTCCCGCTTGGCAATCGCCGCATCAAATCAGACAGCCGGGCGAACTCGCTGCGGAACTTTCGGACAGCACAGGTCTTCCGTTAGTGATGATCGGCATGGATTCGCGCGGCCTTTTGCTCCGGACAACAGCCGCCGACGGCACCCTACACACACCTGTCTGCGAAACCTCTGAAACATTTTCCGAGAACCGCCTTGATAACTGGTCTCAGGAATTTCCGTTCCGCTACGGCATCGATATGCAAGCCATGAACCTGTTCTACACCAGTACGGAAGGTATCGGGGTCTCTGAACTTCTGGAGCGTGCTGTACTGGTCATGAGTGCAGAACTGCAGCCTTATCCCGCAAACCTCTTACGCCTCGGGAACGAACTTGCCGGCTTTTCCCGGCGCCTCGCAGTAGTGCCTTCACTGGCGTGGCTGGAAAGCGCCCGGACTGCGCAACCTTCAGCCAATACACGCCACGTAGCCTGGATACCGACCACTGGCCCGACAGAGGGCAGCGCGACTCTGACGACAGTGGCAGACCGCATCCGCGATCCCTTGGCGAAGTACGGAGTCGCTCTGGACGAAGGCGCTATAATTCCTGCCGATTTACGAGGCGCGGAGTTGGCCATCGTCACGGCTCACGGCGGTCTCATTCCGGAAGGGCGCTTCTTTCAGGTCGTGCAGGACGACGCAAACTTGAAAGCGTCTTCTGCCGAACTGGCCGATGCTCTCAGCGGCGTCGGCGTGGTCATTCTTTTTGTTTGCAGTGGAGGGCGGATGGACAAGCACCCGATGGCCAATACGACACTCGGGTTGGTGCGCCAATTGCTGAGCAACGGATGTACGTCTGTTGTCGCCTCACCCTGGCCCTTGGACTCGAGAGTGCCGTCCTATTGGATTCCGATATTCCTTGAACTTTGGCATTCCGGATCGTCGGTGATCGATGCCGTCTTTGATGCCAACGCCAATGTACGGGGTAAATTCAGTGGGGAGCCGCGCGACTGCCTAGCAATGCACCTCTATGGTGACCCCCTGCGGCGCAAAATTCCCTGACAAAGTTCGTCCGCTTAATGAAGTTCAATGCGACCCTACGATGCCTGCTCACTATTCAAAAGGCTGCGTAACTACAAGTAACTTTCCCTTAGATATATTCATGCATTGTTCCCGAATGTAAGCCTTAGTGAGATTCCGCGTAAAAATTAGTGAAATCCGACAACCAGTGTATTCTTGTTATGTTCGTATATGTAAGCCTTAGTGAGATTCAGCGCAAAAATTAGTGAAATCCGACAATAAGATTCTACTTAAAAATTGTTGAAATTTAGATATGTTTCTTAAAATGAACAAATATGGTATATGCAGCTTCATGCGCAAATTTTGACTATTAACTATGAAAAATCACAGATGGAAGGAATGGTGGGCCTGGCAGGACTTGAACCCGCGACCAAACCGTTATGAGCGGTCCGCTCTAACCAGCTGAGCTACAGGCCCACCGACCGGTTCTGTGACCGGTAGGGAGCGCTATAGCAAAGCTTTCGGGGTTTCACCAGAGTTGGGTGACGGTGTTTTGAGGTTTTTATCGCACAGCCTCAATTCTGCGAATGAAATCATTCAAAATAATCCGCCATAATTCATCTTTCAGCAGCTTATCTTCGACTCCTGCATCCAGGTTCGGATTGTCGTTTACTTCAATCACCACGGCGCGGTCGCCAATCAGTTTGGCATCTACGCCATATAGGCCATTGCCGATGGGGGCAGCGGCGGCCAGGGCTGCCTTTAGGATGCTGGGCGGGACGGCATCGATTTCAACGGTTTCAAAGCCTCCCTGATCCGGTTCGCCTTTTTTGGCGTGGTTGATAATCTGCCAATGACCGCGCGCCATCATATATTTCGACGCAAAGATTGGCTGATTGTTCAGGATGCCAATGCGCCAGTCATAGTCGGTGCGCAGATATTCCTGGCCCAGGATCAGGCTGGAATGGTTCAGCATTTCCCGGCCCAGTTGGATCATCTGGGCTGGCGTGTCGGCCCGCTTCACACCCTTGGAAAAGGCACCGTCCGGCACTTTCAGAACGATGGGATAGTCACAGTCGGTTGAGACCTTTTCCAGATTGGTCCTATCGATGATCACTGTTTTGGGGGACGGGATATTATGGGTTCGGAACAGTTCCGCCAGATAGACCTTGTTGGTGCAGCGCAGAATCGAGGCCGCGTCATCCAGGCAGGGAATACCCTCTGCATCTGCCCGTTTGGCAAAGCGATAGGTGTGGTGATCCAACGCCGTCGTCTCGCGAATAAACAAGGCATCAAATTCAGCCAGACGAGGCAGGTCGCGCTGACCGATTGTGTCCACCTTCACCCCCATTGTCGCGCCAACGCGGGTCAACCGTTGTATGGCAAGCGGGCTGGAGGGGGGGATGACCTCTTTCGGATCGATCAGCACCGCCAGATGATATTTCGGTAATTTACCAATGGTGGGCATTGGCCGGTGCCGCTTCGTATAATGATCCAGGCCACGCTCAAACAAGGCGCGGTCGGCATTGGGCAGGGTCTTCCAATTGGGGACTTTGACATCCTTGATGCGATACAGGGCCGCCCCCCTTTTGGTTTCACCGCGTTCATATTGAATGCGCACAATCGGGCACCGAAACGCATCAAAGACGGCGCGGGCCAGTGTTTTGAAACGAAGCTCGTCGGTCAGTCCAAAGCATACCGTGATCGATGGTGTCGGGGCATCGGTGGCGGCTGAGCGCATTGCTTTATTCAGAAAGCGTTCCATATCGCCGAGCGCGCGGCGGTAAATCCGCTTCCACCCCACCCATAACATCGCTTCGGCAGAGGGCATGATTTTGTCGCCCCGTGCTTCGGCTGTCAGGGCACAATAGTATCCAAGACCCAGATAGCTGTAATCGCTGCACAAATTCACCACACGGGTGCGCATGGGATAGGGTTTGGAGCGTGTCAGGTAATCATGGGCGGAGATCGCTTCGCGTCCGGGACCGGGGAAGGGGAAATCAGTCGCATCATCAACGACGAAAACGGTTCTGCTCATTGTTGGCTGAAACTCCTGTAAGGTTAGCTTGTTGCCGTCAGGCGCAGCACCAATGCGGCGCGCTGGCGGGCCCGGCCATAGCGGGACATGCGTTCGAAATCTTCCCGGGGGATGGGCAGGGCCATCCGATCGGTCTGGCTTTGGATCACATCCGGGTCGACAAAGGGGTCATGCACAAAGACGAAACGGTCACTCAGCGCCACCACGACAACCCAATGGGGCACCTTTTCACGATCCAGCGCATAGGTCGAGATCAACACGATGGGGATGCCGCCGCTGTCCAACACTTCCTGTACTTCCGGCAATGTCAGGGCCCGATTGTCGACGGGAATTTCAAGATCCTGCAATTGCGCCAGATAATCTTCCTGAACCAGGCGAATGACGTCCTTTTTCTTCTGGCTGCGGACGGAGTCGATGAACATCACGTCTGGATCGCGCACATGCACCCGCACGTCAAAGCCGCGGGCCGCAGCGGCCAGCGCCATGCCATAGGGGGAACATCCCGCAGGGCCTTTGGTCATAAAAACCGTCGTCGCCTCCCGCCACAGGCGCAATTCTTCCCGGCGTGTCATCGGTGTTTCGGGCTTAAGCGCGGTCATCGCCATCATCAGACAGGCTGGCCCACAGGTGAAATCCAGGCTTTGTGCGTAATAGGGAATGCGGTCGGCGGATGTGGGGCGGCTGCCGATCAGGGCCTTGTCCAGGCGCAGGGCATCGCCGCCATCTTCATAATAGCCGGTAATGCGACCAAAGGGCTTGTACCCCGCCTGGCGATACAGTGCGATGGCCCCTTCGTTGCCGGCATGGACTTCCAGACGCAGATAGGCCGCATCCCCCTCAGCAGCGGCGTCTTCTGCGGCCGCCAGCAGCGCCCGTGCATAGCCCTTTCCACGGCGATCCGGCAGGACCGCCAGTGAATACAGGCGCGCCAGAGAGGTCCCCTGATGAAACAGAACCATCGCATAGCCGATCAACTGCCCTGTCGGGTCACACAGCACCCGGGTCGATTGATGGCCCTTGATCAACAAATGGCGAAAGCTGCGTCGGCTGATACGGTCGGTCAGGAAACAGGCGGTTTCTACATCCACCAGGCCGTCCAGGTCCTCCAGAACGGCAGGGCGAATGGTTGCTTCGGAAACAATACTATCCATAACGGGGAAATCCCAACGCGCCTAGTCTAACTCCCGATGAGCGGACCAGCGCGTTCAGAACGCTATATCGGGCAAACCAACGCAAACTTAAAATGAATTCATGCTGCGAAAATTAGATCATATCCCCGCACTGAATGCATGGCTGGGATTTGTATCACAGCGTCAATTGATGGTGGCAGGCCCTTGCACCGTGGGTTACGGCATCGACAAGTCTGTGGAGGATCGGGTGTTCCAGACCTTCTTGCTGGCACTGTGTGGCAACGGAAAGTGCGTGATCAGGGGCAGAGTCTGCTATTTCCCTTAAGCGATGTAGAATATAGTCGCCGTCCAATCGGGCTTTTTCCGCCAGTCGTTGCCAGTGTCGACCCATGACCTGATCAAATTCCGCCTTCTGTTCTATTTTCATTGCCATCTTTAAATCGCGACGCTCATATTTTTGAGGATAAGCTGTCGCACTGGCAATGTCATACAGGGGGGCTAAACGTGTTTGGTTCGGGGTATGGAGCATGGAGTAGTTTTTTGCATGCCCATCTGTGCCGCGGATAATCCAATTGTACCCCAAGGCCAGGATAAAGTTGGTTTTGTCGACCTCCGGTCGATCAGAGGAGTCCAGCAAAGCCAGGCAGGTTTCTGGGGACGGACCTCCCATGGCTTGGTATTTGTTGTCAGGATGAATGCCCGCAGCCTGGCAGAAATCTTCCTGATGAATGCGCAGAATGCGTCCATCTGGCATAAACCGCCGATCAAACCGCGTCACAACGATGGCAATCTGGTCGCCAAAATGCTCCACCTTAGTTGCACAGGTTGATAAGCCTAATCGTTTTGCAAGCGATAGGCAGAAATGCTCGTTTTCAACGAAACCATCAAATCCGGATACTGGAGGCTTTATGATATGGGTTGTTGGGATACGTCCGCTGGGAATGCCATAGCGGCCAGAGGAGTCTCGTATGAAGGCAGTTTTGGGCTGCGCCCCTGCCAGGCTGAACTGTCCATGATCAGTTGTCTTGCGTCCTAATGGATGGCGCGCCAAGTTTCGCAGGCGATCTGCGATTTCAGTTTCCGACAACCAGGTTACTTCCTCTGGTTCCGCCTCCAAGGCGGCATCGGTCAAATCGGGCAGAATGCGTATTGCACCCGGGCATTCGCTGCCAATGGCCTGCAGCAACCCCATTAGGCTGCGGACAGATGTGTTATGGTCCTCAGCAATTCGCTGAAGGATTGCCTCATTATCCGGTAGCAATCCCCAAAAGAAAGCCTCTGATATTCGTGCAGGGTGTTCCCCGCGAATGAGGGGAAGGCTGATCGACAAAGTATAGGCATTAGGATTGGCGAGCCAACTTCCATCATAGACGAACACTGTAGACCCTGACCTTTTGAATAACATGCCGACGGAGGTATCGTCTATCAGGATCGCAAGTCGACCTAGCTTTTGCCCCCGTGCCATTTAATCAACGATCTCGCTGAGATTGATAGTGTCTGAAGTGTTAGAAGGGGGGGGAATATCCCCTAATGTTATCTGAAGCCCTAATGTGTGGAACAGGGCGAGCAGAGTGGATATTGACGTTCCTTGCGCGCCGTTTTCGATTCCAGACAAGGTCTGTTGTCGAATTCTAACCTGTTTTGCCAGGCTGGCTTGGGTAAGGCCCATTGCCATACGACGCGCCCGTATTATGGCCCCAATGTCAAAAGGGGTTTTTACTTTAGGGGTCATGATATGTCCGGTCCCTATCTCCTGATTCTCAGTTTATTTTACACGGTTTTACGGATAAATCAATATAAGCGATATTTCGGATAAATGAATTTAATTGAAATATCGGATAATAAGCTAAGCCCCAACAGGAGGGTCGCTGCAATTTATACTGCACTATTTGACTGGGGGCTAATTCAGCACCCCCTGGCCCGGCGACCCCATGATGAGGATATGCGCCGGGCAGAGGAAGCGATTGGAATTAGAGCATCATGAACTCAGACAGGATATTCTAACCATTTGTTTTCTAAGCAAATACGTCGTCACAAACGATTCCGTTTGCTCGGGATTTGCTCTAATAGTCCAGGAAGCTGCGCAGTTTGCGGCTGCGGCTGGGGTGTTTCAGCTTGCGCAAGGCCTTTGCCTCGATCTGGCGGATACGTTCCCGGGTGACGCTGAACTGCTGACCGACTTCTTCCAATGTGTGGTCGGTATTCATCCCGATACCAAACCGCATGCGCAACACGCGCTCTTCACGGGGCGTCAAAGAGGCCAGAACCCGTGTTGTGGTTTCCCGCAGGTTCGAATGGATTGCGGCATCAGACGGCAACAGTGCGTTCTTGTCTTCGATGAAATCGCCCAGATGGCTGTCTTCTTCGTCTCCGATTGGGGTTTCCAGAGAGATCGGCTCTTTCGCAATCTTCAGAACCTTGCGGACTTTTTCCAGCGGCATGGCCAGTTTTTCGGCCAATTCCTCCGGAGTCGGTTCGCGCCCGATCTCGTGCAACATCTGGCGGGATGTGCGTACCAGCTTGTTGATCGTTTCAATCATATGCACGGGAATACGGATCGTGCGCGCCTGATCCGCGATGGACCGCGTGATTGCCTGGCGAATCCACCAGGTCGCATAGGTCGAGAACTTATAGCCACGGCGATATTCAAACTTATCCACCGCCTTCATCAGACCGATATTCCCTTCCTGGATCAAATCCAGGAATTGCAGGCCGCGATTGGTGTATTTCTTCGCAATCGAAATCACCAGGCGCAGGTTCGCCTCAACCATTTCCTTTTTCGCGCGACTGGCTTCCCGCTCGCCCTGTTGAACGGTCGAGGTGATGCGACGGAATTCCTGTATGGGCATTCCTGCTTCATTAGCGATTTCGCCAATACCAGCGCGCAGCTCTTCAATTTTGATCGCGTATTTCGCAGCGAACTTGGCCCAGGCGTTGGAAACGTCTGCCATTTCTTCCAGCCAGTTCGGGTCCAACTCGCGCCCGTAATAGCTTTCCAGGAAGGCTTCGCGGTCAATTTTGCATTCCAGTGCCAGGCGCAGCAATTTGCCTTCCTGGGTGATCATGTTCTTGTTGATTGAATACAGCTCTTCAACCAATTGCTCGATGCGAATATTGTTCAGACGCACCTCATCCATCAACTGGATCAATTCTTTGCGGTGCTTGTCATAGGTACGCTCAGTAGAGCGGGAGACGGATTCCCCTTTTTGCATGCTGCTGACGCGCTTGTCCTGCGCCCGTTGCAGCTTGCCATAGGTGTCGGAAATCTTTTCGAATGTCTCCAGGACGGTCGGCTTTAAGGCCTGCTCCATGGCAGCCAGCGACATATTGTTTTCTTCGCCGTCCTCGTCCTCATCGCTGTCACCTGATGGCGAAACGCCATCGACAGGCTCGCCATCCGCAGCGGGTTCGGCTGTTTTAGCGGCCTCGACAGGTTTGACGATTTCTGGTTTCGCCGCAACCTTGGGGGCCTCTTCAGTGTCGTCGTCGTCTTCCGTTTCTTCGGCGTCTTCTTTGGCTTTCTCTGCTGCTTTCAGCGCCTCGGATTCACCGGCTTCTTCATCCCCGGATTCGATATCGGCCATATCATCGGCATCAGGACCCGACGACATGGTCGCATCCAGATCAATGACATCGCGCAGCAGAATCTGGCCTTCCAGCAATTGATCGTGCCAGTCCGTGATCGCGCGCATGGTCAGCGGGCTTTCGCACAGGGCGCCGATCATCTTCTCGCGCCCGGCCTCAATCCGTTTGGCAATCGCGATTTCGCCTTCGCGCGACAACAGCTCAACAGAGCCCATTTCGCGCAGATACATGCGCACGGGGTCATCGGTGCGCCCGACTTCATCATCCGAGATATTACCGGCATCGCCCGAGGCTTCGGTGGTCCGCTCTTCCGCCGGCTTTGCTTCCGGGTCGCTATCAGGCTCCTCACCATCGACAACATTAATGCCCATGTCGTTCAACATGGTCATCACGTCTTCGATCTGTTCAGAGGATACCTGCTCCTGCGGCAGCGCTTCGTTCAGTTCATCAATTGAGATGAACCCGCGCTCTTTGCCTTTTTGCAGAAGCTTCTTTACCGCTGAGTGCGCGTCTTCAAGAACCGGACCGTCTGCCTGTTCTTCTGTTGTCTCGGTCGCTTCACTCGCTTCGGCTTTGCTCGCCATATTGCCCGTCTTCCTTCCACCGATACCCTGACGCGATATGCGCCAGCGTCCTAGCTCTTGTCACTATAGTCCGACAGATCCTGGCCCAATTGGCCTTCTCCATCATCCACCGATCGGCGCAAAGCCGCCAATCGGGCATCTCGCTTTTCCCAGTCCCCTGGCCCCCAACTGTCAGGACCCGAGGACGCTTGCGCCACGGGATCCCGTCCTGCTGTTTGATATTCCCCCAGCAGCGCCCCTTGCTGCCGGATTAACAGGATATGCTCCAGCAACTCTCGCGCCTCCGATGAGGAGGCAGAGGGTTTCGCCTGCGGAGCCAGACTGTAGACGCCCGGAACGGTAACAGCAGACAAAGACGCTTGCACCCCGCTTGCGATCAAGTGGTGTGTAAGCGCCTCCGGGTCAAGCGTAATGCCCAACACAGCGTGTTTTTGGAGTTCGGCGCGCAGCTTGTCAAGGTCGGCATCAAAGGCGAAGACGTCTAAAACCTCATCAAACTCTGAAATCAGATCTGGATGATTAACCAGGGTTGCCAGAACGATCTCTTGGCGGCGGCGCACCAGGCGGCGCGCGGCATCGTCCATCAGGCGTTTGCCAAACGGGGATTCCGCCTTCGGGCCCAAGGATGTATCGCGGTTTCCACGCCATTCGCGGATAGCCTGGCGGCGGGCTTGCTTCAGCCGCGTCTGGCTGTGTTTCCGATGCAGATTGAACAGCATATCGCGAAATGTGTGCTGATATTCCTTCCGCACCAGATCATTCTGAATGCCTGAGACGAGTTGAAAAAGGTCTGCCTCCAGACGGGCGCGGCGCTCCGGTGTGTCCAGTCGCATCCCATCTGATTCGGTTTCAAACAAAAATTGCGCCAGGGGATGGGCACCACCGAGTATCTCATTCATGGTGCGTATGCCGTCATGGCCGCTGACCAGACTGTCTGGGTCTTCCCCTTCCGGTAAAAAGGCAAAGGACAGGCTTTTGCCGGGTTCCAATCCGCTCAATGCCCGTTCTGCGGCGCGAATGGCGGCCTTTTGCCCAGCGACATCGCCATCCAGGCACAGGATCGGTTCATCTGCATGACGCCACAGTTCAGCAATCTGTAATTCAGTTACCGCCGTGCCCAAAGGGGCGACACTGGCAGGGAAGCCAGCCTGCCAAAGGCCAATCACGTCCATATAGCCTTCGACGACCAGCAATTGCTCACCCTGGCGGGCGGGTTCTCGCGCACGATCCAGATTGTACAGGGTGCGGGATTTATCAAACAGCGGTGTTTCCGGGGAATTGATGTATTTCCCAACCCCGATGGCCTTGGCATCGCCCATGAAACGCCCGCCAAAGGCGATCGGGCGGCCGCGCCGGTCATTGATCGGGAACATGATGCGATTGCGAAACAGCGGGTAGGGCGCGCGGCCATCATCCGGGGCACGGTACAGGCCGGCCTCCAGCAATTGCGCCATCTCGATGCCTTGTTCCTTGGCCGCTGTCGCCAGGGCGTCCTTATCATCCGGGGCAAAGCCCAGTTGGAACGCCTCAATCGTCATGGCCTCCAGCCCGCGGCCTTGCAGATAGGTGCGGGCCTCCTTGCCAGCCGGGCTCTCCAATTGGCGTGTGTACCAATCCCGCGCAAAGGCAATGACATCGCCCAGATCTTTGCGGCGTTCTTCGCGCTGGCGTTCCTCTGGCGAAGATTTTGGCACTTCCAGCCCGGCAAGGCCTGCCAGTATCTCGACCGCCTCAGGGAAGCTCTGTCCTTCAACCTGCATCAGCCAGGAAAAATGATCGCCATGCTCCCCCGTGGAAAAGCAATGATAGAACCCTTTGTCGTCAACGACATGGAAAGACGGTGTTTTTTCATTCGTAAAGGGCGAATTGCCCCACCAGTCCCCGCGTCCCTTCTGTTTCAACTGCACCCGCCTGCCGACCAATTGCGACAGGGAAACCCGGGCGCGGATTTCATCAAGGAAGGATTGCGGAAAAGCCATGGAACGCGAGAACCTGTCCGTTTGGGTGTGTCGTTTTGGGCGCGACCGGTCGGGATGGGCGGGCGAAACCGTGCGTCGGGCATCATAACATATCGTGCGAAATTAGTACATCCCGAATGGCTGTTAAGGCGCATGTCGACCAGGTCGGTATAGGGGGGCCGAATGGTGTCACGCAACCGTCATGAATACAGTGGATAGTGCGCCCCAGAAACAGTCTTTCACGCAGGAGTTGGAATTATGGCGATGTATACGGCCCGTCTTTTGGACGCGAAAAGCGGCAATGAAGGGGTATATGATTTTGAAGGGCCAGACGATCTTATGGGCCAAACACCAGTGCGAATCGTTCGTCATTTTATGGAATATATCGATCGCGATGTATTGCCGACACAGCATGTCGACTATGAACTGAACGCGGCATTGAAGAACAAACAGCGCCATGTTGTGACCGCCATGGGTGATTTGCATTTTGAACATGGCGAAGATCCGGCGCCTTTTATGCTGATGATCGCGGCAAAGCAGAAATAGCAGTTAATTTTGCCGCATGACAAAAATCGTCACTTTTGATGATTTTGCTGTCTTGCCCCAACCGGACGCTCCGATTAAAGTGCGGCCCGCTCAGCAAGAGCGGCGAATGGGGCGTGGCGAAGCGGTTAACGCACCGGTTTTTGGTACCGGCATACCTAGGTTCGAATCCTAGCGCCCCAGCCACTCTCTTGCACCCAATCCAACATAGTTGTCAGATCTGAATAGCGAGGTTTGGCTGCCCTTTTAGCTCTTTCCGACAAGTCTCCATAGTGTGGCGGAGCGTGTGCCCGAGCGGCAATAGGCCAGGATTGGGGTGGGCAGGTCGTCCATTGCCGTGCGGAAGGCTGTGGCATCCACTTCTGAAATTCCTACCGGTGAGATTGGGATATAACGGATCGGCAGCCCGATCTTGTTTGCAGCCGCTTCGATTTCTTGAAATGTCGGCTGGCCCAACTCTTCCCCATCGGGTCGATTGCATATGATGGATTGAAACCCCAGATTCTGTGCCTGAATGACATCATCAGGTGAGATTTGGGGGCTGACGGACAGGGTTGGGGATACGGGATAGGGCTGCATGATGCTCCTATGGGTTAAAGGGCGTTGACGGGCACTTTCAACATCCGGCGACCGTCTTTGTCAGTGGGTATGGCTCCGGCACGCATATTGACCTGTAAGGCGGGAATGATCAATTTCGGCATTCCCAGTGTTGCGTCTCGTTCGGTCCGGAACCGCACGAAGGCAGCTTTGGTATTGCCCTGGCCGACATGGATATTCTGTGCCTTCTGATCTGCGACAGTGGTTTCCCACTGAATGTCACGACCGTTTGGACCATAGTCGTGACACATGAACAGGCGCATGGCGTCCGGCAGGGACAGAACCTTTTGTATGCTGTCATACAGTGTTCCTGCGTCACCGCCCGGGAAATCCGCACGGGCTGACCCGCCGTCTGGCATAAACAAAGTATCCCCGACAAAGGCGGCATCGCCAACGACATGGGTCATACAGGCCGGGGTGTGCCCTGGTGTATGAAGGGCGATGGCCTGCATCTGCCCGATTGAATAGGTATCCCCGTCCTTGAACAAGGCGTCGAACTGACTGCCATCCCGCTGAAACTCAGTGCCCTCGTTAAAGACTTTTCCGAATGTATCCTGCACGATGGTAATATTGCTGCCAATGCCGATTTTGCCTCCCAAGAGCCCCTGAATATAGGGGGCCGCCGATAGATGATCGGCATGCACATGGGTTTCGATAATCCATTCCAGCGATAGGTTCTGCTGGCGGATATGATCGATGATCCGGTCTGCATTGTCGAAGCTGATCCGCCCCGCAGCATAGTCGATATCCAATACGGGATCGATCAACGCACAGGCCGGGGAGGCAGGATCCGCTACCACATAGCTGATGGTGTTGGTTGCGGGGTCAAAGAAAGCCGCGACTTTGGGTTTGATGGTGATGTTTATTGGATAGGAGGTCATCTCCGTCCCCTAAGATTTCAGGTTTTGCAGGTACGTATACCCAGAATGGAATACAGTGGGCACAGACGCACCAGTCCTGTGATGATCAGCACCAGGCCGACGACGACGGCACCATATTTGACGAATGCGTCATCGAAAATCTCCAGGCCGCTGAGCAAGGCACATGCGGTCAAGGCGGCACCTATTACGAGACGCACCAATCGATCGAGACCTCCAACATTTACTGTCATAAAATGATCCTCCGGTTAGAATGTTCCTGACTGTAACGCCCGGGAAGCACGCTGTCGGTGACGAAGTCACCAAACCGTCGGCTTTTGATGCATCATCTGTTGAATGTGGAAATCTATGCTGGATCTAAAGAAGCCAGATGCGTCAGGCCGTTTCTGTCCAACAGGCCCAGGGTTCCCCGTGCTTGTAGAATCCACCCACGCCGCTGAAATTCACCCAATTGGCGCGAGATAACTTCGCGTGCCGTGCCCAGCTCTGCTGCAAGCTGCTGATGGGTCACCTTGATGTGATCCGACCCCCGCGCAAGATTCAGTAGCTTCTGGGCAAGCCGGATATCCAGCCTTTGGAAGGCTATTTCTTCTATCACCAGGAACAGATCCGTTATCCGTTTTGAATAGGCGGTGAAGATAAAATTTCGAAAATCGACCGACTGGGAAATCAGGGTATCGAATACAGGGCGGGGGATTGCGGCTGCCCGAATATCTGTTTCCGCAACGCCTTCCGCTGAATAATCCTCATAGGCCAATAGACACGCTGTCGTAAGGACACAGCTTTGCCCGGCTTCGACGCGATACAGCACAATTTCGCGACCACCTTCTGAGGTTTGGTGCACCCGAACGCGCCCCTCCAACAGCAGCAATAGATTTTCCGGGGGCTTGCCGGGACCGAATATAATCGTGCCTTCGGGTACGGTTACAATCGTGCTTTCCCGCATCAGGGTTTGTTTGATCGTGCCCTCCAGTTTTGAAAGGCCTTCAAACTTTTCGATCCAAAGCTCAGCAGGCTTTCCCGTTTCCAGGGAGGTGTCTTTTTCTTGCATATGCTCACCCTTCACCCTTTCTTACGACGATATATCTGCACGTGATGAATGGCGAGGGGAGATTAATCTGCGGTTCTAAACCGCTGTATATATTCGCTAAGACTTAACGCTGCGAATAATTATCACTTGCATATTAATCTTTTCATCTCTATGACCCCATTCGCTCTTTACAGAACGCTGTGGTCGCGCAGCCAGTGAAGGGCGCGTGACACACACTGAACCAGCCAGCCAAGATCTGCGCGTTTGCACTTCTTATAGCCAGCCAGGATTTCAACGAAACCTGAAGCTATTGGAGCTGTAAGACATGTATAACGACTTATCCCTGAATAGACTTACCGCAACAGACATCCCTTTTAGTCATCGCCTTAAGGCGGGAACAGCCATTGGGGCACTATTGGCCTGTATGATGGCCGCACCGGCGCATGCACAATCGACCAATCAGCCCGCCAATGGAACGCAGGCCAGTGACACCCCCATTCAATTGGCGCCGATCGCTGTCGAAGGGAAAGAAGACAGCGGCTACAAGACGGATAAATCAGCGTCCAGCAAATTTACCGCACCATTGGTTGATACACCCAAAAGCGTCACCGTCATTCCTCAGGAAATTATTGAACAACGGAATGCAACCAGCCTTGATGAGGTTCTTAGAACCACGCCGGGCATTACCTTGGGTGCGGGTGAGGGGGGCATCCCCAGTGCGGACCGACCGAATATTCGCGGGTTTTCTTCTGAAGGAAACATCTTTGTCGATGGTATTCGTGATACCGGGTCACAAACACGCGACACGTTCAATGTGGAACAAGTGGAAATTGTCAAAGGTCCAGGATCCGCCTATAGCGGGCGCGGCTCTACCGGGGGCAGCATTAACCTGGTGACGAAGAAAGCCACCCTGGATGAAGATTTCCTTGGTGGGAACGTGTCTGTTGGATGGCCTTTCAGCAAGCGGGCGGCCGGGGATGCGAACTATGTCCTATCCGAACATGCGGCAATTCGATTGAATGTGCTGGTAGAAGACAGCGAAGTCCCAGGGCGTGACGAAGTGACAACCAGCAGCTTAGGCTTTGCCCCGTCAATGGCCCTGCAATTTAATGACACGACCAAGGCGACGGTGAGTCTGTATCACCTGCAAACCGATGATATGCCTGACTATGGTCATCCCTATGATCCTGCGACCGGAAAGCCTGTCGATGTTGATCGTGATAACTTCTATGGTTTGACCAACCGTGATTTTCAGGAAACCCAGGTTGATTCAGCCACGTTCGATTTTGAACATGAACTGAATGACAGCCTGACCCTGCGCAACGTGTCGCGCTATAGCTGGTCTGAGAATGATTATATCGTTACCAACCCGAATGACAGTGCGGCGGATAACATTTCTGAAGGCAGTGTTTGGCGCGCCATTAAAAGCCGCAATTCAGACACCACAGTCGTGTCCAATCAAACCGATCTGTCTGGTGATTTTGAAACCTACAATCTGAAGCACAGCTTCAATGCCGGGATTGAAATCAGCTATGAAACCAGCCGCAACCGGAACTATGTTGTCGATACCGGCAATCGTGATTGTTCTGTTGGCGGTGTCGGTGCTGCGGGTGGGTTCAATTGTACGACCCTGGCCGCACCGAATCCAAACGATCCATGGACCGGATCCATCACGCCGAGTGCAAACTCTACGAAAACTACGGTCAGCACGCGGTCGATCTATGGCTTTGATACGATCGAATTGGATCCGCAATGGCTGGTGAACTTTGGTCTGCGGGTAGATGACTATAAAACGACATCCGGCGCGCTGGAGAATGAATCGACATTCGTTAATTACCAGTTGGGGGCGGTCTACAAGCCGGCGTCTAACGGCAGCATTTATGTGTCCTATGGTACGTCTTCAGAACCTCCGGGTTCCACCGCTGGAGAGGGGGGTGATAACATCTCAACCAGCAATGCCGACCTGGATCCGGAAGAATCCCGCAGTTATGAGATCGGGACAAAATGGGATCTGTTCGAACAAAAGCTTGCGGCAACGGCGGCTGTTTTCCGGACCGAAAAGACCAATGCGCGATATTCAACGGCACCGGGGCGCGGGGCACCTCAGGCATTGGGAGGTGAGCAGGTAGTCAATGGGCTCGAACTTGGCGTGTCCGGGGATATCACCGATGCGTGGCATGTCTTTGGGGGATATACCTTCATGCATTCCGAAATTGTCGATGACGGCCCCGTTTCGACAGATGAAGGCAACAAGATCCCCAATGTTCCTGCCCATAGCATGAGCATTTGGTCGACCTATGACATTCTTCCAGATGTGAATCTGGGGGGTGGGGTCACCTATGTCTCCCATCGCTTTGCCAATTCGTCAAATGACAAGAAAGTCCCAGCCTATTGGTTGTTCGATGCGGTCGCGACATACACCGTCCAGGAGAATGTCGACCTGCGCCTGAACGTGAACAATGTGTTCGATACGACCTATTATGTGAAACCGTATGCGACCCATTTTGCGACGGTAGGGACAGGTCGATCAGCCGTAGTGTCCACCAGCTTTAAATTCTAACGACGGAAATACCCGACCCCCTGCGTCCTGTGGGGGGTCGGTCGGAGGGCTCTATTCATGATGTTGCAGATTCCAAATGTTCTGGACCTGGATCAGGTCGCTGAATGCAGAAAGCATTTGGATGCTGCTGAATGGGTTGATGGGCGGGTGACTGCGGGACATCAATCCGCACAGGTTAAGAAAAATCAGCAGATACCGGAAGACCACCCGGTCGCTCGCCAGATTGGGGATGCCATTGTGTCGATCCTCAACAGGCATCCTTTGTTTATTTCTGCGGCGTTGCCGAAGCGAATTTTCCCACCTCTTTTCAACAGTTATGCCGGGGGGCACAGCTTTGGCAGCCATGTTGATAATTCCATTCGCCAGATTCCAGGCACCAATGAGCGAATCAGAACGGACCTGTCCGCCACCCTGTTTCTATGTGCACCGGAAGACTATGACGGCGGGGAACTGATCGTTGAAGACACCTATGGCAGCCATTCTGCAAAACTGGGGGCGGGTGACATGGTGCTCTACCCGTCCACCAGCCTGCATCATGTCCGCCCCGTCACGCGCGGCGCACGTGTGTGTTCCTTCTTTTGGATGCAAAGCCTGATCCGGGACGACGGGCATCGCACAATCCTGTTCGATCTGGACCAGTCCATTCAACGCCTGGGGCGGGATCACCCGGATCATTCAAGCATCATGGAATTGACGGCGATTTATCACAACCTTTTGCGGCAATGGGCGGAGCTTTAGCCAAGATGAGCAACCTTGATACGACGCAATCTGAAAGCAAGTCCTTTATGACTAAAGTTAGTGGCAAAGGGCTGCGCTGGCTGTTGGCGGAAATCCATCTATGGTTCGGACTAATTCTATGTGCACCCCTGGTGCTGTTAGGATTAAGCGGCAGTTATCTGATGTATCATGACGAACTCGACGCCCTAGTGGCGGGGGGGCCGGCTTTTGAAGTATCAGATGGCACATCCCAAAGTGTTGACGCCATTATCGCTGTGGCCGCCGCCGCCGCGCCCCAGGGCTTTAGTCTGCGCATGATCAGAATGCCAGACGGGGCAGGGGAACCTGTCATCGCGCGCATTGGGCCCGATGGCGCAAGCTTTCGGGATCCCCGTGCGAAAAGCATTGCCGTTGATCCCGTCACTCTGGATGTTTTGGGAGAGGTCGTTGGCGGGCGTAGCCTGTTAACAGGGATTATGCATGATATTCACAGTCACGCGCTGATTCCGGGTGGAATTGGACGCCCTATTGTTGGGTGGCTGGGTGTTATCATGCTGTTCCTGTGTGGATCGGGATTAATTATCTGGTGGCCCAAGCCCCGAAAATTATGGGCGGCCCTGACCATAAAGCGGGGGGCGCGCGGTTTGCGTTTGCATCGTGACCTGCATGGCGCTGTGGGGTTCTGGACCTTGATTGTCTTTACCATTGTCAGCTTCACGGGCGTTTATATCGCATTTCCCAATCCGGTCGCCAGCCTGATGGAAACAGTCTTGATGGAGGAACGCTCATCCCCGCCAGGTCCCCCGGTGAAGGCGGCTGAGGGCGTTCCTGAAATGGGATTGCAGGATGCGGTGCGTCTGGCTGATACGGTCGTGTCTGATGTGGACTTTGTTCTGGCGATGATGCCGTTCCGCCCCGGACAACCCCTGCGCGTTCAGTATAACGTGCCTGGTTCAGCAGAAGGCGCCCCAAAAGTGACGGTGATGATCGATCCTTGGAAGATTGATGTTGTAAAAGTCGAAGATCCCCGAGCCTTTGGCCGAACGGATATGGCTGTCGCATGGCAGCGTCCGCTTCATGCGGGCGTTGGACTGGGACCAATCTGGAATGGTCTGGTGTTTATCTCCGGCTTTCTGCCGCTGTTGTTTTCGATTACGGGCATTTCAATGTGGTGGATCAAACGCCGCGCACGCCAGAAGCGGGGGCGGGCTGCCTGACCCCGCACTGGCGTTATGCGATTGGTTATTTGATAAAAGTCAGGTCCCCTTTTGCCGTGGGTGTAATGTAGCTCAGACAGTTGGCCACAGGGCCATTGGCGTCCGCACAGGCCAGGACATCATTCAGCAACATCCGGCCCAGGGTCGGGCAGGCCATGTCGGCGATGTCGAAAATCTTCAGACCTGTCTTGCCGATGGGCAGTGGCGCAGTCTCAACTGCCAACCGCTTGGCGACAACGCCGTCTGTATCAAACAGGACAAGATCCAGCTTCAACGTTTCCAACGCCCGCCCGCTTTCATTTCCAACGATCATATAAACGCGGCAGGCATCCCCTTTGGTTTCGGTCTTGTTCAATTCGACATGGATCGTCTGTTCTGCAGCATAGGCTGGGGTGTTGGCTAACATGGACACCGCAAGAAGCGCGGATGCGAGACTCTTTTTCATTTCTTTTCCTTTCCGGCGATTTACACGCTGGCATTAAATTCGTGGTGATGTACCCGTCCCAATAAGGCTGGGATAAGGATCAGGCTGCACAATAATAATGATAATCATTCTCAAATAAAGTCTTTAAACAGAAAATACTTTTTCACATTGATCTGCGTCAGAATGCCTGAGCCGTGGGCATGCTGATTAGTGACATGCAGATTTATTGAAGCATTAGGGCAACTGGGTTTTCTGATATGCGTGCACTGAATTGCATGCTATTTCTTGCGATG
The DNA here is from genome assembly GCF_048892425.1 of Hwanghaeella sp. 1Z406. NCBI lineage: Bacteria > Pseudomonadati > Pseudomonadota > Alphaproteobacteria > Rhodospirillales > Aestuariispiraceae > Hwanghaeella > Hwanghaeella sp. 1Z406. The sequence goes on from NZ_JBLZHU010000001.1 coordinate 195,065, forward strand.
AAATGGGAAGGTTATCCTCAATAATTGTTTAGATAATGTTGTGAGTTGAATTTTATCGATATGAATTCAGAATTGGATATTTGGGGACCTATGGACACAGGTAGACTAAAAATAAAACCGGCGTGGTTATTAGTAACAATCGGGATCATAGCGTTTGCTAAGGTTGGGTTCATTCTTTCATTCCTGACGCAGAATCCGGAGTTTTCAGTAGTTGGGGATGCCGCAGATTACATTGATCTTTCGCGGTTGATCGCACAGGAAAGTCCTGATTGGTACACATCAGACTACTTAATTCGGGCACCTGGTTATCCGGCATTTCTGGCTGGAATGCGGTTGCTGGGATTTGATCAGTCAATCCATTTTGTATTGGCCAATGTGGCGCTTGGTCTGGGCATGGCGTTGCTGGTTTTTGATATTGCGCGTCGCGCCGGACATTGGCGCATCGGGTGTGTTGCCGCCTTGATCATCAGTGTCGATCCAACACTTTTTTACTACCAGACGATGGTCTTAACAGAGACGCTTTTTGCGTTTCTGGTGACATTGATCCTTTGGATTCTGTGTGTCCCTTTGACGCTGGAATTGGGGAGCCGCAGAAAGCTGTTCCTATATGCCGTCGTATTAGGGGGGATTGCGGCCCTGGCGCTGACGGTTCGGCATGTCATGCTGATGTTTCCCGCAGTTCTCGCAGCTATTTTTCTAATTCATGCGCTTACCAAAACGATGCGGTGGCGAGAGGCTTTTCTGGTATTTGTGATCGCGACAGCCCCGTCTATCGGTGTTGCCACGGCCTGGAGCGCTTATAACCAGAAGGAATTGGGTATAGAGAGCGTCCGCTCAGTGGGGCAGCATCTGCATCTGTGGCGCGGCCCGTCAATTGTGTCGCGCGCAACAGGCCAGGATCGATGGGTTGTCCGGGCTGAGATGGAAGCTGCCATTCCCGAAGATATCCGAGATGATCCCGCAGCCCGTGACGCCTATCAACGCCAGGAATTCCTTAAAATCATTGCTCGGTATCCGGTGGCGTTTGTAACCGATGTCGCTGTCGGTGGTGCAAAGCTGTTACTCGCTCCGTCTCAAGGGCCATTGGAACGCTTTTTTGCGGATGAACTTGATGGTAATGCGGGAAACCTTGATTTCTTGGGGTTCAGTCAAGAAACCCGTACCCTGTGGGGAACCTATATAGCGAAGGTCCCTGGATTCTTTCTTGTGCTGATTTTTTCCAGTGCGTTGACTTTGTGTGTCGCGATGGGGACGATACTGGCACTTCTTCGCTTTCCCCGCTGGCCAAATGACATCAAGAGCTTTTTCTTCGTTCTGTTTATTGTGTCTGCGTATTTCATTGTGCTGTCATCCAGTGCCTCATTGGATTCCCGCTTTCGGACACCCTTCATCGCCGCCCTAGTGTTGCTGGCTACGTTTGGATGGTCCGCTCTCGGACGCGATGTCCGGGACTGGTGGAGTCAAAGCAGCCCCCGCAAGGTCCTCATGATCGCTGTAACCATTCTGGGAAGCCGCAATTCGGTGGCGTATCAGATAATCTTATTCAAGCTTCTTCGCATGGTATGTTTTCCGTTAGATTTCATTCTTTCATGGTTCAGTTGGCAAGGCCCCCGCGATGACAGGGCAGCGCGGCATCTTGGTCCGGTAATCGTCATCGGAAACCACCGCAGTGGGACAACAATCCTTGCTCAGGTGCTGCAAAACACCCTGCCCCTGGCGCCCATGGGAAATATGTCGATTCTGTTTCCAAACGCCCCGGTCGTCTACAGCCTGTTTCGGTTCGTAAAGGGCACGGTCGCGACGACCAGTAAGAACTTTTACGGCTTTTCTGCGGGCTTTTTTGGAATAAGCGATTGTTATGAGGTCTGGGACCGCTGGTTTGGTGTTGATCACAGCCATCCCAGAATGCCGGATGACAGGCATCGTGCTGCTGTTGACATCCAGAATTACTTCTCCTGTCTGGCAGATGCAGCCAACACAGCGGTTCTCGCAAAGAATAACAGGGCGACATTATCAGCAGGAATGCTTGCCCTGGCTCTGCCTGAGGCAATTTTTGTTTATGTTGAGCGCGACCCCGACGCCGTGATTCGATCGGTTCTAACTGCAAACAAAGCATTCTACGGTGATGTGCGATTTATTTGGGGATTACGCCCCACACCTGATTTCCCTCGCGTGGCCCCGGTTGGGAAAGCGCAGGAAACCGCTGCGGCACAGCAACGCGGTCTAGAGATAGCCATCGCAGAACAACTTGCTCAGATCCCACCGCATCGTCTGGTCAAGATTTCCTTCGCCTCCCTGGTTGCGCAAGAGAAATCTGAGATTGAAACTGTGATTGCACAGGTGGCGAAACATCTCAAAATTCCATATTCTCCCTCTGATCAAACTACGTTTCCCATCATCACCCCCGCAAATGAGAAAGCGGTGCAAAGTTAACGGGCCTATCGGAAGGCACCAGATTGATGGTTCGGATGGGCTGCAAATACCAAAGAATTATCGCTGATTCTATTCACCAACTGGCGCTGCGCCGCCCGCTTTCATTTCCAACGATCATATAAACGCGGCAGGCATCCCCTTTGGTTTCGGTCTTGTTCAATTCGACATGGATCGTCTGTTCTGCAGCATAGGCTGGGGTGTTGGCTAACATGGACACCGCAAGAAGCGCGGATGCGAGACTCTTTTTCATTTCTTTTCCTTTCCGGCGATTTACACGCTGGCTTTAAATTCGTGGTGATGTACCCGTCCCAACAAGGCTGGGATAAGGATCAAGCTGCACAATAATAATGATAATCATTCTCAAATAAAGCTGTTTGCTGTAAAAAAATCGCGACTTTATGGAAGGAAGTGCTTGTGAATCTACCCGATGGTGAAAAATTGTTCAGGGGCGGCGCAGGGTTATACTCAATAATCCCAAAACCAACACGAAACCGGGCAACAGCATGGTTTCTAACCCATATGCACGCTGAGACAGTGCGCCCAGGGCACAACCGACCGCAAAACTTAAAACCAGATACAGCATGCGAAATTTTGGGGAAGCATTAGGCTTGGTAGTGTTGGGAGTCTCTTCACGTTTGCCGATCTTCAGCGTATAGGCCAATTCCAGCGCAATGCCGGTCACATTGCCGGTCATTACCGTAAAGGGCGCGCCCAGCCGACTATCAAGCCGATGGGCCGCGTTGAGCCAAGCCATCGCGACCACCAAGCCCATGGAGGCGATGGTATCGGGTATGGATGGGCTCAGACACGCGGCCCCAATCCCTGTGATCAGCAGGGCAGAAAGGAAGAGCAGGAGCAGAGTTTGACTGTCTTTGGAAAGGCGCCCGGAAACACCGCCTGCAAGCGCGGCAGAAAGGAAGAACAAGGGGAAGGAAATCAATTGCAGCACGGTTGAACTGCCATGTCCGACACTTTCCAACCCCGCAACAGTTGCACCCAACAGAACAAAGTTGCCTGTGACGTGGGCGACGAACAATCCACCCATATGCACGAAAACCGCCGTATCAATATAGCCCGACAGAAAGGCTAGAATTAAAGACAGAAGAAGATTTGCGCGGAAGGCGGGCATATCAGAGAATTTCCCTCATTCGGGCCAGGATGGCGGCAACCATCAGACCGCCAATTAACCCCATATGCTCCGTAAAGGTAATGAATTGACGTATGGTGTCTTCCGGTGGGGCGTTCCAGAAATTATGAGCGATCAAGGTTGCCAGGAAGCTGAAGACCCCCAAAGCACCCGCCCCCAACCAACCAAACCTGCCGATAATCAGAGACAGCGAGCCCAGCAATTGCACCAGAATTATCAGAGCCGTGATCAGCATTGGTGCTGGTAAACCCAGCCCTGCCGTTTCTGCCATGGCATCAGAGAAGGCGGTCAATTTGGCAATGCCGCTGGTCCAGTATGGACAGGTCAAAAGAACCAGGGCGACCCATCGCAGCACGTTGTTTTCCAACAGAGTATTGATTGCGGACGTTACCGAATAGGATGCCATGTCATACCGCCCAGCAGGCACATCCCAAGGCCCCCCAGAAGGATTTCAGGTCAGAAACGGGGGCGGATGCTGTCCAGGCCTGGGCATGATCATGACCATGTACGGCACAGCCAATGTCACAGCCACAGGACGTTGCGGCGGCCCGTTGCACAGTGTTGGGAACGGATGCTTCCTTGTGATAACCCCCGAAGGAATTGACCGGTGACCAATCTGGCATGGCTTTGGGGGGCGGTGGTGCCAGGGGGCCGAATTCTTCCGATCCCCAAACCACCCGCCCACCCAAGAGCGTCAGCACAGATGTCGTCTGGCGGATCTCATCGCCGGGAATAGAAAAGAAGTCCCGATCCAGAACGGCCAAATCGGCCAGTTGTCCAATCTTGATTTGGCCCTTCTTGCCTATTTCGTTTGAAAACCAGGTGACCTTTTCTGTCCACATGCGTAAAGCCGTCTCGCGGTCCAGGCAATTTGCATCGGGATACAAACGCGTTCCCCCCAAGGTGCGCCCCGTCACCAGCCAGGACAGCGAAACCCATGGATCGTAAGACGCCACACGGGTTGCATCGGTTCCGGCTGAGACCTCCACGCCAGCATCCAAAATCGCCTTAAAGGGCGGTGTCGACTCAGCAGCGGTGGCACCATAACGCTCCACAAAATATTCGCCCTGATAGGCCATCCGGTGCTGAACAGCGACTCCTCCCCCCAGCGCCGCAACCCGATCAATGGAGCGCTTTGAAATTGTCTCGGCATGGTCAAAGAACCAATGGATTCCTTCCAGCGGAATATCCTTATCGACCTTTTCAAACACATCCAGGGCGCGGGAGATGGTTTCGTCATAGGTCGCATGCAAACGCCACGGCCATCGGTTCTGGGCTAGAATGCGGATAACATCTTCCAATTCCCCTTCCATTTCCGGGGCCATGTCCGGGCGGGGCATGCGAAAGTCTTCAAAATCGGCGGCTGAGAAAACCAGCATTTCCCCAGCACCATTCAGACGGAAGTAATCATCGCCCTGTTGATATTTGTTCTCCTTGGTCCAGCGCAGGAAATCTTCCTTCTCTTCTTTTGCCTTCTGCGTGAACAGGTTATAGGCAATCCGCAAGGTTAGCTGACCCTCATCATGCAGTTGTTGGATAACCTTGTAGTCATCGGGGTAATTCTGAAACCCACCCCCGGCATCGATCACGGAGGTGACGCCAAGCCGGTTCAGGTCCCGCATGAAGTGGCGGGTTGAATTGACCTGATAGTCAAACGGCAAAGTCGGTCCCCTCGCCAGGGTCGCATAAAGAATCCCTGCATTGGGGCTGGCGATCAGCAATCCTGTTGGATTGCCTGCGGCATCCCTCTGGATTTCCCCACCCGGCGGATTTGGTGTGTCCTTGGTATATCCGACAGCGCGTAAGGCGGCGGCGTTTAACAAGGCCCTGTCATATAGGTGCAGAATGAAGACCGGCGTATCGGGTGCGACCGCGTTGATTTCATCCAAGGTCGGCAACCGCTTTTCGGCAAATTGATGTTCACTGAAACCGCCAACGACCCGAACCCATTGCGGGGGTGGGGTGATGCTGACCTGATGGCGCAACATGCGCATGGCATCTGCCAAGCTGGGAACGCCATCCCAGCGCAGTTCCATGTTAAAATTCAGCCCCCCGCGGATGACATGAATATGATTGTCGCACAGGCCGGGAATGGCCCGACGGCCCGACAAATTGATGACCTTTGTGGATGGTCCAGCGCTGTTTAGGATTTCGGATGCATCGCCGACGGCAGAAAAATATTTATCAGTAATTGCAACGGCTTCGGGCGCGGGATTTGCCGGGTCCAACGTCGCGAACTTGCCATTGATCAGGATCGTGTCAGGCGCTGTCATGTTTTCGTCCCTTAAAAACAGTGGATCACTCAACCAACGGTCTTAGGCGGGTTTTGATCGTTCTTATCGGTTTCACCATGACGCTCGGGCAGGGCGCCGAACATATGATTGGCACAGGTTTCTTTGATGACTGAGAGGGATACTGTTTGCTCGCTGATCATTTTCTTGACCAGGGGTGGGATTTGTTCCCCAACCAAAATGCCCAACAGTCCAACCAGCGCCACAATCGGCGGTGCGGGAGAACGGACGTTCAACACCCCATAAATAATGCCAACCAATAGCCCAACGGCGATTGCGATGATATACATCTTCATGATGCCTCCAAAAGCCGCACAGCCAATGCTGCGCGGCTTGTTTCAAGGATAGGGGCGACGGTTACTTCGCGGGAACCGGTGCCAGTCGATCGCTGTGGGGGACCCGCTCCGGGGCCTTGTGAACCATGGTATAGGCATAATCGACGCCCATACCGTAGGCACCGGAATGTTCCTTCACCAGGTCCATAACGGCATCATAGGTATCCCGACGGGCCCAATCGCGCTGCCATTCCAGCAGGACCTGTTGCCACGTCACCGGCACAACGCCGGCTTGGACCATGCGATCCATAGAATATTTATGCGCATCGGCTGAAGTGCCGCCGGAGGCGTCCGCCACCATGTAGATCTCATATCCCCCTTCCAGCATCGCGGAGAAGGCGAAAGAGTTGTTGCACACTTCCGTCCACAGACCAGACACGACGACTTTCTTCTGGCCATTCGTTGCCAGGGCATCGCGCACCTTCTGATCATCCCAGGAATTCATGGAGGTGCGTTCCAACAGAGGGGTCTCAGGAAAGACAGCTAAGAGTTCAGGATAGGTATGCCCAGAAAAGCTCTCTGTTTCGACGGTCGTAATGGTCGTTGGGATATTGAAAATCTTCGCAGCCTTCGCCAATCCAACCGTATTATTTTTAAGCACTTGGCGGTCAATCGATTGAACGCCGAAAGCCATTTGCGGTTGATGATCAATGAAGATGATTTGGCAATTGTGAGGGGTCAGCAATTCCAGCTTTTTGGTCATTATGCGCCATCCATTCGTCGGTTGGTGATAGGGTCATTGTTTCCGACGAAGTCTTTACATACTTCCCAAACCATATCTTCTATAATTCCACGATTTGGTTTTGCACGATTTTGCTTTTTTGAGCTGACTAGAATTTGTGACGGTTCTGGTACACGAAGAGCTTAACGGCATGGGAAAACACGCCTTCACAGAAGATCCAGAACATTGTCTGGCCTATCGGCGGATCACAGTAGACCCTTTGCCGAGAATTTATGGCTTGGGTGATGCCTGGGATATGCCCGTTGTGCGCCACCGAAGCATTTTGGGGGAGGGGGCAGATTTCGCAGGTGTGTCACACTATGTGCTTACCTATCATATCTCAGGATCCCCCGTGCAACGTGCTGATCGTAAAGAATCAACCCAGCTTGCCAGAACCGGGTCCATTTCGTTGCAATTGCCAGGCAGTGGGGGAAGTTTCCGGTCCTTAGGCAATGGTGCGGTTGAATATGCGCATCTTTATTTCCAACAATCCCTGTTGGATGCGGCGTTAGAGACAGTGTCTGTTACGTCTCAGAAGCAGCCAAAAGAAGACTTTTTTGGTCTGGTAGATATCACATGGCAGCGGGATATTATGACCTATCTGGAACGGGCCAAAGACACGCTGTGTCCACCAACAACGTTGGAAATGGACGCGCGGGCCATCGTTTTGATCCAGGGATTATTGCGGGTTGTTGAAGGAACGGCTCTTCAGAACACTGCAGTTTTGCAGGCGGGCCTGAAGGAACGGGAAGTAAGCAAAATCAAACAATACCTGCTGTCCCGTTTGAACGAAAAAATTCGCCTGAACGACATGGCGGAGATTGCCGGTTTCAGCCCCTATCATTTTGCCAGAAAGTTTAAGGCCACAACCGGTGAAACCCCGAATGCGTATCTGATGAGAATACGCCTTTCCCAGGCCGTTAAGTTACTAAGGGAGACGCAGATGCCCATTTCGGAAATCGCGTTTCAGGTTGGTTTTTCCAGTCAGTCCCATCTGACACGACGCTTGAAAGAGGAATATGGATTGCCACCCGCAAAGCTGCGAAATGCTGAGCATTAAGGCGGGCGTTACCCACCAACTGGCGCTGCGCCGCCCGCTTTAGTGTGGCTTTCGATATAGGCTGCGATGCGGTCACAGGCGTCGGCGGCTGTCGGTGGAGGTGTGTATTGTGCCAGTCGCTGTTGCCAGATTTTAGTGGCCCGTTCGGCAGAATGGACTGCGCCAGACTCCTCCCATGTGCCATGGTTTCGCAGGTCCGCCACCAGCGGCGCATAGAATGCCGTGCTGAACCGGGACATTGTATGGGCAGTGTCAAAGAAATGCCCGCCGGGTTGGACATCGCTGATCGCATCCCAGGCCAAGCTGTCATCGTCCTGAGGGAGTTGTGGGCACAGTTCGGCTAAGGTTTGCAATGCTTCCACATCGTTGATGAATTTCTCATAGCCGAAGGTCAGTCCCCCCTCTAGCCAGCCTGCAGCATGCACTGTCAGTGTCGCATGCCCCATCATCGCAGCCCAAAGGCCCATATGGTTCTCTCCAGCGGCCTGCATGTCATTGGCATTGGAGGCAGATCCGGCGGCCGATCGCCAGGGCAGGCCGATATGGCGCGCCAATTGCCCGGACCCGATGGTCATTTGCATATGCGACGGCGTGCCAAAGGCAGGGGAGCCGGATTTCATATCGACATTGGACCCAAAACCACCATAGCTGACCGGGGCACCAGCGCGGGTGACTTGCGCCAGTGTGATGGCCGCCAGGGCTTCTGCATGTTGCAGCACCAGCGCCCCGGCAATGGAGACCGGTGCCATGGCGCCCGCCAGACAAAAGGGGGTGATGATGCTCAATTGATTGGCACGGGCGAAATCAATGATGCCTTCGGCCATCGGGATATCAATCTGGCGTGGAGAATTGGTGTTGATCACGGTGGAGGCCCAAACAGCGCTATCGAAGTCTGCGTCACTGAGGTCAAGAGCGAGGCGGATCAGTTCGAAACTCTCCATCGCCTGCGCTCGACCGCGCGCATAAACGAACATCAGCTTGTCGCCATAGGCCAGTTGCGTTTTCAGCGTGGCGTAATGCCGCAAATTGCTGGGAACATCCTGTGGCTCCACATTCGGTCCGAACATGTGCAGGACATCAAAGGACTGCACCAATTTGGTGATCTCCTCCAGATCACGCAGCGACCCTGGGCGTCGTCCCCGTGTTAAGTCTGTGGCATTGGGACAACCCGCTCCGGCGGCGAACAACATCGCGCCAGGTTCATACTGTTGATATCGTGCAGGGTTGGCACCGCGCATTTGAAAGGACTTAGGCGCCGTGGTCAGGGCCGCCTGTACGATATCGCGCCCGATCCGCACCATATGCGTGTCAGAATCAACCAGAGCACCGGCACTTTGCAAAAGCTCTCTGGCTTCCGAATGCAGGATTTTCATCCCCAATTCCTCCAGAACCCGCAAGGCTTTGTCATGAATGGCGGCGATGGTTTCGTCTGAGAAAACAGATTGTTGAGAAAAAGGATGGCGTAGCTGTCTGTAATCTGGCTGCCGGGCAATTGCTGCTACGGATCTTGATTTTCTGCCGCCGCGCCGTCTGTCCATTGTTCCCCCTAAGTGTCGCACTGATCTTCCCAATCGGGAGACCATACGCTATAGCCTGATCATAGTTCAAAGAGGATTTGTGGCGATGGAAGTCTCTGGATTTATCACGTATGCGGTTGCACTGGGGATTGCTGTGGCTATTCCCGGTCCCGGCGTGATCGCGCTTGTGGCCCGATCTTTAGGGGCTGGTTATCGTCCGACCCTGCCTATGATGATGGGCATGGCACTGGGGGATGTGGTGTATCTGACCGCTGCGGTGCTGGGCCTGGCCTATATTGCCAGCACATTTGGGATGGTCTTTACGATCATTCGATATCTTGGCGCGGCCTATTTGCTGTTTCTGGCCTGGAAATTCTTTCAGGCGAAGCCAGAGACAAGTCAGTTCCAGACGCAGAGAGCGCAAGGGCCAATTGTAAGCTTTCTGGGGGGCTTGGCGATTTCCTTAGGAAATCCAAAGGTGATTGTGTTTTATCTTGCGCTGTTGCCGACTTTTGTCGACCTGCGAAGCGTTACGGGCTTGGATTTAGGTCTTCTGATTGGGCTTACATTCGTCGTATTGATACTTGTCCTGTTGCCCTATGTCATTCTGGCCGGGCGAGCGCGGACCTTATTGCGCACACCAAAGGCATTGCGATTGCTTAATCGCACAGCAGCAGGATGCTTGACCGGGGCCGCAGTCGTCGTTGCAGCGAAATCAGCTTAAGAGGCGGGTTTGGCCGTCGGTTCAGCAGCCTTCGCCTTCACAGTCGTCTTCTTGACGCGCGCTTTCTTGGCAGGTGCCGCCTGCTTGGTACCTGATGCCTTTTCCAGCTTTGCCAGGCGGGCCTCAAGGTCTTTCACTACAACGGTCAGCTTTTCCTGTTCTTCCCGCGCACGGCGTGCCACGGCGGCCATGGCGTCGAATTCATCGCGGGGGACCAGATCCATATCGGACAACAGGCGTTCCACCCGCTGCCGCACCGCAGATTCCGCTTCCTGTTTCATGCCGCCCAGGGTGCCCATGGCACCACCGGCCACTTTCGCGACGTCGTCGAAGAATTTGCCTTTGGTCTGCATGATACAGGCTCCCTGATTGCGAAGGACTAGTTGCCCTATACATATTCCTGATCCCCCTATAGGGCAATGGGGCGGGGTAATCGGGTGGGGCAATGGTTGCGGGCCCCGGTCTTGGGGATTATGAAGGAACCCTGTATTCAGTGTGTCAGGTTAGGAGAGCCGAATGATCCTGGTAACCGGCGGTGCGGGCTTTATAGGGTCCAACCTTGTGGCGGCCCTGGCTGCCCGAGGGACGCGACAGATCGCAGTCTGTGATCGCTTCGGCACGGATGCCAAATGGAAGAATGTTGCGAAGCATAAGATTGCCGCAACGATCCTGCCGGAAAACCTGATGGATTGGCTGGGGGAGAATGGTGGCAGCATTCACTGTGTCTTCCATATGGGCGCGATTTCCGCGACGACAGAGACGGATGTTGATGCGATTCTGGAAAACAATCTGAACCTGTCTATGAAGCTGTGGTATTGGTGTGCGGAAAATGATGTTCGCTTCATCTATGCCTCGTCTGCGGCGACCTATGGGAATGGGGCGCTGGGCTTTGACGATGATAATGACCCCCAGGCCCTGGCCGCATTGCGACCGTTAAATCCCTATGGCTGGTCAAAACAGTTATTTGATTGCAATGCCAGACGGTTGTCGGATCAAGGGGCGGCCCCGCCGCAATGGGCTGGGCTGAAGTTCTTTAATGTCTATGGCCCGAATGAGTATCACAAAGGCGGTATGCGGTCCGTCGTCCATCAGGTGTTTGGTCAGGTTCAGGAGACAGGACGCGCGACGCTGTTCCGCTCGCACCATCCAGATTATGAGGATGGTGGTCAGATGCGCGATTTCGTTTGGGTCCACGACTGCGTCAATTTGATGCTGTGGCTGTATGACAACGAACCCGTTTCCGGTATTTTTAATTGTGGGTCGGGCAAGGCCCGCAGTTTCCTGGACCTCGCACGGGCTGTCTTTGCCGCCATGGGCTTGCCCGAGGCGATTGATTGGCGCGACACGCCAGAGGAAATTCGCCGCCATTATCAATATTTCACAGAAGCGCGCATGGACCGCATCGTTCAGGCGGGCTATACTCTGCCCGCAACGACACTGGAATCGGGCGTTGCCTGCTATATTCGTGATTATCTGGCGACAGACGATCCGTACCGCTGAATAAAGGCGACAGATTATGGAACAAAGCGTCTGGATACATGATTTGGATCCGGTGATTTTCTCAATCGGCCCATTTGATCTTCGCTGGTACGCCCTGGCCTATATCGTAGGGCTGGTCGTCGGGTGGCGCTGGGGCATGCGATTGGCCGCAAAAAGCCCGCAAGCCATTCAGCCCGATCATGTTGATCGCTTCCTGAACTGGGCGGTAATCGGGGTGATTGTCGGCGGGCGTTTGGGCGTTGTCTTGTTCTATCATCCAGCGGCTTACTTCGCGGACCCGATCCAGATTCTAATGGTCTGGAAGGGCGGGATGTCGTTCCATGGCGGGGTGCTGGGCGTCCTTGTGGCGATGCTGATTTTCGCCCGGATGAACAAGATTCCTTTGTTTTCCCTGACCGATATCGTCTGCACCGTAGCGCCCTTTGGCATCATGCTGGGGCGGATCGCCAATTTCATCAATGGGGAACATTGGGGACGTGTTACCGATGTGCCTTGGGCAATCGCATTTCCTCATTCCGGTGACTTGCTGCCCCGCCATCCCAGCCAGCTCTATGAATGTGCGATGGAAGGTGTGTTGCTGCTGACCATTCTGATCATCGTCCAGCGGCGGTTCAATGGATTGGCGCGCCCCGGGCTGCAATCTGGTGTGTTTCTGATTGGGTATGCCTGTGCGCGAATGGCGGGGGAAATCTTCCGCGAGCCTGAAATCCTGATGCAGACATTGCCCTTTGGCACGACATGGGGCCAGTGGCTATCCCTTCCCATGCTGTTGGGCGGTGCCTATCTGGTCTATCGGGCCTTGCAGCAAGCGCCTTTGTCGAAATCCCCCAAGAAGGCTTAACAAAGCAAGTGACGGTACCGTATTCTATGCCCGCTCAGACACCAGTCTCTGCCCTTATGACGCCTTGCGAGGAACATCTTCGCCGGCGCATTTTGCATGAAGGGCCGCTGACCATCGCTGATTTCATGGGGGATGCGTTGGGCCATCCTCAGCATGGCTATTATATCACCCGCGATCCATTCGGGCGGGCAGGCGATTTCACGACGGCCCCGGAAATCTCTCAGATGTTTGGGGAATTGATTGGTTTGTGGTGCGCCGAAGTCTGGCAACAGATGGGGGCGCCTGATAAACTTCATCTGGTGGAAATTGGCCCTGGGCGCGGCACCTTGTCTGCCGATCTGCTGCGGGCGGGAAAACGTTTGCCGGGCTTCCTGAAGGCCAGTGATCTGCATCTGGTGGAAACCAGCCCAGTCCTGCGCGATGTTCAGGCCCGCAGTCTGGAACGCGCACCCGTGCCTGTATCCTGGCACAGTGATATCGCAACCCTGCCAGAAGATGCGCCCCTGTTGATCGTCGCGAATGAGTTCTTTGACGCCTTACCGATCCGTCAGATTCAGCGCGTTCAAGGCGGATGGCGGGAACGTTTGCTGGCGATTGACCCCCGAAACCATGCCTTGGCATTGACCCTTTCGCCGGGCCCTAGCGTCCTGGAGCCCTTGATCGATAAGACGCTGAGGGACCGCGCAAAGGTGGGCCGTGTGGTTGAACTGGCCCCCCTGGCCTGGCGTATAGCCGCGGATCTGGGGGCACGTTTGGCGGCCCAGGGCGGCGCGGCGCTGATCATCGATTACGGCTATGCGGGTCCCGCTACAGGCGATACCTTGCAGGCGGTGAAGGCACATAAGCCCTGTGGCGTTCTGGAAACACCGGGGGAGGCGGACCTGACCGCCCATGTTGATTTCACGGCCCTGGCAAAAGCTGCGGCAGAAGCAGGCGCGCGCGTTTCGCCCTTGCGCACCCAGGGGGATTTCCTGCGGGCGCTGGGCATTGAGATCCGTGCCCAGAATCTTATGAAGGTGGCATCCGGTTCAGGGGCGAAACAGATTGAAAGTGCACGCGATCGCTTGATCGGGGCCGATGGAATGGGCACTCTGTTCAAAGTTCTGGGCCTTGCCGGTCCAATGACGCCCCTGTTGCCAGGTTTGGAGCCCGCCTGATCCATGACCGATGCGCCGATCCCCCTGCAGGATGATGCTTTATCTGGACTTTCAGGGATTGTGCATGGCTTTTTCACGCGAAAGGGCGGTGTCAGCCAGGGGATATTTGCCGGTCTGAATATCGGCCTGGGGTCTGCTGATGATCAGGCGGTGGTCGCGGACAATCGCGCCCGGGCCATGGCGGCCCTGGACTTACCCGCAAATGTCTTAAACACTTTATATCAGGTTCACAGCCCGGATGTGGTCGTGGTGGATCGGGCGTTTGATCCAGACGCTTTGCCCAAGGCGGATGGCATGGTGACCGACAGGCCTGGACTGGCCCTGGGGATCGCGACAGCAGATTGCGCACCGGTATTGTTTGCGGATGGTCGCGCGGGTGTTATCGGTGCCTGCCATTCCGGGTGGAAGGGCGCGATTGGTGGCGTCGTCCAGGCGACCGTGGCGGCGATGGAAAGCCTGGGGGCCAATCGATCCAATATCACGGCGGTTCTAGGCCCCTGCATTCATCAACCCTCCTACGAGGTCGGACCTGAGTTTCAGGCGCAGTTTGTGGCCCAGGATCCCGCATTGGATCGTTTCTTTGTGTCCTCTGCGCAGGTCGGACATTTTCAGTTCGATCTGCCCGGATTTGTGCTGGATCGTATGCGGGTTAGCGGTGTTGGGCGTATTGCCCATATCGCGGAAGACACCTATGCCGATCCTGATCGCTTTTACAGCTTCCGTCGCGCGACGCACCGAAAAGAGCGCAACGCGGATGGTTCCATTGATTATGGGCGGTTACTGTCAGCAATTGCCCTTGTATCAGAATAGGAGACCCCAACATGGCCGTTCATTTCAGCGTTGAAGAACTTGCCGCCCGTCGCGCCAAAGCCTGTGCGGCGATGCAGGATCAAGGTCTGGATGGCATGCTGATCTTCCTTCAGGAAAGCATGTATTGGCTCACCGGCTATGACACATTCGGCTTCTGCTTCTTTCAGGCATTCTATCTGGGGGCGGATGGGAAATTCTTCCTGTTGACGCGCGCGCCAGACCTGCGGCAGGCCCAGCATACCAGCGTTATTGAAGACATTCAGATCTGGGTCGACAAGGAAGGCGCACAACCCGCCCTGCAATTGCGCGACCTGCTGGACAGTTATGGCGCGAAGGGCAAGAAACTGGGCGTGGAGTATGAAGCCGCCGGCCTGACCGCCTATCGCGGAAAACAGGTTGAGGCGGCGCTGGACGGGTTCTGCACCCTTGTTCCCGCCAATGACCTGATCAGCCAGCAACGCATTGTGAAAAGCCCTGCTGAGCTGGATTGTATCCGGCGCGCCGGGGAATTGGCGGATGATGCCTATGACGCGGCGGTTGCCGTAACTGCGGCTGGCGTGGATGAAGGCCTTATTCTCTCGCGCATGCAAGGTGCTGTGTTTGAAGGCGGCGGTGATTATGCGGGCAATGAATTCATCATTGGGTCGGACCGGGATGCCTTGCTGTGCCGCTATAAATCAGGTCGTCGCGCCTTGTCGCCGAATGATCAACTGACATTGGAATGGGCGGGGTCCTATCGCCGCTATCACGCTGCAATGATGAATACCTTTATTATCGGCCAGCCTCAGCCGGAACATCTGCATATGTATGAGGCCGGAAAGGCCGCCTTGTTAGAATGTGAGGCGACGCTGAAGCCCGGCAATACGATGGGGGATGTATTTCAGGCCCATGCGACGGTGCTGGATTCCTATGGTCTGCGGGAACATCGGTTGAATGCCTGTGGCTATGGCATGAGCGCACGCTTTACGCCCTGCTGGATGGATTATCCGATGTTCTATGCGGATAATCCGGTGGTTCTGGCTTCCAATATGGCGTTTTTCATCCATATCATTATCGTAAATTCTGACAAAGGGCTGGCCATGTGTCTGGGGCGCAGTTCGATCCTGGATGAAACCGGGTCAAAAACCGTGTCACGCAGTCCCCTGGACATGGTTCGTCTGTAGGTAGGATAAGGGAAGCGATCAGCGCCTATGCCGTGGCTTATTCAGATGGTGGTGGTCAGCCTGCTGCTTGTTATGGTGGCGTGCCTTGTTTAAGCGCGGGTGGCTGTCTGTGTTGTTTATCGGGTTCAGCATGCTCGGCGCGTGCGGCCCAATTCCCCAACCTTTTCATTCCGCCCCGGCGGCAAAACTGTCCAACCCTTTGCTGGCGATCCCCGACGGGGCCGGCGTGACGGTCACCCCGGTGGAAGGGGCAAACGCCAATGTGTCCGGTCCGTTGACCGAAGCCCTTGTGGCAGCATTGATCGCGCGCGAAATCCCCGCCACCGCCGGAGGGTCGCTTACGAATGGCCTATTACTGGAAGGCGCCGCCCATTGGCAGGACCGCAAGGTGCAGGTTGATTGGCGTCTGACGGATCATCTGGGCAATCAGGTGGCGTTGGTTCAGGCGGAAGTACCTGCGACCCGCACCGCCTATGATCAGGGCTATCCTTTGCTGATCCAGGAATTAGCGGATGCGGGGGCCGATCTGGTGGTAGATTCCCTGCGCCCGGATACGGCTGTTCTGATAGAACAGACGGGACCACGCAGCGTTGCTGTCATGGGGGTGGAAGGCGCGCCGGGGGATGGAAACACCGCCCTCGCAAACGCCATGACGGCCGTGCTGAAAGAAGGGGGTGTGAACATTGCGGACAATCCCGAAGATGCGACCCTACTGTTGGCCGGATCGGTCCTTCAGGGGGAGCCCGAGAATGGATTCCAGGAGATAACCATCCGCTGGTGGTTGATGGATGCCACAGGGACGGTTCTGGGTACCCTTCAACAATCAAACCGTGTGCCGGAAGGCAGCCTGAATGACAAATGGGGCGGCGCTGCTTTTGACGCGACCCTGGCCAATGTTCAGGCGATTCAAGATATTCTGGGCAAGATTGATAATGTTCGATCAGTGCAACCGTCTGTTCAATAGGTTTGTCTTTGTGGACTGGCACACGTTGTATCGAGGCACGGCTTGTCATAGGCCGCAAGGCATGGGACGAAAGTCCCAAAAGGTTTAAGGATTGGATCACAGCAAATGACAGCGAAAAGCACTAAAGAGCCATGGATGGAGCCGGCGGATTTCGGTAAATCTATTCCAAAGGGATTAGGCATCAATCTGCTGGTGAAAGATGTTGCCGCCTCTGTCGGGTTTTGCAGCCATGTTCTGGGGGCCAAGGCCGTCTATGAAGATGAAGACTTTGCTGTGATGGCGGAACCGGTCAGCGGCGCGCAATGGCTTTTGCATGCCGATCATACCTATAACAAGCATCGTCTTTCCGGGCTGGTGCGGTCGGTGCAGGGGCGCGGTGCCGGGGTGGAATTGCGCCTGTATGGTGTCGATCCCGATGCAGCCGAGGCACGGGCGCGGGAATGGGGCTATCAGATGCTGGAAGGCACGATAGACAAGCCCCACGGCCTTCGCGAGTGCTATATCTTTGATCCCGATTGGTATTGTTGGGTGCCGTCCGTCCCACTTATTTAATGACCGCTTAAAGACCGCTGATCGGCGCAACGCTGGCGGAGTCTGGAAACACACGTTTATCCAATACGGATCGGGTCAGTCCCCAATGTTGGGCCAGGATGCCTTTAAACAGGGCGCGGCTGTCCAGGGTCGGGTCCAGGCCCCCTGCTTGCAGCATTGGCAGATCGCCCAGCCGCTGGGATTTCTTTAAGGCCCCTCCCAGGATCAGCGCCATTCCTGCCGTGCCATGATCCGTGCCACCCTGATCATTTGGGCGAACTGTCCGCCCGAATTCCCCGATTGTGACAATCATGGTGTTGTCCCAAACGGGCCCTAACCCATCCGCCAGGGCGCTCAGGCCGCTTGCCAGCCCTGCCATCGCACGGGCCAGCGGTCCTTCCAGGGACCCTTGTTGCAGGTGGCTGTCCCATCCCCCGCATTCCAGAACGGCCACGCGCGGTCCGTCTGGTGCCGATACTGCGCGTCCGACCATTTCGGTTGCAATGCTTAAATTCTGGGCGGCGATGCCTGCGGTATCAGCGGCGACATGATCAGGCCCCATGACAGAATGGCGCAGGCTTCGCGCCCGAATGCCGGTCGTCAGGGCTTCTGACAGGATCGGATCATTGGCATAAAGGGTTGAAATCCGCTCCAGATATCCGGCCCGATTGGGGGCCAGTTCCGATGGCAGCCATGGCTCGGTCGGTGTTGCCCCTGACAGAATCAGGGGAACGGTCGTGCCCAGGGATAGGGCGCGAATAGATCCATCGCCAGCGCCGCTGGCCGATAGGGCACGGTTCAGCCATCCCCCTGCGGCGTTGCTAGGGTCATAGCTTTGCAGGCCTGATTCCAGGATGGTCTGCGCTTCCTGATGGGATTGCCCGCGATAGGGGCTGGCGACGGCTGGGGCGACCGCCATCTGTCCGGCCTGCCAATAGGCTAATAGCGGTTCTGCAACCGGATGCAGTCCCAAACTGCCATCCAGGTCCAGCAATCCGCCATAACTGCCAGGCGGTGCCAGCGCCAGCGGCCCGCGCAGGGATCGGTAATTGGGGTCGGTGTATAACGGGAACAGGGCCTGACTGTCCAACCCACCCCGCAACAGAATGAGGATCAGGGGCCTGTCTTTTGGTCCATCGGCAAAGCTGATCTGGGGCGCCAGCGCGGCGGTTGCGACGGTCGCGCCGGTCAGGGCCAGCAAGCGTCGGCGGGTGAAATGATGGGGGGCGTGTGTCATCGTCTCTTCACCGCCTTTGGAATTCCGGGGATGCGAACAGCACGGCCAATCCTTCACCCCGGTCTGCTGCGACCGCAATCCGCCGATAGGTGACCGGCGACAGAAGGGGACCCAGAATGTCCAGTGCGGTTTCTGTAACCGGTGCGTCGGGCATCAGGGCGGCACCGCGTCTGGCTATGGCACCTGTCCAGGCCAACCGATCCATCATCTGCTGTGGTGCAATCCAGGCCCCCGCCTGCTGGGGCCACCCTTCGGGCGATGGGGCATGTTTGGGGGACTGACCCAGAACCCGCTGGGCCCGCAGGGTCATGCTGCCAGCCTCTCCCCCCATCCCCAGCGCACGCGCGGTGGACAGGACCAGGTCTTCCGGCGTCTTTATCTTGTTTTGTATGGGCGACCAGGCCGCTTCAGATGTGACCATGCCCTTGGCCATTCCTGCCAGGCTGTTCGCGCCGTCGGTGAAACCGCGCAGCATGCTGTTAATCAACTCAGACGGTGGTGTGTCGGTTATGAAATACTGCGCCATTTGGGTCGCGATATAGGTCGCCGCCTGTTCCGTGCGGCCCAGCTTGTCCAGGGCGGCCTCCGCTTCCAGAACGCCCGCGGGGGGAAAGCTGTGTTCCAGGAAATATTTCGCATTCGGTTCATGCCATTTCGGTCGGAAGATAAAACTGCCTGGATTGGGTTCTTCCGGGCCGGTGACCGACCAGCCGGTCAGCATTTTCGCCAGGGAAAAGATATCCTTTGGCGTGGGTTCACGCTGTGGCCCAAACGTGTAGAGTTTCAGAATGGCTTGCGCCAGGCGATCATCCAGCGCCGCTGCCCCCTTCAGCCCCGCATAGGAATAGGCCCCGATGGAACGGGCATTCTCAAAATTCAGCAGCATGGCCGGATGGCGCACGGCTTCGGTCAGCAGATTGACGAAACTGCCCCTTAGATTTGGACGGATAACATCGCGTTCGAAGGCATAGGTCAGCGGAAAAATTCGGGGATTCAGGGCCGATAGACTGAAATGATTGCACCAGAACCGCACCAGCCGTTCGCGAAATGGCGCGCCGGTTGCCATGGCATAAGCCGCATGCACTTTTGCCTCCGCCTGGGATTCGGTGCTGCGACTGCGCCTCAGGGCTTGTAAGGCAGGATCGCCTGATGCCTGGGCGATCACCAATTGGGACGTGATTTCAGAGGTTTCGGGCAGTCCCTGGAAATAATCCGTCGGTACGGCGCTTTCTTCCAATTGGGCCAACAGCCAGCCTTGTGGGTCAGCGGAAATGCCCTGCAATTCCCCGGCGCGCGCGCCATATCCAAACCGTGACGCGGCAATAGCAGCATCACGCAAACCGGGGGGGAACTGTTTCGGATAAGGCTGGACCATGGCAGGTGCCGAAAAGCTTTCTGTTATCGCTGGAATTCAGCCTAGCGCGATTCCTGATTGCAACAAGGCGTGACGCACCGCATTGGCCTCTTTATAGTGCGGTGCAACGACGAAACAGTGAAATACACAAAATTGAAAAGGCTCCACGCGCATGAAAATTGAGAATCCTTATCTGATGTTTTTGGGTGATGCTGCTGATGATCTGGCGGCAAAGGTTGCCAATGGTGTTGCGAAATGGCGCCCGGACTGGTGCAAGGGCCAGCTGCGCCTGGATGGTTGCAAGGCCGACCTTGGCCTGCCCGATATGACCTTGGAACAGGCCCAGGCGGCTGGGTGCAAGACCGTGATCGTTGGTGTTGCCAATCGCGGGGGCGTTATTCCTCCGTCCTGGCGGGCGACGCTGGAAAAAGCGCTGGTCATGGGCTTTGACGTTGCATCCGGCCTGCACAACAAGCTGACGGATATTGAAACGCTTTCCAGCCTGGCGCAGGAACATGGGCGCAAGCTGTATGATGTGCGCCACCCAACGGAAACTTTTGAGGTCGCCAGCGGCACAAAGCGCCCCGGCCTGCGTCTGCTGACGGTCGGGACCGATTGTTCGGTTGGGAAAATGTTCACGTCTCTGGCGGTTGAAAAGACGATGCGGGAACGCGGCATGAAGGCCAGTTTCCGCGCGACCGGACAAACTGGAATTTTTATCGCAGGGGGCGGTGTTTCTGTTGATGCGGTGATCGCCGATTTCATTTCCGGTGCGACGGAAAAGCTGTGCCCCGCCAACGAACCCGATCACTGGGATGTCGTGGAAGGGCAAGGGTCCTTGTTTCATGCATCCTTCGCCGGGGTTAGCCTTGGCCTGTTGCATGGGGCACAGCCCGATGCCTTGGTGATATGTCATGAACCGACGCGGACCCATATGCGCGGCCTGCCTGATTTCGCCTTGCCGTCTCTTAAGGATTGCATCGCGGTCAACGAACAGATGGGGCGCATGGTCAATCCGGCCTGTCGCGTGATCGGCGTTTCGGTCAACACATCAGGCCTGCCCAAGGATCGTCAGGACGACTATCTGGAAAGTGTGGAACGGGAGGTCGGTCTGCCGACGGTCGATGCCTTCCGCCAGGGCGCGGGCCGGTTGGTAGACGCGCTGTAACCCGATGATAAAGCTGACAGCGAAGCACGAAAGCTTTCCCATCGCCGGAACCTTCACGATCTCTCGCGGGTCGAAGACAACGGTGGAAGTTGTTGTCGTGGAATTGACTGAAAATGGTGTAACGGGGCGCGGTGAATGCGTTCCCTATGCCCGCTATGGGGAAAGCATCGCGTCTGTCATGGCGCAAATCCAGGACATGGAAGGTGCCTTGGGTCAGGGCATGGGTCGTGATGCTTTGAATGCCGCCATGCCCGCCGGGGCGGCCCGCAATGCCATTGATTGCGCCCTGTGGGATTTGGACGCAAAGCGCAGTGGGGTGCCAGCCTGGAAGGCAGCGGGTTTCAAGCAGGCACCACAGGCCCTGGTGACCGCCTATACGCTCAGTCTGGATACGCCGGAGAATATGGCAAAGGCGGCGGAAAAGAACGCCGCGCGCCCTTTGTTCAAACTGAAATTGACGGGCGACGGCGATCTGGACCGGGTTGCTGCCGTGCGATCCGCCGCCCCCGATACCCGCTTGATCGTTGATGCCAATGAAGGCTGGTCGCCGGAAATGGTGGAGCCGTTTTCGGAGAAACTGGGCGCGCTGGGGGTTGAGATGATCGAGCAACCCTTGCCCGCCGCACAGGACGCGATCCTGGCCGATCTGGCCCATCCGGTGCCCCTATGTGCGGATGAAAGCGCCCATGCCCGTAAGGGGTTGCCGTCGCTGATCGGCAAATATGATGTGATCAACATCAAGCTGGATAAGACCGGCGGTCTGACAGAGGCCCTGCTGTTGCGGGCAGAGGCAGAAGCGGCGGGTATGGAAATCATGATCGGCTGTATGCTGGCGACGTCCCTGGGCATGGCCCCCGCCTTTCTGGTCGCCCAGGGGGCCAAATTCGTTGATCTGGATGGCCCCTTGCTGTTGGCGGTGGATCGTGAACCGGGCTTCGAATTCGAAGGCTCCCTGATGCATCCGCCAAAGCCTGAGCTTTGGGGGTGATACTGACTTCCTGCCTGCAGAATGCTAGAAATCGGTTGGTGCGCCGCCTTCTTCCTTGCGACGGGCGACAAAGGCTTCCAATTCTTCCTTGATCGCCGGATCGATAGGGGGCGGTGTGTATTCCGCCAGGATTTCCTTATACAGCGTATGGGCACGCTCATGCGCCATCTGCGACCCAGCTTCGGCCCAGGCCTCATAATTCCGCCAGTCGGACAGGAATGGGTTATAGAAGGCATTGCGATAGCGGCTTTGCGTGTGCTGACAGCCAAAGAAATGGCCGTTCGGGCCGACTTCTTTCATCGCATCCAGCCCCAATTCATCATCGGACATATCAATCGGACGGTTGTAATACATCCATTGTTGGATCATTTCACAGTCCATCACGACCTTTTCGAAGGAGGCACTCAACCCCCCTTCAACCCAGCCCGCTGCATGGAATATCACCCCACAATGGCCGCTTAGAACACTAAACAGCGAGTTCTGACTTTCCCAGATCGCTTGGCCATCCGGCGCGTTGGAGGCATTGGCGTTAGACCCGCGCCAGGGCAGCTTATAGAATCGCGCCATCTGACCGGAAATCTGCATGGCGCGCATATATTCCGGTGTGCCGAATGCGGGGGAGCCGGACTTCATATCCACATTGGAAGTAAACGCCCCGAATACGACCGGTGTGCCAGGGGTGATGTATTCCAACAGGGCGACAGCGGCCAGACATTCCGCCGTCTGCTGCACAATGGAGCCGACAATCGTGACCGGTGCCATGGCACCGGCCAGCGTGAAAGGCGCAATGATCACCGGTTGGCGACGACGCGCCAGACGCATGGCACCATCCAGCATCGGCCAGTCATGTTTCAGGGGGGAGGAGGAATTGATATTGGTGAACATGCGGGGTTCTTCGTCGAATTCCGCATGGGTCAATCCGGCCCCGATCCGGGCCATTTCCATCGCATCCTCAACCCGGTCCGGGCCCAGGGAATAGGCGTGGAAAACCTTATCTGTCAGGGTCAACAGGTCATAGATCGCATCCAGATGTCGGATCGATGCATGGATGTCGATGGGCTCCACCGGATAGCCGCCATTGAAATTGATACAATTGAAGGACTGCGACAGGCGCAGCATATTCTGATAATCCGCGCGATTGCCGACCCGGCGGCCCTTTTCCAGATCCATCGTATTGGGCGGGCTTGCGACCATGCCAAAGGCGGCGCGGCCATTTCCAATCTCAATCTTTCGTGCCGGGTTTCTGGGGGTTATGGAAAAGCTTTCCGGGGCACGGGCAACCATTTCCATGACAAAATTGCGATCAAATTTCACATTGAATGTGACCGGATCCACGTCACATCCGGCCTCTTTCAAGATGTCCCGGGCTTCTTCGTTCAGGAACAGAATACCGACTTCTTCCAGCACGCGCATCGCGGTGTCGTGGATCTTGTTCACCCCCTCTTCATCCAATGGTTCGGTGGGTTTATCAATATAGGTCAGCTGTCCCCAGGGCATTTGATGCAGGGCGCTTGCCGTATCGGCAGTGTCGCGGTTTTGGAGGCGGGTTGAGCGTCCTGATGAGCGTCCGGGGCGGGCCATACACGATCCTTTTCAAAGGCCGATGATTGTAGAACTAGGCGATATTTCAGGCGGCCAGATCCAGAACGACCTTGCAGGCTTGGCCTGAATTTAAGGCGGTGAAACCGTCTTCGAATTTCTCAAAGGGCAATCGGTGCGTAATCACCGGGCTGACATCCAGGCCGCTTTGCAGCATGGCGATCATTTTGTACCAGGTCTCAAACATTTCGCGCCCATAGACGCCCTTGAACTGTAAACCTTTAAAGATCGCGGCGGTTAAATCTAGCTCTACCGGCGTCGCAAAAAGTCCTAGAAGCGCCATCTTGCCCCCGTGGTTCATGGCACCAACCATGTCATTCAGGGCACGCCCGGCCCCGGACATTTCCAGCCCGACATCAAAGCCTTCGGTCATGTCCAGGTCCCGCATCACATCGGACAGCTTTTCCTTATCGGCCCGCACGCCACGGGTCGCGCCCATTTTTTCTGCCAGGCGCAGACGATCATCGGACAAATCGGTGACAACGATATGGCGTGCCCCCACATGCCGGGCGACGGCGGCTGCCATCAGGCCGATGGGTCCCGCGCCTGTGATCAGCACGTCTTCGCCCACAAGGTCATAGGACAGGGCCGTGTGTACGGCATTGCCCAACGGGTCCATGATCGCGACGATATCGTCTGAAATGCCGTCTGGAATGGCACAGACATTGTGTTCAGGGATTGTCAGATAGTCGGCAAAGGCCCCCTGGCGATTGACGCCAACACCGACGGTGTGATTGCACAAATGCTCCCGCCCCGCGCGGCAATTGCGACATTTCCCACAGACCAGATGCCCTTCCCCTGAAACGCGCTGGCCTGGTTTCACCAGGGTCACTTCTTCGCCCACGGCCTCAACGATTCCGCAATATTCATGGCCGACCACCATGGGCACGGGAATGGTCTTCTGTGCCCAGGCATCCCAGTTATAGATGTGCAAATCAGTGCCGCAAATTGCGACCCGCTGAACCTTGATCAACACGTCATGCGGGCCGGGAACAGGTTTATCCGCTGTTCCCATAGACAGGCCGACGGCTCGTTCAGATTTGTACAGTGCGCGCATTGCTGGGGTCCTTAGAAACGAGGGTCAGGCGATCAGTCCGATGTCGCGACCGACTTTGGTGAAGGCACTAATGGCATGATCCAATTGTTGGCGGGTATGGGCAGCAGACATCTGGGTGCGGATTCGTGCCTTGCCCTTTGGCACGACGGGATAGGAAAAAGCCGTCACATACAGGCCTTCCGCCATCAATCCCGCGGCCAGCTTGGTTGCCAGAACCGCATCCCCGGTCATGACAGGGATGATCGGGTGATCACCGGGCACCAGATCAAAACCGGCCTGCATTATGCCCTGGCGGAAATGTTTGGCATTCTGCCGCAAGGTTTCGCGCAGTTCCCCACCACTCTGCAGCAAATCCAGCGCGGCCAGAGTGGCTGCACAGATCGATGGGGCCAACGCGTTTGAGAACAGATACGGCCGTGCCCTTTGGCGCAACAGGGCGACAATGGGGGCAGGGCCGGCGATATAGCCGCCTGACGCGCCGCCCAGAGCCTTCCCAAATGTGCCGCTGAGCAATTGCACACGCCCTTCGACGCCGTGGTGGTCGGGCGTTCCGGCTCCACGGGGTCCCATGAAGCCAACAGCGTGGCTGTCATCGACCATGACGGTGGCGTCATAGCGTTCGGCCAAGGCACAAATGGCCGGTAAATCCGCGATAATGCCATCCATAGAGAAGACACCATCGGTGACGATCAGGCGTAGGCGGGCATCCTGACTTTCTTTCAGGCGGGCTTCCAGTTCCTCCATATCATTATTGGCATAGCGATAGCGCTGTGCCTTGCACAGCCGCACCCCATCGATGATCGAAGCATGGTTCAAAGCATCTGAGATAATCGCGTCTTCCGGACCCAACAATGCCTCGAAAACCCCAGCATTGGCATCAAAACAGGAGGAAAAGAGGATCGCATCTTCGGTCTTCAGGAAATCTGCCAGACGACTTTCCAACTGGCGGTGCAGGTCCTGGGTACCACAGATAAACCGAACCGACGCCATGCCAAATCCATGGCTGTCCAGCGCTTCCTTGGCGGCGTGGATCAAGCGGGGATCATCGGCCAACCCCAGATAATTATTTGCGCATAAATTGATAACATGCTGGGCGGTCCCGTTATCCAGGGTATCAATCTCGCTGGATTGGGCGCTGGTGATCGTGCGCTCCCGCTTCATCAGCCCGTCGGCATCAATTTGTGACAGGGCATCTTGTGCATGTTGGATAAGGGAGCGTGTCATGGCATTACCTTTATTTTCGATATCCAGGAATTTGTATGATATACTGGAATTCACTGTCAACGGATGATTTGCCTAGCCTGCGCATCATATTGTTGGGGCAGGGCAACCAGCAGGATCGCACGCGATGGACCGGTGGCTGTGTTGATGATCTGATGCGCCCGATCTGCCTGATAGCGTAACGTGTCTCCCGCCCTGGCTTCAACCCGCGTGTCGGCAACTTCGACGGCAACAGACCCATCCAGACAGGTTAAATGCTCATACGTGCCCATGGCATGGGGGTCAGAAGCCAGCACACCGCCGGGCTCCATCCGCATTTCATACCATTCTATTGGCAGCACGGTGCGATAGGGACTTAACATCTGTAATGTTACCAATCCATCGCGGCTCTTGCGGGTGGGTGTCGAATAGGCGTGGCTGTGTTCGATGACCGGCGTTTCCGCCTGAATCGTTTCGGTCAAATCGGCCATATCCAGCCCCAGCGATTGCATCAGGTTCCAGACCACGGCAAAGGTCGGGTTGACGGTGCCGCGCTCTACCTGGCTTAACATGGATTTTGACACGCCACTGCGTTCCGACACCTGTTCCAGGGTCAGGCGGTGCTGTTTACGCGCCTTGCGGACGATTGCGCCAAGCTGTGGCGGTGGCACCAGGTTGTCTTTCACGCAGGGTTCTCCCAAGTCTAAGCATTCCGAAAGTTCAATATATCGAAAAACTGAAATAAAAACATAGAACAGTGTTGTCTTTACTCATTTCGTCACCCCGCACTTGTTGCGGGGTTCAGGGGCGGCGGGTGAATTTGGTGCGTGTGGCTCTGGATTCCCGCCTGCGCGGGAATGACGGCCTCTCTATTTAGTCACCCCGGACATGATCCGGGGTCCAGGGCGGCAGGTCGTGAGTCGGGCGTTCCGCTCTGGAGTCACGCCTGCGTTGGAATGGCAAAGGGAAGGCGACGCTAACCTAGGGCCAGACCCACATCATGGGCGGCTTCTTTCAGGGCAGGGGTGAATTCTTCGATCATGTCCTTGACCGCGACACGGCCCTTATTGACGACAACATTCAGCGCCCCTACCGCAGTGCCTGAAACACCCAGGACCGGGACAGCGACCGAAAGCGCCCCCATTTCAAATTCTTCATCGGTGGCAGCATACCCCTGCTTTCTAGTGCGATCCAGGATCACCTTTAATGCGCCGCGATCGATCACGGTGTTGGGGGTTTCTGATCTTGGGGCGATCTGGGCCATCAAACGATCACGCTCTGTTTCACTGACATGGGCCAAATAGGCGCGCCCGATGGCCGTGGCCGCCATGGGTAATCTTGCCCCAATGGTAAACCGTGTGGAGAACAGGCGATCCTCACAAATAGCATGGGCAACATAGACCATATCCGTGCCGCTGGGCAGACCCAGAGAACAGGTTTCCCGCATGGCATTCGACGCCTTACGC
Source organism: Hwanghaeella sp. 1Z406 (assembly GCF_048892425.1). Taxonomy (NCBI): domain Bacteria; kingdom Pseudomonadati; phylum Pseudomonadota; class Alphaproteobacteria; order Rhodospirillales; family Aestuariispiraceae; genus Hwanghaeella; species Hwanghaeella sp. 1Z406. The sequence continues at coordinate 222,328 of NZ_JBLZHU010000001.1, forward strand.
AGGATCGGGTTTACCCGGTCGCCAATCTCGCTGGATCGCAGGAAGGAAAATCCCAGGGTTAAGATCTTGGGTGTTAAATTGAACCGCCCATTTTCCTGGGATGCATAGCCCATTGCCTCAAGAGTGCGCAGAATTCGCCTTGCCCCGGCGCGACTGAACCCCGTCAACCGGGCGGCATCCGCAATTGTCATAGTCTGGGTGTCTGGACCGAAAGCAGCAATCAACGTCAGGCCTTTGGCCAGCGTCTGGACGATTTCGCTGTCTTTGACCTCCGTGACATCGTTCATTCTAGAAAATCTCGAAATATTCGCGCTGTTCCCAATCGGTGACTTCTGCAAAGAATCGGGCCAGTTCCGCTTTTTTCAAGGTGACCAGATAATCGACAAAGGCATCGCCCCAGGCTTTACGATAGAAGGCGCTGCCGCTGAAAGCATCAATGGCTTCCAATATCGTGCGGGGCAACAAGACACCTTCGGCATAGGGGGCTTCGGTCGGGGGTGGCGGTTCGGCCTTGCGCTTCATGCCGTCCATACCGCACAGGACTTGAGACGCCATGCACAGATAGGGGTTGGCGGCGGGTTCCGGTGCGCGATTCTCAATCCGGGTTGCAGACTCTCCTGGGGCACCGACGACGCGCAGCATCGCCCCCTTATTATCCATGCCCCATAATATGCGATCTGGCGCCAGGACGAAGGGTCGATAGCGCTTGTAACCATTGATTGTCGGGGTGGTCAGCAGGCAGCTTGCGGCCGCGTGGTCCAGCAATCCGGCCAGGAAATTCTTGCACAATGGGGACAGGGGCTCTTGCGCATCGACAAAGGCGGGTTTGCCCGTGTCGCGATGGATCAGGGACTGATGCACATGCCAGCCATTGGAGAATACTTCTGGCAAGGCCGGGCGGCACATGAAGGTCGCGTGATAGCCGATGCGGCGCAGCGCTTGTTTGATGGCGCTTCGGAACAGCACGGTACAGTCGGCGGTTTTCATCGTCTCCTGGGGGTGGAACGTCGCCTCAACCTGGCTGGGGCCGAATTCCACTTCCAGACTGCGCAAGGGCAGGGACAGGCCTTCACAGACGGTTCGGATGGTCTCGAAAACCGGTTCCAGTTCATCTGCCTGACTTTCGGTCAGGTATTGATAGCCGCGCGTGACCAGCGATGTTTCAACAGGGGCCGGTGGATGGCCCGCATCCTGGTAGGCAAGCTTCTTGTTTTCCAATTTCAGGACCGTGAATTCCAATTCCAACCCAGTGCGATGCTCATAGCCGGCCTCTGCCAGCAGACTTAAGGCATTGCGCAGGCGAGAGCGGGTACAGAATGGCATGGCCGTTCCGTCCTTCAGCGCCAGGTCACATAACAGCCAACCGGTCTTTTCCGCCCAGGGCAGAATTTGAAACGTGTCGGGGTCGGGCATCATCAAGATGTCGCCGGCCCCCTTCAGGCCGGGCAAGTCATAGCCGCCTTCTTTGGTCCATACCGGAAAGACGGTGCGGTGGGATGTGTCCTTCAGCAGCAGGGTGGATGTCATGGCACAACCGTTTTCCAAGGCGTCTTTAAGCCCTGAAACAGGGATGGTCTTGCCCCGCAACAATCCATGCTGATCGGCGAAGGACAGCCGGACACTTTCGACCCCGGCGGAGGAAACGCGATCAAGGATATCCTGAATCCGGGTGCGCCGGTCCGATGGACCGACGGTTTCAAATGAAAGCTTCATGTTTGACCCTATTCCGCAGCAATACTGTCAGTGCCCAAATACCAGGGAGCAGCCTCGCGCCGTTTTTGCTCGCTGGCAAGCCATGCGCTGCGCCAGGTGTCATGCGGGGCCAATGTATCGATGGCGATTGGCCCCTTGATAGCGCCAGGGCCGCCCGGTGTATCCAGGATTGGCAGCGTTCCTTCACCTTTTGCGACGGTTTTGATCGCCCGCAGCAACAGACGGCGATAGGCGGCGATGGCAACATCGGTCTGGCCCAGATGTTCCTTGGTCCGGTCCTGAATCGGGCCGGGCGATTCGACCGCCCATTGATCATGGACATTAATATCATCGCCCATGCCGGTATAGGTGCGCATTTTCTGTTCTACCGGGTCATAGCCATAACCATTCTGCTTGCCGACCTTCGGGATATAATCCGGCATGATATACAGGGCTTCACGTTGTTGGCGCATTTTGACCTTGTCCACGGTATTCCCGAAACTGGTGAAGATCGCATACCAATAGCAGTTTTCATCATCAATCGGCACATGCCATTGGGTGATGGTCATTTCGTTGGACATCGGGATGGTAATCGCCTGGGGGAAGACCTGATTGGTGACGCGGACATGCATCGCCTGTCCATCCAGATCCCGCAGCGCCATGATCCGCAGGCCGTAATCGGTCGTTTCCACATCAATCTTTGGGCGCGGGAAATCACGCAGAATGCGAGTCATCGGGATATCGGTATCCCCGACATAATCGCGAAATTGTTTCCCATAGGCATCTGCCGGGTCATCGTCTTCCAGATACCGATGCAGGAAGGACGCATGGGCCGGGTCGATCCCCACTTCCAGCGCCTGCAGCCAATTGCTTTCGATCAGGCCTTTAAAGGCAAAGGTGTGGCTGTCGGGTGCGGTGAAGCAATCCAGTTTGGGAAAGGCTGGAGGCTCGCCCGTGCCCAGATAGCCAAACAGGATGCCGTTGCGCACCGCGACCGGATAGGCCGTGGTCTTGATGCGGCTGGCCAGTTGGCTTTCCTCTGGCTCCGCAGGGGTTTCCAGACATTGGCCATCCGTATCAAATTTCCAGCCATGGAAGGGACAGCGAATGCCGCCATCTTCTAACCGCCCATAGCATAAATCTGCCCCGCGATGGGGGCAGTGGCGATCGATCAGCCCATAGGTTCCGTCTTCGTTGCGAAAGGCGACCAGCTTTTCCCCCAACAGAGTGACCGGGCGGACCGGGCGTGGCCCGTCGAATTCATCGACCAGTGCGACTGGCTGCCAATAACGACGCAGCACGGCCCCGGCCTCTGTCCCTGCGCCAATTTCGGTCAGTTTCCGGTTCATCTCTGCATTGATCATCTCATCCTCCAATTTGTTCGAATATCGAACATTTGTTCGATATATAGTATGCCAAAAGAATCTATGGGCGTAAACTGTTTCATTTTCTGGGTTCCTGACCGGGGCAGGCCTAATCTGTCGGAAGGAAACGCGCTATTTCAGGAGACCCTTTTCATGGGCAAATCACGTCGCACGCAGGTTTGCATTGTCGGCAGTGGTCCGGCGGGCCTGCTGTTGTCACAGTTGCTTCACCGACAGGGTATCGAGTCGGTAATACTGGAGCGAAGAGATCGCGCCTATGTCGAAGGCCGCATTCGCGCCGGTGTTCTGGAACAGGGCACGGTTGATTTGCTGCGGGAGGCTGGAGTTGCGGACAGGCTGGACCGGGAAGGGTTGGTTCATGACGGATTTGAAATTGCAGGCAATGGGCGACGCCACCGCATCGCGCTGGATGAATTGACCAATGGCAAGGTTGTCACGGTCTATGGTCAGACAGAGGTCACGAAGGATTTGATCGCAGCCCGCCTGGCGGCTGGGGGGGAGATCGTCTTCGAAGCGGCGGATGTAACGCCGAATGCTTTCGATGGTTCAAAGCCGTTTGTGACGTATTCCCACCAGGGACAAGAACATCGGTTGGACTGCGACTTTATTGCTGGCTGTGATGGCTTTCACGGGGTGTGCCGACAATCCCTGCCACAGAATGCAATCCGCACATTTGAACGGACCTATCCTTTTGCCTGGTTGGGGATATTGGCCAAGGCGGCGCCGGCGGCGGATGAATTGATCTATGCTCACCATGACCGGGGCTTTGCCTTGTGCAGCATGCGTTCGGAATCGATTTCCCGCCATTATGTGCAATGCAGCCCGAATGAGGATCTGTCGAAATGGCCGGATGCCCGTATCTGGGATGAATTGCGCCATCGCATAGGCGATACAGATGGGCACCACATCAATGAAGGTCCCCTATTGGATAAAAGCATCACCCCCATGCGCAGCTTTGTCGCCGAACCGATGCGCCATGGATCGCTGTTTCTGGCTGGGGATGCTGCCCATATCGTGCCGCCCACCGGCGCGAAAGGGCTGAACCTAGCGGTATCAGATATTTATTACCTGTACCGCGCCCTGGTCCAGTTTTATAAACAAAGCATGTCTGATCTGTTGGATCGATATTCTGATCAAGCCCTGGCCCGGGTATGGAAGGCAGAGCGATTCTCCTGGTGGATGACCAGCCTGTTACACAAGTTCCCGAATGAGGCTGGCTATGATCGCGCCTTTGAAAACCGCATGCAGGAGGCGGAAATCGCCTATCTTATGTCTTCGCGCGCGGCCCAGACCGTCGTTGCGGAGAATTATGTGGGCCTGCCCTTTTAGGAGGGGCAGGCGGATTTCAGGCTGCCTTATGAAAGCGCTTGTGCGCCTCTAATGGCCCATCCACCCGGTAGACGTGATATCGATCCGCATCCATTCCTTCGGGCAAAGGAACCTTGGTCGCGCCAGGGAGGGAGAGCGGCTGATCGCTGAGTATCTGTGCACCTTCGGCCAGTAACGGAATGATGGCGGGGCTAAGATGATTCTTTGCGAAATCACGGCTAGCCTGACTGTCGCCGGTTCCCAAATCTGCATGCACCAGCACAGCTCTGGCCCTTAGTGTTTTCTGCGCGCGGTGCAGCCCGTCGATCACATCTCCTAGAAACAAGTGGTCATCCTCTGGAACGCAATCCGGATGGGCCTGAACTTCCCGTTCAAACACATAGATGTCGTGGTTTGGCAGAATATGCCGCAAATGATCGTAGGTCCGGCCATTGCCAAGACCCAGTTCCAGAACAACCCCCTCCAAGGACTGGATGTCTGACGCTGCCTGATCCAATAACCGCCGCTGCGCCTGCAACCGCCGGATAGCCGAGTCTAAACGTGACATGAGAATTCCCATTAAAGTGTGCATCGCACCATAGCGATACAAAACTCATGTAGGGCCAAACCGGCACATTCCAACCCCACCTCACGAGGAGGTGAGGAGTCCTAAGCCCCTGCCGGGGTCAGTTTGCGGTTGTCTTCGATGGGGAGATGGACGATGGCGGCGGCAAAGCCCAGGATCGCGCTGGCGATCCACATGGCGTCATAATTGCCGAACATCTCATAGAATTCCCCCGCCATGACCAAACCAGTGAAGCTGCCAACCTGATGGCTGAAGAAGACGATGCCAAACAGCATGCCGACATTGTTCGGACCGTGCAGCTTGGCAACTGTCATGCTGGTCAGCGGCACAGTGGACAGCCACAACAAACCAATGACGGCACTGAATACCAGCAGCACGGTTTCAGTTACGGGAACGATCAACAGGCCCATCGCGGCCACACCGCGCAAAGCATATATGATCGACAGCGGGTATTTTGGGCGAAATGTGCCGCTGATCTGGCCCGCCGTAATTGTGCCGATGATATTGAACGCACCGATCAGCGCCAGCCCAGCCGTCCCAGCGGCGGCGGATAGGCCACAGACCAGGGCGAAATTCGGTAAATGAACAGCGATGAAGGCCAAATGGAAGCCACAGACAAAGAATCCCGCGATCAAGAGCTGGAAGCTGCGATCAGTCATGGCGCGTCCAAGAACGGCTTTCAGATTTTCACCGGGCTGTGCGGCGATAAAGGCCCGCTGCGTGGCAGTAGGCCTGGTTTCGCGGCGAATGACTAAGGCAAGTGCCGACGCAGCCAGGCAGACAGCCGCCATCGCCAGAAATGCATCAATCAATCCGAAACTTTGCAGAAATAACTGACTGACGGGGGAGAAGACCAATTGTCCAAAGCTGCCCCCCGCCGTTGCGATGCCCAGATACAGACCACGGCGTTTGTCCGACGCCGTGCGCCCGATGGCACCCAACAGAACAGGAAAGCCAACGGCGGCCTGTGCAACGCCCAGGATCAGACCGGCAGACATCCCAAAGACCCAAAAGTTTTCCGCCATTGCAGTCATTGCTAGGCCGCCAGCGTATAGAACTGCACCAAAGAACACGACGGGTGCTGCCCCAAATCGATCTGACAAACGACCGGCAAACGGCTGTGCCGCACCCCACATCAGATTCTGAACCGCCAGGACCAGCGACAATGAGGCGATGGTAAAACCGGTTTCTGCCGGCATGCTGGGCAGGAAAACGCCAAACGAAATTCTCGCGCCAAAGCCAACGGCCAGAATCAGGAAGCCTGCGAATAGAACCAGGGCGGCGTTGCGTTCCGATGTCATATCGATCACTCCAGAATAGATTAGGCGCTCTTCATAGACGTGAAGACGGGCTTCGTCTTGCGAAATCGCTGCAAGAGCTTTTCGCCTGGATATCACGGATCAGCTTTATGGGGCTGTCCAAAAGCAAAACCGCCCGGCAGAGACCTGCCGGGCGGCGTAACATTATTCAGATGATGCGGGATCAGTTCCGCATGATGCTGAGGATGTTCAGGATGTGAATGAACAGCGTAACGAAGCTGCCATACAGCGCCAAGGCACCGAACAGGGCGAACTTGGTCACCTGATCATCACCCAGATTTTCGTGGTACATGTTCTTGATCATCTGGGTTTCATAGGCGGTAACCCCGGCAAAAATAACCACGACAGCAAACGAAATCAGCAGGGCAAAGCCCGTGGAGGCCAGGAACATATTCACGACCATGGCAATCACCAGGCCGATCATCGCCATCATGAAGAATGTTGCGAACCCGCTGAGGTTCTTTTTGGTGGTGTAGCCAAACAGGCTGACACCCGCAAACATGCCAGAGGTGATGAAGAACGCCCGCGCGACATCCATCGACCCTTCGGTTGATTGCAGGAAATAGGCCACCATGGGGGAAATCATCACGCCCCAGAGCGCGCAATAGACCCAGTAGAAGGCGTGTGCAGCCGCAGTGGATTTCATTGAGATAATGCGGTGGGAGAAGAAGCCCATACCAATCAAGGCCGCAAACAGAACCCATTTCATGGGCCCAACGGCGATGGTGACCATGATTTCAGGATTTTGCGCCAATGCGAAGACCAGCACGCCTGTGAAGGCGACGCCCAGCGCCATGTAATTATAGACGCGCAGCATATAGGACCGCAGGCCAGCGTCGATTTCCGCCTGACTGACGCTACCAGTCTGTGATGCATAACGATTCGGATTGAGAGCCATGGCTCATTGCCCCTTTAGTAGTCACCCCCGTGAAACTCTCCAGCCGCGCCCGGTCGTGGCCGGTATGGGGAGGGTGATGCCCATGCCGGTCACCGAAGCGCGATTTTCTTAACTCATATGGACATTCTTATACACTGTTTCAACAGTAAGATGTGCCAAAAATTTCATCTTTTTGGCTTATTCATTTCGCATCAGGGGGGCCGCTTTCTTGCCCAGGGCGGACCATGTTCCGACAAAGCCCATAGACACGGTTGCGATCAGGGCGACCACCACTGTCAGGGCAGCGGCTTCGGGCACAAAGATCCATTCTGCCTGCATCACAAATTCAATCACAACATAGGCTGCGATGCCCCCAACCACACCGGCAATCACCGCTGTCATAAGCCCTAACAGGCCAAATTCCAGCAAATAGGCGATCAGGATATCCCGGCGGGTTGCCCCCAATACCTTCAGCACGACGGATTCATAAATCCGCCGATTGTGCCCTGCGGCCACGGCACCTGCCAGAACCAGAATACCGGCCAGTATGGCGATGCCAGCGATGGCGGTCACAGCCGTCCCCAGGTCTTTCAGAATTTTATCGACGCCTTCCAGGACTTCCTTGACCCGGATGGCTGACACATTGGGGAATTGGTCGGTCAGTTCCTGTTCCAGGGCGACTTCGCGATCCGCAGGCAAATAGGCGGTGGCGATATACATCTGCGGGGCGCTTTCAATTACACCGGGGGAAAAGATCATGACGAAATTGATCCCCAGAGTGGTCCAGTCGATATCCCGAAGGTTTGAGATTTCTGCCTCAATCTCCCGGCCCAGGACATTAACCGTAATTTTATCACCGATCTTGAGATTCAGCAGTTCGGCGGCTTCTGCATCAAAGCTGACCAGGGTCCGGCTGGCATCGGAATAGTCTTCCGGCCACCAGTCACCTTCGACGATTTCGCTTCCTTGGATTGGGGGCGTGCGCGACCATGTGATGCCGCGATCCCCCCTCAAAATCCACGCGACCTCTGACGGGGGTTCAATCTGTTCCACAGGAACCCCGGCTAAGGCGGTTATACGCCCGCGCAGCATGGGGACCGTGTCATATCGATCCAATCCATTGAAATTGTCCAGATCTGTGCGGAAATCATCAATCTGATCCGGCTGAATATCGATGAAATAGAATCCTGGCGCTTCCCCCCGGAAGGTTTCGGAAACCTGTTTGGACAGATTCCCTTCGATCATTGCAACGGCGATCAGGACGGTCAGGCCCAGGCCCAACGAAACGACAACACTGGCTGTCGGCGCGCCGGGTCGATGCAGATTTGCGACCGCCAAAGCGATGCGGATATTGCGCGCGCGTGGCAAACGCCTGGCCAAGGTCATTGCCCCACTGGCTGCGGCGCGAAAGGCCAACAGGGTGCCAACCGCCCCACCACAGAAAGCCAGGGCGACAAGGGGTTGATCTGCGGTCAATACCGCCAAACCAACCAGAGCAATGGCGCAAAGTGACAGGGCTATGGCCATTCTGGGGCCGGGTCGTCCCATTACCGGATTCAGCAGGTCGCGAAACAGCGTCGCGGCGGGCAAGTTGCTTGCCTTTGCCAGCGGACACAATGCGAATACCAATGTTGTCAGCAATCCGAATGCCGCCGCCAGGATCAGGGGGAAGGGGTAAAGACCCATTCGCGCCTCGACCGGCAATCGGTCGGCCAGCAAGGGGATGATCAATGCAGGGCCCGCACCGCCAATAATCAAGCCAGCGATGATGCCAACAATCGCCAATGCGCCGACCTGCAGCATGTAAATGGAAAAGATCGTGCTGCTGGAAGCCCCCAGACATTTCAGCGTCGCGATTGTCGCGGTCCGCTGGTTCAGGAAGGCCCGTACCGCATTGCCGACACCGACGCCGCCGACCAGCAATGCGGTCAGCCCCACCAGCGTCAGGAACAGCCCAACGCGGTCAACGAAACGTTGAATATTGGGCGCGGCATCATCCAGGGCCCGAACGCGCCAGCCAGCCCCTGGGAAGGTAGTGTTCAGTTGCTCCGTCCAGGCGGCGACATCGGTGCCCGGTGCCAGGGCGATGCGATAATGGTATCGGATCAGACTTCCTGGCTGTTCCAATTGAGTCTCTGCCAGGGCAGCGCGCGGAATGAAGACGCGGGGGCCCAGGTCAAACGCCTGTGTTCCTTTATCCGGTTCTGACAGAAAGGTTCCACGCAAATCAAATGTTGCTTCCCCGATTTTCAGTCTATCGCCCTTGGACAGCCCCATGCGCTCAACCAGTTGCGGCGCGGCAATCAGGCCCCATGCCCCATCGCGCTTGTCCAGTTCATTTAGCGAAACGCCGTCTTCCAGCACCAGTTTACCGTATAGGGGATAGGCCTCATCCACGGTTTTCAGTTCGATCAGATGCCGGTCCGTCCCATCGGCGCGAATGGCCATGGCGCGCATTTCCACGACCTGGGAAACCTGTTCTGAATTGGCACGCAGCCATTCCAGTTTGTTCGGGGCGGCGGCGACATGGGTCAGGCGCAGATCGATATCCCCGCCCAATAGAACGCGGCCATCAGCTTTCAGCCCAGCCTCGATAGCGGAAGCCAGGGACCCAACGCCTGCAATGGCGGCAACACCAAGCGCCAGGCAGGCGACAAAGACACGGAACCCTTTCAGGCCGCCGCGCAATTCGCGTCGTGCGATGCGTGCAGAAACCATCTTATTCCGCCGCCTTCAATGCGGCGTCTTTGACCAGACGCCCGTCGCGCATCTCAACGGTTCGGTCACAGGCCTGCGCCAGATCCGCGTCATGGGTGATCAGCATCAGGGTCGTTTTATGATCGCGTGCCAGATTGAACATCAGATCGATGATTTGTTGTCCTGTGTCGGCGTCCAGATTGCCTGTCGGCTCGTCGGCCAGGATCAATTTAGGGCTGCCGATAAAAGCACGCGCCAGGGCGACACGCTGTTGTTCCCCGCCCGATAGCTGGCCAGGATAATGACTCAGCCGGTGTGACAGGCCGACCTGTTCCAAAACCTCAGCGGCACGCTCATAGGCGTCGCGTCGCCCGGCCAGTTCCAGGGGGATTGCGACATTTTCAACCGCTGTCATGGTGGGTACCAAATGGAAGCTTTGAAACACAATTCCCAGATTGTCGCGGCGAAATTCTGCCAGACCATCTTCGCTCAAGCCACGGAAATCCTGGTCGCCAATTCGGACGCTGCCCGAAGTTGCCTGTTCCAACCCGGCCACGATCATCAGCATGGATGTCTTGCCGGACCCCGATGGTCCCACAACACTGACCGTCTCTCCACGCCCAACCGACAAATCAATGCCGCGCAAGATGTTGACCTCGCCCGCTAAAGACCCAAGTGTTAGGTGGACATCGCGCAGATCAATCATCGGCGATACTCCGTTTTGGTTTTCTTCAGTTTCAGCGCGAGATGTCATGAACTCACTTTCTTTCGATGCGATCTATATCAGCGTTTCAAGGCTATATGGCCCGTTGCGCTGCACAATCAATGGATTGCTGGTCGCAATGTCCTTAGTTTTTGGGACATTGGGAATTGGGCACGCCTCAGCGGAAACAACCATTCTGGCGCTGGGCGACAGCCTGACGGCAGGATATGGCCTGTCCAAGGCGGAAAGTTTCCCCAACAAGCTGCAGGCAGCGCTGACCGAGGCGGGCCATGACGCGCGGGTCGTCAATGGGGGCGTATCGGGCGATACCTCGAAAGGCGGGTTGAGCCGTGTTGATTGGCTGTTTGCTGATAAGCCGGACCTGATGATCCTGGAATTGGGCGCTAATGATGGATTACGCGGATTGCCGCCTTCTGAGACCCGGAAAAATCTGGCGGCTATTATCGAAAAAGCTCAGGCAGCCGGAGTTAAGGTTCTCCTGACCGGAATGATGGCACCGCCAAATCTGGGGCGGGAATACAGCGACGAATTCAATGCGGTCTTCCCAGACCTGGCGGCAGAATATGATACTTTGTTTTATCCCTTCTTTCTGGATGGGGTTGCCGCCGATGCCAGCTTGAATCAGGGGGATGGCATGCATCCGACAGGGGCGGGGGTGGACGTGATCGTGACCCGCATTCTGCCCATTGTTGAAAAGGCCCTGTCCGATTTAAGCCAAAAGGGCGCATCGTGACGGCGGGTGCAGACTTCTTATCAGCACAAGGGACCGGACAAACCTGGAAGGAGGCATTGGACTCCCTGTTACCGGCATTGCGGGGGGCGAATTCCGATCACCAGTTGGGCCTGATATACATGACGCCCCACTATGCGACGCATTCCGCAGAAATAGAGGCTGCGCTGGGTCAGGCCACGGGTGTTCCCCATTGGGTGGGAACTGTTGGCTACGGGACGATTGGGACGGATGCGGCGACTGGAGATTTTGCAGAAAATTTCGGCACCCCCAGCCTGTCGGTCATGCTGTGTCCGTTCCAGAATGATGGCTTTCGGGTCTTTTCTGGCCTGCGGGGTGAAAGTGACCGGATCAGCGCGCAATACAGTGATTGGCTGTCTTCTGATGTGCCGCCGGTCGTTCTGGCCCATGGCGATCCTGGGAATGGGTTATTGGGTGGCCTGATGGATGATATCGTCCAGGAGACGGATGGCTTCCTGATCGGGGGATTGAGCGCCGCTCAGGGTCCAGGCTCCCAAATCGCAGATGGCCCGGACGGGCAGGGTCTCAGCGGGGCGTTGCTGTCGCTGGCGCATATCCCGCTGCAAACAGCATTAAGCCAGGGATGCAGCCCGATTGGCCCCGCTCACACTATCACCAATGCTCAGGACCATGTGATTCTGGAATTGAATGGCCGTCCCGCGCTGGAGGTCTTCAAGGAGGATATTGGTGAAATTCTGGCGCGGGATCTTAATCGGTGCGCGGGATACATTTTCGCCGCCTTGCCCGTGGAAGGGTCCGATTTGGGTGATTATACCGTGCGCAATCTGGTGGCCATAGATCCGCATCAAGGGGCCGTGGCAATTGCGGCGCATCTTAATCCGGGCGATCGGGTGATGTTCTGTCGGCGCGATCCAACCACCGCCGTTTCCGATATGCGTCGCATGCTGTCGGAATTGAAATCCCGGACTGGCAAGCAACCCATTCGGGGTGGAGTTTATGTGTCCTGCGCGGCACGTGGTCCCAACCAGTTCAGTGATCCCAGTCAGGAAACACAATTGATTGCGGAGGCCTTAGGGACCTTTCCTATCACGGGCTTTTTCGCTAATGGTGAATTCTGCCGGGATCGCCTTTATGCCTATACGGGCGTGTTAACACTGTTTCTATAACGGGGCGTGTGCCCTGAAATCCATTAAAGGGGACCTGATCTACCATGCGTTACAATAAGCTTGGCCATACTGATTTGGATGTCAGCGTTGTCTGCTTGGGCACAATGACCTGGGGGCAACAGAATACCGAGGCTGAAGGCCATGAACAGATGGATTATGCCCTGGATCAGGGGGTTAACTTCTGGGATACGGCGGAGCTTTATTCAGTTCCGCCCAGCGCAGAGACCTATGGTCGGACCGAAGAAATCATCGGCACCTGGTTTGAAAAGACGGGCCGCCGGTCTGAAGTCATCCTGGCCAGCAAGATCGCCGGTCGCGCCAATCGACTGCCCTGGATGCGCCCGCACTTGCATGACGGGGAAACCCGCCTGGACCGTCAATCGATCCTGGAAGCCTGTGACGCCAGTCTGAAGCGGCTGAAGACCGACTATATCGATGTCTATCAACTGCATTGGCCGGAACGGGAAACCACGACATTCGGCACGATGAATTACACGCATGTGCCGGAAAAAGATGGTGTCGCGCTGGAAGAAACCCTGCGCGCCCTGGAAGAATTGGTTACTGCGGGGAAGGTTCGTCATATCGCCGTTTCCAATGAGACCCCCTGGGGCGTGATGGAATTTCTGCGCATGGCGGAGACGATGAACCTGCCGCGAATCGTTTCCGTGCAGAATGCCTATAATCTGTTGAAACGGGATTATGAATTCGGACTGGCAGAAGTTTCCTGCCGCACCGGGGTCGGGATGCTGGCCTATTCGCCCCTGGCAATGGGCACTTTGTCGGGTAAGTATCTGGACGGTGCCTGGCCGGAAGGGGCGCGCCTGACCCTGTTTGGTAAGTATTTCGGGCGTTACCTTTCGCCTCGCGCCGTCGAAGAAACGGCGAAATATGTGGCCGTTGCGCGCAAACATGGCCTGGATCCGGCCCAGATGGCCAATACGTTTGTAAACACCCGTGAATTCACCACCGCCAACATTATCGGCGCCCGCACGATGGATCAGTTAAAGGCCGCAATCGCCACCGGGGACATGAAATTGTCGGAAGATGTACTTTCCGACATAGAAACCATTCACAAAGCTACGCCAATCGGGTATTAAGGGGGTAGGGGTCGATTTTGGCCCCAGATATAGTGGAGGCGCGCCATGATTAGGCTTTTCGTCGCCCTGCCCATCCCAGACCATATTCGGGATGCGCTGACCGGGTTACAGAACGGGCTCCCTGGGGCTCGTTGGACCGATCCGGATAACTTCCACCTCACTTTGCGGTTTATTGGGGAGATTGATTACGGCGCTGCCGAAGATCTCGCCCATGACCTGATGCGCATTGATGCACCGGCGTTCGACGTCACGCTGGACCAGCTCAACTGGTTCGGCAACAAGCGTCGACCCAGTGCCCTAATCGCCCAGGCCCGCAAGGATGAGGGGCTGATGCATCTGCAAAGGAAGGTCGAATCCGCCGCCGTGCGCTGCGGGTTCAAGCCTGAAAGCCGCAAGTTCCTGCCCCATGTGACGCTGGCCCGCCTGAAAACGACCAGCATCCAGGAGGCGGAACGCTTCGTTGCGGAACGGCGCTTGCCGCTGGATCGCAGCTTCGAGGCGGACCGCTTCGTACTGTATTCCAGCTTCCTGGCCCATACAGGCTCGATCTATACCGAAGAAGCCGACTACTACCTCCGCTGGGCCGCCTACGCCGCTGCGGAATAGCACCCCGGCGCGCCCCGCAAGTTTGTCTCTCGGCGGGCTGATGCGTCTGCATTGTTGGATGCTGGACTATAGTCGCCAGATGCTTGAGCCTTTATCGGGTAGGCTCGCGGGACAACTGATCAAGAAATCTTTTGGAATGCGCAGGGGGACTAGTCCCGCCCTAAGAAAGCGCTCCCAGCCATTTTCGATTTTTTGTTCCTATTTGTTCTTTTTAATTGACAAAAATTATATTTTGTTGCACGTTTTGATTTCAGCCTAAAGGGATTGCATCCTTATGGGGCTGTTTTAGTGCGATGTTTCGGGGAAGCATCGATTCAAACCCACATTTGGTCGTTAAGGGATAAGGAACCTTATCGAAAGCGACCATTAAAAAGAACAAAGGAAGATCAGATGTCGTTTAGTGATTTCTTTTCTCGGTCGACGCAACCCCGCCGGGGCGGCTTGGTGCAGGGTATGCAGGCATTTCGCCAATCCCAGGGCAAGACCTCGGCGGACGATTTTAACAACCTGAGCATCCCCAAACCCCACGGCATGGGGGATCAACCAAGTTCTAAGCAAAATGATCTAAAAGATGATCCTGATGAAGTGCTAAAGGGTCTGATGGTCCATCCGGATTATCATGCGGAAGGGGAGACTGGGGACCGTTTACGCAAAGCGGTTACCGATGGCTTTAAGCTTGCTTATCCAGGCGAGTACAAGCCCGGCAGTTTTGGGAAGGATGATAAGCCTGCGGTCCGTGCCGCGGATTTGCGCGCCCTTTTTCAAGACCGGCTTGGCACTAAGACCCCATTGCCCGGGTCAACGCCCGATCTGTCAGACGCGTTTATACGGGGAGGATCAGGCACGCCGACTCCGACTGCCGGCGACAGGAACAAGCTTTTCACACCAAAGGCTCTCAATGACAAACCAGCCCACCCCTCCCCATTGCTGGGGCTGGTAACAAAGGCGCTGGGTGTTTCTCCCGCTCAGGCTGCGACCTTTGACCAAACCACCCCCATTCGAGCGCAGGTGGAGAAACTGGCTGTAGAGAATAATGAGGGTATCTCAGATGAGCGAAAGGAGGCCCCATTTGTTCAGTATGCGCACACAAATAAAATTCCAAAAGACGCGAATGGCCAGCCTGCGTTTCTATGGTCTGCTCCATTCGGTTGGGTAAGAAATCCATCCTGTCAATTGGATCCAAACCAAACTCTTCCCCCGATCATGCCGCCCTTCCCCGCTATCCCGCCTGCGGGCCTGGATGCGCCTGAAACCTACCCAGATAGTTCACGGGCTCATGACGATCAAAACCCAAGTGACTCCGGTCGTCCTGATCAATCCGATGTCTTAGGGCCTAACAACCCATCCCCTTTTCCTGATCAGTCCGATGAAGTACCGCAGATTACATTACTTCCCAGTAAACCTCTGCCTGGAACCTATGTGAAACCCGGCGGTGCCGGCGGTCATATTATTCATGGAGGAAGAACACCTTTTGCCAAAGGCTTTAGAGGCTTTGATGTCGATAGGGAGGGAATGACCCAAGAACCGAATATCTCGCTGACTGAGGGACAGAGACGCGCTTATGATAACTATTTAAAAGGCGAGGGAGGACGTCTTATGGAAGAGCGGAAAATTCGCGAGAACCTCAAAATTGCCCCGTCTCAGAGTTTTTTATGGACTCAGATCAAGAAAAATCCAATGAAAGATGGAAAATATACTAATGGGCTTAAGGGTAAGAATTATCGATATTACGATTGGGACTACAGTCATAGCGAAATAGAGGTTTACAATAAATCTGGTCGCCATCTTGGGGCAATTGATGGGGTTACAGGGGAGTGGACTTCTAAACCGGATTTGAAGAAAGGATCAGAACTTGAGCCGGAAACGGGGCAAACGACTTCAGGATCAGCATGAGGCTTTGCAGGCGGCGGTGTTGGACCCCGAAGTGTGCCTTGTCTATGATCCTGGAATTCGAACTTATGGCGTCTGCGTTGTGAACCAAGCCATATGGAGAGAGTTCTACTACTATGGGCCAGGGAACATTTTTTTTCATAGGCGGGGTGCGCAAATTGACTACTGCCCCTGGTCTGGTCGGCTTTTGCCCGGTGATTTGCGCTATGCCAGGGCCCGAACACTAAGAGACGAATTTGGTATCAACTGCGCCCATTGGGAGACACCTGATACGACAGTGTTGCCGGATGGTTTTTACAGGTCAGAGGAATGGTGGGCGACCCGCGGTATTGACCGCCGCCGCCGCCCGAAGATACGCCGACCTCATGTGCCGGAAGGCTATTATAAAGTCTGGTATCATGACTTTCTCGACGATCCAAAGGGAACTGGTAAATATCGGTCCAGGGAAAAGCCTGCCCATCTGTGTCGCAATTTATCAGATGCTATGGAAGATATCAGGGTGATGATCTGCTACATCCCCTGGACTCGGGAATATGGCATTCGGCGTCTGGCGGTGGATCGACTAAAGGATGAACACCCCGTCCGAATGGTGAAGATTGATTTTTGCCCCTGGTGCGGGGAAAAACTGCCCGACAGCCTGAAACAAGAATGGCAGCGCCAAATCGCCATCGCTGGGCACAGTCCCAATGATGAAGACCTGCCCGGCAAATTCCTGACCGACACCTGGTGGAAAGAGGCGGGGCTTTAAGGTGCCCTAAATTGGCGCGGTTGCTGATTCCAGCCAGGCTTTCTCTGCCCCGTCCAATTGCGGTCCGATTTCTGCGAAGACTCGAGCGTGATAGGCGTTCAGCCAAGTCCGTTCGTCCTGTGACAACAGGGACGCATCGATCAATGTGCGGTCGATCGGGGCCAGCGTGATGGTCTCAAAGGCAAAGACTCCCGCTACTATGAATGGGATTATGGTCATAGTGAAATAGAAGTTTATTCTAAAAGTGGCCGTCATCTTGGGGCGATTGATGGTGTCACTGGGGAATGGACCGACAGGGCAGATACGATCAAAGATGGTAAAGTTTCAGAAAATGAGATTGAAACGGGGAAAACAACTTCAGGATCAGCATGAGGCGCTGCAGGCGGCGGCGTCGGACCCCGAAGTGTGCCTTATGTATGACCCTGGGACGCGGAATTATGGCATCTATATTGTGAATCAGGCTATTTGGAAGGAGTTTTATTCCCACGGCACGAACAATGAGTTTTTTAGGAGTTATACGGCCAGGATTGATTATTGCCCCTGGTCAGGGCGCGTCTTGCCTGGGAATCTGAAGCATGCCCGGTCCAAGGTTTTGAAAGAGGAATATGGTATCTACCTTCCTTATTGGGGGAATCCAAAACTCGTTGACTTGCCGGATGGCTTTTATGGTTCAGAGGAATGGTGGGTAACCCGCCAAATAGACCGCCGCCGCCGCCCGAAGGTTCATCGTCCTCATGTTCCTGAAGGATACTACATGGTGCGGTATCATTTTTTGCTAAAAGATCCAAAGGGAACTGGTAAATATCGGTCCAGGGAAAAGCCTGCCCATCTGTGTCGCAATTTATCAGATGCTATGGAAGATATCAGGGTGATGATCTGCTACATCCCCTGGACTCGGGAATATGGCATTCGGCGTCTGGCGGTGGATCGACTAAAGGATGAACACCCCGTCCGAATGGTGAAGATTGATTTTTGCCCCTGGTGCGGGGAAAAACTGCCCGACAGCCTGAAACAAGAATGGCAGCGCCAAATCGCCATCGCTGGGCACAGTCCCAATGATGAAGACCTGCCCGGCAAATTCCTGACCGACACCTGGTGGAAAGAGGCGGGGCTTTAAGGTGCCCTAAATTGGCGCGGTTGCTGATTCCAGCCAGGCTTTCTCTGCCCCGTCCAATTGCGGTCCGACTTCTGCGAAGACTCGGGCGTGATAGGCGTTCAGCCAAGTCCGTTCGTCCTGTGACAACAGGGACGCATCGATCAATGTGCGGTCGATGGGGGCCAGCGTGATGGTCTCAAATTCCAGCAGGGCGCGTTCTGCGCCAGTGGGGGGCGTGTCGACTTCTTTCACCACGACCAGATTTTCAATACGGATGCCATAATCGCCCGCTTTGTAATAGCCGGGCTCGTTCGACAGGATCATGCCGGGCTTCAAGGCGACGGCGTTATGGGCCTTGGCGATGCGTTGCGGGCCTTCATGCACATTCAGATAGCTGCCAACCCCATGGCCGGTGCCGTGGTCGAAATCCAGACCAGCCTGCCACAGCGGCAGGCGGGCAAGCGGGTCCAACTGACTGCCGGTCACGCCAACAGGAAAGCGGGCGGTGGCAATCGCGATATGGCCTTTCAGGACCAGCGTGAAGCGGTGGATCATCTCCGCCGTTGGGGTGCCAATCGCCATGGTGCGGGTGACATCGGTGGTGCCATCCAGATATTGCGCGCCACTGTCGACCAACAGTAATTGACCCGATTCAATGGCCTTATTGGTGCGGGGGCCAGCGCGATAATGGATCACCGCGCCGTTAGAGCCAGCGCCTGCAATCGTGTCGAAGCTCAGACCCCGGAAGTTCTCTCCCTTTTCGCGAATGCTGCGCAGGTGGTCGATGGCTTCCAACTCAGTCAACCCGCCCTTCTGCGCTGTTTCAGCGATCCAGTGCAGGAATTTCGACAGGGCCGCGCCATCGCGCTTATGGGCGCTGCGGGTACCCTCAATCTCAACAGCATTCTTGCAGGATTTCGGCATCAGGCAGGGATCGGGGGCCTCCACGATCCTGGCACCATATTGCTGCAGGCGATCAAAGATCAGGCAGGGGGCCGTGGCAGGATCGGCCTGCACAGTTTTGCCCTGGCGACCCAGTTCGGCCAATGCATCAGCATAGTCGCTTTCCGGGCGCAGGGAGACGGCATTGCCCAGCGAGGCGCGGACAGACGGCGTTAATTTGCGCTCGTCAATGAACCAATCGACCGCACCGTCCTGATGTAACAGCGCGAAGCTGAGCGGTAGGGGACAGTTTGGCACATCGCCGCCCCGCATATTCAACAGCCAGGCGATGGAGTCGGTCGCGGTGATTGCGGCGGCGTCGATGCTCTTTTTGGCCAAGGCGGCGCCCAGGCGCGCGCGTTTATCCTCTGATGCCTCGCCCGCGAACTCGAGGGTTTGCGGCACAACAGGGGTCAGCGGAGCGGCGGGTTGATCCTGCCAAACCGTATCGACGGGGTTTGGCTCAACCCGCACAAGGCTGGCCCCCGCACGCTGGGCCGCTAAATTCAGGTGGCCTGCGCCATGTTGTGTGTGCAGCCAGGGATCGAATCCAATTTTGTCCCCGGCTTTGAAATTCTCCGCGATCCAGTCAGTTGCCGGGGCTTCAATCATATGCTGGGGTGTAAACAGGCTGGTATCGACCTGATCGAGAACCTGCAACGTATAGCGGCCATCAATGAAGATTGCCGCCTTGTCCAGGCCGACTACAACAGTCCCGGCCGACCCGGCAAAGCCCGTCAGCCACAGCACCCGTTCCGCCTTTTGCGCAATATATTCGCCCTGATATTCATCGGTTCGGGGAATGACCAACCCATCCAATCCCTGTTTGCGCATTTCAACGCGCAGGGCGTCCAGGCGTTCCTTTGGCGCTGGCCCATCGGTAAAGGGGCTGCCCAGCCCGTCCATGTAAGCACGACCAGCCTGGGCCAATTGGGCGCGCACAGCCGTGGTCGCATTTGGGGCAATCAAATCCGTCCAGCGGTCTTGAGAGTCTGGCGGGGCGGCGGCGGCACCGCGCAACAGCGCTTCTATTTCTGCTTCATCCCGTATGATATCTGCGTCCTGGAGTATTTTCTGTAGATCAAAAAGAGTGGCCGATGTCATAGAAGCGGATCCTGGTGTTTGGGGAACTATACTTAGAATAAGCTATGAAGGCCGTGGGCCATTTGCAAGCGACAGTACCTTGTAAATATCGCACCAGTCACTTTATGAATAGCAAGAGTCGGCAGATACGGTCGCGGCAATGAGCAATAGCTATGCACCTGTAACATAGCGGGGGTGCATATTGTTCACCTTTTAAGAAGCCTCGGTTCGGGCCATATCCTTGGTATAGAGGATGCGCCGCTGACCTCCTCCCCCAAACCCCAAGCGGCGTATCTACCAGGTGCATAAACCTTTTAGGTGGTTGCCCTGGGTGCCTTTAAACAGGCATGCGCCCCGTCTCTCCCCTCCCCCTGAGACGGGGCGCTCTTGTATTAAGACAATGGCGTTGTTCTTATTGCCACTTGTTTGTCGACGATGCGTTTCCTTCAACAGGGCTTATCGTCCGCTTGTCCTTCTCGTAACTATACAGTTCTGGTGATGATGGAGAGGCCCGATGACGTTACAGGAAACTATACCCGCCGTTTTTGTGTCCCACGGCCCACCGACCCTTCCATTCGAAGACATTCCGGCACGGGAATTCTTGTCGTGCATGGCCAAGGATTTGCCTCGGCCGAAGGCGATCCTGGCGGTTTCTGCGCATTGGGAAACCGCTGAACCATCGGTCACGACTCGGCCTGACCAGACAGTTTTGCATGATTTCTATGGGTTCCCGGATGCCCTGTATCAAATGCGGTATGACGCGCCCGGATCCCCCGATCTGGCCCGGCAGGTTCAAGACATGCTTTCAAATGCAGGTTTCCCCACCCATGGCGATTCAGAACGGGGGTTGGATCATGGGGCATGGACGCCGTTGACCCTGATTTATCCGGAGGCGGATATTCCGGTCATTCAATTGTCCATCCAGACAGACCTTGGGGCGGCGCATCATCTGGCGCTGGGCAGGGCGTTGGCTCCGTTACGCGACGAGGGAATTCTGATCCTCGCCTCGGGTAATATCACCCATAACCTGCGGGCCTGGGCGCGCCTGCGTCAGTTGGGGCAGGATGGAGTGCCTGATTGGGTTACAACCTTTCAGGACTGGGTCTATGACAAGGTAACAGCCGCTGATATCCCGGCCCTATTGGATTTCATGCAGGCCCCGATGGGGCGCGAAAACCATCCGACACCAGAACATTTCCTGCCCTTCTTTGTCGCCCTGGGGGCTGGTATGGCGGGCGGGCATCCTGCTGTTCAAGGGCGCAGATTGCATCACAGCATATGCTATAATGTTCTTGCCATGGATGCATATGCGTTCGGGTAAGACCGCAGGTTATCGATTGTTTTTAGTGATCCACGGATTGACGAAATAGAACTGGTCAGAATCCAAATCAATCCCGGTTTGTACATTTTCCAGCAGGACACGGGTGACAGTGCCCTGCTGATCAACCACAGTCCATTGCACCAGACTCAACGGTTGTTCTGAGAATGTGAAGGTCAGTGACCCTGCATCGGGCGCATCCTTCTGGGCAACTGTGATATGCAGGAAACCCTTATCTTTGGCGGCATCCAGAACTGTAAGCTCTTCACCAAGTTTCATTGGCTGGCGCAACAGCATGGAGGCCGGGGTCAGCCCCAGAGGAATGTGGCTCGCCTCTTTCAAATCTTCATCGACGAAAATGTAGAATGTGCCATCTGCGATAATCTTGAACGGCAGGGGGGCATCATAATCGATGCGCATCTTGCCGGGACGGTCCATCATGACATCGCCCTGATACACAGTTCCATCCATGTTGAATTGGCGGAATCGCGCCTTTAGCGTATTGATTTTGTCAAAATAGCTTTCGATCTCTGACAGCAGAATTTTCTGCTCGACGGAGCCCATTTGGTGTTGTTCTGGCCGTTCAATCGCGGCGTTGGGATCGACGGCCTGGGATTCCGCCTTCACTTGACCGGACAGACCAAGCCCCGCCACCAGAATCAGCGCGGCCAATAGGCCGCGGCTTCGGCGGTGCGATGCAGTGTATTTAAGATTACCGGGAATGATCACCAACCAAGACTTCACGCTTTCCAACATGGTTCGCCGCACTGACGACCCCTTCCTTTTCCATGCGCTCAACGATCCTGGCGGCACGATTATACCCGATTTGTAAATGACGTTGGACAAAGCTGGTAGAGCATTTGCCTTCCCGTGCAATCAGGGCAACCGCCTGGTCATACAGCGCGTTTTCACCACCGTCGTCACCACCGCTGCCCCCGGAAAGAGAGCTTGCGCCGCTGACATCGGTATCGAATCCCCCTGACATATCGTCTTCATCGGTCACACTTTCAACATAGGCCGGCACACCTTGTGCTTTTAAGAACTGACAGACGGCCTCAACCTCTGTGTCATCGACGAAAGGACCATGGACGCGGGTGATGCGCCCACCGCCTGCCATATGCAGCATATCGCCCTTGCCCAGCAATTGTTCCGCGCCCTGTTCGCCCAGAATTGTGCGGCTGTCAATTTTCGAGGTGACTTGAAATGAAATCCGTGTCGGGAAGTTCGCCTTGATCGTCCCCGTGATAACATCAACGGATGGGCGTTGGGTTGCCATGATCAGGTGGATCCCCGCCGCACGCGCCATCTGGGCCAGGCGCTGGATGGATGCCTCAATATCCTTGCCCGCGACAAGCATCAAATCCGCCATTTCGTCGACCAATACGACGATATAGGGCAGGGGGGTCAGGTCCAGCGGCTCTTCTTCAAAAATCGGCTTATGGGTCTCGGAATCAAATCCGGTCTGTACGCGCCTTGTGATGACCTCACCCTTGCGATCCGCCTCGGCAACGCGCTTGTTGTATCCTTCGATATTGCGCACGCCCAGCTTGGACATGGAACGATAGCGGTCTTCCATTTCACGCACCGCCCATTTCAAGGCGACAACGGCTTTCTTCGGGTCGGTCACCACCGGGGCCAGAAGATGCGGAATGTTATCATAGACGGATAATTCCAACATCTTGGGGTCGATCATAATAAAGCGGCATTGATCGGGCGTCAGCTTATACAGCAGGGACAGGATCATTGTGTTCATGCCCACGGATTTCCCGGACCCGGTGGTCCCGGCGATCAGCAGGTGGGGCATGGTTGCCAGATCAACAACTTCCGGCGTGCCGCCAATATCCTTCCCCAAAATCAAGGGCAATTTCGCCTTTGACTTATCATATGTGTCGGATGCGACCAGTTCCCGATAGCCCACCATTTCCCGGCGCGCATTGGGGAGTTCGATCCCGATAACGCTGCGCCCTGGAACGGTTGCGATGCGCACGGAAATTGCGGACATGGATCGTGCGATATCATCACTAAGACCAATCACGCGGCTGGTTTTGGTTCCAGGCGCGGGCTCCAACTCATACAGGGTGACGACGGGGCCGGGGCGTACTTTGGTAATTTCTCCTTTGACGCCGAAATCTTCCAGCACCCCTTCCAGCATGCGGGCATTCTGTTCCAATCCTTCAGAATTCTTGGATTGTGCCTCTGAATCAGGGTGGCGGTCGACCAGAATATCCAACGGAGGGAGGTGGAATTCCCCATCCTGCGGCGGCAGGGCCAGTTTGATCTGACGCTCTTCTGTGGCGCGTTTGGATGGTTTTGGGCTTTCCGGTGTTTCAACCCGATCTTCTCGCTGGGCGCGGGGAGCAGAAGGTGCGGCGCGCGGCGGCGTTGCGCGCTTTATCGCCGGGGCCAGGGTTGGCTCTACGCGGCCATCGCCCCGCCGCAGAACCAGTTCTTTCAGGGCAGGGGCAAGTTGGTCGGCATTACGCAGCGCGCCGGCACCCCGCCTGGCACCGGCCCAGGATTTCACAATGACCGTGCGCCATTCTGATAACGTGATGCCAAATCCATACAAGGCGATAGTCACAGCCGGAACCGCAGCCGCCAGCCCGATCCAGGACAGGTCAATGCCAACCAACAGGGGTCTTATTCCAGAGAGGATAACATCCCCCAGTATTCCGCCCAATCCGGCCCCCAAAGGCCAGGCGTCATAGCGGGGAAGCGTTGCCAGTGCCAGGGCGGTCAAGGCCGCCAGGGCCGGGGTCAGGGCCAGTCGGATCCAGGCGCGCGGTAGCACGCGATCCATAACCAGCCGCCATCCCCAGCCGGCCAGAAGCGGGAATCCCAGGAAGCTGGCTAAGCCCAGGCTTTGCAGCGCGACATCGGCAATGCTTGCACCGGGATACCCCAACAGATTGCTGACTGGCTGGCTGGTGGCATTATTCGGCGATGGGTCTGCAGGGCTATAGGAGACAAGCGCCGTCAACAGCGCGAAGGCAAGAATGATCAGCCCGATGCCAAGGCATTCAATGCCTCGCTTCTTCAGGTAATCAGTTGCCCCATCTGGAAGAAAGGCTGCTTTTTCCTGTGTCTTTGCCACCATCTCTTACTCTCTCTGTGTCGTCGTCAATTGATCGAGTTATGTGTGCTTAAAACTTGTGCAATGCGCCCCATGGCGTCTTCAACCGTTTTCGGATCATGAACCAGCGCAATGCGGATATAGTCATCCCCTGGGCTTTTTCCGGTATTCGGGTCGGTTTGGGACATGTATCGCCCTGGCATAACCTTGATTCCGGCATGCTGCCACAGCAGGCGCGTCGCCGTTTCTCCGTCACCGACTGTGGCTTTCGTGTTCAGCCACAGGAAAACCCCTGCTTCCGGTCGATGAAAACCGGGGAGCCGCCCCAGATGATAGTCGGCAATTTCGACCAAATTGAGGTAATGGGCGCGATTTGCGGTCACATGGGTTTCATCCTGCCATAGGGCCTCTCCCGCCGCCATCAGGGGGCCTGGCACCTGCGCGCCGCCATAACTGCGCAGCATCAGCAGGGGCTCGATTAAGGCGGGGTCCCCAGCAACGAATCCCACCCGCAAGCCGGGAGAACCAGAGCGTTTGGACAGGGAATTGAAGACCAGCAGATTATCGGGCGATCCCCCCAAATCCTGGGCCGCGTCAAAGCCGCCAGCCGGTGGAGCATCAAACCAGATTTCCGAATAACATTCATCGACTGCCAGCACGAAGTCATGCTTTCGGGCCAGGGCCAGCATTTCTGTCAATGCTGCCCGGGTTGCAACTGCACCCGTTGGATTGCCAGGCGTGCAAAAGAAACAGATGGCTGCGCGATCCAATACTTCCAGCGGCAGTGCCGCATAATTCGGGACGAAATCATTTTCGGCCACTGTATCAACCAGGATCGGTTCCGCGCCGCCGACAATCGCGCCCCCGAAATAGACATGATACATCGGATTGGGGACCAGTACAGTTGGCGTGATGCTGGTATCGCCCAGCCGGTCCCGCTTACGCAGGATCGCCATCAGGGTTGCCTGAAACAACCCTTCGCGTGATCCGCACAGGGCAGAAATCTGTGCTGCTGCATTGATCGCGTTTGCCTGTAATCCGTATCGACGTTCCAGCCAGCGCGCAACGGCCTCCCGATATCCAGGCGATCCGGCGGGGGGGGGATATTTGCCAAACAGTGCCGCTGTTTGTGTAACCGTTTGGGCAACGATGGCAGGTACGGCGGCCTGTGGTTCGCCCACTTGCATGAATACAGGGGGGTAACCCGGCGCCAGGCCGGTCAGCAATTCGTCGATGCGACGAAATGGAAAATTCTTCAATTGATCAAGCCGATGCCCGGCCATATCGCGATCCGTATTGCTGTTTGTGCCGCAAGGTCTTCTGGCGCTCGCTTAGGACCTCACTCTTCTAGCCCTAGAAGCAATATGCGCGCCAATCCGTGTATAGGGTACCATATACTAGATATTGAGGAAAATAACAGCGCTTGTTCGCAGCTAGCTGCAAAGCAAAAAAAAGGCCCCCGAAGAGCGAACTCCTCGGGGGATAAGGTTTGCGGGGTGGAAACAGTGTGGTGTGGGTTGTTTCCTTGTTTTCGTCAGGCTTCTTACTTAGAAGCCGAACCCGCACCAAATTCAGGATAGGCCTCCATGCCCAGGTCCGCCTTGTCGAGGCCGAGCATTTCAGCCTCTTCAGAGACGCGGACACCGACCACCAGTTTCAATACCGTCCAGACGATAAAGCTGGTGACGAAGACAAAGGCGCCGATTGCAACAATACCGGTCAACTGGACAACAAAGTCCGCACCGGAGAAGACAACCGCCAGCGTGCCCCAGATACCACAAACCAGGTGGACCGAGATTGCGCCGACGACATCGTCAATTTTCAGCTTGTCCAGCAGAGGCACGGCAAAGACAACCAAGGCACCGCCAACGGCACCAATGAAGATCGCCAGCATCGGGCTTGGTGCCAAAGGTTCAGCCGTAATAGAGACCAGACCAGCCAAAGCACCGTTCAGAGCCATCGTCAGATCGATTTTCTTATACAGGATCTGGGTCAGGATCATCGCCACGACAACGCCAGCCGCTGCGGCCAGGTTGGTGTTGATGTAGATCGTCCCGATGTCGGAGATGTCCTGCATTGTGCCCATAGCAAGCTGAGAGCCGCCATTGAAGCCGAACCAGCCCATCCACAGGATAAACGTCCCAAGCGTGGCCAGGGGAAGGTTCGCACCGGGCATTGGATGTCCGCCGTCACCATAGCGACCCTTACGGGCACCAATGACAAGGGCACCGGCCAAAGCTGCCCAACCACCAACGGAATGCACGATTGTAGAGCCAGCGAAGTCTGAGAAGCCCATTTCGCTGAGCCAGCCACCGCCCCAGGTCCAGGAACCCTGGATCGGGTAGATGATTGCGGTCAGCACGACACAGAATGCGAAAAACGGCCACAGTTTGACGCGCTCTGCCACTGTACCAGAGACGATTGAGGCTGTTGCCGCAACGAAGACCATCTGGAAGAACCAGTCTGAACCAGCGGAATACTCGCCGCCTTCCAGGGTGTCTGCAGCAGCGATTGTTCCGGCATCCCAAATTGCGAAGCTGCCGAAATAGCCGCTGACATCCATATACATCAGGTTGTAGCCGATCAGGTAGAACATGATACCGGCGATCGAATAGATACCGATATTCTTGAGGCATTGCGCCGCAGTGTTCTTAGAGCGAACCAGACCCGCTTCCAGCATGGCGAAACCTGCCGCCATCCACATGACCAGGAAGCCATGCATCAGGAAGGAAAGGCTGTTGAAAATATACTGCGTTTCCAGCGGAACATCCGCCATTGCGGGCATTGCAATAAAGCTGATCGCAGCGGCGACAGCTCCTGCAATACCATAACGTTTGATTGATGCGGTCATCATCGAATTATCTCCCCTTAAAGCGCGTCGGCATCGGTCTCGCCGGTGCGAATGCGCACGGCTTGAGCGACGTCGAGGACGAAGATCTTGCCATCGCCAATTCGACCGGTGTTGCCGGCCTTCTGAATTGCTTCGACGGTCTGGTCGGCCAAATCAGATGGCACAACCACTTCGATTTTGACTTTTGGCAGGAAGTTCACGGAATACTCAGCCCCGCGATATACTTCTGTCTGCCCCTTTTGACGACCGAAGCCTTTGACTTCGGTAGCGGTTAACCCCTGTACACCAAGTCCGGTCAGTGCTTCGCGCACATCGTCCAGCTTGAAGGGTTTGATGATCGCCATGATCAGTTTCATAGATTTCCCCGAGGGCTCCCTCTCTATTGAAGCGATATTGCTCCCTCCCACGCGCCGCTACAGTCTTCGGGACATCCGGATGATCACCGACCCCCCGGCCGACATCCCCGATGGCTCGCTTGCGCGAACCCTGCACCACGCATGAGGCTCGCATTGGTAATAACAAGATGCGTGCCAAACCGTCATGAATTTGAAATATTGTTAATTATCAATACATTAAGGTAAAATTTATTTAGGGTTAGGTAATTTTTGATACAGTTTTCATGCCCAATTAATAGCCGAAAATAAAATTTGCATATTTTTTAGGCAAAATAATGCGACAATCGAACGCTGGACTTCCGGGTCGTATGGCGCAACCTTTGACGGAAGGATTTGGTGTTTGACGAAGGGTGGCCGAATGGCAAACAAGCGTGTTGATGTTGTCTTTGCGGGCGGCGGCATGGTGGGAATGACTCTGGCGATTGCCTTGGCACGGTCGGGCCTATCGGTTGTCGTGGTGGATCGGGAACCCCCGGCATCCGTGCTGAACCTGGCCTATGACGGTCGCGCATCTGCGATTGCCCTGGGATCCAAAAGGGTGCTGGAAGCAGCGGGCGTGTGGCAGCATATGGCCGCTGACGCATCGCCGATATGGGATATCCGTGTCGCTGATGGTCATCCGTTGCGCGGTGTGTCGCCTTTATTCCTGCATTATGATCACGCCGATGTCGGTGATGATCCCTTTGGATGGATCATTGAAAACCGGATCACGCGCACGGCCTTGCAGAAGGTTGCGGCGGAAACAGACGGTTTGACCCTGATCGCACCCGCCGACGTCGTGCGCATTGATCGCGATGCAGATTGTGCCACGGTTGTTCTGGAGGATGGCCGGGAAATCCATGCGTCATTGGCGATTGCTGCGGATGGAAAATTCTCCATGCGCCGCAAAGAAGCGGGCATCAAAACCAGTGGATGGACGTATAATCAGACATCCATTGTCGCAACCGTGCGCCATGAGCGCGCCCATGACGGGGTTGCTGTGGAACTGTTCCTGCCCGGTGGTCCGTTTGCAATGCTGCCCATGACGGAAAATCGTTGCAACATTGTTTGGTCAGAACAGACAGATCTTGCGCAACGCTTTATGGCGATGGACGATCACGCGTTCCTGCAGGAACTGGCGTTGCGGTTTGGCGACTGGCTTGGCGACCTGGAACTGGTGGGCCCGCGCTTTGCCTATCCGCTTAGCCTGCTTCAGGCCGACCGTTATACTGATACACGGTTCGCTCTGATCGGAGATGCCGCCCATGCCATTCATCCGATTGCAGGGCAGGGGCTGAATATGGGGTTGCGCGATGTCGCCGCCCTGGCGGAGGTGATCGTCGATAGCCATCGACTGGGCCTGGATGTTGGCAGTGCGGCGACCTTGCGCGCCTATGAGCGGCGGCGGCGGTTTGATAACATTCTGTTGACGGTCGTGACGGACGGATTGGTTCGATTGTTCTCCAATGATGTACCGCCGTTGCGCACCATCCGGGATATTGGGCTGGCAGCCGTCAATCGGCTGCCCCCCGCCAAAAACTTCCTGATGCGCCACGCCATGGGGGTCGTTGGAGACCTGCCTCGCATGGTGCGGGGCGAAGCGCTTTAGAGCACTTTTGTCTGACCTTGTCTAACTCGCTTGGCGTCTTTCGCTGGCACCGGGGGCCTGATTTTTCTTGGTGAAAAAGACCTTTGTTTGGACCAGATTGTTGTTCTCATTTTCGATGAAGAACTTCGCGCCCAGCAGGTTGCAGAGCTTCTGCACCAAAGGTAAGCCGAGCCCGATCCCGTCTTTTTTTCTCGAATAGACATCGCCGATATCCCCAATTTCTTGGATATCGGACTCTGGTTCCAGCTCTCGTTCTATTCTTCCAGGATTTCTGGTTGTCAAAACGGTTTGGCCCAGGCTGTCGGTTGCCGCATAGGCGTAAATTTTACTGTTGTTCGGGGAAAACTTGATGCAGTTCGCAAAAAGCTCCAAGATAATTTGCTGCGTTATCGTCTGGTCTGATTTGATGTAAATCGGGTCCGACGGCAGGGTTAAGCATAGTTCAATTTTCTTGTGCAGTTGTTCGCTGCGTAAAATCTCTGCACAGTCTTTCACCAATTCCACCAGATCAAATCTGGTTTTCTCCAGTTCGAGGGACCCGGTTTGAACGAGTTTCAACACCCGATTTATAAGTTCCAACTGGCGATGCCCAGATCTGGATATCTCTTTCGCATAGGATGTGTATGCAGAATTCTCGATGGGTCCCAACAGCTCGTTGTGAATGACATCGGCAAATCCAATGACGGCATTCAAGGGGGTGCGCAACTCGTGGCTCATAAGGGCTAAGAATTGCTTCTTTGCCAGGGTACCAGCCTTGGTCAAGCGTTTGGAACTTTGCAAAGCTTCTGCTGCGGTTTTTGAATTCGAACGGGTAATCGAAAATAACTTGATTTGATCCTGCACGATTTCTGTAAAATTTTTCAATGCGGCCTGATCTTCTTCGGAAAAGTTGTCGCGTGGCTTGTCATCAATGATACAGAAGCTGCCAATAGCCGCATTTTCAAAGAAAATCGGGAAACCAGCATAAAATCGAATGTGTGGTGGTCCGGTCACAAGATCATTGTCATAGAAGCGGGAGTCCTCCGTCGCATCCAATACCAACAAAGGGCGCCTTTTTGCCACACTATGGGTGCAAAATGAGGCATCCCGGGGCATTTCCGTGACATTCACGCCACAGGCTGATTTCAGCCATTGACGGTCTTTATCGACGAGCGATACGAGCGCCATTTTCGTGGAGAAATACTTGCTGGCCAGTATGACGAGTCTGTCAAATTCTGTCTGCTTCTCAGTATCGAGAATGTTCAATTCATGAAGAACCTGGAGGCGATAGTCCTCATCGAATGGGATAGGATAATTCAGGGCGTTCACATTTTCCATTTTTCATGCGTCTCATACAGAGTTTCAGGTTCCCACCCTCTGATGATGCATCATCGCGCTATTTACTATAGGATTTTGATTAACAAAAGCTTTATGAGTCGCTTGAATCTTTTGTCGGTTATGCAATTTTTTGTTGGTACAGTTGATGTTTCGTGTGCCGTTAACTGCTAACGGTTGTGATGGTATAAGGTGTTGTTTGAGTTCAACATTTTTTGGGGTTTTTAGATTGAACGGACAGACAGGATGATTCTTTCCCTGATTGGTTATCGTTACAGTGTTTACTCTTGGATTGCCAAGCTAGCCTTGGTGGAAAAAGGGATTGTGTATGAGTGGGTTGAAACAGATCCCTTTGCGGCAGACCTGCCAGATCAATTCCTGACGCTAAGTCCGTTCAAGCGTGTGCCTGTGCTGCAGCATGCAGATTTCAGCCTGTATGAGACTGTCGCCATCACCCGTTATGTGGATGAGGCATTCGCTGGCCCCGACCTGCAACCGTCCACCCCCGTTGATCGCGCCAGGCAGTCTCAGATCCTCTCAATCATTGACAGCTATGCCTATTGGCCTTTTGTGCGTCAGGTCTTTGCACAGGGGTTTTTTGCGCCACAGTTCGGGGAAAGGGTGGATCCGGACGCCCTGGCGGCGGGGCTTAAGACTGCCCCTGCCATTCTGCATGTTATCGCCGCATTGAAGAGGGATGGCCCCTGGATGCTGGGATCCGCGATAACCCTGGCAGATATCCATTTATATCCAATGCTGGCTTATCTGGCGATGGTACCCGAAGGGGCGGAAATGATCCGCCAATATCCCGGCTTGGAACACTGGCGTCAGGATATGGCGGCGCGACCGGCGGTTATGGAGACGGTTCCCCTGTTCACGGATCCCGACTGAGGCCTTTTGAATCCAGGGCGTTCAGATAGGACTGCCAGCGTTCATCGTATTCGACGCCCAGTTCATACAGATATTGCCAGCTATAGAGGCCCGTATCGTGCATGTCATCAAACAGGATGCGCATGGCATAGTTGCCGACGGGCTCAAGCTTCATGATGCCGACATGGCGGCGACCGGGGACCAGTTGCTTCTGGCTGGCAGAATGGCCCTGCACCTCGGCAGAGGGGCTTTCGACCCGCAGATATTCTGCGGGATAGGAAAACCGCACCCCATCGTCGAATTGTACTTCCAGTCGCTTTTCCGCCTTGATGTGTTTGACCTCTGTCGGCCAGGCCTTGGTGGAAAAGCGATCCTGTGCAGTTGCGTCGGACCCATTATCGGAACCGGCGGTCATTTAGCCTTAATCTCCCGCGCTTCTTCGGGCAGCATGATCGGGATGCCGTCGCGGATTGGATAGGCAAGCCCCGCCGTATCGCTGATCAACTCTTGCGCGGCGGCGTCATAGCGCAGGGTGCCGCGGGTGACGGGACAGACCAGAAACTCCAACAGGTTCCTGTCAATGCCGGGCGTTTTAGCCTGGGGTCCCCCAGGAACATCCTTGTTCGTATCGCCAGCCATCGCGTCCATTTCCTCTTATTGCGGCATCGCTGCCGTTCCCATGCATCAGACTATTGCTTAGATTTCTCGCTGCCATCCCCGCCTGTGTCAAGCACGGCCATCTCGACCAGCGTGGTCAGGACCCTGGCGCGGTCGGCCAGGCTGGTCGCCTCCAACAGGGCCTGTTTTTCCGGGGGCGCAAAAGGGCAGATCATCGCCAGAGAATTTATCAAACGCTCATTAGGGGTTCCGCATAAGGCATCCCAGCTGGCCTGAATGCCCTGGGCGGTGAAATAGGCCTTCAGGCTTTTAAACAAGGCGTCACGATCAACGCCGTCCCCCGCATCTTCCTGAAGATCGGCTTCAAAGTCCTGCCAATCTGCCATCACACGCCGATAACCGCGTGTGGTCGCCAGTTCTTCAGATATCCGGAAACGACTGAGACCTTTCAGGGAGATCAGGATGCGCCCATCGTCTGTTTCTTCAAATGCCGTAATCCGCCCGGCACAGCATATCGGATATACCGGGGGATCGCATTTAACTGCGGCAGATTTCTGGCAGGGTTGCGCCATCGCGATCAACCGATCCCCAGCTAGCGCATCCTTGACCATGTTCAGATAGCGAGGTTCAAAGATATTCAGTGGCAGCATACCGCGCGGCAGCAACAAAACCCCGGTTAGGGGAAAAATCGGCACACTGGCTGGCAGATCTTCGAAACTAACATCAAAATGGCTCATACTTGACCACACATCGTTTCAGTCACCTCGCATACTGGCCCGCGCTCAGGACTGGTCTCTGCCGCCCTGTTTCGGCCTTCAGGCGCTGGTGTCTGTCGTTGTCAGCTATACAATGGTGTCAGCTGAACAATAATGACGACAGGCGACGGCGTCCAGATTGCACGACAGGGTCCATCGGTCCCAGCGCCTCAAATACTTTCAGTAACTGTAGGCGGGCCGCGCCATCATTCCAGTCCTTGTTGACCTGAATAATGTGTAAAAGGTTATCAACGGCCTCTTCTGACTGTCCAACGGCTGCTTGTGCCTCCGCCAGATCCAGTCTTGCCTGATGATCCTTCGGGTCTGCGGCCAGTTTGGCCTCCAGGTCTGCCAACTGGCTATGGGCCTCTGCTGCCTTATCTGCCAATTCCAAGGCAGCATGCGCTGACAGGACGTCCGGGTCTTGAGATTTTGCGACAGGGATTTCCGCCAGAATGGCCTTGGCGGCCTCGACCTCTCCCAATTTGATATAGGCCTGTGCCAACTTGGCCGCGACTTTGAAATTTTCCGGGTCGTGTTCCAGAACCTGTCCGAAGATGCCAGCAGCCATGGCGAAATCGCCGGCTTCAATGGCTGCATCCGCTTGTTCCAGTGCGGCCTCAATCGGATCCTGGCTGTCATCATTGCCTGCTGCCTTTAACAGGCGGGCAATGAAATCGCGGATAGCGCTTTCTGGCTGTGCACCGGCAAAGCCATCCACCGGACGCCCACCGACGAATCCAAATACGGCAGGGATGGATTGAACCTGCAATTGCTGGGCAATCATGGGGCTCTCATCAATATTGATTTTAACCAGCCTGACCTTGCCACCAGCGGCCGTGACCGCCTTTTCCAGGGCTGGGCCCAATTGCTTGCACGGGCCGCACCAGGGGGCCCAGAAATCGACTATAACCGGGGTCGTCTGGCTGGGCTCCATCACGTCCTGGCGAAAGGTCGCATCGCTGCCATCAATGATCGCAGCAGCGCCCGCTTGGGCATCAGCTTGTCCAATTAAGGGTTCCATAGACGCATCACTCCAATTGTCTCGTTGTAGCTCGGCGGCTCGCCGTATTGATGTCCCATCACTTAGGCGTTCCGCCCGTCTCCCTCAAGTCCTTAGCTGTCAGGAAACAGCGCCTGTCCAAAATCAATGCGCTCCGGCTGATACCCTTCTGCCTCCAGAAAACGCAGCAGATCACCGACCGCCACTGTGGTGGTCGCGGTGTTGCGCAGCGGGTGACAGTTCACGACGGGCTGGGCGAATATTCCCTCATCCAGGACGACAGTGACCTGGCGGTCTGTATCATTGATTACCGCCAGCGGCGTCACAGAGCCTGGAAGGACGCCCAGCACCTCCATCAATGTCTCCGGTGATCCGAAGCTCAGCGAATCCTTTGCCCCCAACCGCTTGCGCAGGGCCTTCAGGTCGACCTCCCGGTCTTCCAGCACGCTGCACAGGAACAGGCGCTTTTTGCGGTCGCGCAGGAACAGGTTCTTAATATGCGCACCGGTCAACCGCCCGCGCAGCTTTTGGCTTTCCTCAACGGTAAAGACGGCGGGATGTTCGATGGTCTCATGGGCGATTCCCAGGTCATCGAGTCGCGCAAAAAGGTCGTGATCCTGTTTCGGCATGGCAATTCTCTCTCCCGCTGTGCAAGTGTTGCGCTGTGCTAACCCATTCGGAAGGGTTAGAAAACCCGCAGAGAGCGGCGTGTTCCAAGATATGATAAATTTTTGACGAAATCGGGCTTGCCAGGAAAGGGACTAAGGGTATATACGACCGCTGCCTTAGAGATAAGGCGTGACCACCCCGCCAGTGACGGCGGACGGTCTTCGGAGCGGGCGTAGCTCAGGGGTAGAGCACAACCTTGCCAAGGTTGGGGTCGAGGGTTCGAATCCCTTCGCCCGCTCCAATTTTTCTCCCCAATTCTTATGATTTTATGCGTTCATTGACCTGCTGGGCCTATGCGCCGGTGGTCATACTTTCTAAGACTTTTATGTCGATAAAGATCAATCGACTCTCTGACACTAACATAATTTTAAGTGTCACTAAGCGACGACTGGTCGTTTTAATGAATTGTATGGTATTCATTTTAGCAAGTAACTGGGAGGTCAGAGACGTAGGACCGAGAAAATTGAGGAGTTATGGAAGCAACACTGACAACATAATTCAATTTTAGGCGTATTGTGAGAACAGCCAATGCTCACATTTCCGAAATCTAATCAGAATCCTAACGGAAATTTCTTCACTTATTATCGCGTCATAGGGACACAATGGCTCTAAAGCTGGTTCGTGGGTTCATAATGCCAAGTGCGCTCAAATATCTAATGCAATCCTTGCATCGCAAAAGCGCTTTGGAGTATCTAGTTCATGGTACCTCATTAGTCCATCGGGAAATCTTAGAACACTATAAAGAAGACCCATGTTTCGCTGAATTTGAGGTGTATAATAGGAATTCGATACTAGAAACACTGGTGCAAGGAGCATATGTGCGAGAGTTTCATTTGTGGGAAAAAGAGGCAAAGGAATACTTTTCAGATCAATTTTTTAATAATGGTTTATCATTTTCAGATATACGATGTCAGTTTGAGAAAAAGAAAAATGAGTCGATTGTCGATGTCGTTGTGAGGCAGTTAACCGCCTTTGATGTACAAAGTTTGGCAGACGAGTTGGTGGAGATAGATTCTATGCGTATTCAGGTTAACAAAGCCAAACATGACCCAGGAGTATTGCTAGATCATTTTGTCTCTATTGACCAATTCTGGGATAAACATGCTGCGATTGGAAGATTCTGGTCGAAACTGGTTGATGAGGAAGATTTTTGTAGGTCGTTTTCTGTATAGCCGTCGATTCTATATTTTACTTTGATATGAAGTACCGAAAATAGCCGATTAAACTTTGAGTCAGACGTATGCGGGTATGATTGTATTGTCGTTTCTATGAATTTAGCCGCCGAACGTGTTACTTCAGTAAATGCCTATCTCGCTTTATAACCATACCTAAAATGCTACAATTTTATGCGGTTGGTCGGCTTTTCGGCCTAAGCACCCAGATACGCATCCTTGATGCGTTGGTCGTTTTGCAGGTCGGCGCTTAGGCCTTCTGCGCCGATGGTGCCGTTTTCCAGGACATAAACATAGTCGGCGATGGCCAGTGTCTTGTGGACGTCCTGTTCGGCCAGGATGACGCTGAGGCCCAGTTTGACCAGGCTGGGGATGATCTGGAAGATCTGTTTGGCGATTCCAGGGGCCAGGCCCAATGTGGGCTCGTCCAGCAGCAGCAGTTTTGGATTGGCCATTAGGCCCCGGCCCAGGGCGAGCATCTGCTGTTCGCCGCCAGACAGGGTGCCGCCCAACTGGCTGCGGCGTTCTTTCAGGCGGGGGAAGAAGTCGAAGACGGTTTCCAGCGTATTGTCCCGGTCCGCCCTGGCGCGGGGATTGACCGCGCCGATGGTCAGATTCTCGAAAACCGTCATGTCAGAGAAGATCAATCGGCCTTCCGGCACCAGGACGACGCCACGGGCCACCAGATCGTGGCTGGCCAGGGTGCTGATATCCTGACCCTCAAAGGTGATCTGTCCGCCTGTGTGGGGCAGCAGACCGGCGAGGCGGCGCATCAGGGTGCTCTTGCCCGCCCCGTTGGAGCCGATGACCGCTGTGACCCCTTGAGACCTGGCCGTCAGGGAGACACCCTTCAGGACCTGCACCTCGCCATAGCCAGCTGTCAGATCGGTGACCAGAAGGGATGGGGTCATACCGGTGCCTCCAGGGGTTCCGCAATACCGAAATAGGCTTCCTGGACCGCCGCATTATCCGCAATCTGCTGTGGTGTGCCTTGGGCGATCTTTTCCCCATGATGCAGAACCGTGATGGTATCTGACATATCGGTCAGGGCGCTCATCACATGTTCGATGATCAGGATGGTCAGGCCGTGGCCGTCCTTGACCCGGCGCAGGCTGGCGATCATGTCGGTGACTTCCACCGGCGTCAGACCCGCCATGACCTCGTCCAGCATCAACAGGCGCGGTTCTGTGCCCAGGGCGCGGGCAACCTCCAACCGTTTACGCCCGGACAGAGTCAGAGATCCGGCCGGTTGGTCCGATACGGCGTCCAGGCCGATATCGGCCAGGATGTCCTGGGCCAGGGCAGCGGCTTCAGACACTTTTGGGGGCGCCTGGCGGCCATATAAAATGGCGATTTCAACATTTTCGCGCACGGTCAGACCGGCAAAGGGGCGCACGATCTGAAAGGTTCGGGAAATCCCCCGCTTACAGACCTGATCCGGGCGCAGTCCACTGATCGTCTGGCCCGCGAACAGGATGGCGCCAGACGACGCCCGCTGATTGCCGGCGATGATGCTGAACAAGGTTGTCTTGCCGGCCCCATTCGCGCCCATCAGGCCATGGACGCTGCCTTCCGCCACATCCAGGGTGATTTGGTTCAAGGCCTGCAACCCGCCGAAATTCTTGCTGAGTGATTTGATCGACAGCAGGCTCATGACACAGCGCCCTTTTGCTGTTTGCGCCGCTTGATCAAGCCGATCAGACCGTTGGGCGCGAACAGGACAAAGCCGATCAGGAACAGGCCCAGCAGGATGAAATAAAGCTGTGGCGCGGTGCTCCACAGGAGTTCCGCCAGTCCCAGCATGAACAGCGCCCCCAGGATCGGACCGCGCGCATCACCCGCCCCGCCTATGATCGCCATGGTCACAATGGAGAAGGAGATGGTTGGATTGAAGACCTGCAGCACATCGAAATAGGTGGATCGCATCGCCATCAATCCACCGATCATGCCGGGAATGACGGCCGATGCCGCAAAGGCCAGCACTTTCAGTCGGGTGACGGGGACGCCAATGGTTTCTGCCGCCGTCTCATCTTCACGCACCGCCGCCAGTCCCTTCCCAAAGCGGGAACGGCCGACGAAATAGGTGATCAATGTTGCGATGACGGCCAGGGCTGCGACCCAGTATAACAGGATTTCGGTCTTCGGGGCCCCGAACAGCAGGCGGCTGGATTTGCCGAAGGTGGTTTCTGTGTACAGCAGGATATATTTTACGAGTTCCGCCAGGCCGAATGTCAGGATCACGAAATAGGGGCCGCGCACCCGCAGGACAGGGATGGCGACAATCAGGGCAAACAACCCGGCGGCCAATCCGCCCAGAGGGATGGAAAGCCACAGGGGGATCATCTTAAAGGTGATTGCCACCAGATAGGCCCCGATGCCATAGGCGACCACATGACCCAGAGAGATATAGCCGGTCATGCCGCTGAACAGGCTCCAGCTTTGCGTCAACGCGATCCACATGAACAGGTTCAGGGCAACGACTGTCCAATAGGACCCCATCGTGACCCCCAGGCCGACAATCAGGGCGGCGCCGATCAGCGTGGCGCTTACAGCAGGAAGCGAGCTGTTGGTCCTGATAAAGGGAATGGTCATGACTGGCGGGCTTTCCCCAAAAGGCCTTGGGGGCGCAGGATCAAGACAGCCACGAAGATCCCGTATAAAAGGATCGATCGCATATTGGCAGAGGTCAGGGCAACGGCATAAATCTCAATAAAGGCCAGCAGGAACCCTGCAATAATGCCGCCAAACACATTGCCCAGCCCCCCCATGATGATCACCACAAAACTGGCAATGGTGAAAGGGAAGCCCATGAAGGGGGAGATCTGTTCGGCCATGCTGACCAGGCCACCAGCGATGCCAGCCACGCCAAAGCCAAGCGCGATGCTGGTTAACTGAACGCGTTCTACATTGATGCCGACAATGCGTGCGGCGTCCCGGTTCTGGATCAGGGCCTTGATCGACATGCCAAACATGGTGCGGTTCAGAACCAGAATGATGGCAACCAGACAGGTCAGAGAAATCGCCAGGGCCGCGATACGATTACCGGTCATGGCAACCTGTCCGAATTGATAGACATCGTCCAGATAGCGATAGGCCCGGGGGGTCGCGCTGAAGGCCAGCGCGATCACATTCTGGGTGACGACAGAAACACCAAAAAACAACAACAGGGAGTTTGCTTCAATTTGCGGGATCGGCTTGCCTGAGGATAATTGGCCGCGAAACAGCAGGTAATACAGGGCAATGCCCAGACCGGCGGTGATCGCCGCAATGACGGGCAGGCCCAACAGGGGGGACATGCCGGTCAGCGTGAAACACCAGAACGCACCATAGCCGCCAATCATCAGCAAATCGCCATGGGCAATGTTCAAAAGGCGCATCGTCCCATAGACCAGATTCAAGCCCAGGGCGATCAACGCATAAAGCCCGCCCAGAACAAGCGCGGCGAATAATAGTTGTCCTGAAAGAAGACTCTCCATCGAGGGGCTTTCTATGAAGCAACAGCACGACCCCAACGACACAAATGTGCCGTTGGGGATTTAACGCGCTGGTCTTAGCGTTTGATCAGATCGGCTGTAGCAATCGATTTCGGCCAGACAAGTTCCATATCGCCCTTCTGGATCTGCAGGAAGGCGCTGGGGGTGATGATGTTTTCCACGCCTTTGAACTTCACCGGACCATTGATGGTATCGAATGTGTCATTGGAAATGACTTCACGCAGTTTGTCGTGGTCCAGTCCTGCCTTCGCCACTGCCTGTTGCAGAATTTCACAGGACATGTAGGCCAGCGCGGAGTCCAAGTAATCTGGTGCACTGTTATATTTTGCAACATAGGCGTCGAAGAAAGGCTGTGCCCGTGGCCAGTCCTTTTGCTTAGGTGACCAATGGCCCAGAGTGATGATCCCGTCGGCAACCGGACCAAAAGCATCCTTATAGGCAGCAATCGTCGGGCCGATCAGCAGGAACTGATAGGGTGTGGTGATCCCCAATTCCTTTGCCTGACCGGTATACAGGAAAGCATCTGACGGATAGGTCAGGGCGATCACCGCATCGGCATTGGCAGATTTCATCTGCGTCAGCAGGGGGGTCATGTCCTTGATATCCGGCGGATAGCTTTCATTCATTTTGATTTCGATATTCGCCGCTTCCAGGGCCGGGACCAGGAATTGCAGGTTTTCCTGGCTGAAAGGCAGGACGTTGGCGATGATCGAAACGGATTTCACGCCATTTGCCGCCAGCATATCAACCAGCGCAGGGCCGATCCGGTCGGGCAGCACAGCGGTTGGGAACCAGATATTGCCGGGCTCAACTTCCCGGATGGCGACGGAGCCTGCAGTGTTGCCAACCATGGGGAAGCCATGCTGTTCCAAAACACCCGCGATATTCAGGTGATGGGGGGTGCCCCAGGGCGCCAGAAGCAGATCGACCTTGTCGTCGCTGATCAGGCGTTCGTAAATCTGTGCGGATTTGACCGGGTCGGATTCATCGTCATACCAGACCAGTTCAATTGGATGCTTCACCCCGGCGACATCCAACCCACCGGCAGCATTCACCTGTTCCGCCCACAGGTCATAGGCATTGACCTGTGACGGCGCAGCTTGTGAGAACAGTCCGGTTTTGGCGATGGAATAGCCAATTTTCAGTGTATCAGCAGCCTGTGCTGCGGTCGGCAGCGACAGCGCGGCTGCCAATGCCAGTCC
This sequence comes from Hwanghaeella sp. 1Z406, assembly GCF_048892425.1. NCBI lineage: Bacteria > Pseudomonadati > Pseudomonadota > Alphaproteobacteria > Rhodospirillales > Aestuariispiraceae > Hwanghaeella > Hwanghaeella sp. 1Z406. Next base: position 262,578 of record NZ_JBLZHU010000001.1, read on the forward strand.
CTGTGCAATCTTTTTTAACATTCCTTCTTCTCCCATTTTAAGCCATTTGGCTTAGATTTGCAGGCCTGCGGAATATCCGCCATGCACCTGTTACGTCCCCGAATTCATAAATTTAACCGCGGACTTGACCCATTGTCCGTCTTGTTCCCCGGCCGCATAACTTGCGCCCAGATGATCGCATTCATTTAGCGCCAAGGTTTCCACCGTGACGCCCAATTTTTCCAAATCCGTTGCGAACTTTTCAGATTGTTTGATCAGATGTGGAAAATCCTTCGTGCCGTACGACACATGAAAAGGGGGTGCATCCGCGCGCAAATGCGTTTGCGGGGAGGCATCCACCTCTGCATTATCGGCTGGATCGCCCAGAAATCTGGGGCGCATCGACAGGCCCGATTCCGGGCCGAACTGGAATGTGCCGGAAATCGGCAACGCCCCTTTGATGACTGTGGCGGGAAGGTCACGCTCGCCTTGCCAGTCGGTCTTCAGTGCCAGCAAGGCGGCCAGATGACCCCCGGCAGAATGACCACAAACATAAATCCGGTCCGGATCGCCACCCCATTTTGCAATGGACTTGTACATCCACGCGACAGCATCCGCGCAATCATCGAAACACGCGGGATAGACATGTTGTGGGGCCAGGCGATAGCCAATGGAAACCACCGTAACACCCCGTGCGTTAAGCCCCGGTGCCATCAGGGCCATCCATTCCTTATAGCCATTGGTCCATCCGCCACCATGCATCAGGCCGATAACCACGCCTGAGGGCTGGTCCGCCGGATAGACAACAACGGACTGATAGGGGTTTTCACCAATGATGAAGTTTTCGCCCTCGATATCAGCGATACGGGATGCGATTTCCTTTTGATGGCGCGAGCCCAATTCGCTGAACGGCTCCTGCGGTGGATAGTCTTCAGGTCGCATCTTCGATTTCCAACATCTTGTTCAGAACTTTTTCCGGTTTCATGGGCAGGCTGTGCACATGGCCGCCAATGGCATCGGCAATGGCATTGGCAATGGCGGCGGGGACAGGGACAAGTCCTATTTCACCCGCCCCTTTGGCACCGAATGGCCCGTCCGGTTCGGCAGCCTCTACAATGATCGAATGAATGTCATAGGGCGTATCCAGGGCGGTCGGCACCTTGTAGTCCAGCAATGTGGGATTGGCCAATTTGGCACCATCCCAGACCATTTCTTCGGTCAGGGCAAAGCCCATGCCCTGGACGAAACCACCCACGATCTGGCCTTCGACAGAAGACGGATTGATTGCCCTGCCAACATCGACTGCAGACCAGGCTTCCACCACTTCTGTCTTGCCGCTGGCCTCGTCGGTCAGGGTATCAACGATCAGACAGCCAAAGCTGAAAACACCGACCTGAGGGAAGGGAATGCCGCTGCACACAGCCCGCTTGGGATCGACAGTCGGCTGGTTGAAGACCCAGGTGTGATGACCGACAATCGGTCCACCCGCCGCCCAATGGGCACGCAGGGATATCTGGTGGAAGGAGACTTCCTTGTCTGACCCGGACACTCCGACAATGCCGCCGGGCCGCAGTTCCAGGTCCATTTCTGAACATTCCAGCATCTGTGCGGCATGTTCCTTCAATTGTTTTTCAACTTCCGCCGCAGCGCCGACAACCGCGCGACCGGTGGTATAGGTGACACGACTGGCTGTGGTGCCCCAGTTATAAGGGGAACCATCCGTATCCGGGCTGGCCAGGCTGACCTTTTCCAGCGGGATTTTCAGGGCTTCGGCACACATCTGGCTCAGCACGGTATCGGACCCTTGACCGATATCCACTGCCCCTGTGTTCAGCGCGACACTGCCGTCTTCAAACACGCGGATGATCGCCCCCGTGCCCAGCAGGCCGGAGATATGGGCGGCCAGGGCTACACCGGTGCCACGACGCTTGCCCTTGGGCGCGGTGCGGGATTTGCGGTTGTCCCAATCAGAGGCCGCACGGGCTTTATCCACGCATTCCTGCAGCCCGTTGGAGGCCACTTTACCGCCACCGAACCAAGGATCGCCTGGCTGAATCAGGTTCTTCTGGCGCAGATCCAGCGGGTCCATACCCAGCTTTTCTGCGATCTGATCCAATTGAGTTTCCCCTGCAAAGGCGACCTGTGGATTGCCAAAACCACGGAAAGCACCAAACCGCAGCTTGTTGGTATAAACCAGCTTGCCATGCGCCTTGGAATTGGGAATGCGATAGGGGCCAAGGCACATCAACAGACTGTAGCCCAGCACGCCCGGACTATCGTCACCAAAGGCACCACAATCCAGCAACACTTCTACTTCGCGCGCAACAATGGTCCCGTCCTTTTTCACGCCGGTCTTGCAGCGCACCTTGAAGGGATGGCGGGCGCGCACGCATTCAAAATCTTCCTCTCGGTTCAGGATCATTTTCACGGGGCGTTTCGTCGCCTGGCACATTTGTACGACCAGCGGCTGGATGTGGGGCTCCATCTTGTTGCCAAAGCCACCGCCAACACGCGGTGTCAGACAGCGCAGCTTGCCCATGGGCATTTTCAGGCTTTCACAGACATTCGCCTGTACCCGGAAGACGGATTGATTGGCCGACCACAGGGTCACACGTCCCTGTTTGTCGATATCCGCCAGCGCGCCGCAGGGTTCGATTGCCAGATGCGCCTGCGGGGCTGTGTCATAGGTGCCTTCAACGATCAGATCCGCTTGCGCAAAGCCTGCTTCCAGATCTCCTTCGTTTAACTCTGTATAGGATGCCATGTTGCCGGAACTGATCGCCGGAAAGACCTTGATATAATCGTCCAACTCTTCATGAATGATGGCAGCACCCTCTGCCAGGCCTTCTTCGGGCGACAGGATGGCAGGCAGTTCTTCATATTTTACAATGACGCGTTTTGCAGCTTCGCGGGCAATGGCCTCGGTCTCGGCGGCAACGACGGCGACAGGTTCCCCAAAGTAGCGGATTTTATCTTTGGCGATGGCGTGCTCATCCTTGATGAACGCCCCCATGCGCCCATCGGGGAAATCCTCCCCGGTCAGGATGCAGACAACGCCTGGCACTGACAGCGCATCTTCTAGGTCATAGCCCAGGATTTTCGCATGGGCGACGGTGCTTTGCGTGATCGCCGCATGCAGCATGTTCGGGCGCGACAGATCAGCGATGTATTCCGCCGCACCGGTTACCTTTTCCATGATTTCCAGACGATGGGGGCTGCTGCCGACGCCGTTAAAATCCAGACCGTCCATCATGCACCTCCCCGGGACGCCGCCAGAGCGACAGCATCGACAATTTTACGATAACCAGAGCAGCGGCAGATGTTTCCAGACAGCGCCGTGCGGATATCATCAATCGATGGGTTGTTGTTGCGCTGCAGGAATTCATGGGCGGTCAGGATCATTCCCGACGTGCAGAAGCCACATTGGACGGCATCAGAATCGATAATGGCCTGTTGGATTGGTTTTAATTCGCCGCCTTCGGGCAATCCTTCGATGGTGGTGATTGATTGGCCTTCGGTATTGACCGCAAGGGTCAGGCAGGCGCGCACAGGGGTGCCATCCACCAGAACAGTACACGCGCCGCAGACGCCCTGGTTACAGCCACGTTTGCTGCCGGTCAGCGCCAGGGTGTCGCGCAGCACGGTCAGCAGGGTGGTCGTCGCCCCACAGGACACTTCATTTTCTTTTCCATTTACGGTCAGGGTGACGGGGTGGCTCATTGCGCGGGCTCCCGGATATCAACAAGATTATTAAAAGTGCGCTGTAACAGGCGCGGAACAACTTTCAGCCGGTATTCTGCGCTACCGCGAACATCATCAACCGGATCCAATTCCGCGACCAACAATTCCGCAGCGGCGGTGATTGCGTCGGTTTCCAGTTCGGTGCCGATCAGGGTGTCTTCAGCGGCTGCAACCCGAACCGGGCCACCGCCACATCCCCCAACGGCAAGGCGCAGGCTGGAGACGGTGTTGTTGTCATCGAAATCAATCGTCACTGCGACGGATGCCAGGGCAAAGTCACCGGCCACACGGCACAGCTTTTCATAGTGACCGATCGAGCTTGCAGGCATCGGGGGCAGGATGACGGCGGTGACGATTTCGCCGGGTTCCAGGGCGGTTTCGTACCAGCCCAGAAAGAATTCCTCCGCCGGGATACAGCGGCGTCCTTCCGGTCCGGCAATTTCAATTTCCGCATTTGCGGCGACCAGGGATGGCGGATAATCCGCCGCCGGGTCGGCAAAGGAAATGGATCCACCAATTGTGCCCATATTGCGCACGGGTGGGTTGGCGATTTGGGATGCCGCACAGGATACGACCTGATGCGCCGCCTTCAGGTCACTTTCAAAGGCGGTCTGGCGATGGCGGCGCATGGCGCCAATGCGAACCGACCCATCGGGTTGATGCGTGCATTGTGTCAGTTCTTCAATAGCAGAAAGGCTGACCAACCGTGATGGTTGAACCAGCCTTGCATTCATCAGTGCGACCAATGTGGCGCCCCCTGAAATAGGGCGGGCATCTTCGCCAGCTTCCCTTAACAAGGCTATGGCGTCTTCTACGGTCTTTGGCTTATGAAAATCTTGTTTCGTCATAGACGTCAGCACACTTCTTCCTGTTTTTCAGCCATGGCACGGAAGGAGTCTTCAAATTTCGCGGCCAATTTTGTGGCGATTTTTTTCATCATGCCGGACCCATATCGACCCAATCTGCCACTGATCTCAACGGTTGAAGAATAGTGGATTTCTGTTCCCCCCTCCGGCGTGTCGGTCAGGCGCATATCGCTGATGGCCTGTACGACGCTGGCGCGGGACCCTTCCTCACCTTTTGACTCGGTCCGGACATATTCCATTATTGTTTCTTCAATTACCTTAATGGTCATGCTGAACCGTGCCTTAATAGGCCCCACCGATACAACGACCGCTGCCTTGTAGGTGTCCGGGCCGGTTTCCTCGATGGATTCGCAGCCCGGTACACAGGTGATCATCTGCTCTGGGTCACGGATCAGAGTCCAGACCCTGGATCGCGGCGCATTGACGGTAAAAGATTGTTCAATCTGCATTATCTGATCCTTTTGGGAACCGTATAGACATCACACGATCTTGACGCGTTCCACAATCATCTTCGGGTCAACAATCTTACCATTTTCAATGATGACCTTGTTATCCAAGGAGATCGTGCAATCGCGCATTGGGACATCATAATGACCGCGCGTTCTGCGATTGCCGCCCCCTTGCGTGTTGGGTCCGGTTGAAAACAGGAAATTGCCTGGGAAAGTGCGCGCCGCTGCCCGGCTACGCTCCGGCTGGTCACCATTCAGGGCCAGTCCATACCATAGCGCCTGTGGATTCAAGCCCCAGCCCAGATGCGAAACTGCAAATGGATCCATATCGTCCGGGCTTTCCTTGTTATCATCCAGCCAGTCCTGCATCAGTTTTGCATCCAGGCCGCCTTCGATCTTGCGAATAAAGCCATCCCTGATTTCCAGGCGAACCTCATCCACGACATAGCGACAGAAGGGAAGGATGATAATGTCGCCTGGTGCGAAAACAACGGTGCCATTGGCGGACCCTTCATCCGGGAAGGTGTGGATATGACCACCGCCCCAATGATCGAAACGGCCGGGTTCGTCAGCAAAACCCCATTGCGTCATAACTGGATACTCTCCCCGGGTGAAGGTCAAATCTGTCCCGGCGGCTGACGTAACCCGAACAGATTTCGTCTTTGAATACAGGTCGTCTGCGTATTGGCAGGCTTCTTTCAATCCCGGAGGGGCAATCAGGTGTTCCAGATCATCGGGCGCATCAATGATCATCAGCACACGGGTGCCATTATCCCGCACATCCTTCAACCAGCTGGTGAACAGCGGCACATGGAAGATCACGATAATATCGGCTGCTCTGGCTGCTTCTAATGTGCCCTTGCACTGGCCAATGGTTGGAACACCGACCTTGGTCCAGCCGGGAATCGAATTGACACACATTTCATAGACATCTGCGCCCAATGTATCGGCAGCGGCAAAGGACGCCTGGATGTATTCGCGGCGTGTCGTCAAGTCACTGACACAACAGATCGTTTCGCCCTTTTTTACATTGGACAATTTGAATTGGCGTTCAAAGAGTGACGCCATTTTGGCTGGGTTCATTTCCTGAGGTCGGATTGAAGCAACGTGCATTGGTTTCTCTCTCTTGGTTGTCGCCAACACGGGGTGGCGGGATCGTTTGAATTTCTATTACCGACTATCATTCGGTTTTAATTCAGCGTCAATAATTTTTTTAAGAAATTTTCGAAAATACTCTATTTAATCGGAAATTGGATCTGGATGGCTTCCCGCCAACATGGTGACCATCAGATCAACGGAGTGGTCTATCCGTTTGGACGGACCATTCAATTTATGATTCATGGCAAATCCGTCAAAGGCCATAAACAGTATATGCGCAATGCTGCCCCTTTCGCACAGGTATCGGCGTTCTTCCGGCAGGCAGGATGCGATCAGCATGGATAATTTCTGTTCGGCCCAAAACAGTAATTCACGGGAATATTTGTCTTTTGGAGAGGCGGTTGACAGCGCTTGCATCAAGTTATTTGCAAAGCAATTTTCTTCCCCCGGAATTTCATGCCACAGGGTCTTTAGAATAAACCGCAACCGTTCGCGGGGGTTTTTGATTTTCATGACATCGGCTTCCAGTTGTTCCAGCCGGGCCCGTTGCCATGGATCAAATAGGGTAAAAAGGATTTCCAGCTTAGAGGCGAAATAGACATAGATATTGGCACTGGAAACGCCCGAATGTTTCGCAATCTGAGCCATTGAGGCACCGTGATACCCGTATTCCCGAAACATTTTTCCTGCGGCATCAAGAATAGCTTGCTGAATTTCAGGCTTTTTTATCTGCGCCATTGCGGTGCAACCCTCAAAATTGTGTCATCTAAACATCAGACAATGAAAATCCTCCCCCATCTTTCTTACCCGCCAAACGAGGGGAGATGCAATTCAAATGAGAATTGGACATGCCAAAGCGGGAGGTAAATCACGTTACCTCCCGCAGCACGGTTTTCGATGAAGGCCTGCTTCTTATTGGTTCTCAGGCGGGCAGGTGACCGATTGGCGCTTGCATCAGGCCAATACGCTTTGATGTATCGTGAACAAGAAACGGAACCACTAGCTTCCAGATCACCACTAAAAGCAGAACCACAGCAATTGGGCTGAGGGTCGCAACAGTTAGAGTGGCGCTAACAGTTTCAGCAGAAAACGCTGCTGTTACGAAATACAGAAGGGCAAAAGACAGAATCACTGTGATCGCAAAGGCGACAAGTGAGAGTTGGATGCTGATATCCCTGTTGGCCGGGACACGTTCAAAAAAAGCATAGGCCAAGGGCAGCATAAGGGCAGCAAAACCAGTAAAACCCAACGCGATCGTGAAATCCATGAGCACCGGTGACATGATGGTTCTTTCTAAGAAAGAGGAGGGCAGTGCGCAGACAGGCTGTGTCTTCATCGACTGCCGGATTTTATGATTCGGCAACTGTGATCGTTTGAGCAGGGGGCTAAACAGCAGGCCAGGAATGCAAAATCTGCGCTTCTGTTTTAGAATACAGCCCGGCAAATCTGATTGAATCGCGCAAACAAGGCACAGGGTTCCAACCTCTAAAGCGGGTCCAACCGCTGTTCCACTCGATAGGCGGCGCCGGCCAGAAACCATATCGATGCCGCGCTGGGCAGGGCTGCGACTAGCATTGCAATATCCAGTATCGGCACAGAAAAGGTGAAATTGTTGAAAATCGCCCAGACCAGGGCAGTGATGGTTCCAAAAACCACGATGCCAGTCAGCAGCGACGCAGCCGCTGCTGTGACATACCAGGAAAGCTTGCCCGCCATGATGACAGAAAACTCCAGAAGGGGTGAGGCCCGGATATCGGTTGCCCCAAATGGACTTTCCAGAGGCGGACAAGGCCCCACTGCAAATATAATTTTCTGACCTTGAATTGGGTTCACACCCTAAACACAACTCCTTTTCTGGCCTTCTGCTCTTTCAGCAGATGCGCTGCGCTTCCTTTACCTCCAGTATTATTGACTATCCGACTCCGATACATCGAACCTGAACAGTGCTTTCTTTAGAAGTTTACAGTTAGTTTGCTGGGAGCCTAGGGAAAGGACCAGGGAGACGCGAGAATCGGGATTGATTGTCTCGATGTTCCTGGCAAAGTCATTGCCCTAGTGTAAAGACGTTAACTGCGCTCTAGACTGCCCGTAAAACGTGAAGTAGTCTTTGATTACACTATATCCAAACCACCTCTTAAGGACAGGAAGTGGATTTGATAAAGCTTTTGTGAATGCCTGATATTTGGATGCATCTAAAATGGGAAAAAACATGTTCAAAAAGATTCTAATTGGGATGGTTTGTTTGATGCTTTTTTCAAGTAGTGGGAGTGCGTCAGGTAAATTTTTGTTAAATGACTACAGCCTTGCAGTTGAGGAATTAAGTAGTGATGGTATTTATAAAACCTATAGTTTTTCTTACAATGGAAGCAGCATTGGTGAAATAACTTCGATTGATCTTTCGGTTCGTAAAATACAACGTGATAAGAAAGATAATTTTTATTTTGTTTTTGCCGCCACAACGGGCGGAAGTGGTTGCTCTGAGGTTATTCTTGTTATTTCTGTGACGGATGGACAATATAACTTATCTCCAAGTATTTATTTTTGTGGTGGATTAGAAAATGCAGAATACATTGAAAATTTAGACGGATTGTATCTCGATGGAGCAGATAGATCCGATCAGAAAATTCACTACTATGTGAATAATATAGGTAAGGTGAAGGCAAGTGAGACTGAGTTTGTCGAAAACCCATTCTTTTAGGGTGTGAACCCAATTCAAGGTATTGATGAGACTTAGCAAATCATGATTCACCTTCTGTAACACAGGAGGGAATGATAGGTCGATTTGATTTGAGTGATGAAGAGTGGGCGGTTATTGCGCCTTTATTGCCAAAAAATGTCCGTGGTCCGCGTCGGCAGGATGATCGTCGGGTTCTCAACGGGATATTCTATATTTTGCGGACCGGTGCGCCTTGGCGGGATTTGCCAGAGCGCTATGGGCCTCGAACGACGGTCTACAATCGCTATGTGCGGTGGGGCGAACGGGGTGTCTGGAAAGGCATATTTAATGCCTTGGCCGAAGAGGTCGAGGATAGTTTCCTCTTCATTGATGCGTCCATCGTTAAAGCCCATCGCGCTGCGTCAGGCTCAAAAAGGGGGAACTGGCAGAAGGTATTGGACGCTCACGCGGCGGTCGCACAAGCAAAGTTCACGTGGCCGTAGACGCCAAGGGTCGCCCGCACAGGCTGGAGATCACCGGCGGACACGTCCATGACAGCCAGGTCATGGATGCCTTTTTAAACTGGACGAAACCACCTCTCGCCATCGTCGCGGACAAAGCCTATGGCAGCGCCAAAATACGACGTCAAATCGCAGACGAAGGCGCATTGGCGGTGATCCCATCGAAAAGCAATGCCCAAACTCCAGTCCCCCATGACAAGAACATCTATGCCATGCGCAACATCGTTGAGCGCTTCTTCTGCAAGATGAAGGATATGCGAAGACTGCCAACGCGGTTTGAGAAACACGGAAACAACTTCCGAAACATGTTACATCTCTTCGCTATCAAATGCTGGATCAATTGAGTCCACACCCTAGAACTGCGTGTAATCGATGGGCTGGTGTCGGTCCAGGGCGCGGTCAATTTTGGGAAGGGGATATTTCAACCCCGTTGCACAGTTGAACAATAGGGCCCGTTCATCACGATCCACAAGGCCGCTTGCCAGGGCTTGTTTATAGGCCGCCATCGTGGCCGCCCCTTCCGGACATAACAGCAGGCCATCTTGTTTGCCCACTTCGTCCAGAGACTCTGCAATGGCCTCGTCCTCTACAGCAATGGCAAAGCCACCGCTTTCGCGCACGGCCCGCAGGATCAGGAAGTCGCCGACGGCGATGGGGACACGAATGCCCGCCGCGTATGTATGGGCATCCTGCCACAGGGGGGCGTGCTCCTCGCCTGCCTCATAGGCTTTTACGATTGGTGCGCAGCCTGTTGCCTGAACGGCTACCATTCTGGGCTTCTTCTGGCCCAGCCAGCCAATTGCTTCCAGCTCCTGAAACGCCTTCCACATCCCAATCAGACCGGTGCCTCCGCCTGTCGGATAAAAGATAATATCGGGTACTTGCCAGCCCATTTGCTCGGCAAGTTCCAGCCCCATCGTCTTCTTGCCTTCAATTCGATAGGGTTCCTTTAACGTGGATAGGTCGAACCAGCCGACCGGGCCTTTGCCTTCGCCAACAATCTTGCCGCAATCGTTGATCAGCCCGTTGACGCGATAAACAGTCGCCCCCTGCAGTTCTATTTCAGAGACATTGACTTCCGGCGTATCGGCGGGACAGAAAACAGTGCTGCGAATTCCGGCCTGGGTGGCATAGGCCGCCATCGCCGCCCCTGCATTTCCATTGGTTGGCATGGCCAAATGGGTCAGGCCCAATTCCTTTGCCATGGAAACCGCCAGCGCCAGGCCCCGTGCTTTAAAGGATCCGGTTGGCAGGCGTCCCTCATCCTTCACGATAATCGACGTCGCATTCAGGCGCTTTGCTGTATGGGGCAGGGGAATTAGGGGCGTCACAACCTCGCCCAGGCTGACAACATTTTCATCCCGGCGTATCGGCAGAAACTCGCGATAGCGGTAAAAGCCATCCGTGCGCTTGGCGATGTCTTCCTTGGTCACGGCTTTCGCCAGCGCATCCAGATCATAGCGAACCAGCAAGGGCCGCCCAGCTTCTGACAGGCCTTGCACCGTATCTGCCGGATAGGTTTTTCCAGTCATGGAACATTCCAGATGGGAAACGAAAGTGGGGGTGTCGGTCATGGGAGCTCCGTTGCGATGCCAAGGGAAGGGAGTGCAGACTTACGCCTCCTCAATTGGTCGGTCAACGCGCAAGGGAATCGTCGATTGTTCACGAAGGATCAGTTGATATTCGATTGATCCAGGGTCGCCCGGGTGAATTTCTCGATGTAATTGATCAGGGTGTCGGATGCCGCTGCCGCACCGCTGGAATCGCCATTGCCAATGGCTTTGGCTACCGCCGCATGAAGGCGTGCGCATAGCGACAGGTCCAACACCTGCTTGTAGTGTTGATACCAGAATCGGCGCGACAGTCCGTGCATCAGGCCCATGGCACTGCGCGCATAGTCGTTTCTGCAGACACGGGAGATCATGCCATTCATGCGACGATCCAGGCGCATGAACTCAACGTCATCGGCAGTGTGCGACGTTTCTTCCAGGTTCGCGGCCAATGTCAGAAAGGCGTTTTTCTCTTCCTGACTGGCACGAACAGCGCAAAGACGCGCCATCAGTCGTTCCACTTCGCGCCGAACGGCCAGCAACTCCAACTGGTTACGCACATTGATATCAGATACAAGAATGCCACGACGGGGCAGAATATTGACCAATCCTTCCCGGGCCAGCCGTTGCAGCGCCTCCCGGATCGGGGTGCGGCCAATTCCCAGTTCAAGCGACAGCGATGCTTCGGACAAAACCTCACCAGGCTCCAGGCGCAACGTCACGATTCGCTCTTCTATCTGGCGATAGGCCTGTTCTGTCAGACTAAGGCGTGCCTCTGCCTTTACAGGTACCCCTTCTTTGCGCTCCAAACCACGATCCATCTAAAACCCGTCCTGCAATCTGTGCAGTTCAATCGCGTGATCAAACTGTCGTTCGCTCAGTATTGCGGAGTCCCTGACATGCGGCAATGGAATACATCTATTCCTAGTTCCGATGAGCTCACTTGCGACTGGTAGGGCTGCGGCGTTTGGTTTCCGGAAAAAGCCACAGTGCAAAAATCATGAAGGCGCCCAGACCCAGCACTACCCAGGCAGGCACAACATTCCCGATATCCATTTGCCAGAAATGGGCGGTGGCTGCGACTAGCGCGACCAAGACGGTCAGTAGAATTTTAAAGGGAACTGGCATGAATAATCCTCCTAATTCTTTTGCTCTGTTTCTATCATACCGGGATGGTCCCGTGTAGCAGGAAACCTGTTATCAGACTTACGCCCATTGTACAGATCAACCCCATTGGTTGATTGCGCAACGGGTTCGGGAGTATTTGAAACACCAAAGGGCCGGTTAACAGTCCCAGCCCGGCGGCGACAATAGCCCAACTGACGGGCAGGCTGTCTATGCACCACACAATCAGAGAAACGGCACAGACCGCAATCGCTACGCCTGTCGCACAGACCAGCAAGGTCATTGCGATGCTGGCACCATCCCTCTTTGACATATCCATTGGCAGAAACCCGGCCAACAGAATGATGCCTGCCGTCAACAGGGCCACCGTGCCAAACAGAGTAATCAGACCGGGAAGGAATTGCACAAACACGGCTCGGGCGTCCTTTCCGTGAATTCGTTGGACTTTGGTGAAATCACTACTTGACCAGCTGTTTCAATATCCCTTACAGATATTACAGATATATCAGTTGCGTGTTTGTGAAAAGGGAGAGTTTGATGACCGCCGAAGAAAAAAAGAAGCGGACCATCGGGGAGATACGAGATTCCAAAACCAGTGGCGAGAAAATGGTCTACACATCTGTGCCAGACTATACGTCGGCGCGCTGGGCAGAGGCTGCTGGTGTCGATGTTTGTGTGGTTGGTGACAGCCTGGCGATGGTCGCCCATGGATATCCCAGCACAATCCCCGCGACGATGGACATGATGGTGATGCATGCCGCTGCCGTGCGGCGCGGGGCTCCAAATACTTTCACATTGGGCTGTATGCCCTATCAAAGCTATAACACGGTGGATCGGGCGCTGATGAATGCGACCCGCTTCATGCAGGATGCAGGCTGTGATGCGGTCAAACCCCAGGGCGGTAAGTCGCAAGCACATATCCTGAAGGCGTTGGTGGAATCAGGTATTCCCACTGCATCCCATATCGGATTGACGCCCCACACGATCGCCATGTTTGGCGGGTTCAAAATTCAGGGGCGCACGGCGGAAACCGCCATGGTGATTCTGGAAGATGCCCTGGCCATTCAGGATGCCGGATGTTTCATGCTGGAATTCGAAGCCGTTCCCGCGCCGATTGCCAAGCTGATCTCTGAACAGTTGGAAATCCCCACAATTGGGATCGGGGCCGGTGTTGGCACCGACGGTCAAATTCTCCTCAGCTACGATTTACTGGGCGTCTTTACCGACTTCAAACCCAAATTCACAAAACGATACGCCAATCTGACCGATGTCGCTGTTGCGGGTCTGAAAGAATATGTGCGGGAGGTTAAGGAAAGCCAGTTCCCCGATGACGATCACAGCTATTCGGTCGCCGATGGCGTGCTGGAGGAATTCCAGACCTTGATTGAGAAGCGTAAACAACATTGAAAACCGCAGGGATAAACCTGCGGACGACCAGGGGAAACGACTGTGAAAACTTATACCGGAGACCGCACCATAGATGGCGTTCAAGTCATGGTGGATGGCGCGCCCCTTGACCCCAGATTTGATCTGAAAACGCTCAGCGAATTGGGGTTTGAATGGGGATATGAAGGAACAGCCCCGACACAACTGGCCCTGGCGCTGGCAGCAGATGTTTTTGGTGATGACGCGCTGGCCCTGAAGGTCTGTGACACCCTGATGAAAAGGGTGGTCGCGAATTTTGCCAATGAATGGGTCATGACGGAAGGCGATATTAAAGACGCCGTGTCGGACCAGGTGGCACTGAAATAACAACCGCGCAATAAGGTGACAAAAAGTCACCAGATTTCATCAACAAGGTGGCCAAGCGGGGCCCCAAGGAAGAGTGGGAGGATTGCTATGTTTAACCTGAAAAAGATTGGGGTCGTATCGACCCTGTGTGCGGCAGTTTTTGGGATGTCCTTTGCGGCGACCACGGCTTTCGCGCAGGAGCATAAATTCAAGATGGCGACCGGTTGGGCCGGTGGGCCATTGATGGAAATCGGCGCGAAGGCTTTCGCGGATCGTGTCAAAGAAGCATCGAATGGCCGGATTGAAGTTGAAGTGTTTGCCGCCGGGACGCTTGGCCCGGGTCTGAAGGTTTCAGAAACAGTCAGCAGTGGTGTGGCGGAAATGGGTCACACCTGGGCAGGATATGACTGGGGCGCGGATCCGACGGCTGTGTTGTTCGGCGGTTATGCCGGCAGCTTCGACACGGAACGGATGCTGCATTGGCTGTATCGTGCCGGTGGTGCTGAACTGCAGGCGGAATGGCGCAAGGAAAAATTCAACCTTGTTTCAATGCCTTTGTTCATCCGGACTGCGGAAGTGTTCCTGCATTCCCGCAAGCCTGTGAAATCCCTGGCTGACTTGCAGGGCCTGAAATTGCGTACGGCCGGTGCCTGGTTGGAAATCTCACAAAGCATGGGGGCTGCTCCGGTCACGATGCCGGGTGGTGACGTTTATGCATCCCTGGAACGCGGCGCAATCGATGCAACGGAATGGGGCACTTTGTGGGAAGACATTTCTCCTGGTTTCCACCGTGTCACGAAATATGTGATCATTCCGGGTGTGCATCAGCCGACCGCCCCGTTTGAACTGGTGATCAACAGCGAGACCTGGGCATCCTTGTCCGAAGCGGACCAGAAGCTGATCAGGGATGCTGCGTTTGATACAACGATGAATTCCTGGCTGACGATTGGTCAGGAAGATGCCAAAGCCTTGGCCTTCTATCGGGCCCAGGGCAATGAAATCATTGAATTGGATGCAGAAACCCAGATTGCCGCGCATAATGCGGGGATCGATTGGGCAAATAAAATCGCGGCGGAAAATGCCTGGTTCAAACGAGTTTTGGATGATCAGGCAGCCTTCGCAGACCTTTGGAAAGATGCCAACCGCTATCGCAACGTTATCAGCGAATAGCACTGTGAATAAGTTCGGTCGAGAGGTGCAACAGGCCTCTCGACCGAATCCTTCTTAGGTATCTTTTTACAAAGAGGGCTATGATGCACTCAATCATTCGCCTGATCGAAAGCCTGACAACACGGACAGGCTTTTTGATCTCATTGACCATTATTCCGCTGGTGCTGACCGCGACTTATGAGGTCTTCGCCCGCTATGTTTTTGGCGCGCCGACGATCTGGGCCTATGAACTGGGGTACATGATCACCGGTACGCATTTTCTGATTGGCGCAGCGATCACCTTGGCGCGCGACAGCCATGTTCGAATTGATATCCTATATGATCGACTGTCCTTAAAGTCGCGGGCGCTTGTGAACCTGGCTTTCTATGTGGCGCTGTTTCTTCCTTTCCTCGTTTTGTTGAACGATGCGCTTTGGCATTACGCATTGGCGGCCTTCGCCAGTGGAGAGCGGTCCGGTAATTCTGCATGGAATCCGCCGATCTGGCCGTTTCGCGTGCTGTTGTCCTGTGGCTTTACCCTGTTGGCACTGCAAGTCATCGCAGAATGCCTGAAAAGCCTGCTGACCCTGCTCAATCGACCCTATTCTGACGTGGAGAGATAAGGCAATGGAAGCCCTTTTGATGTTCCCGGCATTGCTGTTTTTGATTTTTATGGGCGTGCCGGTCGCCTTCGCCTTGATGGGGGTTGCCTTTGTCTTTGGCTTGTTTGCCTTTGGTGAGGCGTCGTTCTTTCTGTACACCCAGAAGATTGAGGATATAGCCAGTAATTTCGTGCTGGCTGCAGTTCCTATGTTTGTCTTTATGGGGGCTATGCTGGAACGGTCTGGTATTGCCGAAAATCTGTTCAGCGCCGTCCATTTGTGGACAAGGCGACTGCCAGGCGGTCTGGCGATCGGGACGATCATCATGTGCATCATCTTCGCCGCATCGACCGGTGTGGTCGGGGCCACGGAAACCGTGGTCGGTTTGTTGGCGATCCCAGCGATGATGCGGTACAAATACAACAAGTCCCTGATTTCCGGGACGATTTGTGCAGGCGGATCCTTGGGAACAATTATTCCCCCCTCCGTCGTGGTCGTCGTTCTGGGTCCCATTGCCGATGTATCCATTGGCGACCTGATGGTCGGGATGATCTTCCCCGGCTTACTGTTATCCTTCCTGTACATCGTCTACATTCTGGGCCTGTGCATATTGAAGCCTGAAGCGGGCCCGCGCCGGACTCTGGCACCTGGTGAAGTCGAATTGCCGCTTGCCGAAAAACTAATCATCACGGCAAAGGCTCTGGTGCCGCCGGTTGCGATGATTTTCGCTGTACTGGGCTCCATCATGATGGGATGGGCTGCGCCAACGGAAGCATCCGCCCTAGGCGCATTGGGTGCGTTCCTGTTGACGGTTCTATATGGCAAATGCACCTGGCAGACCTTTAAAGAAGCCATTGTAAAAACCCTGACCGTGACGGCGATGATCATGTTGATCCTGTTGGGCGGCAGCATCTTTACCGGGGTTTTTGTTGGATCTGGCGGCATGAGTATCATGCGCGAGCTGATTGAAGCGGTAAATCTGGGTCCATGGGGATTGTTATTTCTGTTCCTGGCCCTGGTTTTTATTGCCGGTTTCTTCCTGGAATGGATTTCGATCCTGCTGATCTTTGTGCCTCTGTTCATCCCGTTCATTCGGGAAAGCTGGGCCGCGACCGGCTATGGCGGATATTTCGATCCAGTGTGGTTCTGCATGCTGATTCTGGTCATGATCCAATCCAGTTATCTATCCCCGCCTATGGCACCGGCGATCTTCTACCTGCGGGGCATCGCGCCGCCGGAGATTACGCTGAAGGATATGTATAAGGGCGTTGTGCCATTCCTGGTCATACAGGGCATAACCCTGGCGATTGTCATGACTTTCCCCCAAATCACGCTGTGGCTGCCTAAGCAGCTTCTCGGCTTTAACTAACTGATGAGGTGATGGGACGATGCGCAAAGAAGACATAATGAGCCGTCCGGCCAAAGTATTGAGTCAGGCGCAACGCGACGAATATTTCAATGATGGCGCGGTCGTGGTTCCCGCCTTGATTGGTACGGAATGGCTGGCAAAACTACGCGCAGCGATTGATCGGCAGATCGAGTTGAGCCGCGCAGAAACCAAAAGCGGTTCAATCTTTGATCTGGAGCGTGATCATACCGCAGAAGAGCCGCGCTTGCGTCGTGTTTCCAGCCCGTGCGATCAGGATGAGGTGTTCTGGCAATTCCTGACAGATTCCAAGATTGGGGATGCGTTTGAAGATCTGCTGGGTCCGAATGTGAAATTCTATCAGTCCAAACTGAATTTCAAATGGGCCAAGGGTGGGGCAGAGGTGAAATGGCATCAGGATGCCCCCTTCTTTCCCCACACCAATACCAGTGTGTTGACCTGTGGCCTGTATCTGAACGACTGCGATATGGATCAGGGGCCGCTGGCCATCCTGCCGGGCAGTCACAAAGGCCCGATCTATGATCACTATACAGAAGACGGGCACTGGACCGGCGACATTCAGGACAAGGATCTGGGTAAGCTGGATGTCGATAATGTCCGCTATCTGCACGGTCCAGCCGGGTCCGTGACATTCCATAATTATCGCACGGTGCATGGGTCCAAACCGAACCTGACCGGGCGGGGGCGACCCCTTCTGCTGAATGTCGTATCCGCAGCGGATTCACTGCCCTATACCTCGCAACCGCTGCCATCGCGCTATGAGCAGGCGATTATTCGCGGCCAACAGGCGCGTTGGGCGCATCATGAGGATGGCGATTACATCGTTCCGCCGGATTGGAGCGGGGGCTATACCTCAATCTTTGCGACACAACAGCGCGAACAGATGTGATGTCATATGCGTTTACCATTGAATATATGATGTGCAACTGATATATCAGATGAAGGGGCGAACCTGATTATCTCATCGGGCATCGCGCAGAGCATCTAAAGGAGAGAGCAATGGAACTTCAAACGTCTCCCATGTCGGACCGCCAGCGCAAGTATCGTGGTGAGTACCGGGATCGTATTGCCGGATGGTACAATGGTTTCTTGCATGTCGCCGTGATCTATACGATCGGCATCGCGGCCCTGTACATTTACATCAGCAATATGCAGTCGCCGTTGTGGTGGGAATGGTTGACCGTGCCGGTCGTGTTCCTGTTATGCAATCTGTTTGAATGGTTCCTGCACCGCCATGTTATGCACCGGCCGCTGAACATCATCGGCCTGCGGGCGATCTATACGCGCCACACCCTGATGCATCACCAGTTCTTCACGGAAAATGAAATGCGCTTCGCCGATCAGCGAGACTGGCGTGTTACATTTTTCCCGCCCTACGCGCTGGTAACATTCATTCTGGCAACCATCCCAGGCGCGTTGGTACTTGGCTGGCTGATTTCCCCGACCGTGGGCTGGCTGACAATGTGCACGACGACCGGCATGTATCTGACCTATGAATTCATGCATTTCTGCTGCCATGTGGAGGAAAACTCCTTCGTGCGCAACATGCCCTTCGTGAACACGATCCGCCGCCACCATACCGCCCATCATGATCAATCCTTAATGATGGAGCGGAATATGAACCTGACCTTCCCGATTGCGGATTGGTTCTTCGGGACATCGGATCTCAATCGCGGTTTGCTGGGGCACATCTTCAACGGCTACAGCACAAAACATATCCGTAAGGACATGCGCAAAACCTCGAAGACCCCGAAAGTTGCGACACCTGCCAGCACAGCGCCCAGCATGGCCAGCTAAAGTCATATCTCGTTAAGGGTGGGAGTTGGTACAGGGCCTCAGGAAATCTGAGGTCCTGTTCTTTTGTGGAACCTTAACGAAATATCACTTAACGCGACAGCGCACGCCAGACCCGTTCCGGGGTCATGGGCATATCGATATCCTGTGTGCCCAGAGCGTCTGCAATGGCATTGATGACGGCGGCGGGGCCACCGATGGAGGCATTTTCCCCAACGCCTTTCATCCCCAGGACATTATTATCCGTTGGAATATCGACATCATGTAAATCAAAATTGGGCAGGTCCCCGGCGCGGGGCAGCTGATAGTCCATGAAGGAGCCGCTGAGCAATTGCCCGGTATCGGGATCAAAGATGGTGCGTTCAAACATCGCCTGACCGATTGCCTGGGCCAGACCGCCATGAATTTGGCCTTCTGCGATCATTGGATTAACGCGGCGGCCCAGATCATCTGCAGCGGTTAGCGCTACCAATGCGACATGTCCCGTCTCGGGGTCCACTTCAACCTCTGCGATATAGGCACCATGGGGCACGGTCTGGGTTTCATGATCGCTGTCGGCCATGCCACACAGTTTTTCGCCCTCAGTCGGTTGGGCAACTGCCAGTTCGATCAAGCTGATGCGCTTGTCGGTCCCGATCACGGTGAAGCCCCCATTGCCATATTCAATATCCCCGATGGCCGTTTCCAATTGCTCGGCTGCCTGTGCCTTTGCCAGATCAATCAGGGCGTCCGTCGCCTTCAGGATCGTGACCCCGGCGATGGGCAGAGACGACGACCCGCCAGTCCCGCCACCGGTCTTGACCTGTGCGGTGTCGCCTTCGACGACATCAATGCGCTCCATCGGGATTTGCAGCCGGTCGGCGACCATTTGGGCGAAGGCGGTTTGGTGCCCCTGACCTGATGCCTGGACGCCGGTCAGGATCAGGATTGATCCGTCTTGTTGCAACAGAACTTCGCTCTTTTCCTTAGGGCTTCCACCAGTCAGATGCAGATAGACACCAATACCGATGCCCCGTTTCAGACCCTTTGCTTCGGAGGCCGCACGGCGTGCTGGAAAGCCAACCCAATCCGCAGCCTTTACCCCCGCCATCATGGCCTGTTCAAAATGCGCGGAGTCATAGGGGAAGCCGTTGGCGGCTGTGTAGGGCATTTTGCTGGGCGGGATCAGGTTTTTCTGGCGAAAGGCAATGGCTCCCAGCCCGGTTTCAGTCGCGGCCTTGTCGATAAGGCGTTCCACCAGATACTGCGCTTCGGGCTTACCGGCCCCCCGATAGGCATCCGTCGGGGCGGCATTAGTATAGACCGCCTTCACCCGGTAATGCAGCATGGGAATGTCATAGACATGGCCCAGCGTCTTCCCGAACCCTTTTGTCAGGACACTGATCCCAAGCGCAGAGGCATAGGCCCCCATATCCCCAATGGAGTCGACGGAGAGGGCGAGAATACCGCCCTCGCTGTCCAGGGCGAGTTTTGCTGTGCTGGCCTGGCCACGCCCATAGGCATCGGTCAGGAAGGCTTCAGAGCGGCTGGAAACCCAACGTATTGGACGACCTAGGTCTTTGGCGGCCACCAGAACCAGACTCTGCTCGGGATAATTTGTAATCTTGATGCCAAAGCTTCCCCCTACATCGGCGGTGATCACGCGGATCGTGGCCGGGTCCGCGCCAATCGTCTTTGCCATCATGTCGCGCATGAAATGCACACCCTGGCTTTGGGTATGCAATGTGTACTGGCCGTCCTGAAACGTGCCAAGGGCAGAGCGGGTTTCAATCGGGCTAACGGCAATACGGTCGCTGCGCTGGGTGATTTCCACAACCCGTGAGGCCCCAGCGAACGCCTGATCTACAGCCGCTTTGTCGCCTTCCTCCCAGATGCAGGCGATATCCTGTGATTGGGTCGGTTCTGTGATGGCATCTTCTTCTTCATAATCGACCATAATCAGTTCCATCGCCTCAATCGCCATGGCTTCTGACTCGGCGACAATAAAGGCGACGGGATCGCCTGCAAACCGCACCGTGTCTTGTGCCAGAAGGGGCCGGTTTGGTGCCTGGAACGGGGTGCCATCGCTGCTGGGATGGGCGGTTACACAGGGCATGGGGTGACACCCCAACCGTTCCAGATCAGCCCCCGTATAGATCGCCAGAACGCCCGGCATGTCCATTGCGTCACTGATATCCAGGCTGGTGATCCGACCATGCGCAATGGGGGAACGAAGGACTACGGCATGGGCAGTATCTGGCAGTTGAATATCCTCAACAAACTGCCCCAAGCCGGTCAGCAGTCGCTGATCTTCAACCCGATGTACCGATGTGCCTGTAAATTCTGTCATTGCCTGTTCCTTCCTGTCTTAAATTAGGTTTAGCAATGCCAGACGGTCCGGACAAACACCAAAATTCCCATAATTATTGAATGATCATTCCAGTAAATGCTGATAAGCTGTTTTTGGTAAAGAAAAGGAGAATAATGCATGGGCCGGTTGCGATCCTTTGATCCTGATAGTGTTTTGGACAGGGCGATGCATGCCTTTTGGGCACGGGGATTTGAGGCAACGTCCATTGAGGATCTGGTCGCGTGTACGGGGATCAACCGCGCCAGCTTGTATGGCGCGTTCGGGGACAAACGGGACCTGTTTCTGAAAGCGCTTCAGCTTTATGTCCAAACAGGGCCGATCATTGAATTGGATCCCTCGACCCGCAAGGGTGGGGTGCGAGCCGCCTTACAGGCCTATATCGATCAGGTCCTGGACTTGATGTCAGATGGGCGAAACCGGGGCTGTTTTATAACCAATACAGTGGCGGAGTTCGGCAGTCAGGATGCCGATATCTTGGCCCAGACACGCATAGCACTGGCCGGTGTCGAAAACGCGTTTGATCGATTGTTGCGATGGGGCCAGCAAACGGGGGAGGTGCCGGCACAGGCTGATGCCCGCGCCCGCGCTCGGCTGCTTTTGGCCGCGATACAGGGCCTGCAGGTTATCTCGAAAGTGAATCCGGATGCCCGCGCCCTGCGACAGATCGCCGATCAGGCCATCGCCGCCGCATTGGCCCCCGTTTCCTGACGTCAACGCTGCGGCAAATCCTGATCAGGCAACCCTGATCAGGGCATGTTTCTTTTTGCCCAAAGACAGTTTTATCACGCCCTCTGAAACATCCAGCGACCCCAGAACGCGGCGATCATCGTCCACTTTTTCGTCATTGATGCGCACCGCGCCGCCTTTGATTTGGCGTCGGGCATCCCCGTTGCTTTGTGTCAGACCCGCACGTGTCAGGGCTTCCAGAACCCCGATGCCTGCCTCTATTTCCGCAGCGGTCACATCGATGGTTGGAAGGTCATCACCAATCGTGCCCTGGGTAAAGGTCTTATGGGCGGTTTCCTGCGCGGCCCGGGCGGCATCATCACCATGGCACAGGCGCGTTGCCTCATTGGCCAGCACAATTTTCGCGGCATTGATTTCTGCGCCATCCAGGGCTTCCAGACGTGCAATTTCGTCCAGCGGCAGATCCGTGAACAGTTTCAGGAAGCGCCCGACATCAGCATCCTCAGTATTGCGCCAGTATTGCCAATAGTCATAAGGGCTCAACCGATCCGCATTTAGCCAGACAGCACCAGAGGCTGTTTTGCCCATCTTTGCGCCAGAAGATGTCGTTAGCAGTGGAACCGTTAGGCCAAAAAGCGAACTGTCATCGGTGCGACGCCCCAATTCGACCCCATTGACGATATTGCCCCACTGGTCCGATCCCCCCATTTGCAGACAGACCTTGTGACGCCGATTTAACTCCACAAAGTCGTAGGCTTGCAAAATCATATAGTTGAATTCCAGGAAGCTCAGCGGCTGTTCTCGCTCCAGGCGCAGCGCGACACTGTCGAATTTCAGCATGCGATTGACAGAGAAATGCCGACCATAATCACGCAGAAAATCGATATAGTTGATTCCAGATAACCACTCGTCATTGTTGACCATCACAGCATCAGTAGGACCGTCCCCGAAGGTCAGGAATTTCTGGAAAATTTGTTTGATGCTAGCAATGTTGCGGTCGATATCGGCATCGGTCAGCATCTTACGTGCTTCGTCCTTGCCGCTGGGGTCGCCAACCTTGGTCGTACCGCCGCCCATCAAGACGATGGGTTTATGGCCGGTCTGTTGCAGCAGACGCAGCAGCATGATTGGCACCAGAGACCCAGCATGCAGCGAATCAGCCGTCGCATCGAAACCGATATAGGCGGGAACTGGTCCTTCCATGGCACGCGCATCCAAGGCGTCCATATCCGTGCATTGATGCAAAAAGCCCCGGTCACGGACGGCTTTCAGGAATTCCGAGCGTATTTGTGTCATAATGTGCAAACTGCTGTTTGTAGAAAATAGGAAGCGCGAGATAGCATGTCGGTCACGGCCCGGCAACCAAGCTGCTTTAAACCGGGTTGGGGAGGAACCTAAAATTGACAAAAAACAGTCGCGCTATTGGATTGATGAGCGGCACCAGCCTGGACGGTATTGATGCGGCGTTGATTGAAACCGACGGGGATAGAGTTCAGTCCTTTGGTCCGTATTTGACGCTGCCCTATGACCCGGCATTTCGATCGCGCTTGCGGTCGGTTCTGGGTGCAGTGGAACGCAATGCCGCAATTGATATCCTAGAGCGGGAATTGACCGACCTGCATGCTGTTGCAGTAACCCGTTTGCTGGATCAGGCCGGGCTATCGGCCCCTTGCATTGATGTGATTGGGTTCCACGGTCAGACCATCAATCATCGCATTGATCTGGGATGGACCTGGCAATTGGGGCTGGGGGGGCGGCTGGCAAAGGCTGTGGGGATCGATACAGTCTATGATTTTCGGCGCACGGATGTGGCGGCAGGCGGACAGGGGGCCCCTTTAGCACCGGTCTATCATCGCGCCCTTGCAAAATCCCTGGAAATGCCTGTGGCAATCCTGAATCTGGGTGGTGTCGGCAATATCACCTTCCTTGAAGGCCCCGACAGCGATCCCATTGCTTTTGATACTGGTCCTGCCAGCGCCTTGTTGGATGATTGGATCAGTCGAAATGGTGCGGGCCACATGGATGAAAATGGCCGGATATCCGGTTCAGGATCGGTGAATGCTGGTGCGCTGGATCAGTTGATGGGCAATCCCTATTTTGATCAGCCTTACCCGAAATCGCTGGACCGCAATGCGTTTGACCCCGGCCCTGTGGCGGATTTGTCTCTTCAGGATGGTGCAGCGACCCTGGCTGCCTTTACAATTGAAAGCGTGGCTAGAGGTATCGAGTTGCTGCCGGTCCGGCCGGTTCGAATCCTGGTCACCGGCGGGGGGCGTCATAATCCAACCTTTATGACAGGCATGGCTGACCACCTGAACCTGCCCGTGCAATCTGTTGAGGCCGTTGGCTGGAACGGGGATGTGCTGGAGGCACAGGCTTTCGCCTATATGGCCGTACGCAGCCGCCAGGGGCTGCCGATCAGTTTCCCAATGACAACTGGCGTTAAAGCCCCTTTGACGGGGGGTCGCTTCGTGTCAAAACCTTAGAAAGGGCCGTTGCTGAGGCGTTTATCCAGATAGGTGCTGACGCTGTCCTTCAGATCATCGACTTTACCGGTGAAGAAATGATTCGTGTCGGGCATGACTTCGTAATCGATCGTGATGCCCTTTTGCGCCCGCAACTTGTCCACCAGCTTGCCAACCGTTTCATGGGGGACGATGTCATCGTCATCACCCTGCAAAATCAACCCGGAAGAGGGGCAGGGTGCCAGGAAGGTGAAGTCATATTGATTGGCAGGCGGCGCGATGGAAATGAACCCATTGATTTCCGGTCGGCGCATCAGCAATTGCATCGCAATCCAAGCCCCGAAGGAAAATCCGGCAATCCAGCAATCGCGAGCGTTTTCATTATAGGTCTGCAGCCAGTCTAATGCCGTCGCTGCATCGGACAACTCGCCTTCGCCCCGGGAGAACACGCCTTGCGATCGCCCAACCCCCCGAAAATTGAAGCGCAAACACGAAAACCCGCGCTTGGCAAAAGTATGATACATTTCATAGACGATACGATTGTTCATCGTGCCGCCATGCTGTGGGTGCGGGTGCAGGAACAGGGCGATGGGCGCATTGCTGTCGGTTCCGTGGGTGTAACGCCCTTCAAGGCGACCTTCTGGACCGTTAATTGTAACTTCAGGCATAAAGAATCCCCGGTAGAAGTGAGAGGATGGAAAAACTGTTGTTACCAAGCCATTGGCTGTAAACGTCAAGACCTTGAGATACAAGCGTTATCGCGGTGTTGTGTTCTGGGCGTCGCTTGACGCTGACGAAACAGGCAGTATATCTAAGGCGTGAAGTCGTGTCTTTAAAGAGCGACTTTATGGTTTCATTCCGGCGGAAACAGGCGGCCTTAGGCTTTTTCGGCGGGATGAATGAATACCCTAACCAAGCGGGTGATGCGATGTTTAAAACTTTGAAGTCCGATATTGATGCAATGATTTCCCGTGATCCGGCCGCCCGGTCGCGGTTGGAAGTTGCGCTGTTGTATCCGGCATTTCACGCCATCATCCTGTATCGCGTGGCCCATTGGTTGTATCAGCGCCAGTGGTTTTTCTTCGCCCGTTTCGTATCCCAGGTCGCCCGGTTGTTCACCGGTATTGAAATCCATCCCGGGGCAAAGATTGGTCACGGCTTCTTCATCGACCACGGTATGGGCGTTGTGATCGGGGAGACAGCGGAAATAGGCAACAATGTTACCCTATACCATGATGTGACATTGGGCGGTGTTTCCCCGTCTGAAAATTCGGACGGTCAGCGCTGCCAGAAGCGTCACCCTACACTGGGTGACAATGTGATTGTCGGGTCCGGTGCTCAAATTCTGGGTCCAATCACGGTGGGCCGCTGTGCCCGTATCGGG
This sequence comes from Hwanghaeella sp. 1Z406, assembly GCF_048892425.1. Lineage (NCBI taxonomy): Bacteria > Pseudomonadati > Pseudomonadota > Alphaproteobacteria > Rhodospirillales > Aestuariispiraceae > Hwanghaeella > Hwanghaeella sp. 1Z406. The sequence continues at coordinate 288,112 of NZ_JBLZHU010000001.1, forward strand.
GCAAATGCTGTTGTGATCAAGAATGTTGCGGAAATGGCAACCATGGTCGGTATTCCAGCAAAGCCTATTGCTGGCCAGGCCAATCGCGCGGATTCCAGCTTTGCGCCCTATGGGACACCGCTGGGAGATTTGCCAGATCCCGCCGCCCGCGCCATAGAAGCCTTGATGGCGCAAGTGGATGTGCTGAAAGCACAGGTTGGTGATCTGGAAAGTCGTTTGACGGATGCAGAACAGCGCCCGAATTTTTCTTTTGGCGCTGATGATGCCCCAGATGATTCTGCGCGTTCCGCGAAAAAATGAGATTTTCGACAATAATGTTACTGATGTGATCCAGCCTTAATCTCCCCTCGTATTGATCTACGAGGGGTATCCCAAACGTATATTTGTTTAACAGTGCTTACAGACTTACGGGTATGGCGTGCACTGTTGTGTGCTGTGCAGATGTCGCGCCTCCCTTGTCATGGGATCAGCCCTGTTGGTTTTTACAAAAATCAGGGTTTGGAGGTTTGGTGTGAAGATATCGACAAAAGGGCGCTATGCCGTAATGGCTATTGTGGATTTGACCAGCATGAGCGCCGGTCAACCAGTGCCACTTGCAGATATAGCGGAGCGCCAGGACATTTCTTTATCCTATCTGGAACAGCTTTTCGCGAAGCTGAAAAAGGGTGGTGTCGTGAAAAGTGTGCGGGGGCCGGGCGGCGGCTATATGTTGGCGGCTCCTGCCTCGACTATTCTGATATCCACCATCATAAAATCCGTGGATGATTCCGCGCGCCCGGTTCGCTGTTCCCCCAGTTCACCGCATCAGTGCATGCCTGGAAATCAACGATGTGCGACCCATGCCTTATGGGAAATGTTGACGATTCAAATGGATGCGGCGCTGTCATCGGTCAGCCTGGAAGATGTCTGCGAGGGGCATATCCTCAGTCCAGAGCAACGGCCCCAGTCAATGGTTGGGCATAGCCGCTAAAGCAGGGCTGGTTGATCTGTCGTCAGCATCCTTTTCTTAAGGTCAAAGGCATGCGAAAAATGCCTTATGCAAACTCAGCAAATATATCTGGATTATAATGCCACCAGCCCGGTTTTACCGGTTGCAGCCGATGCCGTCGGGAACGCCATCGCTGTTGGCGGTAATCCGTCATCCATACATGGCGCGGGGCGGGCCGCACGGGCCCTGATAGAAAAGGCGCGGCGTCAGGTTGCAGCCCTGGTTGGGGCGCGCCCAGGCGCGGTTGTGTTTACGTCTGGCGCCAGTGAGGCAAATGTCCTGGCCCTGCGGGGGCTTCCCCGTCACCGCGTTCTGGTCTCATCAATAGAACATGACAGCGTACTAAACGCCGTCCCCGACGCCGTGGTTTTACCTGCCACAGGGCAGGGCGTGATAGATTTGAACGCCTTGCGACAGTCTGTGTGCGATGGGGATCTGGTATCGGTTATGGCGGTTAACAATGAAACGGGGCTGATCCAACCGATTGAAGAAATCGCAGAAATTGTGAAGGCGGCAGGGGCGCTGTTGCATGTTGATGCGGTTCAGGCCGCCGGGCGGCTTCCTTTTGACATACGCGCCCTTGGCCTCGCAGCACTCAGCCTCAGCGCCCATAAGATTGGTGGGCCAACCGGCGTGGGGGCGTTGGTTTTTAATGAAGGTCTTGCCCTTACCGCGCAGACAAAGGGCGGTGGTCAGGAAAAGGGGCGACGGGGCGGCACAGAAAATGTCGCCGGCATCGCTGGTTTCGGGGCGGCGGCAGAATGGGTTCTGGATCATATGGCACCGGAACAAAAGCGCCTTTCAGGACTGCGGGACCACATGGAACATCGGCTTGCACAGAATTGTGCGGGGCTTCGGATCATTGGGGCTGGTCTTCCACGTGTTGCAAATACATCTTGCCTGTCGTTGCCTGGCGCGCCCGCTGAAAAGCAAGTCATTAGCCTGGATCTGGCGGGGTTCTGTGTCAGCGCCGGATCGGCCTGCTCTTCTGGTAAGGTGAAAAGCAGTCCTGTCCTGACGGCAATGGGATTACCTGCCGATATCGCCGGGTCAGCGATCCGGATCAGTCTGGGATGGCGCACCACGGGAGATGATATAGACGCTTTTGTGAACGCTTATCTTGCGATGGCGGAACGGTTGCTGCCGAAGGACCCCCCCCATGCAGGCCAGGTGGCGGGATAGGATCGTATAATGACTGTCAATCGACCAAATCGCCCGATCTATCTGGATTATCAGGCGACAACGCCGTGTGATCCCCGTGTCGTGGATCGTATGATGCCCTATTTCAGCGATATTTTTGGGAATCCTCATTCTGCAGATCATCGACATGGTTGGGAGGCGGAAGCCGCCGTGGAGACGGCGCGCGGGCAGGTAGCAGCCCTGATCGGGGCAAAGCCAAGGGACATCATTTTCACGTCCGGTGCGACAGAATCCAACAATCTTGCGATTAAGGGCGCAGCCCGGCATCGACGGCAGGCGGACGGTCGCGACACGGTAATCACGCTGGCCAGTGAGCATAAATGCGTCCTTGAAAGCACCGCACGGTTAAGCCGGGAAGGCTTTAACGTTAAGATTTTACCTATTCAGAAGAATGGATTGCTGGATCTTTCGACCCTGAAAGAGGCGCTGGATGACCGGGTTGCGATTGTATCTGTCATGGCGGCGAATAATGAGATCGGGGTGATCCAACCCCTGGCCGATATCGGTGCGATGGTGCGGGAGTGCGGCGCGTGGTTTCATACCGATGCGGCACAGGCTTTCGGGAAGTACCCGCTGGATGTTGATGCTATCTGCATCGACATGATGAGTATTTCCGGCCATAAGATCTATGGACCCAAGGGAGTTGGCGCGCTGTATGTACGGGGCCGCAAACCGAAGGTGGAACTGGACCCGTTGATGGATGGTGGGGGCCAGGAACGGGGCTTGCGGTCCGGCACCTTGCCCGTTCCCCTTTGCATTGGGTTGGGCGCGGCGGCAGATATCGCCAAATCCGAAATGGGGCAGGAGGCTGAAAGACTGACCCGGATGCGCAACCGGTTGTGGGACCTGCTGCAACAGTCTGATGCGGATTTAAGTTTGAATGGGGATATGGATCAACGCCTTCCGGGCAATCTGAACATCACCGTGCCGGGGGTGGAGAGCAGTGAATTGCTGGCTGCATTGGATGGATTGTCGGTTTCCAGTGGCTCAGCCTGTTCTTCCGGGGCGCAGGCCGCCAGTCATGTTCTGCAGGCGCTGGGCCACGATCCGGCCAAGGTTGCAGCAGGCCTGCGTATCGGACTGGGCCGGTTTACCACAGAGAATGACATCGCGGCTGCGGCTGAAATGCTGTTGGCGGCTGTAAGCAAGAAATAGCCCGGCCTGAGTTAGGCGATTGACTTCACCGGGGCTTTATCCCAAATAACCGCGTTAGCGAAGAATAGTCAGGCGTAAGGAAACCGGGATGCCAAAAATCACCTTTATTCACCGCGACGGCAGCGAGACCATTGTTGATGCGAAAGCTGGCCTGTCGGTCATGGAAACCGCTGTCGAGAATGATGTTGAGATCGAGGCGGCCTGTGAAGGGTCCCTGGCCTGCGCAACCTGTCATATGGTCGTTGAAGATCAGGATTGGTATGAAAAGCTTGATCCGCCCAGTGAAGATGAAGAAGACATGTTGGATTTGGCGTTTGGTCTGACCAAGACATCCCGCCTGACCTGTCAAATTCGCGTAACCGATGCGCTGGATGGCATTCGCTTGCGCGTGCCGGAAGAAACCTGACCCCTTTGACAGCCAATTTACATTTGATCCGATTTGGTCAGTATTCTGACAAATAGGTCATTGTTTGGGAATTATGGTTAATACTGCCAGGGCTTGTGTGGGCAAACCGTTACAAAAATCGGGCTGTTCCGCGCAGCAAACAGCAGGAACGCAAGATTCCCCTTGCATTCCGTATGGTTCCGGCGCATGGTCCGCCTCGTGATGACCCCGCACCTGGTTTGCGAGTGATGTTTGACTTTAGAGACGATACTAAGCTTTCGCTTGCGACCGTGCTAGAGACTACCTTCCTCAAAAAATCCTAATCAGGGCGACTCGCCCCGGTTCCGCACGAGCGCGGTCCGGGAATGCATATCGGGTTTGGTCTTTCAATGAAGGAAGGCCGACCAGCGAATCAAACAAGTAGGACTACGAGAAAATGGCCAAAGGCACCGTCAAATTTTTCAACACCACCAAAGGTTTCGGCTTCATCACACCAGATAGCGGCGAAAAGGACGTTTTCGTTCACATCACTGCTGTTCAGGCTTCCGGCATGGACACGCTGAGCGATGGCCAAGCCGTGGAATTCGAGGTCGAAGCCGACCGTCGCGGCCCGAAGGCGGTGAATTTGCGCGCATCCTAACGCCGCGCGAACCGATCTTGGGGAGTAATCCTTAAGACCGGTACCGCGCAGCGGTGAAGAGGGGCGGTGCCAATGGCGCCGCCCTTTCTTTTTGTCCGATTGGTGTTGCTGTCCGCATCGTCTTACAATCTTCACTCGCCAGATGTCGGTGTGTTTGGCAGGGTTGTTTGTGTGATTTAGACAGAGGCTTCTTAAGGATCGGGCATGTCGAAGATTATTGTGTTCACGGATTTGCACATCCTGCCCATCGGCAAGACGATCATTGGTCTGGATCCCTATGCGCGTCTTGCTGCTGGTATTGACCATGCGACCAAAATTCATCCAGATGCAGACCGTATTGTCTGTACCGGCGACTTAACCCATCGGGGGGATGCAGACTCTTATCTGCGCCTGGCGGAACTGTTGGACCGGACGCATATTCCCGTCAGCCTGTTGATCGGCAATCACGATTCCCGAGAAACATTCCTGTCCTGCTTCCCTGACGTGTCCGTGGACCCAAATGGCTTTGTCCAAAGCGTGCTGGATGTTGGGGATTGGCGTCTGGTCTTTCTAGACACATTGAATGCACCCCCCTATGAATTTCCGGAAACGTATAGTGGCTATCTGTGTCCGGCGCGGCTGGAGTGGCTGCAGGGGCAGTTAAGGGAAGCCGGGGATCGACCCGTGCTGCTGTTCCTGCATCATCCGCCCCACGATATCGGGTTTCCCGGCATGGATGCCATCAAGTTAAAGAATGGTCCGGCCCTGTATGACGTAATCGGGCGTTTCAATTGTGTGAAGCATCTTGTGGCGGGCCATGTGCATCGCACGATTTCTGGGTCTCATCGCGGTGTTCCGTTCAACATATTCAAAAGTCCCTGTCACCAGATGCCGATGAATATGGATTCGATGGATGTATCACTTTCGGTGGATGAACCGGCGGCCTATGGCATCCTGTTGACCACGCCGACCGGCGTTCTGGCGCACAGCGAAGACTATGAAATCGCAATTGCGGATGTGGGTACCTCACACGAGGCCCTGGGGGCCGGCGCAGCAGCGGAATAAATTTCCCAAATCCCATTTCAGGCCTTGCAAAGACGACCTTTTCCGCTACATCTAGAAACAGGACTTATTTAGTCCAGTATGAGAAAGCGAAAGGTTTTCAGTGTGTTTCGCCTGTCACGAATGACAGATTATGGTGTGGTTTTGTTGAGCTATATGGCCCAGCAACCCAATGTGTTATGCACAGCCCCGGAATTGGCTGATCGCACGACGCTGCCTGCACCAACAGTTGCCAAAATATTGAAATCCCTGTCTAAAGCAGGCGTTTTGGCGGCGACACGCGGGGCGTTGGGGGGCTATGTCCTGTCCCGCCCCACACAGGAAATCAGCGTTTCAGAGATTATTACGGCCCTGGACGGACCGGTCGCGCTGACGGCCTGTGTAGACGGGTCGGATGATAATTGTGCGGTGGAAAGCCTGTGCCCGATGGCGGGGGGGTGGAACCGCATCAACCTGGCCGTGAAGTCGGCTTTGGACAATGTAAGTCTGGCGGATTTGATCAGTGACAGTGGCATGATCCGACATTTTGAAGATGCGCCCGCTTCCGGGCTGGCGACAGTAGGACGGTAATTTATCATGGCTACGACAGACACAGTTGAACGCGTAAGCGCCCTGGAAGCGGAAAAGTACCGCTATGGCTTCTCAACAGATATTGAGATGGATTTCGCGCCCAAGGGCTTGAACGAAGACATCGTGCGCCTGATTTCCGCCAAAAAGGAAGAACCCGAATGGCTTCTGGAATGGCGGCTGAAGGCTTTTGCGCTGTGGCAGGATATGCCGGAACCCGGCTGGCAGAAGCCCGATGTGCCGCAGATTGATTATCAGGATGTCTACTACTATGCCGCCCCGAAGAAGGACGGCCCGAAATCGCTGGATGAGGTTGACCCGAAGCTACTGGAAACCTATGCCAAGCTGGGCATTCCGTTGAAGGAACAAGAGGTTCTGGCCGGTGTTGAAGGTGCACCCCGGGTTGCCGTGGATGCTGTTTTTGACAGCGTATCGGTTGCGACGACCTATCGCAAAGAGCTGGAATCACACGGTATTGTCTTTTGTTCCATCTCAGAAGCGGTGAAAACGCATCCAGACCTTGTGAAGAAATATCTGGGCTCTGTCGTACCGTATTCCGATAACAAACATGCCTGTCTGAATGCCGCTGTGTTTACCGATGGCAGCTTTGTGTACATCCCCAAGGGCGTGAAATGCCCGATGGAATTGTCCACCTATTTCCGCATCAACGCCCAGGAAACCGGGCAGTTTGAACGCACCCTGATCATTGCTGACGAAGGATCTTATGTCAGCTATCTGGAAGGGTGTACCGCGCCGATGCGCGATGAAAATCAACTGCATGCCGCCGTGGTGGAATTGATCACGCTGGACGATGCGGAAATCAAATATTCGACGGTGCAGAACTGGTATCCCGGAGATGTGAACGGCAAGGGCGGGATCTTTAATTTCGTGACCAAGCGCGGTGCCTGTCGCGGGCGCAATTCCAAAATCAGCTGGACCCAGGTCGAAACCGGTTCTGCGGTCACCTGGAAATATCCAAGCTGCATTCTGCAAGGCGACAATTCGGTCGGGGAATTCTATTCCGTTGCGATCACGAATAATTGTCAGCAGGCCGATACCGGTACGAAGATGATCCATATCGGCAAAAACACCCGGTCGCGTATCATCTCAAAGGGGATTTCGGCCGGGCGTGCGGATCAGACCTATCGCGGGCTGGTGCGGGTCTTGCCCAATGCCAGTGGTGCGCGGAATTTCACCCAGTGCGACAGCCTTTTAATTGGCGACAAATGCGGGGCGCATACCATCCCCTATATCGAAAGCCGCAATCCCTCGGCGCAATTGGAACATGAGGCAACGACCAGCCGGATCAGCGAGGATCAGCTGTTTTATTGTCTGTCCCGTGGGATCGGCGAGGAAGAGGCCGTGGCGCTGATCGTCAATGGTTTCTGTAAGGAAGTGATGCAGACCCTGCCTATGGAATTTGCCGTTGAGGCACAAAAGCTGATCGGCATTTCACTGGAAGGCAGCGTTGGATAAGTCGAGAGAAGTTAATACGTCATTCCCGCGCAGGCGGGAATCCAGAGCCAAATGCAGGAAGCCAGCGTGGCGCTCTGGACCCCGGATCAAGTCCGGGGAGACGGTGAGTCTTTTGAGGAATGGAAAGAACGGTAATGTCATTGTTGAAGATTGAAAATTTGAACGCGACTGTCTGTGGCAAGGAAATCCTGAAAGGGATCAACCTGGATATTCAACCGGGTGAAGTGCACGCGATCATGGGCCCCAATGGCTCAGGTAAATCGACCCTGTCTTATGTTCTGGCGGGTCGCCCAGGATACGAAGTGACCGGTGGATCGGTCACCTATCAGGGCAAGAACCTGCTGGAGATGGCCCCGGAAGAGCGCGCCTGTGAAGGGGTGTTCCTGGCCTTTCAATATCCGGTAGAACTGCCCGGTGTTGCCAATACGACCTTTCTGAAACACGCCCTGAATGCGCGCCGGAAGCATCTGGGTGAGGCTGAACTGGATGCGTTGGAATTCGTGAAGGCGCTGCGCAAAAAGGCGAAAGAGTTGAATATCCCAGATGATATGCTGAAACGGCCGGTCAATGTCGGCTTTTCCGGCGGGGAAAAGAAGCGCAATGAGACGCTGCAAATGGCCATCCTGGAGCCGCGCATGGCAATCCTGGATGAAACCGACAGCGGGCTGGATATCGATGCCCTGAAGCTGGTATCCGATGGCGTCAATGCGCTGCGCAGCGCGGATCGTTCGTTCCTGGTGATTACTCATTATCAGCGGCTTTTGGACTATATCGTGCCGGACAAGGTGCATGTTCTGTCCGCTGGTCGGATTGTGAAGACCGGTGGTAAAGAGCTTGCGCAGGAATTGGAGAAGACCGGTTACGCAGCCTATGAGGATGAAGCGGCATGACGGATAACCTGCTGCAAGATCTGCTGCGCCAGCGGGGCGACTCCGGGCGGTTTGACCCTAAGGAGGCGCTGCCTACCCGCAAGGCGGAAGCATGGAAATATACCGACCTGAAACGGCTGGATAAATTCGGCTGGTCGGTCTGGCTGGCGGAAGACAGCCATGGCGTGACAGCGATACCCGATGCGGCCCTTAAGATTGAGGGCGCGATCAATATTGTTCTGGTCAACGGTTTCCTGGATCGGGATCTGTCCGCATTGGATCATCTGCCAATGGGCCTGTCGCTGGAGGCTGGACCGGCCTCTGAAGCCTATGGTGATGGCTTTACGGATCGGTTGAGCGACGCGCTGACACAGGAGGAACTGACCCTTCGGGTTGATGCGGGCAAGGTGATTGAGGCCCCCATCCATATCCATCATATCACATGGGGGGCAGATGCCGATGCGGCCATCGCCCATGCGGCGCGAGTGACGATCACGCTGGACAAGGGGGCTGAGGCAACCGTTGTGGAAAGCCATGTGACCGCCAGCGGTAATGGATTTACGGTGCCAAGCCTGGGCGTCAGTCTGGGTGAAAATTCCAGACTGGGCCTGTATTCCGCATTGATGGAAAAGGCGGGGTCATCTCAGATCGGCCTTGCCGATATCGGTGTGTCAAAAGGGGCGGTGCTGGATTCCTTTATCCTGTCGATCGGCAAGGGCCTGGCCCGGCGGGAAGTACGCTTAACCATGGCCGGAGAACGAGGCGAAGCTGCCTTGTCCGGGGCTTATTTTGGAACAGGCGATGCCCTGATCGATACGACGACCTTTGTCACCCATGTCGCAGAAAATGCCACCAGTCGACAATTTTTCCGGGGTGTGTTGGATGACCGGTCCCGCGGCGTTTTCCAGGGCAAGGTCCTGGTGCGGGAAGGCGCTCAGGGGACGGATGGTCAACAGCAACACAAGGCCTTGCTGTTATCCGGTCAGGCAGAGGTCGATGCCAAGCCGGAATTGGAAATTTATGCCGATGATGTGCAATGCGCCCATGGCGCAACCGTTGGCGCCCTGGATGAAGACCAGTTGTTCTATCTTCGTGCGCGCGGCATTCCAGAGGCTCAGGCGCGTGCCTTGTTGACGCAATCTTTCCTGATTGAGGCGGTAGAACATATCGCCCGACCGGCAATTCGGGATGTCTTCCGTGACGCGCTGGCCCATCGGTTGGAAGGAGATTTGGTATGAACGACGCCGCAATCCGACTGACAGATGACCTGGCCTATGATGTCGAGGCTGTTCGCGCGGATTTCCCGATCCTCAGCCAAACCGTCCATGGTAAACCGCTGGTCTATTTGGACAGTGGCGCATCGGCGCAAAAGCCCCGGGCGATGATTGAGGCGATGCGTGCGTCTTTTGAGGAATGCTATGCCAATGTGCATCGCGGGGCCTATGACTTTTCGGAACGCACCACGGCGGCCTATGAGGGCGCGCGAGAGATTATCCGCGGCTTTCTGAATGCCAAAAGCGAGCGGGAAATCATTTTCACTAAGAATGCCAGCGAGGCCATTAATCTGGTCGCGTATTCCTATGGTCGGGGTATCCTGAAAGCAGGAGATACGGTTCTGATATCGGAGATGGAACACCATTCCAATATTGTCCCCTGGCAGTTGTTACGGGATGCCACCGGTGTTGCGCTGAAGGTCGTGCCGATCACCGATGAAGGCGAATTCCGCATGGATGCCTATGCCGACATGCTGGATGACAGCGTGAAGCTGGTGGCGGTTACCCATGTGTCCAACGTTTTGGGTACGATCACGCCTGCAAAGAAAATTGTGGAAATGGCCCATTCCGTTGGAGCGAAAGTGCTGTTTGATGGCAGCCAGGCCGTGATGCATATGTCTGTTGATATGCAGGATCTGGATTGCGATTTCTATGCCTTTACGGGCCACAAACTGTATGGCCCGACAGGCATTGGTGTTCTGTATGGCAAGGAAGCGCTGTTGGAGGCCATGCCGCCCTTTCTGGGGGGCGGGGATATGATTTCGTCCGTTACCTTTGAAAAATCGACCTGGGCTGAATTGCCATCAAAATTTGAGGCCGGAACACCGCCTATTGTCGAAGCCATCGGGCTTGGCGCGTCCATTCAATATTTGACCGGGGTTGGAATTGAGCGTGTGGCTGCCCATGAGCACGACTTGTTGACCTATGCCATGCAGCGGCTGGCTTCTATTGATGGATTGCGCGTGGTTGGCACGGCACCTAACAAAACTGCGGTGATTTCATTTGTGATGGGCGAAGCACATCCGCATGACATTGCGACAATCATCGACCAACAGGGCGTTGCCGTTCGGGCCGGACATCATTGCGCCGAACCCCTGATGCATCGTTTGGGGGTTGTGGGCACCGCTCGTGCCTCTTTGGGCATGTACAATACCCGCAGCGAAATAGATGCCTTGGCCCAGGCCTTGGAAAAAGTGAACGCGATTTTTGGATAGGAAGATCGATATGGACGACCGTACCAACGAACGAGACCGGCTGGAAGTCGCCCCGGCCCCACAGACGGGGGCGGATTTTGCGCATCCCTATCTGGGCGGCTTTGGCGAGAAACAGGCTGAAGAGGGCATGCAGGCCCTGTCAGGTGATATTCTGCCAGAGGGCACCGCTGTTGCCAGCCCGGATGCGGTAGAAGCGGCCTTGCGCACGGTCCATGATCCGGAAATCCCGGTGAATATCTATGATCTGGGCCTGATCTATGCCTGTGAGGTGGATGAAAAAGGGGATTGCGACATCACCATGACCCTGACCGCCCCGGCTTGTCCCGTGGCGGGCGAGATGCCGCAACAGGTTGCCGATGCCGTCGCGGCGGTTGAAGGTATCGGGGTGGTGTGTGTTACCCTGACCTGGACGCCACCCTGGCGCCCGGAAATGATGTCGGAAGATGCCAAAATGGCACTGGATTTCTTCTGACAGCGTTATGATATAGTGTACAGTGCGTTATAGGAATGCGAGGAACTGATATGTTTGGGACTGGAAAAGCCATAGTGACCCTGACCGATACTGCCGCTGAACGGGTGCGCAGTTTGATGGAAAAGGGTGGTGACGGCGTGATCGGCCTGCGGATTGGTGTATCCTCCAAGGGCTGCTCCGGCCTGTCTTACGTTGTCGAATATGCCAAGGATAAGAAACAGTTTGAGGAAGAAGTCGATGTCGATGGTGCCAAGGTGCTGATCGATCCGGCGGCAACGATGTTTCTGATCGGGGCGGAAATTGATTACGAGGAATCCAAGCTTCAGTCTGGGTTTACCTTCCGTAATCCAAACGAAACCGCGCGCTGCGGCTGTGGCGAGAGCTTCTCTGTCGCGTCTTAGGCTCTAAACGATCCCGGTTATTCTTGGACAAGCTGTTTGCAATGCGTCTCTCGCAATAGGATGCAGGCAATAAAACCAATGGCATAAGCCAGGATCAGCATTGAGAAAGCGGTGACATAGGCCGCATTTTCATAGATGCGGGCCCCATTTTCTTCCAGGCCGGTCCATCGCAAATCCAGGATGAATCCAAGCAGCGGTTGGAACAGCGCGCCTGATCCCACAACAGCCATATTCACAAAGCCAAGCCCGGCCCCCATTCGGCTGGGTCGGTTTGTTTCGCGCACACAGGTGAAAGATAAGATCATCGTGCAGCCGCTAACGCCGTTAAGGAAGAATAGAACCCCCAACACGGTAGGCGACAGATTTGGGACATAAATCATGATTGCCAATGACAGTGCGCCCATAATGAACCCGGCATACAGGATGGGTTTCCGGCGTCCGATTTTCTCTGTCATGATGCCAAGGGCGGGCCCCACACAGGCCCATCCCAGGAAAATCAGGGATGTACAGGCAGCGGCATCGGCCTTTGTAAATCCTTGTGTTTGAACCAGCCATGGAACCGCCCAAAGGCCTGCAAAGGACAGCATGGGCGCGGCCAACGTGAATCCCAATATCGCGCAGGCCCAACTGTCGCGGCGGGACAGGACATCCTGAAATGCCCCCCCTCCTGTGGCAGGCTTTCCGGTAACAGGTTGGGGTTTGGATCTGGGAATCTCAGCGACCACAAAAAAGATCAGAACCGCCAGGATAGCGCCGATCACCCCAAGGCTGATGATCGTTTCCCGCCATCCATAAGACGAGACGAAGAAGCTGAGTGGTGCTTGCCCGACCATCGCCCCGGTCATGCCAACGCTTTGCAATATGCCAATCAGCATGCTGAAGCGGCGGGCCGGAAACCAGGCGGCTGCAATGCTCATCGTACCGACATACCCACAGGCAACCGAAGCGCCGATAATTGCGCGCCCGATTGAGGCTATGCCCAGGCTGTGGGCCAGGGCAAAGATAAGGCTGCCGATCAAACACAGCGTCATGGCCCCGCTGAGCAATTTTCTGGGGCCAAAACGATCCATCAGAACACCAACCGGCATCTGCATGCCTGCATAGGCATAAAAATAGAATGCGCTCAGCGATCCCAGTGCTCCGCCACCAACGGCGAAAGCGCGCATCAGGTCTTCGGTCATGACGCTGGGGGCAACACGTTGTGTGAAGGCATAGCCGAAACAAAGGCATCCCAGTGCAAAGGCAGCCCAGGCCCTGAGGGAGGGGCGGCGAACAGCATCAGTCATAACAGTATCCCCAATCACAGAGATCCCAAGGCAAGGCCCAGGGTGTTGAATTGAATAGATACAGATATGGCAAATCGCATGAACACTTCTCCCCAACGTGGTCTGACTGATATGCTCTAGCGGATTTTCCGAAATGTAAAACACCGATTAACTTTTTCTGTGTGCGCACCTTTCGCCATCCTTGACGATCGGGTTGCGATGACCCAAACCCGTAGGGTGTGACAAAGGGGAACGGACATGCCGGAAAATCAGACGTATGACTTCATCATTGTGGGGGCCGGGTCGGCCGGATGTGTGCTGGCGGCGCGCCTGACTGAGGAGTCTGATGTGCGGGTCCTGCTGATCGAAGCAGGCGGCAGTGATTCTTCGATCTTTATTCAGATGCCAACGGCACTGTCGATCCCAATGAATATGAAAAAGTTCAACTGGTTCTTTGAAAGCCAACCTGAACCAGGACTGAATAATCGTCTGATGCACACGCCTCGTGGAAAGGTGCTGGGGGGCTCTTCTTCCATCAATGGTCTGGTCTATGTGCGCGGGCATGCCTGTGATTTTGATGAATGGGAAGAGCAGGGCGCTAAAGGCTGGGCCTATCGCCACTGCCTGCCCTATTTTCAGCGGGCGGAAACATGGTCGGACCCGGACGATCGCCCGCAGGATGCCTATCGCGGCACGGATGGCCCTTTATCGACCTGCAATGGAAATAATATGAAAAACCCGCTCTATCGCGCCTGGATTGAGGCGGGGGAGCAGGCTGGCTATGGCAAGACGGAAGACTATAACGGCTATCGGCAAGAAGGCTTTGGCCGGATGCATATGACAGTGAAGGATGGCGTTCGCTGGTCGACAGCCAATGCCTATTTGAAACCTGCCATGGGCCGCCCAAATCTGACCGTTGTAACGAAAGCCCTGACAGAAAAAATCCTGCTGGAGGGTAAGAAGGCCGTTGGCATCCGCTATCAGGTCAATGGCAAGGTGACAGAGGCGCGGGCCAATCGGGAAGTCATCCTAAGCGCCGGGTCGGTCGGGTCGCCACAAATACTTCAACTGTCAGGGATCGGCCCCGCCGATGTTCTGAAGAAGGCTGGCGTGGATGTCGTGCATGACCTGCCGGGCGTCGGGGGTAATTTGCAGGATCATCTGGAAGTCTATTTCCAGTTCCGCAGTAAAAAGCCCATCACACTGAATGGAAAACTGGATCCGTTCAGCAAGTTCATGATCGGGGCGCGCTGGTTCTTTTTCAAATCCGGGCTGGGGGCGACCAATCATTTTGAATCCTGTGCCTTTATCCGATCAAAACCAGGGCTGAAGTCACCGGATCTGCAATATCATTTCCTGCCAGCCGCAATGCGTTATGACGGCAAAGCCTCCTTTGACGGGCATGGTTTTCAGGTTCATGTCGGGCCAAACAAGCCCAAGAGCCGGGGACATATTCACATCACATCCCCGGACCCGGCCGCAAAGCCGGAGATCCTGTATAACTATATGACAGAACAGGAAGATATTGAGGCGTTCCGCGCCTGCATTCGATTAACCAGGGAGATTATGGCGCAACCAGCAATGGATGATTTCCGGGGGTCAGAAATCCAACCAGGCGAAGCGATCGCCGGGGATAAGGAGATCGATGCCTGGATCAGGGAAAATGCTGAAAGCGCGTATCATCCGTCCTGCACGTGTAAAATGGGCGCGAAAGACGATCCTACCGCTGTTATCGATACGGATTGTCGCGTGATCGGTATTGAAGCCCTGCGCATCGTGGATAGCTCGATCTTTCCAACAATTCCCAATGGAAATTTGAATGCACCAACCATTATGGTGGGAGAAAAGGCAGCGGATTTGCTTCGGGGGCGCGACCCATTGCCTGCGTCAAACGCGCCGGTTTGGATTGCACCGGATTGGGAAACCAAACAGCGGGAGGGTGAACCTGTTCGGGCGGCGGGTTAGAGCAGCGCTATCCGATATCCGCGCAGGCGATCCTTACAATATTCCCTGATAACGGCGGGATGTGAACGGGTTCGAAATTCACATACCGATACAGGCTGACGCCTAATACATAGGACGTTGCCCCGGACGTGTCTTTCAGAGGAACCAGCATCCGCTCTGCTTGTTGCGTGGTTTGTTCCGTCAGTCTTTCCCTGGCGGTGCCATACTGAACAAGGGGTGTGTTGGTGATCATGTGCCAGCGCTTAAGAACCGTTGGATAGTCCACGGGGCCAACGATCTGCGCCAGGCTCTTGCCCTTAATGCTGTAACCCCAGGCCGCATTGACTTCTTCTCCCGCCAAGCGACACAAATAATTGCCATTGGAGGGATCAAAGCGATACAGCCACATAAATTGCAAAAGTGTTGGGACCCTCATAGGGTCGAAGTTCTTCTTCAAGGGAACGATTTCATTTCCCCGTCGTGCCGCACGCCAAGCATTCAGGAAATCCAGAATTCTTGGATCTGCATCAGATAAGTGCGCTTGTGTTGATGTCATTAACCGATCCGATGCCATTTTTATTCGCTTCGGCCCATGCCGACCGTAAAGTTACAATTTTGTCTGTCACGATTGCCCAATGTGATTGGCGCCTCTTGCCAATCGTAGAATTGGGACGTCTACTCTATCTGTCTGAGATCTTTATAAAAACGTGATGGATTCAAGTTTATGACCCTTTCCCCGGTTCAGTGCACCGTTGATTTGACCATCCCAGGACGTAATCTGGGATTTCTCAGAGTGCCTCATTCAGTCCATCGATCAGCGTATGGGCATATTCCTGTGCCCATTGTATCTTTCGTCGGGCCAAAGCCTGGGCCGACTGTCTTGCTGATGTCGGGTAATCACGGGGACGAATACGAAGGCCAGGTCATCCTGTCGGATTTGATCCGTACATTGGACCCAACAGATATATGTGGTCGCCTGACACTTTTGCCAATGGCGAACTTCTCGGCTGCGGAGGCTGGACTTAGAACATCGCCCCTGGACAGTGGCAATCTGAACCGCAGCTTTCCCGGTCGGGCGGTGGGGGCACCGACAGAAATGATTGCGTTCTATATCGAACACCATCTGATCGTCGGTACGGATATGGTGATTGACCTGCATTCAGGCGGATCCTCTTTGTATTGTGTGCCCTTCGCAATGACATCCTGGGTTGAAGGAAACGCCCGAAATTCCATGCGTCTGAAGGTTCTGGAGGCATTGGGGTTGCCATTCGTGCTGCGTCATGGACCGGAAGCTGAAGGGTGGTATTCGTCCTCTGCATCCTGGCGGGCCGGGGCGGCGGGCTTCACCCTGGAATTGGGCGGGGGTGGAACGGTCGATCCCGCTATCCGACAGGGCGCGCAAACCGGCATCTTGCGGGCATTGGCCGCAGTTGGATCTTACACCGGCCAGATTGTCGGGGATGTTCTGTCCCCAACATACCGTGATTTTCAAAGGGAAGACTACATTTTCGCACAAGAGCCCGGCCTTTACGAACCGCTGGTTCTGGCAGGCGGAGAGATCGCAGCAGGTCAAGTGGTCGCGCGCATTCATTTTCCCGAGACGCCGGGTAAGGCTCCGTTGGATGTTCATTTCGATCAGCCAAGCATTGCCTTGGCGCACCGCGTGCCCGCGCGGGTCATTCGGGGGGATTGCCTGTTCCATGTCGCTTTAAAATAAGCTGGCGCTGTTTTCTGATATTGTTTCAACGGTCTGATATGTGACGCCGACTTCAGAGCGTGTGACATGTACGACTGTAAAGTCGACATGCTTATGGACGCTATAGCCGGCCGCGTGCAGGTGTAATATAGCGCGCCCTGTCCTGCCCATGACACGGTATTCCATTGGGACGATTGCCCGAAAGCCATGGTCGCTGAAATCCATCAACCGGTATTGATGTCCATCCAGCTCCAATACCGGAAGAACGACTGTAAGGCGCGTTTCCCCCCGACGGTCCCGCAGGTTTTCCAGCGATATTGATTCTAACTGAGCCATCCGCAGGACTTCCTTCCAGGCATTTGTCAGATCGGGGCGCATGATCTTTTGATAGCAGGAATAGATTAAGGACTGCTTAACAATGATCCGATCCTAAAACAGGCACAAAGCGATCAATGCGGCATTCAGATGCTTGATTTCAGGCAGGCTAGCCCATACAGTCGCGCCGCTATGAAACACCGCTTCACCAGCCTTTCGCGCTTTGGCGCTTTTGGGACTCGAATTATCGGCCCGGCCCTCGCGGGGCGGGGCTCGCGGGCGTCGGGATAGGTTTGCTGTTGCTGCGGCCACCACTTGGTTCGGTCGACCCCTTTGAACCCAGTCCACCTTCTATAGATTTAAGACAGAGAGTCTGAAAACGATGAGCGCTGAAACGCCACAGAGCGTCGATTACAAAGATACCATCAATCTGCCCCAGACAGAATTTCCGATGCGGGCGGGGCTGCCGGATCTTGAGCCGAAAATTCTGGATCGCTGGGCCCAGACCAAGCTGTGGGACCGTCTGCGCGCCGATAGCAAGGGCCGTGAGAAATTCATCCTGCATGATGGTCCTCCTTATGCGAATGGGGACCTGCATATCGGCCATGCCCTGAATAAGATCCTGAAGGACATCATCGTTCGGTCTCGCCAGATGACGGGTTATGACGCCCCCTACGTGCCAGGCTGGGACTGCCACGGCCTGCCCATCGAATGGAAGATCGAGGAACGCTATCGCGCGGCGGGTCTGGACAAGGACGATGTGCCCATCGTCGAATTCCGCCAGGAATGCCGCGTCTTTGCCGATGAATGGATCGACAAGCAACGCACTCAGTTCAAACGCCTGGGCGTGCAGGGGGATTGGGATAATCCCTATACCACCATGGCCTATGGCGCCGAAGCGCAGATCGCGGCTGAAATCGGCAAGTTTCTGATGCAGGGCAGCCTGTATAAGGGCGCGCGTCCTGTTTGGTGGTCGGCAGTTGAGAAAACTGCGCTGGCTGAGGCCGAAGCCGAATATATGGAACATAAATCCACCACGATCTGGGTGAAGTTCCCGGTCAGCACCGCAAAGTCCCCTGCTTTGGCGGGGGCGTCTGTGGTGATCTGGACCACGACCCCTTGGACGATACCGGGCAATCGCGCGGTCGCCTGTCACGAGGATTTCGACTATGTCGTGATGCAGGTCGATGCGGTGGATGAGGGCGCTAAAGGCGCTGTTGTCGGGGAGAAGCTGGTCATCGCCAAATCCCTGATTGAAGCGGTCTGCACACAGGCCAAGATCACGGAACACACGATCCTATCCACCCTGAAAGGGGCGGATGTGGCAGGGTCTGTCTGTCGTCACCCCTGGTTTGATCATTCGGAAGCGGGGGATGGCTATGGGTTTGACGTGCCGGTCCTGCTGGCAGATTTCGTAACCGACGATACCGGGACGGGTTTTGTCCATATCGCGCCGGGCCACGGCGCCGATGACTGGCAGTTGGGCAAAAAGAACAATATCGAAATCCCGCAAACCGTTGGCGAGGATGGCAGCTTCTATGACTTCGTGCCGCTGATGGCGGGTAAGGTCGTGATCACGCAGGAAGGCAAGGAAGGCGATGCCAATCCATCCGTCATGCGGGAACTGGCCATTGTCGGACGCTTGCTGGCCAAGGGCAGCCTGCGTCACAGCTATCCCCATAGCTGGCGCTCCAAGGCACCCTTGATCTTCCGCAATACGGCCCAGTGGTTCATTTCCATGGAAAGCCATGGTTTGCGCGATGTGGCGCTGCAGGCCATTGACGACACGGATTTCTATCCGAAACAGGGCAAAACCCGGCTGCATTCCATGATCAAGGAACGCCCGGATTGGTGCATCAGCCGTCAGCGGGCCTGGGGTGTGCCTATTCCTGTCTTCGTGAACAAGGAAACCGGGGAGCCCTTGCGGGATCAGGCGGTCGTGGATCGTGTCGTTGCCGCATTCCGGGAGGAAGGGGCCGATGCCTGGTTCTCCAGCGATCCGTCCCGATTCCTGGGCAATGAGTATAATGTTGAAGAGTATGAGCAGGTCCGCGACGTCGTCGATGTCTGGTTCGACTCCGGCTCCACCCATGCCTTTGTGCTGGAAGGGCGCGAAGACCAGCAATGGCCGGCATCCCTGTATCTGGAAGGGTCGGATCAGCATCGCGGCTGGTTCCATTCCAGCCTGCTGGAAAGCTGTGGCACGCGGGGGCGCGCACCCTATGACGCCGTCCTGACCCATGGTTTTGTGATGGCGGAAGACGGTCGCAAAATGTCCAAATCCCTGGGAAATGTCGTCGTTCCGGCCACTGTAAACGATAAATATGGTGCGGAGATCCTGCGTCTGTGGGTCGTGTCGGAAGATTATTCCGGTGACCTTCGCATCGGGGAGAGCATGCTTAAGCAGCTGACCGACTATTATCGGCGGTTCCGCAATACGCTGCGCTGGCTGTTGGGCAGCCTGGCCTATTACCAGCCGGAAAAGCGGGTCGATCCCGCCGATATGCCGGAATTGGAGCGTTGGGCCCTGCATCGTGTCGCGGAAATCGATAAAATCGTCCGCAAGGGCATCGAAACCTATGATTTCACCCTGATCTTCCGTGAAGTTCACGAATTCTGTGCGGTGGACCTGTCGGCCTTTTACTTCGATATCCGAAAAGATTCTCTGTATTGTGATGCCCCGGACAGCCCGACCCGGCTGGCGGCATTGACTGTGCTGGATACATTGTTCAACAGCCTGACAGCGTGGCTGGCCCCTATCCTGTGCTTCACGACGGAGGAAGCCTGGCTGACACGGCACGGCGATGGGCCGGATGTGTCCGTACATATGCGCCAAATGCCCCAAGTGTCCGACGATTGGCTGTTGCCCGAGGCTGAGGCTGCCCGGTGGGGCAAAGTGCGTCGGGTGCGACGTGTTGTGTTGGCCGCCCTGGAACAGAAACGCACGGAAAAAGTCATCCGCTCCAACCTGGATGCGGCCCCGACGGTCTATGTCGATGCCGCGCATCAGGCGGCTTTTGCCGATCTGGATCTGGCCGATATTCTGATCACGTCTGCTGGCACATTAAGCCTTGAAACACCGCCGGAAGGGGCGTTCACCTTGCCGGATTGTCCAGGGATCGCGGTTGTTTTCAAGCTGGCCGATGGCGCGAAATGTCAGCGTTGCTGGAAGGTTTTGTCCGATGTCGGCAGCCGTCCCCAGACACCAGGTATCTGTGGACGTTGCGCGGATGCTGTCTCAGCCTCGCCCCAGGCGGCGGAATAACTCCTTTAGAAAGTATCGGGTCTATAATGCAGCGCCTTGGGCTAATTCTTGCAGTATGTATTTTTGGGTTGGATCAGATCTCCAAGCCCTGGATTCTGTCGGTCTTCGACGGGGGCGTACGGTTTGTCGAGGTGACGCCCTTTTTCAATCTGGTGCTGGTATACAATCGGGGCGTCAGCTTTGGTCTGCTGTCCAATGACAGTGGTTTGGGGCCCTATATCCTGGCCGGATTGGCTATCGCGATTGCGGTGGCGATATACTATTTCCTGCTGCGTAAAACCGATAAGCGGATCATGGCCATTGCCTGTGGTCTGATCATCGGGGGGGCTTTTGGCAATGCGCTGGACCGGCTGTTATATGGGGCAGTTGTTGATTTTCTAGACTTTCATGTCGCGGGATATCACTGGCCGTCCTTCAATGTAGCGGATTGCGCAATCGTGGTGGGGGCTTTTCTGATTGCATACGATGGCTTGTTTGGGACAGCGAAAGAGCCTAAATAGGATAGGGTAAATAATGCGATCCAACGTCTTATGTGTTAAAATCGACGGGTGATTGCAGTAGTGGTGGAAACGAATGGTTGCTGGGCTTAATAAGATACGGCGTCACGTCGGCACGGCATGTATCCTGACCTCGCTTTTTGCGTTGGGAGCATGTGGTGGAGAAACGGGCAAAATCCTGGGACTGGATCGTCAGACTCCAGATGAATTTGCTGTGGTGACCCGGGCACCTTTAACGCTGCCGCCGGAATTCGGTTTGCGTCCACCAGATCCCAATGGTCAGCGGACCCAGGACCTGAAGCCAGGGCTGGAAGCGCAGCGCGCCGTGTTTGGTGAAGACGCCGTACAGAGACGCCTTGAGACAGAAGCGGATATGCGCCGCGCCGGCAGCAGCCAGGGGGAAATCGCCCTGTTGACGCGCACCGGTGGTCTGGACGCGGATTCCAGCATACGCCGTGTGGTCGATCAGGAGACGGCGGCCCTGACCGCGGAACAGGAATCCTTTGTGGATACCTTGGTCTTCTGGCGTGACAAGGAACCTGCCGGGGATGTGGTAGACGCCGGGGAAGAAACCCGCCGTCTGCAAGGCAATTCAGCCCTTGGACAACCCGTCACCGACGGAAACACGCCCATCATCACCCGCGAAGGTGAAAAATCACTCTTCGAATGGCCGTTCTAGGGCGTTCTGAGTTTTTCTCTTTTCGATATCGTGTTCTGCGACATTTTTGCGAATTATGAAAAGTGTGCCGGTTTATGACCGCAGGCTGTGGAACACGCGCAGTGTCGACACTATGTTATCTCCACATCCTGTTCCGGGACCCAGATGGGTTCCTTTATTTATGACTCCGGATGCCCGCGTCGCACCGGTTTAGGAGGCTTAATGAGACTCCCCTTTATAGCCAATCTTGGGAAGACAATCACTGCGTCTATGCTGTTATGGGGTGTGACCTTATGGTCCGCACAGGCAGAAATTTATGATGCGAAACAGATGGTCCTGGATAATGGGATGCAGGTCGTTGTGGTGGAAAATCACCGGGCGCCCGTCGTGACCCATATGGTCTGGTACCGGGTTGGCGCAATGGATGAGCCGCCGGGAAAATCTGGTATCGCCCATTTTCTGGAACATCTGATGTTCAAGGGTACCGATACTGTCGCTCCGGGAGAATTCTCTGCGACCGTGGCCCGCAATGGGGGCCAGGACAACGCCTTTACCAGTCAGGATTACACAGCCTATTTCCAATCTGTCGCCAGTGATCGATTGGAAATGGTGATGAAGCTGGAATCGGATCGAATGGCGAATCTGAATATCGCAGAGGATCAATTCGTTCCAGAGAAACAGGTGGTTCTGGAAGAGCGAAGCATGCGCACGGACAATGATCCAGGCTCTATATTGCGGGAGCAGGCGGCCTCTGCCTTCTATCGCAATCATCCATATGCTGTTCCAATCATTGGGTGGCGGCACGAAATCGAAGCATTGCAAGTGCAGGATGCGGTTGATTTCTACAATGCCTATTACACACCCAACAATGCCATTCTGGTCGTTTCAGGCGATGTTGAAGCCGACGCGGTCTTTGATCTGGCGAAAAAGTATTATGGCGCCATTCCATCGCGAGCCCTGCCGGATCGGCCCGACCTGCGTGAGCCACCGCTTCTGGTGTCCAGCCGTGTGACCTATCGCGATGACCGCGTGCGCCAGCCCAGCCTGTCGATCCGAAAACAGGCCCCCAGTTGGGTTCAGGCGGATAATAAGGCCGACGCTTATGCGCTGGAGGTCCTGGGGCAGGTCCTGGGCGGCAATAGCACCAGCCGTCTGTATCGGTCCCTTGTCATCGATCAGGGCATCGCAATTAGTGCTGGCAGTTGGTATGACGGGGATGGTCGGGGGCCCGGTATGATGGGCCTGTATGTCAGCCCTGCCCAGGATGTCCCCCTGGATAAAGCGGAAGCCGCCCTGCGCGCGCAAGTCGACCTGGTTCTGAAAGAGGGGGTTACCCAGGATGAGGTAACCCGTGCGATCACCCGTATTCAGGATTCGGCGGCGACTGCCCGCGATAGCTTAAGCGGGCCGGCCATGAACATTGGTCGCGCCTTGTCGGTGGGCTACAGCCTGGACGATGTGGAAACCTGGCCAGACAAAATCGGGCAGGTGACCGTGGATCAAGTCAATGAGGTTGCACGGCGCGTGCTGGGTGCACCGGGCGAGGTGGTTGATATTCTGTTACCGAAATCAGATGCGGAGGTCACGCAATGAGACAATCTGGCACCCAAACGACCGCCACTGTGACCCTCGAAACCGCAGTGATGGCAAAAGTCGCCGTCTTAGTGACTCTGGCTTCGTTAATTCTATTGCTGGCCCTGCGTCCAGCCTTTGCGGAAGTAAAGGTGGAGGAAGTGGTCAGCCCCGGGGGCATCACGGCCTGGCTGGTTCGGGACGAGACTGTGCCTGTCACCGCGATCGAGTTTTCTTTCAAAGGGGGCGGCGCAGGTCATGATAAGCCCGGCAAAGAAGGCACTGCACGCCTGACAGCCAGCACGATTGATGAAGGTGCTGGCCCCTATGACAGCAAGACCTTTCAGGGGAAATTGTCGGATCAGTCCATCACCATCTCTTTCAATGCCGGACAGGACGCCTTTTCAGGCAGTTTCTATACCCTCAATCGATATCGGGATGAGGCTGTTGAGCTTCTCTCTCTGGCCCTGACAGAACCCCGGTTTGATGAAGAGCCGGTGGAACGCGTTCGTTCCCAAATTCTGATCGGGTTGAAACAGGCCCAAACGGACCCTGATGCGATTGCCGGTAAGGCGATGGCGGAAACGATATTCAAGGATCACCCGTATGGCCGCCCGGATGAAGGCACATTGACCAGTGTTCCTAAAATCACGGTGGCGGATATGAAGGCCTATATGGCCGATGCCTTGACGCGCGATAAGTTGAAAATTGGCGTTGTTGGCGCGATCACGCCGGAAGAATTGGGCCCTATGCTGGATAAGATTTTTGGCAAACTGCCTAAGACCGGCGCCTCCGACAAAGTCCCGGCCTTTAATGGCAAGACCCCAGGTGGCACGGTTGTGATTGATATGGACGTGCCCCAAAGCACCATCGCCTTCGCTCAGCCCGGCCTGTCGATTGATGATCCGCGCTATTATACCGGCATGGTGATGAATTATGTGCTGGGGGGTGGATCGTTCAGCTCTGTTCTGACCGATGAAATCCGTGTCAAACGAGGCCTTGCCTATTCTGTGTACAGCTATATGGCGTCCATGGATCACGCCGCCCTGTTGCGTGGCGGTGCTGGGACCCAGAATGCGCGGGTGGGGGAAACAATTGATCTGGTGAAGAAGGTCTTCGCGGACTTCAAGGAAAATGGTCTGGACGCCGACAAGGTTGCCGATGCGAAAACCTATATCACAGGATCCTTTCCACTGCGCTTCACAAACTCTTCGCGCATTGCAGGGCAATTGGAATCCATGCAGTATTTCGGATTTCCGATCGACTATTTCGAAACCCGGAACGGCCTGATCGAGGCGGTAACCCTGGAGGATGTGAATGCTCTGGCCAAAGATCTGCTGGACCCGGACGCACTGACCTTTGTCGTTGTCGGCAAGCCAGAAAATGTGAAGGCAACGCTGCCAACACCTGGAGGCTGACGATATCAGACCGTGCTGGAATGGCGCGCGGTGCCTTGGCTGAAATAGGTATCGAAGCAGGCGGCGATCTGGCGGATGTAAGGCTTGCCAACGGGGGTCACGGTGATCTGGCTTCTGTTATGGGTCAGCAGCCCGTCTTGTTCCATTGCGCGCAGCCTGGGAAAGGCATCGGAAAGGCACGCGATATCTGCGCCAAACAGGGTGCAGATTGCCGCAAGATCGACGGAGAAGGCACACATCAGACGCTCGATGACCGCCGCGCGTAATTGATCATCCATACTCAGCAGAACCCCTTTTGCGATTGGCAAATGCCCTTCTGTCACCCGCCGGGCATGGCTTTTCAGGGACGGTTCGTTCTGAATGAACATATCGGGCAGGCGACCGATGGAACTGGCCCCGACCGGCAACAGGGTGGTTGCCTGATCCGTCGTATAACCCTGAAAGTTTCGCCGTAACATGCCGGCATCGCTGGCCTGGGACAGGCTGTCTCCCGGTAAGGCGAAATGGTCAATCCCGATCTGGCGATATCCCGCAGAAATCAACAGTTCCGCAGCGGCATCGGCGGCCTCCCGGCGCTCTAGCGGGCCTGGCAGCGCCTCTTCGGGGATCAGCCGCTGATGGCTCTTCATCCAGGGGACATGCGCATAGCCAAACAGCGCGACCCGATCTGGTGCCAGTGTCAGGGCTTGTTCAATGGTGCGCAGGGTTCGCTCTAGGGTTTGATAGGGCAGGCCATACATCAGATCCAGATTAAGGCTTTGAACCCCATGGTTTCGAAGGCTATGGGCGGCGGCGGCCGTCTCTTCAAAACTTTGGGTTCGGTTGATCGCCTGCTGCACCTGGGAGTCAAAATCCTGCACACCGATGCTGGCGCGGGTCAGACCCGCTTCTGCCAGGGCAGCGATCCGATCTTCGCCGGTCTCTCTAGGATCAATCTCTACCGCGAATTCAAATGCTTCGGTGGGGGAAAACAGATTTTTTGCGACTCGGGCCAGGCGCAGCGTATCGTTGGCGGTAAGCAGGGTTGGCGATCCACCGCCCCAATGCATGTGGCTCATCTGCATATTGGGCGGGGCGGCGCGTGCCAGTTCAGCCATTTCCAGAATTAGAATATCAACATAATCAAGGACAGGTTCATACCGGCGCGTGATTTTGGTGTGACACCCACAAAACCAGCACAGTGTGTCGCAAAAGGGGATATGGACATAAAGCGAAATCGGCTCTGGTGCCAGACTGGCCAAGCGGGCGCGATAGGGTGTTTCCCCAATATCCGCACTGAAATGTGGGGCGGTGGGATAGCTGGTATAGCGCGGCGCGTTGCCGCCATAGCGGCTGATCAGATCATGTGTCATGCCGTGTTATCGCCGGTTCATAAAATGCGTGCCTTGATCCTGATCAAAGTGCTGTTGCGTCTTGAAGCAGCGGGGGCGCACCGGTACAGTCCCCCCAACATCACCTCACCCCGAAGATATGAATAGGGAGCCGATCGCATGGCTGATATCGCCGCCACCGCCGACAATGACACCAGTCCTGAAGACGCGACCCAAACCGCCACCGGCGCGCGCCTGCGGTCGTTCATTGAGCGTATTGAGCGCTTGGAAGAAGAAAAGAAGGCCCTGGCTGAAGATATCAAGGAAGTCTATGCAGAATCCAAGGGTCATGGCTTTGACGTAAAGATCATCCGGAAGATCGTCAGTCTGCGCAAGAAGGACCCGGATGATCGCGCGGAAGAAGAAGCCCTGCTGGACACCTATATGTCCGCCCTGGGTATGCGCTAATCAATCCCCGGCCACCTGTATCTTACCCATAGGGATTTCTGCCATTTCCTGGATCAGATCGGCATAGACACGGTCTGTCCAGGAGGGGTTTCCCGGATGGGTCGGGGCAGGGTTGCGCCGAAGATCTGTTGGGGCCAGCAGGACGCGAATGTTATGAATGCCGGTATCGGCGGCCAGGGTGAACAGTTCTTCTATGTCTGAATTCTCAACGACGATACAGCCCTCAGATCCGCCGGTCTTGCCATGGATCATGATATCACCCCCTAACTCAGTGCGTCCATCTTCCTGACCGCGGGCGCGTTCAAACGCATTGGGGTAGCCGATGCGCAACGAGACATAGGCGATAGAATTCGGGTTCAGGTAATCGATACCATAAACGCCTTCTGGTATCTGACGGTCTCCTTCGCGCAGCTTCGGGCCCAAACGGCCAGTCCAGGCGGCAAAGGGGTATGATTTGATAAAGCGCAGCTCATCCCCCGGCGCACGGCCATATAATTCCAGCAATCTTTCATGTTTCAGGCCCAACAGTACGATTTCTGCCGGTGGATAGGGCAGGGGCGCGGCAAGGAACGCCTTTTTCAGGCGGGTACGCGCTGAGGGTCCGAAACTGTTCAGCCGGCTTTTGACCGTGTGCGGACGGTTGATATCTTCCGGCAACAGACGTTCCGCTGTCAGGCGTTCCATCGTCTGGGCCGGACCAGGATCA
The DNA here is from genome assembly GCF_048892425.1 of Hwanghaeella sp. 1Z406. Taxonomy (NCBI): domain Bacteria; kingdom Pseudomonadati; phylum Pseudomonadota; class Alphaproteobacteria; order Rhodospirillales; family Aestuariispiraceae; genus Hwanghaeella; species Hwanghaeella sp. 1Z406. The sequence goes on from NZ_JBLZHU010000001.1 coordinate 314,908, forward strand.
CGGGACCAAAAATATGCCCCCACAGGGGCGGCGATGGCCAGTCCGATGCCGATCATGCTGACGGCAAGCATAGGAAGGATGCGGTATGTCATGCCAGGCACATTGCCAGTGCTTCTGGGCGGTGATGCGGATGGATTTAGGCAATTTGGGGGCTATTTCCCAATCAGCAGGCCCCAATCAGCAGGCTGGGCGCAACCGCACCAGACCCCAGCCGAACAGGTCATCCTTTCCGGCTAACCCAAGATCGGTCGAATAGCGCTGCATGCTGCGGCGAATAAGGTCCGGGTCCAATTTGAACCCGGCCTTTAAATGTAGGCCCACCATGGCGGTTATAAAGGGTGCGGCAAAGGATGTGCCGCTTTGGGCCATCAGCCCGTTTGGGGTGTCGGTTGGTATATTCACACCCGGTGCAGCAAAATCGATATACTTTCCCTGATTGGCAAATTGATACAGATGCATCGAATCATCAATCGCTGTGACCGAGAACGTATCAGGATGGGCGGCGGGCCAGGCAGGGGGCGCACCCGCCCCATTATTGCCAGCGGCGGCAACCAACAGTATGCCTTTTTCCAATGAACGCTTGATCGCCAATCGCATGATGACGTTATCCTGACCGGCAATCGATAAATTGGCGACCTGCACCCCTTGTGTAACCAGCCAATCGACGGCACGGATCATGGCGGCAAGGTTACCAACATCCTTGCCGTTGCGACGCTCAAATATATTGGCCGCATACAGTTTCGCACCGGGCAAAAGGCCACCACCATAGTTGGGGAGTTTGCGCCCAATCAACAGGATCGCGACGGCGGTCCCATGATTTTCCGCCGCTGGCAGGCGGCCAGATTTCAGGAAGCTTTTATAGACCAGGTTCTTACCGCGTAATGCGGGATGGTTTTCGTCCACGAAGCCATCGATCTGGCCCAGTACAATGCCTTTCCCGCATGTGTCTGGAACGATGCCCCATCCCGACAGATTGCGTGAATAATCAAATGCTTGCGCTGTTTGCACCCGCGCGCCGCCGGACAAATCCATCAGGTCATTTGTTCCAACTGTCAAATTTGGGAATTGCCGTGCAAAATATTCCAGTGCGTCGGGTACGCTCATTGCTTCTGGAATTTTGAATTGGGCAAGGATCATTTCAAGCCCTGACAGGGTGTCTTTGCGCATCAGTTTGAAACCGGCAGATTCCATAGCAGCCAGATCCGTGTCTGTCGGGTCAACCACAAGGATTTCACCTGGCTCAATTGCGCGCTGGCTTTCTTCACCCAGGCCATTGGGTCTTTGTGTATCGTCCGTCCCTTCCCTTACCCCTGTGACTTTGCCGTCCTTATCATATTCCAGGATGCTCCAATTTTGCGCATATGCGCCCGTGGTGGTGAGCGTGATACAGAACGTTAGGGCATACAGCAGGCGGATGGACCATTGGGTCACAATAGGGTTCCTTGCGGGCTGCCGGAGGCTTCTGGTGCTTCTGATACCAGGGGGGGTGTTTGGTCGATCAGGGACAGCCATTCTTCCTCACTGAGGATGGTTACTCCCAGTTCTTGTGCCTTTTTTGCCTTGGACCCGGCATCTGCACCGATCACCACATAGTCCGTTTTTTTGGACACAGACCCGGAGACCTTTGCGCCCAGGGATTCCGCCCGCGCCTTGGCTTCCCCCCGGCTCATCTTTTCCAAGGAACCCGTAAAGACGACGGTTTTTCCGGCGATGGGGGAATTGCCTGCCTGGGGGGCGTCTACATCGGTGATGTGAAGTTCGGCAACCAGGTTGTCCAGCACGGTGATGTTATGGGCCTCATTAAAAAAGGCCGACAGGCTGTCTGCTGCGGCCATGCCAACGGTATCAATGGCTACCAGTTCGGCATAATGTGGGCCGATCAGATCTGGCTTTTTCTCATCAGGCTTGGCCTTGCGTTCGGATGCTACGGCCTGCATTGCGTCACGCCATGCGGTAAAGGACGTGTAGCTGCGCGCCAACAGTTTGGCCGTGGTCTGACCAATGTGACGAATGCCCAGGGCGAACAGGAACCGGTCCAGGGGGATTTCCTGGCGGCTTTGTATTGCATTGAAAAGGTTGGAAACGGATTTCTCCTTCCATCCTTCCCGCCCCAGAATGGTATCGCGATAGGCCACCAGCTTAAAGATATCCGCAGGTTCCTTGATCAGGCCTTCGCCCCAGAATTCCTCAATGCTTTTGGTGCCCAGACCTTCAATGTCAAAGGCGTCTCGGCTGACGAAATGCTTCAGGCGCTCAACGGCTTGGGCATCACAGATCAGCCCACCGGTGCAGCGATAGACGACTTCACCCGCTTCGCGTTCCACCTCGCTGTTGCAGACCGGGCAATGGGTCGGGAATTCGAAGGGCGCGCCGCCGCCATCGGCGGTCACTTCCAATACTTGGGGGATCACATCACCCGCCCGCTGGATGCGCACCGTGTCGCCCGCTTTCACGCCCAATCGGGTGATTTCGTCATGATTGTGCAAGGTCGCCCGCGATACCACGACGCCCCCGACCGTGACGGGTTTAAGATTTGCAACAGGCGTCAATGCCCCGGTGCGACCGACCTGGATGGTGATTTCTTCAATCACTGTTTCCGCTTTTTCTGCGGCAAATTTATGCGCAATGGCCCAGCGTGGCGCGCGACTGACCTGACCCAGGCGTTCCTGCCAATCCAGCCGATCGACCTTATAGACCACCCCATCAATATCGAAGGGCAGTTCGCCCCGCTGATGTTCGATCAGCCGGTAATGATCCATGATGTCATCCAGGCTGTGGCATAGGGTTGTTGGATGGTTTAATGTGAACCCCAGCTGTTTCAGGCGGTCTCTGGATTGCGATTGCGTTGGCCCCAGCGGTTCCGACAAATCCCCCCAGGCATAGCCAAAGAAGTGCAGGGGCCGCTGTTTCGTGATGGATGGATCCAACTGGCGCAGGGACCCGGCAGCGGCATTGCGGGGATTGGCGAAGGTCTTATTGCCCGCCGCTTCCTGTCGTTCGTTCAGGGCCAAAAACTCATCCTTGCGCATATAGACTTCACCGCGCACTTCCAGAACGTCCGGCCAGTCACTGCCCGCCAGGGTTTCGGGCACATCGGCCAGGGTGCGCATATTGGCGGTAACATCTTCGCCCTCTGTGCCATCGCCGCGCGTTGCGGCATAGATCAAACGCCCCTTTTCATAGCGCAGCGACGCAGACAGGCCGTCGATCTTTGGTTCTGCCAGTATGGCAAGCTCTTCCGCATCGCCAAGGCCCAGAAACCGGCGCACGCGGGACAGGAATTCGGCGACATCCGGTTCTGAAAAGGCATTGCCCAGGGACAGCATCGGCTTCACATGGCGGATTTTACCAAAGCCGGATTTCAGCCCGCCCCCGACTTTCAGGGAAGGGCTGTCTTTGCGCACCAGTTCCGGAAACTGCGCCTCTATCGCATCATTGCGGCGGCGCAGGGCATCATAATCCGCATCGGTGATTTCCGGTGCGTCTTCCTTGTGATACCGCGCATCATGATAGGCGATTTCCATCGCAAGGCGGGCCAGTTCCGCGCGTGCTTCCCGTTCAGTCAGCTCAGACACGTCCTTTTGTTGGCTCATGGATGGGTCTCTTCCATCAATCGGTCCGCTGCAGCGCGGGCCTCGTCGGTGACTTCCGCCCCGGACAGCATGCGGGCCAGTTCCTCCCGGCGGTGATGCGGGTCCAGACTGTCGACCGATGTGGCAGCGCGCCCATCTTCTGCGGTCGCCTTGGCGACCCGCCAATGGGCCGCACCCTTGGCCGCGACCTGCGGGGAATGGGTCACGACCAGGACCTGAAGGCGCTCCGCCAATCGTCCAAGGCGTAGACCAACGGCGGCAGCAGTTGCCCCGCCGACGCCTGCATCGACCTCATCAAAGACCAGGGTCGGTACGGTCCCAACCTCTGCCAGGGCGACTTTAATCGCCAGAAGAAACCGGCTTAACTCACCCCCCGATGCGATCTTGTCCAGGGGTCCCCCCGGCATGCCGGGATTGGTTGTCACCGTGAATCCTGTTCTGTCGCGGCCCGCAGCCCCCCAGCGGGATGGCTCCAGTTCGACAATTTCAGTGGTGAACCTTGCACGTTCCAGGCGCAGGGGCGGAAGTTCCGCATTGACGGCGGCATCCAGCTTTTCCGCAGCAGCGCGGCGTTTAATGCTCAAGATCTCCGCAGCTTTTTCATAATCGGCACGGGCACGATCAGCCTTTTCCGTCAGGTCAGCCAGTTTCTCTTCCCCCGCATCGATCAGGGCGATGCGTTCAAAGAAATCATCCCGCAGGCGCGCCAAGTCATCGACGGGGACATTATGCTTGCGCGCCACATCGCGCAGGGCGAACAGCCGTTCCTCAATATTCTCCAATGTCGTGGAATCAGCATTCAATTGCGATCCAATGCGGTTCAGCGTCGCGATGACCTCAGCCACTTCTACAGATGCCCGTTCCAGCCCCGAAAGCGGATCATTCAGTTGCTCGCCCATCTTGTCCGCCATGCGATCCAGTGCCCGCTGGGCCTGGCGCAGGCCTTGATCAGCCCCTTTGGGACCGGTCAGATACTCAACCGCACTGGTGATCGCCTCAGTCAGGCGTTCTGCATTTTGCATCATGCTGCGGTTTTCAGACAGTTCTTCCTCTTCGCCCTGCTGGGGGGCCAGCTTGTCCAATTCATCTGCCGCAAACCGCAGATAGTCTTCTTCCTGTCGTGCTGCTTCCGCAGCGGCCTTGGCGCGGTCCAACGCCTTTCGGGCCGCCTGCCAGGCGGTATAGTGTCGGGCGACGGCCTCGCGTTCCATCGTCAGGCGGCCATAGGCATCCAGCAGGTCTATATGGGTGTTTGGGTCCATTAAGCCGTGCTGGTCAAATTGCCCCTGCACCTCAACCAGTCTCTCCCCGATTTGCTTCAAAAGGGCGATGCCAACCGGCTCGTCATTTATAAAGGCCTTGCTGCGCCCATCTGCGGATACAGTGCGACGCAGCAGCAGTCGGTCTTCATTGGGAAGATCGTTTTCCTGAAGCAGGGCGTGGACGGCATGATCAGGGGGCAGGTCAAATTCTGCGGTAACGGACGCGCGTTCGGCCCCAGGGCGCACCAGCTTGGCTTCTGATCGGCGGCCCAGTGCAAGGCCCAGTGAGTCCAGAAGAATAGATTTACCCGCCCCGGTCTCGCCCGTCAGGACAGACAAGCCGCTGGAAAAACTCAGCCGAAGTTTATCGATTAAAACGATATCTCGGATGGTTAGACTCGTCAGCATGGCGCGCCGTTCTAAAAGATCCAGGACCAGGTCCAGCTCAGCCAGGAATTGTCTTCCGGCTTATCCAAATTTTTTCCTTCCAGCAGCGCATAGGAGTCTGAATACCAGTCGCTGCCCGGGAAGTTATACCCCAAAACCGATGCGGTGCGCTCAGCCTCCGGCCGGATACCCAGGGCGACATAGCTTTCGACCAGCCGGTGCAGGGCTTCGGGTACATGGGTTGTTGTTTCATAGTCCCGGATCGTGGTGGTGAACCGGTTAATCGCGGCCAGATATTCCCCCTGGCGTTGATAATATCGGCCAACGGACATTTCCTTGCCGGCCAGATGATCCCGCGCCAGATCGATTTTTAATTGTGCGTCGCGCGCATATTCAGAATTTGGGAAACGGCGCACGACATCCTGTAATGAGTCCAGGGCGAGACGGGTGATTTTTTGGTCGCGACCAACATCGACAATCTGTTCATAATAGGAAATTGCCCGCAGGTAATAGGCATATCCAATGTCACGGTTTCCGGGGTGAAGGTCTATGAACCGGTCCAGGGCGATGATCGCCTCGTCATATTTATCGGCGCGGTAATTCACATAGGCTGACATCAACTGTGCCTTGGTCGCCCAAACCGAATAGGGGTGCTGACGGTCGACTTCTTCAAAGGAAGCAACGGCGCCGGTATAGTTTTGCACCTCCAGCATGTCCATGGCTTCGTTGTACAATTCTTCAACCGGACGTTCGACATAGACCGGTTCTTCATCGGAACAGGCCGTCAATGCCAGCAGCATCAAGGCCGCGATGGACAGAATCAGACGATTGGGTGAGATGAATTCTCTCAGACGCATCGGGACCGCTCATTTCTGCAGTGGGAACGAACGCACAGACTATAGCATTCCGGGCGGGGGATCAAAACGCCAATAGCGATAATCTGCGACCGATTAGCGCCATATCAAGAACCAGGATGCGGAATTGGATTAAAGGCTGGTCAGTACGGATGAACTGGGAACCAGTTCATAATTATCCGCATCTGAGAAAACAGCCCGCAGCAGGCGATTGTTCAAATCGTGACCCGTGCGGCGTCCCTTGAAATGGCCCAGGATCGGGGCACCAGCCAGGGCCAGATCGCCGACACAGTCCAGGGCCTTGTGACGGACAAATTCATCATCAAAGCGCAGACCATCCGTATTCATGATCGAATCACCATCAATCACAACGGCATTGTCCAGGCTGCCGCCGCGCGCCAGACCTGCCGCACGCATGGCCTCTACCTCGTGCAGAAAGCCAAATGTACGGGCCTGGGATAATTCCCGTTTGAAGGTCAAATCGCTGATTTCCAGGAAAATATCCTGGCGACCGATGGCGCGGCTGTCAAAATCGATCCCCATTGCCATGGTGAAGCGATGACCCGGTTCCAGCGCAGCCGTGCATAGACCATTTTCAACAGCGACCGGACGCTTGATCCGCAAGACGGAGCGTTCGGCAGCCTGTTCAACCACACCGGCGCATTCAATCAGGAAGACGAACGGTTCTGAACTGCCATCCATAACCGGCACTTCTGGTCCATCCAGTTCAACCACCACATTATCGACACCACAACCAGCCAGTGCCGCCATCAAATGTTCGACCGTTGCCACCGACCCATGATGATCGTTGGCGATTGTGGTGCACATGCGTGTATCGACAACGGCGTCATACCGGGCACGAATATCCCGGGCGCCATTTTTCAGATCGATGCGACGGAACAGAATGCCCGTATTGGGATCAGCGGGGACAAGCGTCATATTGATGGTCGACCCAGAATGAAGGCCGATGCCATTGCAATGGATCGGTGCCTTCAGCGTCCGCTGTAACAACCCGGTCGTTACCGAGCGGGTGGACGCTTCCATCAGGTCGCTCATACCATCCAACATTCTTATCACCGGCCTTATCTATCTCGTGTGTTGGGTTTCCGACGGTGCCCAAACATTTATTTCAGTATTCTTCACCCATCTCCCCGCAGCGAATAAGCCTACGCTAAACTCAGGTGATCGGTATGTTCGATGGATAGCACTGTGCTCTCAAAGCCTCAAATCAACTAGTGTTACATTTTGTTGCATTGTTCTGTTTCTATCCGGAAGAAATATCAGCTTGATTTGTTTGGCTTTTTTGCTCCTTCCACAGCGCATTCTTCTAGCCAGTTACGGGTATTGTTTCAAGGATGCTCCGTCTAGAATTTGTGTGAGCAAGATTTGTACCACACAAGATCAGGGACCAGACAGATTTCCGGCCGCGCCTGTTATTGGTCGCGGCCGGAATTTTTATGCAAGGGGGTAAATCTAACGCATCCAGCCCCCTATTACAGGCGCTGGATGCGATATTTGTTAATTTGCCTGACGGCGCAAAAAGGCTGGAATTTCAAGCATTTCCTCTTCCGCCTTGGACGGCGCCAGATCTTTTTCCACAGGGTGAGACTGCGCCTGAGGGGCCGCAGCGGGGCGTTGCATTGGGGTTGGGGCCTGCTGCTGTGGGGCCGGGGCTGGCGTCGGCGATGTCCGTTCGGATCGGACAAGCGATGGTTCACTTGGCTTTGCCGGGGCCGCTTTGGCGGTGTGGTTCAAACCCAAGCCAGTAACGCGGCTGAAAAGGCTTTGCTTTTCTTTCGGTTTTCCAGCGTGCTCTCCCGCATTCATCAGGTCGGCTTCGCGAAATGGTTCCGCATTCCGTTCTGTTGCGCGACGGTTCAGTTCTTCCGGGCGAACAGGGCGTGGTGGAATGAAGGCATCCTTAGGGCGAACCGCTTGAGGGGCGGCCTGAGGAGCCGCCTGAGGCGTGGTCTGTGCCGTCTCTTTTGCCTGCATCGCAGGTGCCGCTTCCGGGGCTTTTGCTGCAGGGGCATCGAACAGGGCCGGTTCTGGAAGGTCTTCCTCCAGATATGCATTATCGTCAGCGGCTGCCGTTTCGGTTGCGACGTCAGATTCCTGTGCCATTGTATCGGCATAAGGATCCACCTCTGCGTCGTCGTGATCATAGGTGTCCTGGTCATAGGCGGCATTATCGCTGTGGGCGGCAATATCGTCCTGTTCTGCCGCTGTAACCTGTGCGATTTCTTCAACAGGGGCTTCTTCAGCAACAGGGGCCACATGGCGAGGGCGCAGCGGGGAAACCGTTGCCTTGGACTGTGGACGTGGCATTTGAGCGGATTCGGATTCAATGCCGGTTGCGACCACGGAAACGCGCATGATGCCTTGCAGATTTTCATCAAAGGTCGAGCCAAAGATGATATTTGCGTCCGAATCCACTTCTTCCCGGATACGGTTTGCAGCTTCGTCGACTTCGAACAAGGTCATGTCCGGACCGCCGGTGATGTTGATCAGCACGCCCCGCGCGCCGGCCATCGACACATCTTCCAGCAGCGGATTGGAAATCGCGCTTTCCGCGGCCATGATGGCGCGGTTGTCGCCTTCCGCTTCGCCCGTTCCCATCATTGCCTTGCCCATTTCGCTCATTACCGTGCGAATATCGGCGAAGTCCAGATTGATCAGGCCCGGCATGACCATCAGGTCGGTGACGCCGCGAACGCCTGAATACAGAACATCGTCTGCCATTTTAAAGGCATCGGCAAAGGTCGTCTTTTCATTGGCGACACGGAACAGGTTCTGGTTTGGAATGATGATCAGCGTATCAACGAATTGTTGCAGTTCTTCGATGCCCTGTTCGGCGGCGCGCATGCGGTGCGCGCCTTCGAAATGGAAGGGCTTGGTGACAACACCCACCGTCAGCATACCATGATCGCGGCAGGCCTCGGCCAGAACAGGTGCGGCACCAGTTCCAGTGCCACCGCCCATACCGGCGGTGATGAAGACCATATTGGCCCCGGCCAGATGTTCCATCGCATCGGCCATGGATTCTTCGGCAGCTTCGCGGCCGACTTCCGGGCGGGCCCCGGCGCCAAGACCTTGCGTTAAGGTCGCGCCAAGTTGGATTTTCAGATCCGCCTGCGAGTGTTTGAGGGCTTGCGCATCCGTGTTGGCGACGACGAATTCGACGCCCTCCAGGTTGGAGCGAATCATATTATTGACGGCGTTGCCACCGGCGCCACCGACGCCTACGACCACGATCCGCGGCTTAAGATCAGCATCCGTCTGGGGTGCTTGGAAGTTAATGCTCATATTCGCCTCCTTCGAGCGATGGTGTCTAACAGCCGTACTGGATTCGTGAAACGCGACAGCTGAGGCGAGTCTCACGTGATTCGCCGAAAAAGGACCGTTTTTCAGGTGCATTTTCGGACAGAATTTGCATTTTTTTGTTTGAGTGTTGCTTAAAAGCCACTAAACCACTTTCCTATATGGGCAAAGAGTCCATTCTGATTCGCAGTTGATTGAGAGGTGCTGCCCCGGGCCTCCCCACAATCGTCTACGGCGAAGTGCAAAAGGCCTGCAGCGGTCGCAAAAGCGGGGCCGCCGGTCGCTTCCGCAAGACCTGAAACTTTCAAAGGGCGCCCGTGACGCACCTGTTTGTTCAGGATCCGTCCGGCCATTTCCCGAACACCTGGCAATTGGCTGGCCCCGCCGGTCAGGACGACCCGTTGACCCGCCATGCCATTGGCCCCGGACGCTTCCATGCGTTTGCGCACCAATTCGAAGGTCTCTTCCAGCCGCGGTGCAATGATGGACACCAGAAAACTGCGGGGAACCCGATTCGGAGAGGTGTCATCTTCCTCTCCAATACGCGGCGCATCGATCAATTCCCGATCATCCGACGGTGCGGGTTGGCAGGAACCATACAGGGTTTTCAACCGCTCTGCCTGTTGCAGGGTGGTTGATAGACCCCGTGCAATGTCGGATGTCACATGCTGACCCCCAACCGGGATGCAGTCCCCATAAACCGCCGCCCCTTCATAAAAGACGCTGAAGCTGGTCGTGCCGCCGCCCATGTCGATCACGGTAGCGCCCAGGTCCTTTTCATCTTCGACCAGCGCGGACAAACCCGCGGCATAGGGGGCAAGAGCGAAATCGGATACGGTCAAGTGACAACGCGCGACACAGTTCACCAAATTCTGAACGGCACTTTCATTCGCTGTGACCACATGCATTTTAACGCCCACGGTCTGGGCATGCATCGAGCGTGGCTCTTTCAGCAATGGACCGCCATCGACGGAATAACCGATTGGGATGGCGTGCAGCAACATCCGGTCCTGTAGAGCGACGCTTTCACGGGCTTCCTGCAAAAGTCTTGAAATATCAGGATCGCGAATCGCGCCACCACCGATTTGCATTTCCCGCGTCAGGGTCGTGCTGTGGGGGCGCGCACCATTGATGGACAAGACCACGTCTTCAATCGTCGTCCCGGCCATTTGTTCGGCGGAATGCACGGCAGACAGGATGGCGCGGTAAGCGCTTTCCATATCGACCACCATGCCGCCTTTCAGCCCGGCGGATTGCTGGTGGCTCATCCCCGTGACGCGAATACGTCCCGCTTCCGAGACTTCCGCGATAAAACAGCAAATCTTGGTAGATCCAATGTCTAAAGCCGTTAGTTTGCGCGTTGCCACTTTCGTTCTTCCTTACCCTGATCCCCCGGCATTGGGCCGGATGCCATATACTTTCCTGAGCCAGTCGGTCGTGTGTTTTAAAAGGCTATGTCTGTTCACCCAAGTTGCGTCCGCTAACCTCTTGCAAGGCGGGTTCCGTCAATTCCAGGGTCATGCGATCGATGTTGCGCAGATCGATTTCCTGGATCGCGCGCGATAGAATTTCATGGTCCCGCTGGTAAATCGCCAGTTGTTGCCAGGCTTTTGCCGCATTTTCTTCCGGCAGGCTTACATCGATATCGCCACTGAGGCGCAGATTCCATCGACGCGCGCCAATGCGCACAGCGGCAATTACACGGTCATCAAGTTCTGGCTCCTGCGCCAACATATTTAACAGGTCCATCGCATGTTCCGGTGCGTCTGGACCCACGACGACTTTCAGATGACCATGGCGATGCACATCCTTTGCGCCAATGGTTATCCCTTCGCTGTCGATCAGCACGAACTCATCTTCATGTTGCCAGATGGCCACCGCGCGGCGTTCTTCGATTTTCACGACGACAATGCCGGGCAGGGTGCGGCGAATTTCTGCTGATTTCACCCATCCCAATTGTTCAACACGCTGTTTGACCGCCTGTGGGCTGAACCCCAGAATAGGGTCGCCAACGTGAATGTTAAGCGCGGTCAGCAGATCTTCCCGTGCGGTTTCCTGACGACCGATAACATAGACCTCTTTTACCGCCAGACCCATAGAGGCCGTCGCGTTCATTGTTTTCGCTTCCGCCCAAGCTGCAACCTGTCCAGGCAGGTTCAAATGCCAGGCGGTGGCGCTGCCGCCGACCAGCATCAGTGCCATCGCTGCGACTGCGCCAAATCTGAGCCCCCGCTTCAGGCGATCATGATCGATGCGCCGTGTGCGTTGCTTCGCAGCTTCGCCGCGACGCCGGGCTGGCGTCGCCTTTGCGGCGCGTCCCTTTGGTTTCTTGCCCCGTGTCATGAATCGCATTCCGCGTTCTCCACCATCCATGTGACCAGCTCTTCAAAACTCATGCCAATATGCCGCGCCTGCTCGGGTACAAGGCTCAGTGGGGCCATACCGGGCTGGGTATTGGTTTCCAAAATCACCAATCGTTCCGTCGTTGCATCGTATCGAAAATCAGACCGACTGACGCCGCGACAGCCCAAAGCAATATGGGCGCGCTCTGCGATATCCATGCAACTCTGTGCCAGACTGTCCGAGATTGGCGCCGGGCACAGATGCTCGGTCTTACCATCGGTGTATTTCGCTTCGTAACTGTAGAAGCCGCTGAGCGGACGAAGTTCCGTAACACCCATGGCCTTGCCGCCCATAACACCGACGGTCAGTTCTTGGCCGGGGATATAGTCTTCGACCATGGCCAGGCCGTATTTCCAGTTACCGAAGTCTGGACCGTTGCTGCCCTCTTCAACGATATAGACACCAACTGAGGATCCTTCATGTGCGGGTTTCACCACATAGGGGCGCGGCAGGGGATCAACACCCGCACGCAGGTTTTCGATTGGCATTGTCACATGATTGGCCGTCGGCAGACCGGCATCGCGGAACAGTTGGATCGACAGTGGCTTGCTCATCGCCAAAGTGGAGGCGACGCGTCCGGAATGGGTATAGGGAATGGCCATGATATCCAGCAATCCCTGGATCGTACCATCTTCACCCCAGCGACCATGCAGGGCGTTGAACACCACATCGGGACGGGGGTCCAAGGCCTTCACGATCGAACCAATATCGCGCGCGATGTCCACACGGGTGACATCATAGCCTGCGCGTTCCAATGCATTGGCGCAGTCTGTGCCAGAAACCAAAGACACATCCCGCTCTGCCGACCAACCGCCCATCAGGACCGTCACTTTCTTTGTCATGATGCGGTCCTCCCGATCCGTTTGATTTCCCAGGTCAGGTCAATGCCTTGACTGTCTTTCACCCGGCGGCGCACTTCTTCGCCCAGCCCTTCCAGGTCTGCCGCAGTGGCGGTGCCGGTATTGATCAGGAAATTGCAGTGTTGTTCTGATACCATCGCGCCGCCCCAGACCAAGCCCCGGCAACCCGCAGCATCAATCGTCTGCCAGGCCTTGCCATTGGGGGGATTGCGGAAGGTGGAGCCACCGGTGCGGCTGCGGATCGGTTGGCTGGCGCTGCGGTTTTCTTGAATTTCCGCCATCTTGGCAAGGATTTCAGTTTTATCACCGGGGGACGCGCGATAGCGGGCGCGCACGAAGATCCAGTCGTCATCAATGCTGGAATGGCGATAGCTAAAGCCCATTTCATCTGCGCTGAGGCGATGCAGGGTTCCTGAACGATCCAGTGCTTCCGCCCAGATCAGAACATCCTTGGTTTCAGTGCCATAAGCCCCCGCATTCATACGCAGGGCCCCGCCAATCGTGCCAGGAATACCGGAATAGAATTCCAGGCCGGTCAATCCGGCATTGGCGGCGGTTTTTGCAATATTGGCATCCAGGGCAGCTGCGCCGACTTCGATTTCATTTCCCTCTACGGTGATGTCGGCAAAAGCTCCGCCCAGACGCAAAACAATGCCAGCGACGCCGCCGTCGCGGACCAACAGATTGGAACCAACCCCAATCGGGGTTACCGGAATATCTTTGGGCAGGGCGGCCAGGAAAGTTTGCAGGTCCGACTGATCGGCGGGCTTGTACAGAACCTCCGCAGGGCCCCCGACACGGAACCAGGTGACTTTGGACAGTAGGCTGCCTTCGCTCAGTCGCCCGGTTGTGCTGGGCAGGCGGCTGATCAGGTCGTCACCAAATGGATCGGTGCGCAGCGCCATCATCATGCACCCCCCGCCAATTTTGTCGGCAGCGCATTGGCCCAATAGGTAATGGAACCCGCCCCCAGGCAGATCACCATATCGCCGGGCTTTGCCAGGTTGCGGATCGCGGCGGGCAGGTCGTCCTCCCCCTCAATCCCAGCGACGGACCGGTGGCCGCGTGCGCGCAGGCCCTCGATTAGATGGTCCCGGTCTGCGCCTTCAATAGGGTTTTCGCCTGCGGTATAGACCGGCGCGACCAGCACGCTGTCTGCATCGTTGAAACAGGTGCAGAAATCTTCGAACAGATCATGCAGCCGTGTATAGCGGTGCGGCTGAACGACCGCGATAACGTTGTGGGTGGTTGCTTGTCGTGCCGCTTTAAGGACCGCTGCGATTTCCACAGGGTGATGACCGTAATCATCAATGATGGCGATGTCATTCCAGGTGCCGGTTTTAGTGAAACGACGCTTAACGCCGGTAAAATCCGCCAGCCCCTTGCGGATTGTGTCATCCGACAGGCCCATTTCTACCGCAACAGCAATCGCCGCCAAGGCGTTCTTAACATTGTGGTCACCATGCATCGGCAGGTGGATATCGGGTATCTGCCGCTTGTTACCGGTACGGGGAGAAATTTCGACGGTAAGGTCATATCCATCTGGTCCAGGCTGGGCCTTTACCGCGCGAATTTCCGCTTGCGGGCTGAAGCCATAGGTGATGATACGACGGTCTTCGATGCGCCCGATCAAGGCTTGGACTTCTGGATGGTCCAGGCACAGCGCGGCAAATCCATAGAAGGGGATGTTCTGGACAAAGGTCCGGAACGCATCGCGCAAGGCATCGAATGTCCCGTAATGATCCATATGCTCGGGATCAATATTGGTCACAATCGCAATCGTGGCGGGCAGTTTTACAAAGGTCCCGTCACTTTCATCCGCTTCGGCGACAACCCAGTCGCCCTGACCCAGGCGGGCATTCGTGCCATAGGCATTGATGATGCCGCCATTGATGACGGTCGGGTCCATTTTGGCGCTGTCCAGCATTTGCGCGACCAAAGAGGTGGTTGTGGTTTTGCCATGGGTGCCGCCTACCGCAATGGACCATTTAAGGCGCATGATTTCCGCCAGCATTTCCGCGCGACGCACGACCGGGATCAAGGCTGCGCGGGCGGCGGCGACTTCAGGGTTTTCACGCTTAACGGCGGTGGAGACGACAACCACGGCTGCGCCAGCAACATTTTCCGCCAGGTGTCCAATCTTCACATCGATGCCCAGGCCGCGCAGGCGCAGAACATTGGCATTTTCTGCCATATCAGAGCCGGATACGGCATAGCCCAGATTGTGCATGACTTCTGCAATGCCAGACATGCCAATGCCGCCAATCCCGACAAAGTGCAAACGACCAAGGGAGAGTGGAATTTGCATTATGCGGCTTCCTTTCTGGCATTTCCGGCCCGAACCGCGCCAACACTGCCTTCGCCCGTCGCCAGGCTTTCAACAAGATTTGCCAGTCGAACCGTTGCGTCTGGAATGCCGGTTCGTGCCGAAGCCTGTGCGGCGGCGCTTAACACGGAGGGGTTGGCCAATAATTGCTCTAATCGGCGCCCTAAATCGGCGGCTGTTACATCCATCTGGGGAATAGCCCATCCACCGCCTGCATCGCTGAGCCGGGCCGCATTGGCTGCCTGATGATCATCAATCGCATAGGCATAGGGGATCAGGATGGCGGGCAGGCCGACGGTCGCGACTTCCGCCATGGTCGACGCCCCTGCGCGCCCGATTATCAAATGCGCCCGCGCCAGGCGTTCGGGCATATCGTCAAAGAAGCTGCGCACATCGGCACGAATGCCAGCCGATTGATAGGCAGCCTTTACAGCATCCAATTGCTCTGCGCGGGTCTGTTGTTCGACAGACAGGCGATTGCGCAAATCCTGGGATAATCCGGTCAGGGCAGCGGGAACGGCCTCCCCCAAAATCTGCGCGCCCTGGCTGCCCCCCACGACCAATATGTTCAGGCGGTCTTGCGGGCCCGGCGGTGTAAACGGACGCCCGGACAGGGCGGCGATTTCCGGGCGAACGGGATTACCGGTGCGCAGCGCCTTGTCCTGATCCTTGGGGCGCAATCCATCCGTTTCATCGAAACTGAGCGCAATCTTGTCGACGCGCGACGCCATCAGGCGGTTGGCGCGGCCCAGGACGGCATTTTGTTCATGAATGGCAGTGCGAATGCCAAGGTGACTGGCCGCCATCATCGTGGGGACGCTTGGATAACCACCAAAGCCTACGACGACGGATGGTTTCATCTGCAACAGCAGGGACCGGGCCTGAAAATATCCGATCAGCAATTGAAAGGCCGCCATACCCCGTGCAATCAGGCCTTTTCCGGAAACACCCGCGGCACTGATCGTATGGGCATCCAATTCCCCTAAGGGTCCTGAATAGGCATCGCCACGCCGGTCCGTGATCAGGGCCAGGCGATTGCCGCGTTTCTTTAATTCTTCGGCCAGTGCCTGGGCCGGGAAAACATGCCCGCCTGTGCCGCCAGTCGCCAGAACGATCAATGGGGTATCGGATGTCATGACAGCACCCCCGGTCGCTTTCGTGTCAGGGCCAGCAGCATTCCCATACCAATCCCCAATGCCAGTAAGGACGATCCGCCATAGGACAGGAACGGCAGCGTCATACCTTTGGTTGGAATCAAGCTTAGGGTGGAGGCCATATTGATCAGTGCCTGCAAGCCGAACTGGACCAAAAGACCCGTCGCAGCGACGACGACGAACAGGTCATTGTCTTGCAGCACCCGAGAGAAGCCCCGCAATACGATGAAGGCAAAGATACCGACAATGATCAAACAGGCGATCAGGCCCAATTCCTCACCTGCAACGGCGAACACGAAATCCGCATGACTGTCGGGCAGGTTCGCCTTGGCAATGCCTTCACCGGGGCCGCGTCCAAACAGGCCACCATTCATAAAAGCTTCCCGGGCTTTATCGATCTGGAAAGTGTCTCCCGCAGCGGGATCCAGAAAGCGGTCAATTCGGCTCTGCACATGGGGAAAGACGAAATAGGCGCTGACCAGCATGCCAATGCCCCCCAGGACCATGATGATCACCAGAATCATCGGCAGGCCAGCCAGGAAAAATTGCACCCCAAAGATCGCGGTCACAACGGCGGCCTGTCCGACATCGGGCTGCAAGAGCAACAGGCTGACCACCAGCAGGTAAAGAAGCCCGGCAAACGCATAGCCGGGCATCGTTTCCCCCATCCGTTGAGAGGCGAACATCCAGCCAGCGATGATTGCGAAGGCGGGCTTTACAAATTCTGACGGCTGTACCGTAAATCCGCCCAGGGAGACCCATCGGGTCGCGCCCTTGATTTCTGCGCCGATGAAAAGGGTTGCGACCAAAAGGACGATGGAACCGCCCAGCATCAACAGGGCCAGGCGACGAATGGCGCGGGGATCCATCAGGGAAACGCCGATCATTGCCAATAGGGATGGGATCAACAGGATCGCCTGTTTGCGCACAAAATGCATTGGGTCCGCGCCAATGCGTTCCGCCACGGAGGGACTGGCGGACAGGGTCATCAACAGGCCCAGCAATGCCAGCGTCAGCAGGGCGGCCAGTGTCCACCGATCCACGGTCCACCACCAGCGACCCAAGACAGAAGTATCATTACGTGCGATGGCCATCACGCGGCCTCCCTTGTTGAGAAAACCGTGCGGGAATTGGCAGGAAGCGCTAGCACAAGGTCACGGAAGGCATCGCCCCGGACCTCAAAATTCTTAAATTGATCAAAGGATGCACAGGCGGGCGACAGAATAACCGGTCCAGCGGACGGTTCTGTACGGGCCATTTGAAAGGCAGCACCAATCGCGGTTTCCAGCGTGCCGGAAAGAGTTGTCGGGACGCGATTGCCGATCCAATCGGCCATGGTTGCCGCGGCATCCCCAATCAGGAAGGCATGGCGCACGCGGGTCAGATAGGCGTCCAGTGCGCCATAACCGCCATCCTTGCCCTTGCCGCCGGCGATCCAGTAGATCCCATCAAAAGCCGACAGGGCGCGGGCAGCGGATTCCGCATTGGTGGCCTTGGAATCATTGATAAATGTGACGCCATCCAGTGTTGCAATTCGCTCCTGGCGATGGGCCAGACCAGGAAAGCTGCGCAGGCCTTCCAGGATGCTTTCCTGTGACAGGCCCAGCGCCTGGGCGATGGCGAAGGCTGCGGCGGCATTCTGCTTGCCGTGATCACCCGCCAGGGCAGGGCATTGCCCGTCATCGATCATATCCGCCACAGGCTGGGTCGTATGCGCGATGCGGCTGATTGCGCGCCCATCTTTCATCAATTGGTCTGCGATGCTGCCGCTGTGCGGCTCATCAATTCCGATAATTGCCAAACTGTCAGCGTCGCGTGGTCGCAGGATGCGCATCTTAGCCTGAATATATCCGTTCAGATCACCATGGCGGTCCAAATGGTCGGGTGTGATATTCAACAGGACTGCAATATCGAACATGGCGCTGGGAGTCAGCTCCAGTTGATAAGAGGACATTTCTAGCACATAGACGGCGGCATTCGGCAGGGTAAGGGCGGGAATTCCGAGATTACCGCCAATTGCAACATCCACACCGCCCTGGCGCAGGATATGCCCGACCAGGGCCGTGGTGGTGGATTTGCCATTCGTCCCGGTGATCCCGACATAGCGCGCTTTCGGCTGTGCCCGGAACAACAGTTCAATATCCCCCAGAATCTCAATACCGGCTGTCTGTGCGGCCAATACGGCAGGATGGGGGGCTGGATGGGTCAGGGGGATGCCTGGTGCCAGTACCAGCGCGGCTGCCTCTTCCAGGCGGGAAGAGGTTGCCGGATCATCGATGTTAAATCCCTGCGCTGTGGCCGTATCGCGGGTCGCCTGATTGTCGTCCCAGCACAACACCTTCGCGCCACCGGCACGCAGACCGTGTGCGGCGGCCATGCCAGACGCACCAAGCCCGACGACATAGACGGGCTTGTCAGCAAACAGGGTCAGCGGGCGAATGTCAGGTCTGTGTGTCATTGCCTCACCGCAGTTTCAGGGTGGCAAGGCCGACCAGGGCCAGGATGGCGGCGATGATCCAGAACCGGATCACGATGGTCGGCTCTTTCCAGCCCTTTTTTTCAAAGTGATGGTGCAACGGCGCCATGGCGAAGACGCGCTTGCCGGTCATCTTGAAGCTGGCCACCTGAACAATCACCGACACGGTCTCCAGCACGAACAGGCCACCGATGATAGCCAATACGATTTCATGTTTGGTGACGATGGAGATTGCCCCCAATGCGCCGCCCAAAGATAGGGATCCTGTATCGCCCATGAAGACCATGGCCGGAGGCGCATTGAACCACAGAAAGCCCAGGCCTGCGCCCAGAACGGCGCCACAGAAAACCGCCAGTTCGCCACTGCCTTCAACATAGTGGATGCCCAGATAGCCGGCATAAACAGTGTTTCCGACCAGGTAAGCGATAAAGCCGAAGCATCCTGCTGCAATCATGACCGGTACAATAGCCAGCCCGTCCAGCCCGTCGGTCAGGTTCACTGAATTGGACGCCCCGATCATGACAAACAAGGCGAAAGGCAGGAAGAACCAGGATAGGTTGATCAATGTATCCTTCAGGAAGGGGATCGCCAGGCCGCTTGATAAGGGTTCGTTGGTCACGGACATAAACCACAAGGCGGCTGCAGTTCCGATAATGAACTGCGCCAACAGTTTCATCTTGCCAGGCAGCCCTTTGGAATTGCGCTTGGTCAGTTTCAGAAAATCATCGGCAAACCCGATAGCGCCAAAGCCAACCGTCACCAGCAGGACGATCCAGACATAATGGTTCTTGATATCAGCCCATAGCAGGGTGGAAAGAACCAATGCGACCAGGATCAGAAAGCCGCCCATTGTTGGCGTTCCCGCCTTCACCAGATGGCCTTCAGGCACGTCTTCGCGAATATTGCTGGATCCGCGCTGTTTTGACTTTAGCCAGCGAATAACCGTTGGGCCGATCAGGAAACTGATCAGCAAAGCCGTCATGATCGCGCCACCCGTGCGAAAGGTCAGGTACCGGAACAGGTTGATGCCGGGAAAGGTATCGGCAAACGGGGCCAGGAGGGTGTAGAGCATAGAATTATCCTCCTGCAGCCTGGGCGATTGCGGCCCGGCTGGTTTCCGCGCCCAGCATATCCAGTGCGCGAATGATTGGGGCCATATTTGTGCCCAGGGATCCTTTGACCGTGACAATGTCCCCGGCCTTCAGGGCGGCACAGATAGGATCAACAAGATCGGTGGAAATTTCGGCATAGCTGCCGCGTTGCGCCGGGGGCAATTTAGCCCACAGCGATTTCATCAACGGGCCACAGCAGAAAACAAGATCGATGTCTGCCTGTTGCAGGTCTTTGGTCAGGGCCGCATGCAGGTCTGGTCCAGCCGCACCCAACTCTCGCATGTCGCCTAGAACGGCGATGCGGCGTCCACCGTCTTTTGGATGTGTTCCGCCTAATACGGCAATAGCGGCACGGACGGAGGCAGGGCTTGCATTATAGCTTTCATCGATCAGGCCGAAACTGCCGCCATTGGACAGTGTGATCTGGCGATAGGCCCCGCGACCGCGCGGCGCGCGGATGTCAGAAAATGTGGCACTGGCTGCAATCAGGTCCTCGCCCAGGGCCTTAATCGCCCCCAGAACGGCCAGACTGTTCATGACCCAGTGCAAACCGGGTGCCCCCAGACAATAGTCCAGGGTCTTGTCATTGATCTGGACGGTCGCTGCGCTGCAGGCTGAATGCAGGGATTTGTCGATCAGGCGGATAGTGGCATCCATATGCGCGCCAAAGGTCAGGATCTTTCGAATGCCTGATGTTTCTGCACGGTCCCGTAACTGGTCAAAAACCGGACTGTCACGAAACAGGATTGCAGTTCCCTGTGCATTCATGCCGCTGAAGATTTCTGCCTTTGCATCTGCAATGTCTTCAATTCCTTTGAAGAATTCCAGATGCACGGCTTCGACCGTCGTGATGATCGCCACATCAGGGCGACCCAGACGGGACAGCACATCGATTTCACCGGAATGGTTCATCCCCATTTCCAGGACGGCAAACCGCGCCGTATCGGGCAGGCGCGCCAGAGTCAAAGGCAGGCCGATGTGATTGTTAAGATTGCCCATTGTCTTGTGGGTCTCGCCAATCTTTGCCAAAGCGGCGGCCAGCGCTTCTTTCGTGCCGGTTTTTCCAACGCTGCCGGTAATACCGATGACCTTGGCTTGCGTCGTGTCCCGCTTGAACCGGGCCAGGTCTATCAAGGCCTGCATCGTGTCGGGGACGATCAGATGGGGGAAATTCAAGGATTGGCCCTGTGCCCAATCAGCATTTACGATTGCAGCGACGGCCCCTTCAGCAATCGCCTGGGCGATATGATCATGGGCATCATGGTTCGGACCTTTCAGGGCGATGAACAGATCCCCTGGCGCGACGGCGCGGCTGTCGATGGAGACACCGGTCGTAACCCATTTTGCGTTGGATCGCGCTTTTAAGGCGGCATGGGCGGTTTCAGACGTCCACAGGATTGGTTGGTTGCTCATACGCCCCCTCCCGCTGCCGTGCCATCAGAAAGGGCTATTGCCGTCTTCGCCTGAACCACATCGTCGAAAGGATGTATCGTCGTGCCGATCTTCTGGCCAGTCTCATGGCCCTTGCCTGCAATCAGCAGAATGTCGTCACCGGTCAAACCAGACACGGCTTGCGCAATGGCAACGGCCCGATCACCGATTTCGGTGGCATCGGGACAGCCCTGCATGACTTCTGCGCGGATCGCGGCGGCATTTTCCGTGCGGGGGTTATCATCGGTGACAATCACCTGATCGGCATATTCCGCAGCATATTTGCCCATGACCGACCGTTTACCCCGATCACGGTCGCCACCACAGCCAAACACCACCACCAAACGACCTTTCACGAAGGGCCGAAGGGTGTTCAGGACGGTCTTAAGCGCTTCTGCCTTATGGGCGTAGTCAACGAAGATCCGCGCGCCATTGTGACGGGTTCCAGCCAGTTGCATGCGCCCCCGCACACCTTCCAGGCGGGACAGCATTTGGGCGGCGCGGCGACCATCGGTGCCTGTGGCGATGACCAGGCCCAAGGCAGCAAGGGCGTTTTCCAGTTGGAATTTGCCGGGCAGGGGAAAATCGACTTTTACCCGGTCGCCCATCACATCCAGCGTCAGGGCATAGCCGCCGCGGCCTTCAATCGCATCTATGCAGCGGATTGAACCATTGACCAAGCCATAGGACAGCATGCGCAATCCGCGCTCCTGAGCGATGGCGGCGATATGGTCGTGCTCTGCGGAAGCCGTATTGACGATGCAACTGCCGCCGCGTGTCAGCAAGTCTTCGAACAGGCGCATCTTGGCCTGGCGATAGGCTTCCATGGTTGGGTGATAATCCAGATGCTCATGGCTTAAATTTGTGAAGGCCGCTGCGCTGAACCGGACGCCATCCAGTCGATATTGATCCAGGCCGTGGCTGGACGCTTCCATCGCCACATGGTCAATATCGGCCCTTGCCATTTCAGCCAGTTCGCGGTGCAGGTCGGTTGCGTCAGGGGTCGTCAGCCCTTCGCTGCCCGTATAGCCGGGCCCTTCAATGCCCAGGGTACCGACGCTGGCCGACTTCAGGCCAGTCGCGGCCCATATCTGGCGGGTGAACCCTGCGACTGAGCTTTTGCCGCTGGTGCCTGTCACACCAACAATCGTATCGGGTTGCGGGCCATAGAATGCCGCGGCCATTCGGGCCAGACGACGACGGGGATTTGCATCCGTGATCAGGGTCACATTGGCCCCGACTTGACCGGCGGAAATGCCCGGCGGGGCCAGTACCGCCACGGCACCTTTTGCCACGGCGTCAGAAATGAAGGCGGCACCGTCAGCGACGGTGCCCGGAATTGCGGCAAACAGGTATCCTGGCCGGACCTGGCGGCTGTCAGCCGTCAGTCCGGTGAGGGGGATATCCGGTAGGATCCTGTCTGCGGTCATCTCCGTCCTTGTGTCCTCATTCACATCATCACCCCAACGCCTATTGTTGCAGCGAGGCGAGCTTCTTGGTTTCCTCTGGCAGGTCTATGGCAAATACGTGTTGAATTTCGGGCGCATTCTCTTGAATCGGTTTGATGCCAGCAATGGCACCAACCCGTTCGATGATTGCGCCAGCCGCCGGAGCTGCAACCCAACCACCCGTGGCAAAGCCAAAGGTTTTCTTGGTGCCATGTGGTTCATCCAAAACGACATAGACCACATAGCGGGGGCTGTTCATCGGAAAGGCCGCGACAAAGGAAGAGATCAGCGCCCGCTTCTTATAGCCACCGCTGCTGGGTTTCTCTGCCGTTCCAGTCTTGCCGCCGACCATATAGCCGGGTACCAGCGCCGCCTTGCCGGATCCTTCGGTGGCGTTCAAACGCATCAGACGGCGCATGTCAAAGCTTACGCGTTCCGAAATCACGCGACGCCCTTTGGGAGCATGGTCCCGGGCCAGAAGCGTGGGAGGCAGCAATTCTCCGCCATTCAGCATGGCAGAAACACCATTGGCCAAATGCAGCGGCGTTACCGATAATCCATGACCAAAGGCGATTGTCATCGTGTTGATCGGATTCCAGGGGTTTGGAAACATCGGACGACCGGTTTCGGGAATTTCCAGCGCGATGGGCTCTAACAGGCCCAATTTGTCCATGAAGGCCTTCTGTGCCGGTGGACCAACATCCAACGCCATTTTCGCAGACCCGATATTGGAGCTGTACACGAAGATTTCAGGCAATGTCAGGAAACGCGATTTGGCGTGATAGTCCGAAATCGTGAAACGGCTGATCTTGATTGGGTTCGTTGCGTCATACCCATCATTCAGGGTTGCCGCACCGGAATCCAGGGACATCGCCGTGTTGAATATCTTGAAGGTTGAACCCAGTTCGTACGTCCCGAAGGTCGCACGGTTGAAGCGATTGATTTCAGGTGTGTTTGCAGGACGGTTCGGGTCGAAATCCGGCAAGGAAACCATCGCCATGACTTCACCGGTATTCACATCCATCACGATACCAGCACCACCTTCGGCGCTGTATTCTTCGACAGCCTTGCTCAATTCTTCATGCACGACATGCTGGAAACGCAGATCAATGCTCAGGCGCAACGGCTCTTTGCTGGCCCGCAGCCGATCTTCCAGACCCCGTTCGATGCCAGACAGCCCTTTGCCGTCGACATCGGTATAACCCAGAATATGCGACAACAGCCGCCCATGGGGATAGACGCGGGTTTCTGCACGTTCAAACTCCAGACCGGGGATGCCCAATTGCATCACGGCCTGTTCCATTTTCGGCGTCAATTTACGGTTCACGTAAACGAAGGGAGAATCGGACGTCAGCTTTGCCCGCAGGTCACTCTCGTCCAACTCAGGAAATAGCTGGGCTAGGCGACGGGCCGCATCCACTGGATCCAACAGGCGGTCCGGGCGCGCGGCAAGCGCCGTCGTGGTCAGGCTGGTTGCCACGATCACGCCATTGCGATCCGTGATGGTCGCCTTTTCCGTTCTTAAATCCGGGTTGATGATGGCGTGGGTCTGGACAGAGGCCACGTTCTGATTGGCGAACGCCCCTAAATCAACAAGTCGGGCACCGACGGCGGTAAAGGCGAATGCCATCACCGCGCCGGTGATCAGCAACCGGGCGCGCCCCATCTCTATCGCACGACGGAAGCTGCCGTCGGATCGAATGGGGGCACAAGGTAAAGCTGGGCGACGATCTGAATGCGGTCGATGCCGGGGCGGAGCGAACTCCGGTGGCTTCGGACGCCGTGTCTTTCTGAACGGTCCGATCATTGTGAGGTCCTCACTAGGGTCGCTGGCAAAACTTCTGTCGTGCCAGATGGTGCCGCCGAGGCGGCTTCAGCGCCCGCATCCGCTTCTTGCGGATCGGTGCGGCGAAACGGGATATCTTCAATGGCCATCACCTGGGATGGCTCCATCGAATGCATGTCGGGCAGAAATTCTTTGCCCAGGGATTCAATCCAATCCGGGCGGCTGGAATAGGACCATTCCGCCTTCAGATTATGGATCGTTTCTTGTTCGTCGCGAATTTGCTGGTTCAATTCAGCCAATTGCCCATCCAGCGCCTCAACCTGAAAGCTGATATGAAACAGCGTATAGCCGGTGACCGTCACCATGATGATCCAAATGGCGATTACTAAAACTCTCATAGCGATCCTCCATCGGTCCAAGGTTGCGCATCGGTGCGCCATGCGCCGCGCAAGCGCGCGGAGCGGGACCTGGCATTGACTGCGGTTTCAGATGCGGATGGTTTGACGGTACCGGTTGTCATCAGGGTGAAAGACGGGCTGCGGGTTTCCGCGTGACCCTGGGGCAGATGGCGTGATCCACCCCCGCCGGCCCGACCGGACCGGGCGCGCAGGAAGGCCTTCACGCGTTTGTCTTCCAGGCTGTGAAACGCGACGACGACCAACCGCCCGCCTGGCACCAACAGGCGTTCTGCGGCCAATAGGGCGCGGTCCAATTCTCCCAATTCATCATTCACCTGAATGCGCAGCGCCTGGAATGTCCGTGTCGCGGGGTCGATCTTGTCTTTCGCACGGGGGACGCACCCCCGGACGATATTCGCCAGTTGTGTGGTGGTTTCAATGCGGCTTTCCGCCCGTACCCGCACGACAGCCTTGGCAATACGACGCGAAAAACGCTCTTCCCCATATTCCCAGATGATGCGGGCCAGTTCTTCTTCCGGCCATTCATTGACGACATCGGCGGCGCTGGGACCATCCAGCCCCATGCGCATGTCCAAAGGGCCATCGAACCGGAACGAAAAGCCACGTTCCGGTGTGTCGATCTGAGGCGAAGACACACCCAGATCCAGCACGACGCCGTCCAACTGGGTCACCCCAACGCCAGACAACAGGTGTTCCATATCCCCGAAAGTGCCGGTCAGTAACGTCAGACGATCACCATACGTGGTAACCAGGGATTGGCCGCGGGCAATAGCATCCGGGTCCCGGTCGATTGCAAAGACGCGGCAATCGCTGGTATCCAGAATACCACGGGTATAGCCGCCTGCGCCAAAAGTGCCATCCAGGTGAACTTCACCAGCCGCCGGTTTCAATGCCGCCAGGACTTCCGGCAGCATGACAGGGAAATGAGGGTCTTTAGACGGGGCGATCATGCGTCACCGCCTTCTGTGCCCCGAGCGGGCAACAATGTCAGGGTTTTGTTTTTCGCGCGGGCACGGGCTTTTTCGCTGTGATCCTTAAAGCGCTCTGGTGCCCAGATCTGAAAGCGATTGCCCTGGCCCACAAAGACCGCCAGATCGGAAATCCCGGCATGGGCGGCATGATCCGGCGGCAGAACCAGGCGACCGGTTTCATCCAGCAACGCCTTGCGGGCCGTCGCGACGATAGATTGATTCAGGTCTTCTTCGTCATCGGAGTAAAGCGGGCGCGCCTCAATCGCTTCAACAATGCGCTTCATGAAGGCCTTGTCACAGGCTTCCAGCGCTTCGTGGCGAGGAGAGGGGTAGATATAGACGATCCGCTCGCCCCCTTCCGGCAATTCGGAACGAAAATCGGCCGGCAAGGAAACACGTCCCTTCCGGTCAACTTTATTTTCGAATGTGCCAGCGAACAGCGTCATGCTGAAGGCCACCCCTTGTGTCTGGATATCTCCCCCGATGGGCGATTCCGGTACGTATTCAAAAAAACCCATTTGATAACAACGGGTTGCCCATTTTCCGCGAATGTCTTCAGAAACACATCACGCATACTATGTCAGATACTACGGTTATGGGTATTTATGGGATATCATGGGAATACGCTATCCGTCAACGAATATGGTGCTAAAAACAGGCAAACAGCAAGTTGTTGTCCAATAATAAGACAAGATAAAAACCGCCGCTGGAAGTTAGCGGGTACCGCTTTAGAGTGAAGGGCGATGATTTGAGCGCGCGCGGGCAAGCAAAGAAGGCGCTATTTCTTGTTTTGTTCCCATTTAACTTAGGAGAACAAATCGGGCCAATTGATTTTCGGGGAAGGGAAACCCGATTAGGTTAACCGAAACTGCGCAGTTTTCGGATCAGGGCCTGTCGAACCCGTGTGAAAAGCTCGGGCCAATCGCCGGGGCTGGTCTGGCGGAACAGCGTCATGGATGGATACCAGGGGCTATCATCCCGGCGCAGCATCCATCGCCAATCGGGCGCATAGGGTAATAGGACCCAAACCGGTCGCGCCATTGCCCCGGCGAAATGCGCAACGGATGTATCAACAGTAATGATCAGGTCCAAATCCCGCAGCACGACGGCTGTGTCAGCGAAATCCCGAAATCCGCTGCCCATGTCCCGCAACAATGGTGCTAAGGACAAGTCCTGAATATCCTGCGCAGCGGGACCTTTCTGCAGAGAGATGAAATCTGTCCCAGGCAGGTCAAGCAGGCTGGCGAAGTGATGCAAGGCGCTGGACCTGTTGCGATCATTTTTATGGCTGGGTTTTCCGGCCCAGCACAGACCAACATTCAGTCTGTCCCGGCGAAGGCCGCTGGGTTTGGTGGTGTCGGTTGGTGCGATAATATAGGGACAATGGTCCGGGATGCTGTCCATTTCTGTGCCGCACAGCCGGGGCAGGCTCAACAGGGGCACCTGTAAATCGCAGCGGGGCAGTTTTGTGCCGCGCGGAATAACGGTGATCTTGGAGAAGTTGGGGGATCGTTGCAGGACCCGCGCCAGGGGAGCCTGAACTTCCAGCACGATTTTTTCTCCCGATTTGCCGATACCATCGACAGCATCGGTAAGATATCGGCAGAACTGGATCGTATCGCCCATACCCTGTTCCGCCCAAACCAATAGAGTGCGACCCTTTAAGGGTTTGCCATCCCAGGCGGGCAGGGACTGATGCGACTTTGTGGATTCGGGTAAATTCCAGCGGTTCTCATAAGCCTGGAAACCGTCGCGCAGCTTGCCCGCCAACAAATGCGTCAAGGCGATGTCCCATCCCAGTTCGGGTGCATCATACCCCAGCAAATCCGCCCGACGCAGGGCGCTGGCGGCTTGCTCCAGGTCCCCTTTGTCGCGCATGGTTAAGCCAAAGTTATAGTGGATGCGCGCAACATCACTGGACAGGTCTAGGGCGCGGCGTTGCGCCATCAGGGCATCGTCTAATCTGTTGGATGATCGCAACGCATTGCCCAGATTTGACCAGGCAGGACCATCATTTGGGGTCAGTGCGATCCCCCGTTTCAGACAGGTAACAGCGGTCTCCAGTTGGCCGCGGCGGCGCAGCAATACCCCCATATTAATCCAGGCTGCGGCATTGTCAGAATCCAGTTTCAGGGTCCGCTGATACAGCTCTTCGGCTTCTTCCAGTTTATTGGTCTGATGGGCGCGCAACGCTTGTCTGAGCAACAGTTTAGGGTCCCGATCCGGGCGGGAGATAACTTGAGCTACCGGTTTTTCTGGCGGTTTTGCCGGTCTCTTCTGTTCCGGGGTGGGAAGGGGGTCGGGTTTTTGATCCTGGATCGCCACCGGCGCTTTTTTTGCAGCCGCCTTAATGACCGCCTTTGCAATTGGGCGCTTGGTCGTGGTGCGTTTGGTGAAGGTTGCCTTCGCCACAGTGCGGGCGGATGCGGGCTGCGCAGCAGGGGCTTGTTTTGTCGGCAGGCGTTTCGCGACAGCCTTGGCAACAACTGCCTTTGCAACCGCGCGGCGCGGCGCAGCCTTTTTCTGATTTGTCTGGGCCGCTGCAGAGTCGGATTTTGGAGAAACTGGGTCATCCGTCTGCGGGGTCTTAGACTCCGTCGGGTTTGGTCCTGCGTCGCGTGCGCCTATCGTATCGTCTTTATCCATAGGGCAAGCTTACACTGGGAACGCCGGGTCGGGGAAGCATCCTTACGCGGGCTTCGCTGCGGTAATGATCAAGCCGCCGACGGATACACCATATTCACTGCGCAGGTCTTCCTGTGTGATATCGATGATCAGCAGGCCTGATTCCTCCAGGACGCGTTCAACATAGGCGGGGTCATGCTTATAGCGACCACTTTGATCCAGCCGATACCCAGGCTCATCAGCGGTGGCATCATCCATGCGTTCCACGGAAAACCCCAATCGCCCGGTCGGTACCAGGGCATTCAGGAAGCCGGCTGCCGCGCGGCTGAGATCGCCGAAATAGCACAGGACATCTGCCGCAACGATGACATCATACATGTCAGGCGCATTGTTTAGAAAGGCGGTCAGTTCCGCCTTGCTGAGGCGATCATACAGTTGCTTGGATTTGGCCTTTTCCAGCATTTTTGGTGACAGATCCACCCCGTCCAGACGCTGGCAATACGGGGCCAGCAGGGGGCCGCACAGGCCCGTGCCACAACCTGCATCCAGAATGACCAGGTCCCGATTGGGGCTTGGCAGATGTGGCTGCAAGGCTTGCAGGATCAGTGCCGGGGCGCGATAGCCAAGCTCAGCCAGTTTCTCATCAAAGATCGGTGCATAGTCATTGAAGATATCTTCGACATAGGCAGCGTTGGCGGTGTCGGGCAGGCCCAGACCGGAAATTGCCGCCCCGATATGTTGGGCGTCGGGCACATTGGGGAAGCGCCGCATCCATTCCGCAGCGATGGTGACCGCTTCTTCCACCCTGTCATGGGCGTACAGATCGTAAAGCGACTTTCCCAGATTGGAATGGGAAACCAGATCATCGGCATCTCGCCGCACGGCGCGCCACAGCGTCTCTACCGCCTCTTCCGGCATGTTCAATTCGTAATAACACAGGCCCAGATTGGTATATTCGGTAAAGGCATCATCGCCGCGCAATTGGCGTGCCCGGGACAGTGTTTCCACGGCCCGTTCATAGTCGTCCTGTTGCACGGCCAATTCCCCGCGCCATTCCAGGGCTTCCAAATGATCCGGTTCTTGTTTCAGGACTTTTTCATAGGTGGCAACAGCAGCATCCAATCGGCCCTGGCGATAATGTTCTTCCGCGTCTTCGATCAATTTTTCCAATTTAGCCATAGAAACTCTGGAATCCCCTGTCGCGTTACTCGCTTGGCTTTTCTTTACCGTGGCGCATCATGAATGGCATTTGTGTTGCGAAATATCCAAAGGTCAGCAGCATCAGACCCGGGAAGCGAAAATAGACCCAGATTTCCGTGGCTTGTGTGCGCCATACAATCTCGTTCAAGGCAGCCAGCGCCAGAAAGAAGATCGCCGTTCTCAGGGTCAATAACTTCCAGGCCCGCTCAGGCATTTCCAGGGCTTGGCCCATCACAGCCCGCAGCGGTAGTTTCTTGATCATCAGCCCGCCCAGCAGGATGGCGGCGAACATGGTATTGATCATGCTGGGCTTCATTTTAATGAAGCTCTCATCCTCAAGATACAGCGTCAATCCACCGAAGACCCCGACAATTCCAGCTGTCATCAGCGGCATCCATGGAATTTGCCTTTGCACAACAAAGGAGACGATGACGGCGACGAAACTGGCGACCATGACAACCGCTGTTGCCAGCATCAGGTCTTTGGTTGTCAGCCAGGTCACTAAAAATGCCCCCAATGGGGCAAATTCGATTGTTGGCTTCAGCCAGGCCGGGGCTTTTGGAGCCTTGGCATCCTGGGGCGTGCGCGAAGAAGGGGGGCGTTGATCTGTCATGGCACCCTATATAAGCGATTGTTCCAGTGCCGTCACCCTTCCGATTTCAGCCTTTTCCAATCATTGCAAAAAGGGGGTTTCTATCGGTATACTCTGTGTATGAGCGATTTTGGATCAGGCATTGGTACCCGCATTCAACCGCGCCCGCAGGAAGGCATCGGCGGTGGCGTTGGGCTGACTCGTCCTGGCGCTGGTCGGTCGGGCAATTCGGATGCGTCGCCAGGCGATGGGCGGTCCGTTGATTCGACATCCGTTCTGGAAGGCGCCTTCAATCGATTGCGCACCTTGTTGGCTTTCGATGGGGACAAAGGCCCGCGCGAAGGTGTGCGGCGCGGGTTTTACCTGAATATCGTTGTCTGATGGTTCTTGTTTCAACGCACCGTTAACACGATTTTCCCGACATAGCCTTTTTCTCCAAAAGCCTTTTGAGCGGCGGCAATATCGCGCAATGGATAGGTTTCCGCGACCAGGGGGGCTATTTCCTTGCGCTCGATTCGCTGTACCAGATTGCCAAAGACCTGTGGCTCCAGAACCGTACATCCGTAAAAGCTCAAATCCTTAAGATACAGGGTCCGAACATCCAGTTCCACAATCGGGCCAGCGACGGCCCCTGCAACCGCATACCGCCCAGCCGGGCGCAACACGTCCAGCAGGCTGGGCCATTTCTGACCGGCGACCAGATCAATCACGACATCCATACTGTTTCGACCCAATTCGGCGATCAGATCATTGCTGCGATCAACGGTTCTGATCGCGCCCAGGGATTTAAGAGTCTCGGCTTTTGACGGGCTTGTGACGGCAATCACTGTGGCCCCTCTGGCGCGGGCCAGTTGAATGGCAGCAGAGCCGACACCGCCGGATGCGCCGGTGATCAACACGGTGTCATCCGGACCAACATTGGTGCGCGTCAGCATATTTTCCGCCGTTGAATAGGAGCATGGAAATGACGCCAATTGCGCATCCGTTAAATCGCTCACAATCCGATAGGCATGACGGGACGCCACGCGGGTGTAGTCGGCAAAGCCGCCATTGCATTCAGAGCCCAGAAACCACGGCGTTTTCAACCTTTCCCCATTGGCTTCCAGCAAGCAGGGTTCGATCAGGACCTGTTCCCCAATGCGCTTGGGGTCTACACCTTCACCGGTGGCAACAATCTGACCGCAGACATCAATCCCCTGGATCAGTGGGAAGGCTATCGGCGCGCCCGACCATGTGGCGTCGTCTGCATCGCCATCCCCCTTTGAATACCAGGCAAGGCGGGTATTGATGTCGGTATTGTTCACCCCCGCAGCGCTGACACGGACAATCACATCCCCTTTTCCGGGCGTGGGGACGGTCAGGTCGTCGCGCCATTCCAGCATTTCCAGCCCGCCGTGACCGGTCAGAACAACGCCGCTCATTTTCTGCGGTAAGGTCATGTAACGCTCCTTCGCCGTGTATCGGTTGCTAGCATATGACTCTATTGCCTGGTTTAAGAGTCCTGATGCAGAACTTTCGGCAATTTTCGCGACAGATTGTTGCGTCACAAGCCTTATGATCGCAATGACACAACTCTGTCATTGATCCATCCGCCCAAGACCGCTAGAGAGACGCGGTTTTGGCAGTCAATGCCATCTATTTTGAACGACAGATTGAAAAGGGAGCGCCCAATCATGCGCGTGTATTACGATCGTGATGCCGATGTTAATCTGATCAAGACCAAGAAGGTCGCGATCATCGGTTTCGGAAGCCAGGGCCATGCCCATGCGATGAACCTGCGGGACAGCGGAGTGAAAGACATTGTTGTTGGCCTGCGTGAAGGCTCTGCCACCCGCAAAAAGGCGGAAGCAGCCGGCCTGAAATGCATGACCGCAACGGAAGCCGCGAAATGGGCGGATCTGGTCATGATGCTGACCCCTGACGAATTGCAGGGCGACATCTACCGGGACGAATTGCATGGCAACATGAAGGAAGGCGCAGCGATTGCTTTCGCCCATGGCCTGAACATTCATTTCAACTTGATCGAAGCCCGCGCCGATTTGGACGTATTCATGATCGCCCCGAAAGGCCCAGGCCACACGGTTCGCTCTGAATATCTGCGGGGCGGCGGGGTTCCGACCCTGGTTGCTGTCGATCGCGATGCTTCTGGTAATGCGCTGGAACTGGCGCTGTCCTATGCGTGCGCCAATGGCGGCGGCAAGGCCGGGATCATCGAAACCAGCTTCAAGGAAGAATGTGAAACCGATTTGTTCGGGGAGCAGGTTGTTCTGTGCGGCGGTTTGATCGAACTGATCCGCGCTGGTTTTGAAACCCTGGTCGAAGCCGGTTATGCACCGGAAATGGCCTATTTCGAATGCCTGCACGAAGTGAAGCTGATCGTCGATCTGATCTATGAAGGCGGCATCGCCAACATGAACTACTCGATTTCCAACACGGCGGAATATGGCGAATATGTCACCGGTCCGCGCATCATCACTGATGACACCAAGGCGGAAATGAAGCGTGTTCTGCATGACATTCAGTCGGGCAAATTCACCCGTGACTGGATGCTGGAAAACAAGGTCAACCAGACCAGCTTCAAGGCAACCCGTCGCCTGAATGACGCGCATCCGATTGAAGAAGTCGGCACCAAGCTGCGCGCCATGATGCCCTGGATTTCTGAAAAGGCCTTGGTCGACAAAACCAAGAACTAAGCCTTTCCGACATACCGACTACAAAGCCCCTCTCTCAGCCTTGCTGGGGGAGGGGTTTTTTGTACTATGCCCCCTCCAAGTTACCAGCCCCTTCAGGGATTATATCCGAATGAAAAACAGGGTCACCCTGCGTCAAGCCGCGCCAGAAGAAGCGGAAGAGATCACGGCCTTGATGCTGCGATCCAAGGCACATTGGGGCTATTCAAAGGAGTTCATGGAACATTGTCTTGCGACCCTGTTTATCGAGCGCCGTGTGATAGAGACCGATACAGTGATTGTCGCTGTTTCTGATGCGGATTCACGATTGCTGGGTGTCCAGCATGTGATTTGCTCTTCCCCCGATGCGTCTTTGGATAAGCTGTTTGTGGATGATACCGCAATCGGGATGGGAGTCGGGGCTGCCCTGTATGCAGATGCTGTGATACGCGCAAAGGCGCAGGCATGTACACGGATGACAATCGTATCTGACCCGCATGCTGTGCCGTTCTATCAAAGCAGAGGCGCGGTCCTGATTGGGGAGGTTGCGTCAGACAGTATTCCGGGCCGAATGCTGCCCTTGCTGGAGCATGTCTTCTAGGAAGTCACGCTCAAGCCCATCAGGCTGCGGGCAAAATCGCGGGCTTCGAAGGGGCGCATATCTTCGGCTTGTTCGCCAACCCCAATGGCATGTACCGGCAGGCCGAATGTGTCGGCCAGTGCGACCAGAACGCCGCCCTTGGCGGTTCCATCCAGTTTTGTTACGACCAGACCGGTCACTTTCACCATTTCGCCAAAGACCTTGACCTGTTGCAGGGCGTTTTGGCCAACGGTGGCGTCCAGCACCATGATCGTGTCATGGGGGGCACTGTCATCCTGTTTGCCCAGAACCCGCACAACCTTCTGCAATTCCTGCATCAGGCCGGCCTTGTTGTGCAGCCGCCCGGCGGTGTCGACCAGCAGGACATCAACGCCAGCCTCTTTGGCCTCGGTCAGCGCCTCAAACGCCAGGGAGGCGGCGTCACTGCCGGTATCGCGGGCAATGACGGGGCATCCGGTGCGTTCGCCCCAGATCTTCAATTGTTCAACGGCGGCGGCGCGGAACGTATCCCCGGCAGCCAGCATGACCGTTAGGCCCTGGTCTTTATAATGCTTTGCCAATTTTCCGATCGTGGTGGTCTTACCTGATCCATTCACCCCGACAACCAGAACGACATGCGGCTTTTTCGTTCTGTCGATCACAAGCGGTTTCGCAACCGGTTCCAGGACAGAGGTCACATGGGCTGCAAAGGCTTCGCGCACTTCATCGCCGCCGATTTCCTTGTCAAAGCGGGTGCGCGCCAGTTCGGCGGTCATGCGCGCCGCCATGCCAGGGCCCAGATCAGAGCCGATCAGGACGTCTTCCAATTCCTCCAGCGCAGCATCATCCAGCCGACGCTTGCCAGTAAAGATACCGGCAACACCATCGGTCAGCCGTGCGGAGGTCTTCGCCAGACCCTGCTTTAGTTTTTCAAACCACCCTAACGCCATGTCTCACTGTCTTTCGATTTTACTATTTCAGGCTCCGCATTTGGTTTGTTGCCCCTGGACCCCGGATCAAGTCCGGGGGGGACGCATTGAAGGTATCATTTTTTGAAGACGTCATTCCCGCGCAGGCGGGAATCCAGGACCGCCAGCACAAATCAATACGTTCTACGCCGCCGCCAGCTTGCTTAGGACTTCTCCTCGTATAACACCATCTTTGATCTCTCCCAATCGCGCGCGGACCAGGGTGCCATCGGGCATATCGCCGATCAGGCGCACGGGCGCGAAACCTTCGCTATGTCCCAGGCCATTGCGCTCTATCAGAACATTGGCTTCTGTTCCGCGCAGAGAGGAAAGGTACTTCGCCTCTGCCTTCGCCCCTGCTTCGCGCAGTTTGCGGGCGCGGGCCTTGCGGTCCGCCTTGGGCACTTGATTGGGAATGCGGGCAGCGGGCGTACCGGGGCGTTCCGAATAGGGGAAGATATGCATCCAGGTCAGGCCAGCCTCTTCAATGATGTTCAGGCTGTTCTGGAACATGTCTTCGGTTTCGGTGGGGAATCCGGCGATCAGATCCGCCCCGAAGACGATTTCCGGCCGATTGGCGCGCAGGGTTTCAATCAGGTTGATCGCATCAGCACGGGAATGCCGTCGCTTCATGCGTTTTAAGATCATATCATCGCCTGATTGCAGCGACAGATGCAGGTGGGGCATCAGGCGTTCTTCTTCGGCCATGGCGCGGAACAGGTCCGGGTCCAGTTCAATGCAATCCACCGAAGAAATGCGCAGTCTGGGTAGGTCCGGCACCAGCTTCAGGATGCGCCGAACCAGTTGTCCCAAACCCTGTTCCCCCGGCAGATCCCCGCCATAGGAGGTGATGTCGACGCCGCTGATGACAACTTCCTGTACGCCATTTTCCACCAGGGTCCGAATCTGCCCAATCACCTCTCCGGCGGGCACAGATCGGCTGTTGCCGCGCCCATAGGGAATGATGCAGAAGGTGCAACGATGGTCACAGCCATTCTGTACCTGAACGAAGGCCCGGGTGCGCTCGGCAAATCCATCGATCAAATGTCCGGCGGTTTCGGTGACCGACATGATGTCATTGACCACGACACGCTCTTCAGCAGCGGCGCCATAGGTTTCTGGCCGCAGCTTCTCCTGATTGCCAACAACGCGGCTGACTTCCGGCATGGCGGCATAGGTGCCTGGGTCGATCTGGGCCGCGCAACCGGTGACCATGATTTCAGCGTCGGGATTGTCCCGGCGCAGCTTGCGGATTGTCTGGCGCGCCTGGCGTTCTGCCTCCGCCGTTACAGCGCAGGTATTGACGACAATCAGGTTCTCACGACCGCCTGCCGTAGCCAGATTACGGATCGCCTCTGACTCAAAGGCATTCAGGCGACAGCCGAAGGTGATGATTTCCAGGGCGTTCGTTGTGTCGGGGGTCTTGGTCACAGCGCCATCTCCCCGATAAAGCTAAGGGCGGTCGGCCCGGTCATCAGGACATGACCATCCTCCTGCCGCCACTGGATAGACATTTCACCGCCATCCACGCGAATTTTGACGGGTGCAGAGGCTGCATCGACCAACCCGCGTCGATGGGCGGCAACAGCCGTTGCGCAGGTGCCAGATCCGCAAGCCAGCGTGATTCCCGCGCCACGCTCCCAGACCCGCAGGCGCAACTGCCCATCGGGAGAGAGGGATGCGATTTCGACATTTGTGCGCCTTGGGAACAACCGATGATGTTCCAGGATCGGTCCTAGCGTTGGCAGGTCAATCGCCTCGGCATCTTCAACAAAAAACACACAATGCGGGTTGCCCATTCCCACGGCGACCGGGTCGGAAAGGGGGCCTTGGGAAATGTTGAGATGCAGTGTGTCCATAGCAGAGGCCAAAGGCACATCCTGCCAGTCCAGCAAGGCAGCGCCCATATCGATGGTGACCATGTCATCCTGACGCCGCCCCAACAGGCGCCCCCTGATCGTATCGATGGTGCAGGTGGCTTTGCCCAGTTCGGTCATCACCTGATCGGCGACACAGCGCGTGCCGTTGCCACAGGCCTCTGCCTCACTGCCATCTGGATTATAGATTCGCAGGAATATATCGGCGTCTTGCGACTGGGCCGGTTGTATCACCATCAACTGGTCAAAACCGATACCGAAATGTCGATCCCCAATCAGGCGGATGCGGGATTCCGGCAGGTCAATCGGCTCTGCCCGTGCGTCCAGCACGACAAAGTCGTTCCCAAGCCCATGCATCTTCTTGAACGCCACCATGGTCGTCCTCGCCAAAACAGTCTTAAAATAGCTGCGCCACCCGCAATCAGGGTGCCCGTTTCAGGGCCCTATATAAGACGGGTTGGCTGCTGACGCAATTTGACTGTTGTTTCAGGGCAAATGCAGGGGGCGACTCTCGGTAGGTTGTTATGCGTAAAGCTCGCTCTCACTGATTTCCAATACCATTCTGAAAAAGGCGCGGCGTTGATACGGGGCCTCAATCGCATTGAAATATCCGGCCAGCATGCGCGCTTCATCATCGGAATCCGGATTGGTGCCTTCAACCAAGTCCAATCCATCATAGAACGTTTCCACCGGGTGATTCAGGGCGCGCGCGATAAGAAATAACGCACTGGCGGAAATTCTGTTCTCTCCCGATTCATATTTACGGATTTGCTTAAAGCTGAGGCCGATATCCTGACCCAACTGCGCCTGTGTGATTTTTTGGGCGCGGCGCAAGCGTTTGACATTCGCCCCAACCAATTTATCGACATCTGTTGGCTGTCGGCGCGTGCCTTTGTGTTGCTGAGCCATGAATTTCCCTCTTTAATGGTATAACTATTATTTGCACACCGAAATCGGTTATTCAATGTTTAATGGCGCAAAAAATTATTTGTACGTAAAAGGGGAAATTTAATCACCGGGTTTGCCGCTGAACCGTCCGGCCCCCAAGCAAGTGTGACAGTTGTGCTTGACCGGCGGGGTGGAACGCCTTAGAAACCGCCTCACATCAGGCAGTCACATCTGCAGAAGGTCCTAAGGGGTCCCGCCGGTCCGCGAGTTTCGCGCACCGGCGCGTTTTGCGTTGTGTGTGCTTTGCTGAAGCAGGAGCGTGCATGTTTGAGTCATTGTCAGATCGGCTGGGCGGCGTATTCGATGCCCTGAAACGACGGGGTTCGCTGAAGGCGGGCGACGTTGATGCCGCTATGCGTGACATTCGCGTGGCGCTGCTGGAAGCCGATGTCGCACTGCCAGTCGTGAAAGACTTCATTGCCAGCGTGCGCGAACAGGCCGTTGGCGAGGCTGTGCTGCGATCCGTGACGCCGGGTCAGCAGGTGGTCAAGATCGTCAGCGATGCCTTGACTGCGTTGCTGAGTTCAGACGATCAGGACCTGAACCTGATCGGGGAGCCGCCCTTTGCGATCCTGATGGTCGGGTTGCAAGGGTCTGGTAAGACGACGACGACGGCGAAGCTTGGTAAGCGCCTGACGGAAAAAGACCGCAAGAAGGTGCTGATGGCGTCCCTGGACGTGTATCGCCCGGCGGCACAAGAACAGCTTAAAATTCTGGGCGAACAGACCGGCGTTGCGACCTTGCCGATCGTAGCAGGGCAACAGCCCGTCGCGATTGCCAAGCGGGCGCTGAACGCAGCGCGACTGGGCGGGTATGACATCGTCCTGTTGGATACCGCGGGTCGCCTGCATGTCGATGAACAATTGATGGGAGAAGTCGCCGCCGTGCGCGATGCGGCTGTCCCGCGCGAGACCCTGCTGGTGGCCGACAGCATGACCGGTCAGGATGCGGTAACGGTCGCTAAAAGCTTCCAGGATCGCGTGGGCCTGAGTGGTATCGTCCTGACGCGCGTTGATGGCGATGCCCGCGGTGGTGCGGCATTGTCCATGCGTCAGATCACCGGCAAGCCGATCAAATTCCTGGGCACCGGCGAAAAGATGGACGAGATCGAGCCCTTTAAGGCTGATCGCGTTGCCGGTCGCATTCTGGGGATGGGCGATGTCGTTTCCCTGGTGGAGCGCGCTGCCGAGTCTATTGATCAGGCCGAGGCCGAAAAGATCGCCCGCAAAATGCAGAAGGGCGAATACGACCTGGAAGACATGGCCCAGCAGCTCAAACAGATGCGCAAAATGGGCGGCATGGAAGGTCTGATGGGCATGTTGCCCGGCATTGCCAAAATGAAAAAGCAAATGGCCGGTGCCAATCTGGACCCGAAGGCGTTGATCCGGCAGGAAGCGATCATCTCTTCCATGACCCCTCAGGAACGACGCAACCCGAAGGTATTGCACGCCTCGCGCAAGCGTCGCGTGGCTGCTGGGTCGGGCACCAGTGTTCAGGACATCAACAAGCTGCTGAAACAGCACCAAACGATGGCCAAGATGATGAAGCAGGTCTCCAAAATGGGCAAAAAGGGCATGATGGGTATGCCCGGCGGCATGGGTGGAGATATGAGCGCCCTGATGGGCGGTGCGAATATGGGGGGCGGATCCATGGGCAAGGGCCCGGGTCAGCTTCCAGGATTGGGAGGGATGCCCCCTGGTTTCCCCCCCGGCTTTCCGAAGAAATAGCGTTTAAAGCTACAACCCGGTCGGATGCGTTTTCCGATCAAATAATAACCGAGTACCAGCGTTTCAATTAGGACTGGAGAACACGAATGAGCCTTAAAATCCGGATGTCCCGTGGTGGCGCCAAAAAGCGTCCCTTTTATCGTATCGTTGTTGCGGATACCCGCGCACCGCGCGATGGCCGCTTCATCGAGAAGATCGGCTTCCACAACCCAATGATGCCCCGCGATCATGCAGAACGCCTGAGCATCAATCTGGACCGCGCCAAATATTGGATGTCGGTCGGCGCGAAGCCGTCACCGCGCGTTCACCGTTTCCTGGCCGATGCCGGCGTGATGGAAAAGGCGTCGATCCCAGAGCAGACCAAACAGCATCTGCCGCGCGCCAAGGAACAGGAACGTATCCGCGAGCGTGAACAGAAGGCCAAGGAAGCTGCTGAAGCTGCGGAAGCTGCCAAGGCTGAAGCTGCCGAAGCTGCTGCTGCTGCGGAAGCAGAAGCGGCGGAAGCTGCTGCTGCCCCTGCTGAAGAAGCCCCGGCTGAAGAAGCCCCTGCTGAAGAAGCGGCTGCAGAAGCGACCGAGGAAGCAAAGACCGAGTAATCCGGTAACGGATTGCATCGGCCCAGAGGTCGCATCATGCCGGATGGAATCGGACAGATGGTAGAAAGCAAACTGATCGTCGGAGTTGTCACGGGCGCCCATGGCGTGCGCGGACAACTGCGCGTGAAGAGCTTTACCGCCGATCCCGCCGATTTAACGGCA
The DNA here is from genome assembly GCF_048892425.1 of Hwanghaeella sp. 1Z406. Classification (NCBI taxonomy): domain Bacteria; kingdom Pseudomonadati; phylum Pseudomonadota; class Alphaproteobacteria; order Rhodospirillales; family Aestuariispiraceae; genus Hwanghaeella; species Hwanghaeella sp. 1Z406. Next base: position 354,655 of record NZ_JBLZHU010000001.1, read on the forward strand.
TATGGACCCCTGACCGATCAGACCGGTGATACTGTCTATAAGCTGACCCTGAAAGGGGAAGTGAAGGGGCAATTGATCGCCAGCCTGGCCGGATGCACGGATCGGAATGCTGCGGAAGCTTTGCGGGGAACGGAATTCTATCTGGATCGGGCCTTGTTGCCCCAGGCGGATAAGGAAGAATTCTACCACGCGGATCTGATCGGAATGGCTGCACTGGACGGGGCTGGAACCCATATGGGAACAGTCCGGGCGGTGTTTGATTTTGGCAGCGGCGATATGCTGGAAGTGGTGGGCGCAGACGGGTCAGTTGTCCTGTATCCCTTCATGGAAGCGGTTGTTCCCGAAGTTGACCTGGATGCCGGTCGCCTGACCATTCTGCCCCCGGCGGAAGTCGAAGCGACACAGGGTGAAGAAGAAGGGGAGGAGGCCTGATATCATGGCGCATACCATCCCTTCCGCAACGCCCTGGCATGTGACGGCCTTGACCCTGTTCCCGGAAATGTTTCCGGGCGTGCTGGGTCATTCCATCGCAGGCAAGGCGTTGCAATCCGGTCTGTGGCAGATGGAAACGGTTGATATCCGGGGCTTTGCAACGGATCGTCATGCAACTGTGGACGATGCGCCAATGGGGGGTGGGGCCGGTATGGTCATGCGCCCTGATGTGTTGGATGCAGCGATTGCCTCAGTGGCTGATAAGCCGGGGCCCTTACTGTATCTGTCGCCACGCGGTCGGGTCTTTGATCAGGCACGGGCTCGGGATCTGGCGACAGGATCAGGGGTGCGGGTGTTATGCGGTCGGTATGAAGGGGTGGATCAGCGGGTGCTGGACAAATGGGAAATCGAAGAGGTCAGCCTTGGCGATTTCGTTCTGTCTGGTGGCGAGCCTGCAGCCCTGACGATGCTGGATGCCTGTCTGCGGTTGCTGCCGGGTGTCATGGGGTCACGCGAGTCTTTGGACGAAGAAAGTTTTGAAGGCGGATTGTTAGAATATCCGCACTATACGCGGCCAGCGGAATGGGAGGGACGGCACGTGCCGGAAGTCCTGCTGTCTGGTCATCACAAAAACATCCGGGCCTGGCGACGGGCCCAAGCCGAAGCCGTGACACAGCGGCGTCGGCCGGATTTATGGTCCCGCTATATCAGCGCCGGGGCTAATCATGTTGCGTAACGCAAAAGGTTTGCGAAGAAAGGAACCGAGGTCATGAATATCATTGAACAGATCAATGCCGAGCAGGTCGAAAAGCGTTTGACCACTGGCGAGGCGATCCCGACATTTTCGCCGGGTGACACGATCGTTGTCCGTGTGAAGGTTGTCGAAGGCACGCGCGAGCGTATCCAGGCTTTCGAAGGCGTTTGCATCGGCCGCAAGAATGCTGGCGTGAATTCCAACTTCACCGTCCGCAAGATTTCTTATGGTGAAGGCGTGGAACGTGTGTTCCCGCTGTACAGCCCGCGGATCGAAGGCATTGACGTCGTGCGTCGCGGTAAAGTCCGCCGTGCGAAGCTGTACTTCCTGCGTGGTCGTACCGGTAAGTCCGCCCGTATCATCGAACGCACCACCGGTCGCGGCATGAAGAACGGCCGCTATCAGGGCGACTAAAGACCATCGGGCCTGTACCGGATTACGTCGGTACAGGCGCAGGTCGATGCCTTTTGGAAAGAGTACTTTTATCTTTTCACGAGGCGGATGAAGTCTTGTGACCGTTAAGGGATATGCGATTGCCTTTCGGGGTGGTAGCAAACCTGTCCAGAAATGTGGCAAGTCGCATGAATGGATCAGGGCCTTTCAGAACTGGTGCTGTGGCGTGATCCGCTGACCTTGAGCAAAGCGAGGCAGAAAAGGGGTAAGGAAAGCATGACGAAGCCAAGAACGCTGTTTGATAAAATCTGGGATAGCCACATTGTCGATAGACAGGATGATGGTACCTGCCTGATTTATATCGACCGCCATTTGGTGCATGAAGTGACCAGCCCGCAGGCTTTTGAAGGTCTGCGTGTTTCCGGTCGCAAAGTGCGGCGTCCAGAGCTTACCCTGGCTGTGCCGGATCACAATGTGCCGACCGCAAACCGCGCCAGCGGGATCGAGGATGAGGAAAGCCGCATCCAGGTCGAAACCCTGTCGTCCAATGCGAAAGAATTCGGCGTGCCGATTTTTGAAATGAGCGATGTTCGCCAGGGCATCGTTCATATCATCGGACCGGAACAGGGCTTCACCCTGCCTGGCATGACGATTGTTTGCGGCGACAGTCACACCGCGACCCATGGCGCGTTTGGCTCTCTGGCGTTTGGTATTGGAACGTCGGAAGTTGAGCATGTTCTGGCGACCCAGACGCTGCAGCAGAACCCGGCAAAGAATATGCGTGTCACAGTCAATGGCGCATTGCCCACTGGTGTTACGGCAAAGGATCTGATCCTGGCGATCATTGGCAAGATTGGCACGGCGGGCGGGACCGGCCATGTCATTGAATTTGCCGGTCAGGCGATCCGCGATTTGTCCATGGAAGGGCGTATGACTGTCTGTAACATGGCAATTGAAGGCGGTGCACGCGCTGGTCTGATTGCGCCTGATGAGACGACATTCGCCTACCTGAAAGGCCGCGAAATGGCGCCCAAGGGAGAGACCTGGGAAAAAGCTGTGGCCTATTGGAAGACGCTGCCCAGCGATGAGGGCGCGCTTTATGACAAGGAAGTCACCCTGGATGTCGCTGATATCCCACCACAAATCACCTGGGGCACCAGCCCGGAAGATGTGGTTGCGATCACCGGAACGGTGCCTAATCCGCAATCCTATGGTTCGGGTAAGGCTGCTGCCGCGCAACGCTCCCTGGACTATATGGGGCTGACGGCGGGCATGAAGATGACCGATGTCAAAATCGATACGGTTTTCATCGGGTCCTGCACCAATGGTCGGATTGAAGACCTGCGCACGGTCGCGGCAATTGCCAAGGGTCGCAAGGTTGCAGACGGTGTCCGCGCCATGGTGGTCCCAGGCTCTGGTCTGGTAAAGCAACAGGCGGAAGCGGAAGGCCTGGATAAAATCCTGATCGCCGCAGGTTTTGATTGGCGGGAACCAGGCTGTTCCATGTGTCTGGCCATGAATGCCGATAAGCTGGCCCCGAAGGAACGCTGTGCTTCAACGTCCAATCGCAATTTTGAAGGTCGTCAGGGCCGGGGTGGTCGGACCCATCTGGTCAGCCCAGGCATGGCCGCTGCGGCTGCTTTGAAAGGCCACCTGGCCGATGTTCGGGAGTTCCTGTCATGACCCACCAAATGCCCCTGCCCAAGGATCATCTGGACCGCCTGTTTGGCCGCGATATGCAATACAGCGCCTGGCAGATCGATGTTCCGGCCCCTGCAAATGATGATGCCATGATCAGCGCGATGGATGCCGCCATCCTGATGTCCCTGATTAAACGCCGCAAGCGGTAAGAGAGGATCAGACAGTCATGAAACCCTTCACCGAATTGACCGGCATCGCTGCCCCGATGGATATGATCAACATCGATACCGATATGATCATCCCCAAGCAGTTTTTGAAAACCATTCAGCGTTCCGGCCTTGGCAAGAACCTGTTTGATGAAATGCGCTTTGATGACAATGGCACTCCCAAGCCAGATTTCGTGCTGAACAAAGAGCCTTACACCCATGCGCAAATCCTGATCGCCGGGGCCAATTTTGGCTGTGGGTCCAGTCGGGAACATGCGCCGTGGGCATTGGAAGATTTTGGCATTCGCTGTGTCATCGCACCCAGTTTTGCCGATATTTTCCACGGCAATTGTTTCAAGAACGGGATTCTGCCGATCCGGCTGCCGGAAGAGACCGTAAAGTCGCTGATGGAAAAGTCAGAGCGCGGTCAGAATGCCCAGTTCACAATCGACCTTCCCCGTCAGGTTATCGTCGATCCCGATGGCACGGAAATCCCGTTCGAAGTGGATTCGTTCCGTAAGCATTGTCTGCTGAACGGCCTGGATGATATCGCGTTGACCTTGCAGAAAGGGGCGGCCATCGACGGATACGAAGATGACCGCAGCCGCACAGCACCCTGGACCACCCCGGCCGCCGCTGAATAAGGTCTATTGCTTGATCTCCACCTCTACGAAGGTGAAGGGGAAGTCGTTGTCGTTGATCACATTGTGGTCAACGCCGGTTTGCCGCGCATAAGACAGGCCTGCCTTCAGGTCGGACTGAAGGATTTTTCCGTCCGGAAATTCAATTGTCAGGGCCCCCGTTGTCATGGGGACGACGACATAATCCATTTCATGTTGATGCCGTCCCGTCTCCGCACCGGGTGGGAAATGCCATTGGGTGACGCGGACGCGATCATCGTCAACCTGGACCGTGGGAATGGCTTTTGGGCGCTCGCTCATGCCTCTGGCTCCTCTTCATTTTGGTTTTGCAGGTGGATCAATCGGGCGGCCAGCGCATGCAAATCAGGATCGTGTATTCCCAATTGATCCAAATGCTCAACCGTTTTCAAAACATATTCCAGGTTGGTCCCTCGCTGACCGCAGGCATTCAGCACGGTTGCCTCAATCATATCAATGGGCAGGCCATGGGCGCATTGCGGGTGACCCGATACTGGGGCAAAGCTGTAGCACTGGATTTCGCCGATATCGGTTTGGGCTGTCAGTTGAATGATTTCATAGCTGGAATTTCCCATTTCACGCAGCCAAATTGCGCGGGCGGCTTCCTGTAAGCGATCTGGATCGATTCTAAATGCACAGCCTTCGCATGTACCGCCGGGGGCCAACCCCATGACCAGGCCCGGTTTTTCCCGCGTGCCGCGATACCTGGTTGAAAACAGGCACAAGGCCCGATGCCAGCCCTGAACCGCTGCGCGCCGCCGGTCACAATAGGGAAATTCGGGGTTCCAGATCAACGAAGCGGTGCCAAAAATCCAAACATTCTGTGGGTCCGGCATACTGGCAATCCAGGCATCCGCCCGTTGACAGATCGTGTCGTCCGAGGCGCGGTCGAAATCTGGCAGGGGAGGTATCGGATGCTGGGGCCGCTTTGTCATGATCCTTTCATCCTGACAAGGCGCGCCCAGCTTGCCAAGCCGGTTTCTGGCGCGTACATCGGGACTTATGGGAAAAAGATCTTTGCTTCTGTCGGTGGTTGGTATTCTGGTGCTTCTGGTCGGGGCCTGGAGTGCTTGGTGGTTTTATTCCGCGCGTCTGGCGATATCCAGCTTTCAGGACTGGGTATCGGAACAGCGTAGCCAAGGCTATGATATCAACTTTCAGCGGATAGATACCGGCGGGTACCCCTTCTCCCTGGCCTTAACGGCGACCCGATTTGGTGTCGCGGCCCCCCTGCGGGCCTGGACAGTCTCTGGCGATGCGCTGACGGTCACGTTTAAGCCCTGGCAGTTGGATCGATATCAGATCTCCAGTGATCAACCTCTTCGCCTTTCTGCGGTGATGATACCGGAAAGCCAGAAAACACCGGTGGTGATTCAGGATTTAACCGGTGATTATCTGTTTCACAGAGATGGGGCCAAGCACCAGTTGCGTCTGATCGCGGCAGATGTATCTGGGCCCAATGGTTTGACCATCGACACGATTGGCGTCTCTGGAACAATGCCATTCCATGCGCCACAGGACCGTGATGCGGATATTATGACAGGGCATCTGGAGTTGGTCGGCGCTAAGATGCCTGGTCTTGTGCCGCAGGGCCTGTCAGAACAAATCGAGGCGGCGATCCTTGATTTCACTGTGTCTGGTCCCCAACCCAATCCAGAATTCAGTATGGCAAAGCGCCTGTCTGATTGGCGGGACGCCGGGGGCGGTGTTGAGGTCAGCAAGATCGCCTTGGCGTGGCAGGACCTTAATCTGTCCGGTGATGGGACGATTAGCCTGGATGAGTATCTGCGCCCCCTGGCTGCTTTTGGCATGCAGGCGACCGGGCTTTCTGAAACCGCGCGAAGATTTGAAGAGGCGGGTCTGATCGATCGGCAGATACGGCGTTATATCGAAATGGGGGTCGGCCTGTTATCCTTGGGCTCCGGTCAGGCGGGAATGGTCCGCTTTCCGGTAACAATACAGGATGGCATTTTGTCGTTGGGACCTGTCGCATTGACGGAAATACCGCCCATTGTCGCCGGGGCTGGACCGCTGCCACCCGCTGTGCCCGCGCCAAAGACGGGTGAAATCACCACATTTCCCGATCTTGCCCCGCCGCCGACCGTCAGTGACGAGACCCTGGATGCAGGATCGAATCAAATGCAAGGCACCGACCCACAGGCTGCGCCGGCTCCGGCCCAATAAACGGACAGGTCTTCAGCCTTTATTCATGAAATCTGTCAGCCCGGCGATTAAGCGGTCGTTTTCCGCCGCGGTGCCGATTGTGGCGCGCAGGCTTTCGGCCAGCCCATAGCCTGCAACGGATCGCACGATAACGCCTTGATCTGCCAGATGGCTGAGGGCGCGTTTGGCGGTGTCGGCATCGTTAAAACGGATCAGCACGAAATTGCAGACGGATGGCGGGAAGCCCAGTCCCAATTGGGATAAGGCCCCGCACAGGCGCTTCAATTGTTCTGCATTCTGCGCCAGGCTGATTTCAACGTGGTCCTGATCCCCCAGGGCGGCGATACCGGCTGCCTGAGCAGAGTTGTTGACGTTAAACGGGCTGCGCACACGGTTTAGCGCGTCCACTACGGCTTCGGGCGCATAGCACCAGCCCAGCCGCAATGCCGCTAAACCATAAAGCTTAGAGAATGTGCGCAACATCACGACATTCTGGTAATCTTCAACCAAATCACATCCATCTGAGTAGTCGGACGCATCGACATATTCAGAATAGGCGGCGTCGATCACCAGCAAGATATCTTCTCGCAACCCATCCCGCAGACGACGCAATTCGCTGCCGGGGATATAGGTGCCGGTTGGATTGTTGGGATTGGCGACAAAGCAAATGCGGGTCTTGTCGGTGACACAGGCAAGCAAGGCATCAACATCCGTATGCAGGTCCGGTGTCTCTGGTGCCAGAACCGGCGTGGCCCCAACAGTTTTCGCGGTAATGCCATACATCAGAAAGCCATGCTGAGTCTGAAGGACTTCATCCCCTGGCCCCACATAGCAGCGGATCAGCAGGGTGATTAGTTCATCGGATCCCGCGCCGCAGACAATGCGGTTCACATCCAGACCGAACTGGGTGGCCAAAGTCTGACGCAATTGGGTCGCGCCACCGTCGGGATAGCGGTTCAGATGGATCGCTTCGCCATAGGCGGCAATTGCCTTTGGGCTGGGCCCCAACGGGTTCTCGTTGGCGGACAGGACAGCGGGGGGAATGGCGGCTGTGTCGTCGCCATGGGCGCCTGGCACATAGATAGGCGCTTCCGCAATGCCGGGGCGCAGGATTAGCGGGCTCTTCGTCATTTTGCGCTGTCATCCTCATTTTCTTTCGGAAGGGGCAGTGGGGGCCGCTTTTCAGGGCCTAGAACCTCTGCATAGCCGCCGACAATTTCCACTCTTACAACGGAATCGCGCACTTCGATCAATTCCAGGCGCGAGTCTTTGCTGTCGATGAAATCCCCTAATTCGATCAGATGGACCCAGCTTTCTTCCTGTGGCGCGGAGGCTGTGAACAGGGGATGTAACTTCGCCCGTTGCAATATGGCATTCAGGGCTGTGCGTGATAGGGGTTCCGTTGTTTCCATCAGGACCAGGGTGCGGTCGCTGCCTGTTGGTTCCAGCTTTAGGCGGGCGACGGCAAAGGCATCCTGCATTTGACCGCGCACGCTGCCGACACCGGCAAAGGGAAGGCGCATAATCACCTTGGGTGCGTTGGCACCCGACAGCTTGACCCACCAGGGATCGTCGTCGCTTTCCCGTGGGGCGGGCAACACGGCGATCTGGTGGCGATCTTCAAAGACCTGCGCCAGCGTATCGCGCACCGTGGGATAGGCGGTCATGGGTACCTGGCTGCCAAATTGGTCGCGCGCCAGATCCCACAATGTGTGTTCCTCAGAATTTGCCAGCACCGCGACGGAATAATGCGCCTGCAACATGGTAAAAGCGGCGATCATTTCGTGCCACATACGCGCCAGGGCCGCGAAAGGGAAGGGGCCGCGATGCCGTTCCGCCAGTCGGCGCAGCATGGATGCTTCGCGCGTCGGGCGCACTGGCAGTTTTGCCCCTTTGCCCTTTGCTGCAGCGACATATTGCACAACATCCCAACGTTTCAGGATCAGTTCGTGGATCTGATCATCGATTTCGTCGATCTGTTGGCGCAGTTCATCCAGTGTCGGTTTTGCCATGGTCTTGCCCAGCTTGATCGTCTCGTTAAAACACCAATATAGGGTTGGATGCTAGGACGTAGCGCGCCCACTGCCTGAAATCAAAATAAAAGAGTCTTTGTCTAAACCGTCATCGACTTCGCGGGGTTGATTTAATTTACGACTTTTTTGTGGAAATTCCGGTCGGTGGGGTTTAATACTCCGCCTCCCACTGGGAAAATTATGTCTGTCTGTTTAAGTGAATGAGAGCGATCTGTTATGCCAATTAAAATCCCGGATAATCTTCCTGCCCGCCTGGAGCTTGAGCGCGAAGGTATGAATGTGATGTCTGAAGCGAATGCGATTCGTCAGGATATTCGCCCGATGAAGATTGGCCTGTTGAACCTGATGCCACAGAAACAGAAGACAGAAACCCAATTGGCGCGCCTGATCGGGGCAACACCGCTGCAGATTGAATTGACCCTGGTGACGACCGGCAGCTATGTGCCATCGAATGTGTCGGCCCATCACCTGTCGACCTTTTACCGCGCCTGGGAAGAAGTCCGTGAAGAAAAATTCGACGGCTTTATCATCACGGGTGCGCCGGTGGAAACACTGCCCTTCGATCAGGTGAAATACTGGGCCGAATTGGAACAGATCCTGGATTGGACGCAATCGAATGTGCATTCCAGCCTGGATATCTGTTGGGGGGCGCAGGCAGCGATGTATCATCTGCATGGCATTCCCAAACATGAACTGCCATCGAAAATGTTTGGTGTCTTCCCGCATCGTGTGGTCAACCGCACATCCAGCCTGTTGCGCGGGTTTTCCGATGAATTGTCCATTCCGGTGTCTCGCCATACAGAAACGCGGCTTGAAGATATAACAAAAGTGCCAGGTCTGGAGGTTCTGATTGAGTCGGAAGAGGCCGGATTGTGCGTGATCAACGATGCGGCCCACCGTCACATCTACATGCTCAATCATCTGGAATATGATGCCTGGACCCTGAGGGATGAATATCAGCGCGATATTGATGAAGGTTTGAAAATTGATCCTCCGCGCTATTATTTCCCACAGAATGATCCAGGCCGGGATCCGGCAAACATCTGGCGCAGTCATGCGCATTTGTTTATCGGAAACTGGATCAATGATATGTATCAGTCGACACCATTCGATCTCGATTTGATTGGCATGGTATAGACGGGTGGGGAGTCCTTAGGGTGCAGCATTGGCGCGGATATCGATCCCTTGGCAGCATTGCCCGATGTCTGGCGCTTTTTGCGCTTCTGATTCAGTTTACATTGCCGCTTGGAACCGCGATCGCAGCGGGCCTGTCTGATGGTCATTCTGATACTCAGATCGTCTTTCAATGTCTAGGCGGGGCCCCTCAGACCGATCCTGATGACCAACCGGTTGTTCCCTGGCACACATGCGCCATGCCAGGCGGGTGTTGTGTCGCCCCTGTCCTGGCGATCCCTCCGACCGCCCTGGGGTCTGTGCAGATCGCTGCGTACCGCGTGTCATGGGACTCTGTAGATAACGGGTTTATCGCTGCCTATAGGGCGCATCGACCACCAGTCAGGGCCCCCCCTCTTAAGACCTGAATGCTCCTTAAGCTTATTCATTCAGCGTTCAAAGAAGGTACAATCACATGATAAAGACTGTAACGACGATCCGCCATGGCGCGGTCTTAACCCTGCTTGCGGCCATTCTGTTTGCATTCAATGCCCCTGTGCAGGCGCATAGTGGACCGATCCATGTTGAAAGCTCCTTTGCCCGGGCCAGTGCGTCTCCGGCTGCAAAATCCGGGGCGGCCTATGTCACCATCACCAATACCGGTAAATCCCCTGATCGGTTGATCGGGGTAGAAGGGGATGCCGCCGGGATGGTTCAGATCCATATGACCGAGATGACGAATGGTGTGATGAGCATGAAAGAAGTAGAAGGCGGAATAGAAATTCCAGCCGGTGGTACAATTCAACTGGAACCGGGTGGCAATCATGTGATGCTGATGGGCCTAAAGGCGCCGTTGGTTGAAGGGGAAACATTGCCGCTGACTTTGGTTTTCGAAAAGGCAGGCAAGGTTGAAGTCGATGTGCCGGTAATGGCCCCAGGCGCCATGATGGGCGAAATGGACCACAGCAAGATGAAACAGTAAGCCGTCAGACCGCTGATGTGCCTGTCATGCTTTCCTTAATCCCCGCAATCCAGTAAATCGCAGGGATGCAACGCTGGAAGCTGACAATCGAATACAATGGCGGGCCGTTTGTGGGCTGGCAACGGCAACCAAACGGTCCGACCATTCAGGCTGCCCTGGAGGCTGCGGTGTTCGCCTTTTGTGGTGAGGAAGCAGGTGTTCAGGGGGCAGGGCGCACTGATACCGGCGTCCATGCCCTGGCTCAGGTCGCCCATGTCGATATTGCGCGACAGACCACGGCGCGGACAGTACGGGATGCAATCAACCAACATTTGAAGCCCAACCCTATTGCCGTCACCCATGTTGAGCCGGTGACAGAGGATTTTCACGCGCGGTTTTCCGCGACGGGGCGCGCCTATTTGTATCGTATACTAAACCGCCGCGCGCCCGCCGCGCTGGATATCGGTCGCGTCTGGCCGGTGCCCCGCGATCTGGATGTGGATGCGATGCACGCGGCTGCCCAGCGGCTGGTAGGTCTGCATGATTTTACTAGCTTCCGCGCTGCAGAGTGCCAGGCGGCCAGCCCGATCAAAACGCTGGATAGGCTGGATGTTTCCCGTGTTGGGGAGGAAATCCATATCGTTGCAGAGGCGCGCAGTTTCCTGCACCACCAAATTCGAAATTTCGCAGGAACCCTGGAAAGGGTCGGTCGCGGCAAATGGACCCCTGATGATGTCAGCGACATCCTAAACGCCAAAGACCGCGCGGTGGCAGGCCCAACCGCGCCACCACAGGGCCTGTATCTGACACGGGTATCTTACGACACTTAGCCGTGGCTGAGGATGATGAAATCCTCAATTTTGCTGAGTACCTGATTGATCAGGAAGTCGGCAATGACCAGACCGATGGTCAAGCCCAGTTTGGTTTTGAACAGGGTTTGTAAAATCCAGCCATGCACCAACAAGGCCCACAGTCGAAGACCGGTCAGCAGCCCATTCGCCATAACAGGATCATCGTCGGCCAGGGTTAGGATAATGATCCATTGCAGCAGGATCGGGGCCGCCATCATCCAATTCACCGCCACGACATAGCGTATCCAGTTTTCCGGATGGGCGGTGTTTTGGGATACGGCGGCCATGATCAGCGGCCAATAGGTCCAGGCGATGATGTAGTAAATCGTATGGCTGATAAGGCGGATGAAAAACTGGGCGTCACCATAGCGCGCGCTCTCGACAGAATAGATTGCCCACAGAAAGAAGGGAAACAGCAGCGCTGCGCACCAGAAGCTTTTCAGGAAATCATCGCGTGTATCGCCGAAGGTCCACAGGGCAGGCTTACGGGCAATGAAAACCTGTGCGCCGGCTGCCAATCGCCCTGCCATTTCGGCAAGGCTGATCGGCTTCATGCTGCACCTTGAGCGAAGTAACGATCTATGACCCTGGCATAAATCTCAGAGAGGGCTGCGATGTCGGAAACGGCGACACGTTCGTCCACCTGATGCATGGTTTGTCCAACAAGGCCAAAGTCAACAACAGGGCAGTAATCCTTAATGAAGCGAGAATCCGATGTGCCCCCAGTGGTGCTGAGGTCCGGCTTATGACCCGTGACGGATTCGCACGCCTCGCTGAGCAGATCCGACAATAGACCCGGCGGTGTCAGGAAGCTTTCGCCGGAAATGATAACATCCAGTTTGAACTTCGCCCCTTCACCGGCAGCGTCCGTCAGCAGGTTTTGCAGATCTTTGGTCAGGCTGGCCCCGCTGTGCAGATCATTGAAGCGTATGTTGAACCGCGCGGTTGCCTTGGCCGGGATCACATTGGTAGCCGCATTATCCACCAGGGCCTGGGTGATCGACAGGACGGAGGGTTCAAAATGATCGGACCCATCATCAATCTTCCAGTTCACCAGGGCAGCCATCATCAAGGCCAGGCGATGGGCTGCATTGTCAGCCAGATGAGGATAACCGGTATGACCCTGAACGCCCTCTACCGTGATATAGCCATTCAGGCTGCCTCGGCGACCGATCTTCATCATCGTGCCCAGATCCGTTGGGTTGGTCGGCTCGCCGGTGATGCAATGGTCGATGACTTCCCCGCGGGCAGCCAGGGCGGGCAGCATTTTCTGGGTCCCGTTGATCGACGGGCCTTCTTCGTCCCCGGTGATCAACAGGCTGATCGACCCCGGAACAGGGCCGACCTGTGACAGTCTTTGAGACACAGCGGCGACCCAGGCGGCGATTGCGCCTTTCATATCCGACGCACCGCGCCCGACCAGCATGCCATCCTTGATTTCAGCAGCGAAAGGATCGACGGTCCATTGATCGGCACTGCCGACCGGCACCACATCGGTGTGGCCAGCGAAACACAGATTAGGCGATTCCGTGCCCAGACGGGCATAGAGATTGTCTACTGGATCGGTGCCATCTTCTTCAAACGGCAAACGTGTACAGGCAAAACCGAGCCCTTCCAAAACACGCTGCAGCAGGTCCAAAGCCCCCTCATCCGCGGGTGTCACACTGGGACAGCGGATCAGGTCCTGGGTCATGGCAACGGGATCAAGGGCAGTAACAGTCATGAGTGATTAGGTCCGCAGCAATTCATTGATGGAGGTTTTGGACCGGGTGCGTTCATCCACGCGCTTGATGATGACAGCGCAATAAAGCGACGGGCCGGGGCTGCCATCGGGCAGGGGCTTGCCGGGCAGGCTGCCTGGAACAACCACGGAAAAGGCCGGGACGCGACCCATAAAGATTTCGCCCGTTGTGCGGTCGATAATCTTGGTGGATGCGCCGATGAAAACACCCATGGACAGGACGGAGCCTTCTTCAACAATCACGCCTTCGACGACTTCGGAGCGTGCTCCGATGAAGCAATGGTCTTCAATGATCACAGGGCCGGCCTGCAGCGGTTCCAGAACCCCGCCAATGCCAGCACCGCCAGACAAGTGAACATTCTTGCCAATCTGGGCACAGGACCCAACGGTCGCCCAGGTGTCAATCATCGCGCCGCTATCGACATAGGCCCCCAGATTAACAAAGCTGGGCATCAGCACGACATTGGGGGCAATATAGGCCGACCGGCGCACGGTGCAGTTTGGCACGGCGCGGAAGCCAGCGGCGCGGAATTCCGTTTCGCCCCAGCCTTCAAATTTTGAAGGAACCTTATCCCACCAAGGTGCGTTGCCGCCAGGGCCGCCCGCAATTGTCGTCATGTCATTCAGCCGGAAGCTCAGCAGAACGGCCTTCTTCAGCCATTGATTGACGGTCCAGCCTTCAGCACCTTTTTCCGCAACACGCGCTTGTCCGCTGTCCAGCAGGTTCAATGCTTCTTCAACAGCATCGCGTATCTCGCCCCCGGTGGAGGTTGTGATCTGATCGCGGTTGTCAAAGGCGGTATCGATTGTTGCTTGCAATGCTTCATGTGCCATGGCCCGGGCCCCCTGTATATTTTGGGATAGTAAGACAGCACGACCTAGGCCGTGGAATAGCGGCACAATACCTACCGCGACGCGGCGGTCAAGTATGACGGAGATTGGATGCTGTCAGGGTCAGGTATGATATGCATGACAATTGTTAGGGTAGGATCGGTTGGCAGCAAGACGACTTCTTATTGCGCACCAATAGGCCTGACCCGGCTCGTCGCAATAATACAAGCATTCCAAGGCTCTGGCTTGCGCAAATGCGATTGCTGCGACGCCCCGGTCGCGAAGTAATTCTGCGGCATCACGGTCCACCTTACCCATGCCCGTCGGCTCCTGCTGTGCCTGATCCTATTCATCCAAAGGTATCACTGTTTGGATACTGACAGGTTTGCGTAAAGAAAATGTTAATCGGGAAATGTGACATTTTATATGGCCTTTAAAAAATTCATACCGATGGTGAAATTTTTTGGAACAATCATTCTGAAATTGCAGATAAGAGGGTAGGTTTGGCATCAGGCAGTCTGAAAATAGAGTGTTGCCAAACAGGGGCTTAACTCGCTTTGATGTTGTCACCATCCTGCATTCAGCGAGAAAGATGTAATGCCATGACCGGATTACTTCCCTATATTGCAGTCCCAGTTCTTTTGGGCATTTCGAATATTTTCATGACATTTGCATGGTATGGTCACTTGAAATTCAAGGCGGCGCCTCTGATCTTGGTGATAGTGATCAGTTGGGGAATCGCGCTGTTTGAATATTGCTTTGCGGTCCCGGCCAATCGAATTGGTCACACGGTTTATTCCGCCGCCCAGTTGAAAACCATCCAGGAAGTCGTGACATTATGCGTATTCGTCGTTTTCAGCTTTTTGTACTTGAAGGAACCCATGGCCCCCAGCCAATTGCTGGGGTTTGCGCTGATCGCCGGAGGCGCGGCGCTGGTCTTCTTTAAGCCCTAGCAATAACCCGTGCCTGCAAGGCAAGGGTGTTGAGGAAACAAGAGGCTTTCCAAGGCGGATGCATTTGATAGTGTCGCCCCCGATCAACTCAAACCTTACCTCTGTAGGAGATACAGCATGTCAAATCTGATGAAGTTCTATATTGATGGCGCGTGGGTCTCGCCCAATGATGCGAAGCCGTTTGATGTCATCAATCCCGCCACCGAAGAGCCCTGTGCACAAATTGCGCTGGGCAGTGCCACAGACGTGGACAAGGCAGTCGCTGCGGCTAAGGCTGCGTTTGCGACCTGGGGCTATACGGCACCCCAGGAACGCATGGCGCTGATGGAAAAGCTGGTTGAAGTCTATAAGAGCCGGTCCGGTGAAATGGCTGAGGCGATTTCAAAAGAAATGGGTGCGCCAATCTCTATGGCCAACAGCGCCCAGGCCGCTGCGGGTATCGGTCATCTGCGCGCCTTTATCGATGTCATGAAGAATTTCACATGGGAACATGCCCTGAATGAGGCAAACCCCCAGGAAAGGATCGTGCATGAGCCGATTGGCGTTGCCGGTCTGATTACACCATGGAACTGGCCCATGAATCAGGTTGCGTTGAAGGTAGGCGCGGCGTTGGCGGCTGGTTGCACGATGGTGCTCAAACCTTCCGAAATCGCGCCCTTGTCTTCCATGCTGTTTGCTGAATTCATGGATGAAGCCGGTTTCCCGAAAGGCGTTTTCAATCTGGTTAATGGTGATGGACCGACGGTTGGTAACGCGATGAGCGTGCACCCCGATATCGATATCATGTCCCTGACGGGATCTGCGCGTGCCGGAATTGCGGTCACGAAGGCGGCTGCTGATACGATCAAGCGGGTTTCGCTGGAATTGGGCGGCAAGGGCCCGAATATCATTTTCGCGGATGCGGATGTTGAAAAGGCTGTGAAGGGTGGTTCGATCGGCATGTTCTATAACTCCGGTCAGTCCTGTAACGCGCCCTCACGTATGTTGGTCGAACGCTCTGTCTATGATCAAGCCGTAGAGATTGCTGCGGCCACGGCAGCGAAAACACAGGTTGGCGATCCGACTGAAGAAGGGCGCCACATCGGCCCCGTCGTCAGCGCGGCGCAGTTTGAAAAGATTCAAGGCCTGATCCAGGCTGGTATAGATGAAGGGGCCCGTTTGGTCGCAGGGGGCGTTGGTCGTCCGGAAGGCGTCAATCGGGGCTATTATGTGCGCCCGACAGTGTTTGCTGATGTAAACAATGAAATGACCATCGCGCGGGAAGAGATTTTTGGTCCGGTTCTGTCCATGCTGCCCTTTGATGATGAGGAAGAAGCCATCCGCATCGCCAATGATACGGCCTATGGTCTGACATCGTATGTTCAGTCTGGCAATCAGGCCCGGGCGCAGAAGGTTGCCCGCCAATTGCGTGCTGGCATGGTGATCATGAACGGGGCCTCCCGTCCGGCAGGCAGCCCGTTTGGCGGCTACAAACAGTCCGGTAACGGTCGTGAAGGCGGCGTCTGGGGTATGTTGGAATTCCTGGAAGTGAAAGCCATCAGCGGCTGGGATCCTTCTGCCTAAACACTAAAACAGGATTAAGATCAGGTGCGGGGCGAAAGCTCCGCACTTTTTTTTGGTCGATCTGCTATATCCTTAGTCACCGATCTTGTCTTTCAAGGAAATTCGATGTCCGACACGCCAATTGCCACGCGGCTGTACACCCTGGCCACCGGAGAGGATGGCGCGCGATTCTGTAAGGATATTCCAGACAGTCAGTGTAATGATCAGCCGATCAATTTCCTGTTGCAGATCGTATCACAGGCGCTCAGCAAGACAGGGGATGCGCTGGCCGATGCAAAGGTTGTGTTACCCTGGCTGATCGGGGCCGTAGGGGCACCGGTCTATCTGATCGGATTTTTGGTGCCGATCCGGGAATCCCTGGCGCTGTTGCCGCAAATTCTGGTCGGCGGCGTGTTGCGCCGGTTTTCCATTCGCAAACATTTCTGGTCCATCAGCAGTCTGGTAGAAGGCGTCTGTATTGCTGGCATGGCGTTGGTGGGTCTTTCAGGCTTGCAGGGACACGCGGCCGGGTGGGCAATTGTCGCCTTGTTGGTCCTGTTCAGTTTGGCGCGCGGCGTTGCCTCCATTGCCGCTAAGGATGTTCTGGGGAAGACGGTATCCAAGACACGACGGGGTCGCGTCAGCGGCTATGCTGCAACAGTGTCTGGCGTGACTGCCAGTCTGGTTGGGTTCTATCTTGCATTTGCTCCCACCGAAATTCGACCCGATTGGATGCTGTATGTTTTGCTGTTTGGGGCCAGTGTTACCTGGCTTTTGGCAGCGGGCAGCTACGCACAACTGCACGAACATGAAGGCGCGACAGAAGGGGGCCAGACTTTACAGGATGTGTTTCGCGATCAGCTGCGAACCCTGATGTCAGACCGGGACCTACAGCGTTTTCTGTTGGCGCGTACCTTTATGATCTCAACGGCCCTGATGGGCCCCTTATTCGTCGCCCTGGCGCAGCGGGAATCAGGAACGGAATTGTCCAGCCTGGGTTGGCTGATGCTGGCAACAGGCCTGGCGGGCGCGCTCAGTTCCAGTATTTGGGGCTGGTTCTCAGATATCTCCAGCCGTCGCACTATGGCCTATGCGGCCGGTGGGGCCGGGCTGTTGGGAGGGGTTACTTTGGTGATCCTGTATCTGGCACCGGCTGTGGCCGGAACGGTTTATTTATACGCTGGTCTGGTCTTCTTGCTGGGGGTTTCCCATTCCGGCGTCCGCATTGGGCGCAAAACCCATATCGTGGATATGGCAGGGAAAGACAAAAAGGCGGAATATGTCGCGCTCAGCAACAGCATCATTGGCGTGCTGTTGCTGATCCTTGGCGTTTTTTCCGGCCTGACCCTGGCGCTGGGGCTGGAATTTGGAATTGCGGTTCTGTCGATTCTGGCGCTGCTGGGCGCAGGCACAGCCCTGACGATGCGGGATGTTCAAACCGAATAAAGTCGCTTGGTCAATGGCCTTTATGGCTATCCTGAAAAGCGGACTTCTGTTCCGGTGTGGCTTCTGATTGATATTTTGCCTTCCATTCGGCAAAGGGCATGCCATAGACGATTTCGCGCGCTTCGTCCTTGTCCATATCGATACCCCGTTCCGTCGCAGCTTCGTTATACCAGCGGCTCAGGCAATTGCGGCAGAAGCCCGACAGGTTCATCAGATCGATATTCTGCACATCTGTCCGTTCGCGCAGATGGTCGCGCAGGCTGCGAAAAGCTGCGGCTTCAAGCTCCAGACGGGTTTGGTCGTCGATTTGCTGCGTCATGAGTGTATTCTCCCGGTCGGATGATGGGTCTATGCCTAGTGTGGTGCGCGGTTATTTGGGATCGCCAGGATCCCTTTATCGGCCTGTCGGCTAGAAGAGAGCGTGCAGGCGATGTGGTTCATCGTCAAGCGCTCTCGACGCCGTCCGATGGGCCGATAATGGGACCAAAGGCGCTGTTTGCGGCGCTCCGGGCCGCGTCGCCTTCCGCTTGCGATGCCCCGCATCTCTTCGCGAAACGCTCCTAACCGGAGCACCGCAAACAGCGTCCTGGTCGATCCCAAATAACCGCGCACCACACTAATCTGATAGGCGCATAATGATTTTCAATGGCGGGTCATTGCTAGAGGTCGGCCACCGTCGCTGTGATCAGCCAGTCGACAACTTCCTTGAATGTCTCGCTGTCTGACTTTCCGGCGGCCTTAGCCGCATTGAACACACGCAATTGATTGTCCGCACTGGTGCCGCGTTGCAGGATCGTGCGGGTATGGGCGACTTCTTCTGTGCAGTCCAGTCGATCCGCGTCTTCGGCAATCAGTTCCAGGATCTCATCCAGCAGGTCTGGATACGGCACAGTTTGTGTGACACCGAAATCAATCAGCCCCTTGTCCGCCCCATACCGCTGGGCGCGCCAACGGTTTTCCTGGATCAGCATATTGGAATAATTGCGCCAACGCTGATTCTTGCGCCGCAACCGCTGAAGCATGGAAATCAGGCAACTGTACGTCGCCGCCACGGCGATCCCATCATCCAATCGCGTGCAGATATCGGCGATGCGCATTTCCAGGGTCGGGAATTTGAAATGGGGACGAATGTCCCACCACAGCTTTGATCCATCCTCGATTGCGCCTGCCGCAACCAGGGATTTGACGTGTTTTTCATAATGCGACCAACTGTCAAAATGTTCCGGTAATCCGGTGCGGGGTAATTCATCAAATACCGCCAGGCGATAACATTTCAGCCCGGTATTGCGGCCCTGCCAAAACGGGGAAGAGGTCGTCAGCACCAACAGATGGGGCAGGAAATAGGCGATCTGACCCAGCAGGTCGATCCGATGTTCATTATCTGCCACGCCCACATGAACATGCATGCCGCTGATGACCAGCCGCCTTGCGACTTCCTGCAGATCATTGGCCAGCATCGCATAGCGTTCTTTGTCGGTATGCTGCAGATGGGACCATCGGGCAGTTGGATGGGTGGATGACGCAATGGGGGCGACACCGCGCTTGCCAGCGGCTTCCGCGACGGCGGTTCGCAAAATGCGCAGGCGGTCCCGTGCCGACTGAATGGAATGACAGATCGCTGTGCCGACTTCCACCTGTGCCTTCAGGAATTCCGGCGTCACCATCCCAACATCGTCTTCTGAGACGGTGGCCTTCACTTCTTCGATAATGGCTTCCTGTAGTTCCTGTTCGCTGACCAATTCGCCGGTCGCAGGATCAACGAGTAGATATTCCTCCTCTATGCCAACGGTATAGGGGGGTGGTTCATAGCGCGCCATGGGTCACCTTTGATTACGATGGATAGCGGGTGAAAAGGCTTGGATCGCCCAAAACCTCGTCCAGGACGGTGGCGATCAATTCGCCAAATTCCCGCTGTCCCGCAGGGCTGGCGATAATATCCTGGCGTACCTCGAACAGGACATTCGGGCGGCCTTGGGGCAGGGCGTGCGTTTCCACCGTGAAGCCATAGGGATTAAGGCCCGAATAGGGTTTGTTGTCGCCAATTGTCAGGTCAGGGCGATGCGCCGCCAGGCGCAACAGCACCCGCTCCGCCATGCGCCGGTCGCGATTGGATAAGACACCGATATGCCACGGGCGCTTCTGATCCAGATAAACATCCGTGCAACTGTGAACGGATATGATGGCCGGATGCGGCTGGCTTTTGGACTTTTGCACAATCGCTTGCTGTATTGTATCGTGATAGGGATGGAACAAATCATCGATACGGGCCTGAAGGGCATGTGCGGAAAGGCGGCGGTTGCCGGGTATCACGGCACCGTCATAAATTTCCCGCACACTGGTGAAATCGTCGGCGGGGCGGTTCAGGTCAATCACCAGGCGGGAATAGCCCGCAATCACGGCTGGCATGTCCAGTCGGTCTGAGATTACTTCCGCCATGCCCTGGGCGCCAATGTCATAGGCGATGTGCCGTTTCAGGGTGGCGGGAGGAAGGCCCAGAAAATTAAGGGATTTCGGCACTGCGTTTGACGCATGGTCGCATAATATGACACCAGGGCCGGTGCCTTGGGAATTGCGCAGGGTTACTGCTGGCGGGTCTTCCGCACACAGCAGGGCATTGTCATTTCCAGCAGGGTTACTGAGGCTTCGCATAGGGTGGAAGTATAGTTGGATTGATGGGATTGAAAAGCTCGGTGGTCGGGGGGCGAATCCCCCATTATGTATGGGTCTCCATACAGTTTGTTTAGGGAAGTGAGTAGCATGCCTGCGCAAGGTTTTGATGAGAAGAATAGGGAGCGATTTCGGAAAATCGTTGGCGTGATGGAGCGCGCCACGATTGAGGGCGAACGTGCGGCGGCGCGCGAGGCAGCGGTGCGCATGGCCGCCATTCACGGCATGACCCTGGAAGAAGCGGTCGAAGAATCGCATCCGGAACGGGATGATGGCCGCCTGAGCGCCGCTGAACGCAAGGCGCGGAGGGATGATTTCGACGCCTGGGCAGCCGCGCGCAATCGTATGACAGAGGCGCAGGAGCGCGCCGATCGGTATCGCTATGAACAGGCGAAACGAGAGGCCGAGGCAAGGGGGCTGGATAAAGAAACGCCGTCGCGTCGTCCGTCCCAGCAACGTCGGCCTGAAACCTTTACCCGCAGCTACTATCGCATGACCGATGATGACCGATTCCGGTTGGTCGCAGGATTGTTACGCGACGGTGCCAGCCTGCGCCGGGCGGCGGACCTGGCGGATGTCTCGACCAATGAAGTCGCGCGGATTTGGATGCTGATGCGCGCGGAAGGGCGTGCCCGACGCTGATCCTCGAAAAAAGCGGTATATCCCTGACAGCGATGCTATTCTTGCCCATTCAGAGGAATTCATTGGTTGGGGCGGTTGGTTAAGGGAGCATATCGTGTCGGATGCCGTGAGTGTTCCGGATCGCCGGGAATCTGTTGCTGACCGTGTGGCGGCGGAAATTCTGAAATTGATCGCAGGGGGCGATATTGAACCCGGATCGAACCTGCCTGCGGAACGAAAATTATCGGTAATGCTGGGGGTCAGCCGCGTTTCTGTCCGCGCGGCGTTGCAGACGCTGAAGGCGCAGGGATTCATCGACGCCGTGCAAGGGGGCGGCACGCGCGTCGTCTGCCGTGCGTCTGGGGCGGATCCCGCTTTGGCGGAACTGGTGCGCCTGGATCGCAGCAATATGCTGGATTTGATGGATTTGCGCTGTGAAATCGAAGTCTGGGCCGCGCGTCGGGCCGCGGAATCGATGACCCCGGAAACAGTTTCTATGTTGCGGGAAACTGTGGTCGCAATGACCAGGCCAGGGGCTGACAAGGCGGCGCAGGATGTTGCCTTTCACATGGCTTTGGCTAAGGCGTCGGACAGTGTTGTGTACCGGCATCTGCTCAGCCTTGTTCGGGGAACATTGGCGGAAATGCTGACCTATCACCGAACGGAATTGTTTGCGTCTGCTCAGGACGACGCGACGGTTGTTGCCCAGCATATAGCGATTGTTGAAGCGATTGAGGCAAAAGATTCGGAAGGGGCCGCCCGTGCCATGCGTGAACATCTCAATTGGGCGCGGGATCATTACTCAAAATCGAACCGGGATCGATAACCGATTGCCTGCCCCCCGGCTTTGAGATAAGTCGCGTGCATGATGAAACTCAGTGATTCCAAAAGTTTTGAACTGGTTGCGGTGATCGGCACGATCTGCGCGTTTTCTTTCTGTGTCGGGTTCGTCTATCCGGTGATTGCCCTGGCCCTGGAGGCGAAAGGCTATGATGAGGCGGCGATTGGCATCAGCGCGACGGCGACGGGGATTGGTGTTCTGGTCGCGGGCCTGATGGTGCCCAGTTTGGCCCGTGCGTATGGAACATTTTCCCTGTTGGCGGGCAGTGCGTTGCTGGCAGTCTTCTGTCTTCTGTTGTTTCCTCTGGTCGACAATTTCACCCTGTGGCTATGCCTTCGTTTCTTTCTTGGGGCAGCGGTTACCGCGCTGTTTTGTGCGGGCGAGGCTTGGATCAATGCCGTTGCAGAGGATGACAGTCGGGGCCGCACGGTCGCGATTTATGTCGCGGCGATGGCGTCCAGCTTTGCTGCGGGTTCTTTGGCGGTAAAGGCGGTTGGGTATCAGGGATATACCCCCTATATCCTGGCAAGTTTAGTGATCCTGGTCTGTTTTATACCCATTCTTCCTTTTCATCGCCGTGACCCTTTGTTGGAAGAAGGAGATACTGCGGGCCGGAAGGGCGTTTTGGTCCGTGTCTTTTACGAAGCCGTGATTCTGATGGTCGTGGTCGGGCTGTTTGGCGTTCTGGATGGGGTGATGCTGGGCTTGATGCCGTCCTATGCGCTGTCACAGGGGGTTGGGGATGGCAATGCCTCCCTGCCAATGGCAGCCATGGCAGCGGGGGTCGTGTTGTTCCAGTTTCCATTGGGATATCTAAGCGACCGGATGTCCCGAACCAGACTTTTGACCATCATCTTGTTCATCGTGGTTGGCTTTGGCCTGGTGGTGCCGGAACTGGATCTGACCAAATGGCACGGACTGGTCATAATGGCCTTGTTTGGAGGCGTTTCTTTCGCGCCTTATACATTGGCCTTATCCATCCTGGGGGAACGGTATCGGGGTCAGAAACTGGCTGCAGGCAGCGCCTTGTTCGCCATTATGTGGGGTATTGGCGGCACCGTTGGTCCAATGGGTTTTGGCGTCGCGATGCAGGAATTGGGCAGCACGGCCTTGCCTTATGGCTTGTCACTGCTGTTCCTGCTCACCGGGGTGATTTCAGTGTTTGATCGCACTGTTGCTCCCGTTCGGGCAAACAAGGGGCTGTGAGTCAGGCGCTGACCAGATTATGTCCCGCATCGATCAGCGTCTTGAATGAAATGCTCCAGTGATCCAGCGGGCGTGAATAAATCACGATCAAGCCGATCTCGCTGCGGCGCAGAACCTGCCCGTAGATCGGAATGCGGATTTCTTTCTTAGGCGTCGGAAAGATCAACCGCATGGCGATGCCTTGTCCCGGAACCAACCAGGACGGGGCTCCGATTACACGAACTGAGGCTTCAGAAATATCCTGAATTCGGGCCTTTGTTTGATCGATTTCCGCCCGCATCTGGGCGACTGTGTGGCGACGATACCGCCTGCGGTTTGTCGCGCGTGGCTTCTGCTCACGGACATAATTCCAAATCATCGGCGCGCCCCTCCTAGGCCTCGTGGATCCGACAGATAACGCTCCCCTTCTGGGGACGCTGAATCATAGGAATCCCTCACCTCAAAGGCGATGGAAAACTGAAAAATTAGGTAATAGAGTCATAGAGAGTTGATAATTATGTCACAGAATCAATGTTTTAGAGTCGTTAACCACAAATTATGGGCATCATGTGCCGCATCAACACCATATGGCGCTAGGGACTCAACAATTTGAGTCTGGAGTCCCTGACCGCCCTCTCTCTAGTGTGGTGCGCGTTTAGGGGCGGATGTCGGACGGGCGCGCAAATGGGCATGCCAGTGCTTCTCCCAAATCCTGAACCCCTGTGTGATCAGAACGACAAGCGCCAGATAGATCACAGCGGCGCTGTAGAGACCTTCCCGAAACACATAGAATTTGCCGTTGATGACGCGCCCGGCCCCCAGAATATCAATCACGGAAATCGTGGATGCGACGACGGAACCATGCAGCATGAAGATCACTTCATTTGAATAGGCGGGAAGGGCGCGACGAAAGGCGCTGGGCAGGATGACGCGTCGCATCATGGTAAACCGCGACATGCCACAGGCTTTGGCAGCTTCGACTTCTCCCAACGGGGTCGCCTCAATTGCGCCTCGGAAAATCTCTGTCGTATAGGCCGCTGTGTTCAAAGAGAAGGCGATTAAGGCGCACCACCAGGCGCTCCTCAAAATCGGCCAGGCGAAGCTGTTCTGGACGAATTCAAATTGCCCCATGCCGTAATAGATCAGATAGGCCTGGATCAGCAGCGGCGTTCCCCGGAAGAAGTAAGTGTATCCCCAAATAATGGGACCGAAAATGCGATGTCGATCCGCACTGAGAATGGCAAGCGGGATCGATATTATCCCGCCAAACAGCAAGGCCAGCGATACCAGACAGATCGTGTTGATAAGGCCCAGCAGCAGGAAATCATAATTATCGCTGATCAGGGTGAAATCCATGGGCCTCTCCTATACGCGCCGAACGCCGGCGGAATATTTCTTTTCCATGGATCGCAGCACGATTTCCGATACTGCCGTCAGGACCAGGTAGAACAGCAGCGCGGCAAAAAGAAAGGTGAAGGGTTCGCGCAATTTGCGGCCAATTGAATTGGCGTTATAAACGATGTCCTGAAGGCCGATAACGCTGACCAGGGCGGTGGTTTTCAACTGCACCAGCCAGTTGTTCGTGAAGCTGGGCAGGGCATAGCGCACTAATTGCGGCCAGATGATCCGGCGGAATATCAGGGGGCGGCTCATGCCACAGGCAATGCCGGCTTCAATCTGACCATTCGGAATCGACAAAAACGCCCCGCGGAATGTCTCGGTATAATAGGCGCCCATGATGAAACCGATGGTGCCAATCCCGGCGCTTAACGGGCTGATTTCTACATAGGTCCAAAGCCCCGTCCATTCGCCCGCGAAATTCAGAAAGATCTGACCTTCGAAGAAAATAATCAGCATCAATACAAGATCGGGAATACCACGAATAATCGTCGTGTATCCCATGGCCAACCAATTCAGAAGAAAATTGGTGGTAAGCTTTGCCCACGCCCCCAGCAGGCCAAATATAGTGGCAATAACCAGGGATCCTAGCCCGACCTGGATGGTCAGCAGTCCGCCTTTAATAAATATCAGATCCCTGTATTCCCAGATGTTTTCCATGGGCTGATCCGATGTCCGAAAAGGGTGGGAAGTCAGAAAAGGACCCCGGGCAGTATTCTGCCTGGGGCCCTAAACGGAAGCAGCATTAGCCGCCGTAGATATCAATTTTGAAGTATTTCTTCATGATCTTGTCATAGGTGCCATCGGCACGAATGGCGGCAATGGCTTTGTTCAGGCGCTCACGCAGGGCATCATCCCCTTTGCGAACCGTCACACCAGCACCTTCACCGAAGAATTCCGGATCATTGTGGTCTACGCCAAAGAAGGCATAGCCCTTGCCTGCATCCCGGCTCAGGAAGCCTTCTTCCATTGCCAGTGAGTCGGCAAGAATGGCATCCAGCCGACCGGCGGTAAGGTCCAGATAAACCTCATCCTGGGTCGCATATCGTACGATTTCAGAGTTGGTGTATTTCGTGGTCAAGAAATCGTCATGGATTGTCGCACGTTGTACACCGATCCGCTTGCCAGCCAAAGCTTCGGGCGTATCAGATGTAAACATCCCTTCCTTGGCGACAAATTTTGCAGGGGTGTTATAGTATTTATTGGAGAAATCGACGACTTTCTTGCGATCCGGCGTGATCGACATGGATGCGACGATGGCATCAAACTTTTTCGCCTGCAGCGCTGGGATCATTCCGTCCCAATCCTGTTCAACCATCGTGCAAGTGACTTTCATTTCCTCACACAGCGCATTGGCGATGTCGATGTCGAAACCGATCAACTCACCACTGGCGGTTTTTTCGGAAAAGGGAGGATATGCCCCTTCCACACCGATGCGCATATCCTCAGCCTGGGCTGCTGTGCCCAAACCAAACGAAAAGGCCCCAGCCAGGACCAAAGACCCAATTTTTGCAAAACGCATTATCACACACTCCCTTGTTTCCCACTGTCGATCCATCGCGGTTATCGAACAATGGATTCGGTTTTGGCCATCAAGGACACGGTATTTGACCGCCATCCCAATGGTCCCCTGCATTTCCTGTGCGAATAATGCACCGCTTAATCGCGAGTATTCGCCAGGAAGCCTTTAAAGCGCTCCGTCTTAGGGGCACTGAACATTTGCTGCGGATCGCCTTCCTCTTCGACGCGACCTTGATGCAGAAACATGACCTTATTCGAAACGTCGCGTGCGAAGCTCATTTCATGGGTGACGACCAGCATGGTCCGTCCCTCATCCGCAAGGTCACGCATGACTTTCAATACTTCCCCCACCAGTTCCGGATCCAGGGCAGAGGTTGGCTCGTCAAACAGCATTACATCCGGGTTCATTGCCAAAGCGCGCGCAATCGCTGCGCGCTGCTGCTGACCGCCCGATAAATGCGCGGGATAATAGTCCATCCGTTCCAGGATCCCGACCTTATCCAACAGCGCTTTGGCCTGTTCCGTGGCTTCCGCTTTTGATAGGCCCAACACATGGATAGGGGCTTCTATGACATTCTGAAGCACAGTCATATGGGACCATAAATTAAAGCTTTGGAAGACCATGGCTAGACGTGTGCGCAGGCGTTCAACCTGTTTTCTGCTGACAGGCATTGGCTGTCCATTGCTGCCAGAGCGCATTTCGATCACTTCGCCATTCACCGAGACGATACCGGAATTCGGGGTTTCCAACAGGTTTATGCATCTCAGGAACGTGCTCTTCCCAGATCCGGAAGAGCCCAGAATGGAGACCACATCTCCTTTTTGAGCTGTCAGCGAGATGCCTTTCAGAACCTCAACTGCCCCGAAGCTCTTATGAATATCTTCCACGACGAGTGTCGCATCGGCTTGAGACATACCCGTTTATTACCCCTGGCCCTGTTCTTGCCCCCGCCTTTGGCCGCTTGTTCGGCTCTTTAATTTGGCGATAGGCCATTTG
The DNA here is from genome assembly GCF_048892425.1 of Hwanghaeella sp. 1Z406. NCBI lineage: Bacteria > Pseudomonadati > Pseudomonadota > Alphaproteobacteria > Rhodospirillales > Aestuariispiraceae > Hwanghaeella > Hwanghaeella sp. 1Z406. The sequence goes on from NZ_JBLZHU010000001.1 coordinate 381,604, forward strand.
GTGAAGTCATATTTATAGGTCTAAATATGAACTTCGTGTGTCACCCTTGATCAGAGTATGAAATGTTTTTAACAGCCTAACAACACGCAAATATTTCAGATTGACCGCGTGTTCATAGGAAATTGACCAGTGATTCGGCCATTCCTGGAACAAAAATGGGGTGAATTTTACTTTTGTGTTACAGTTATAGTTAATGTCGACACTTGAGGATGGGTGTTTTTAAACGGTCGGGGTAAACATAGAACTGTATTCTCGCTGAGCGAGTCTCCAGAGTTAAATACTGATAAATCTTCGTTGGTTTCATTGCATGTGAAACGGAATGCCGTTATTGTATCTAGTATTGAGTACTAGCTGTAGCGGATTTTGCTTTGTTTAATCGCTAGACTGTGTGTTTCAAAGTAAAGAGCGTGCAGTGCTTTTGGGGTCGAGTGCTTGTGGTCCAGCTAGGCGACAGGGCTTTCGGCAAGGTGGAGGCAGAATACATGATTCTTGGCAGTGAACACCATCACGACGGGCAGGGCAGGTCGCGGGGCGGTCTGCTCCGGGCGCGTCTGTTGACCGGTGTCATGCTGGCGGCATTGGTTGCTGGTGGGGCGGGGTCGGCGTCTGCGACGTCCCTAAAGGATGCTGTTCGCTCTGCGCTGCAGACCAATCCAGATGTCGGGATCGTGGCCGAAAACAAGCGTGCCGTGGAATATGAGTTGGACCAGGCGCGCGGTCAGTACCTTCCGGTTTTGGATTATACAGGCTTTGCCGGATACGAGGCGACGCGCGACGGTGTTGCGTTTGGGCGTGGTACCAATGAAGGCAGTCTTGGAATGCCGACCTATCAGTCGGGTTTGACGTTGACGCAGATGTTGTTTGACGGTCGTGCGACCGATGCGGATGTGGCCCGGCAAGAGGGGCGCGTTATCTCTGCGACCCGACGGGTCCGGGAATCATCTGAATTCATTGGTCAGGATGCGATTGAGGCTTATCTGGAATCCTTGCGGCAGCGGGAGTTGGCCGCAATTGCCGAAGATAATGTGCGCAGCCATGAATTGACCTTGCAGCTTGTTGAGCAAAAGGCGGCCGGTGGGGCTGCGACGACGGCGGATGTTCAGCAGGCGGAATCGCGTCTTGCGGCGGCACAGGCGACCTTGACGGAAGCAGAGGGGCGGCTGCGGGATGCGGACGCGACCTATGCCCGCGTGATTGGGGAGGCACCGACAGAACTGGTGCGGCCGGTGCCCCTGACCTGGGCTTTGCCTGCAACGCTTGAGGATGCCGTTGAGCTTGCGCTGAGAAACAATCCCACGATTGCGGTTTCGCGGGCAGATCTGGAATCGACACGACAGGAATATCGCGCCGGTAAGGCCGCATTCTGGCCAACGGTGAATCTAGAACTGAACGCCGATGCGACGCGAAATGAAAGCGGGACGCGCGGGGCTGATCTCAGTGCGGCCGCTTTGATACGGGTGAATTACAATTTATTCCGGGGCTTTAGGGATTCCAACAGGGTGAACGAACTGGTTCACCGGATTGGGGAGTCCCGACAACGCCTGAACCGCGCCATCCGCCTTACTGAAGAAGAGATGCGCCTGGCGTGGAACGCTTTGACCAGTGCGCGAGATCGCTTGGCGGCCCAACGGCGTGAGGTTGAGGCGAATGACCGGGTGCGGCAAACCTATAAGCAACAGTTTGATGTTGGCGGTCGCAATCTCTTGGAGTTGCTGGACGCAGAAAATGAACTGTTTATCGCCAAGGGAAATTTGGTAACGACTGAATTTCTTGAGATTTTCAGTGTGTATCGAATTCTGGCTACTGGTGGTGTTTTGCTGGCGTCTCTGGATGTGCCGCAAATTGGGGAAGGGCGCAGTGTCCTGGATCCGTTGCCACCTGAAGGTGTTGATCTGGAAAAATCTTTGGGCGCAGGCGCTGGTACTGGTGTTCCGGGCGGTGAGGTGTTGGATCCAAATCTTGATCCATTAGCACCGATTGATTCGTCTGGAACCTTGGATCCTTTATCGCCGTTGGCTCCCAGTCTCGACCCGATGGCGCCGTTGGATCCCAATCTTGATCCTTTGGCGCCGTTGGACCCCTTGGCACCCTTGGATCCGTCATCCCAGTCAGAAAGTGGAGAGCCACTTCCTCTGGTGCGTGCCGAAGATGTGCAGCCGCCTCCGCCGATGGAGGCCGTGTCAGGTCCCGTCGTATCCTATGACGCTTTTTCTACTGGTAGCCGTCGTGTCGGCTTCACCGAAGACGCAATGGGCGATACGGAACTGCCCTATCAGGCAACGGTGGCGGACCAGCCGGTTGGTCAGCCCGTGGCAGTTGAGCCGCGAAAAGTTACGGGAACGCCCTACGGCCTGTTTGACTAGAGCATATAGGTTGCACAAGGAGTCGGTGCGACGACGTTCTTGCTGAAAAAATAAATGTAAGAACATCAGGTGTGAGCTCATGCCAGTGTATGATGCTCTTTAGTCGAATAAGATCATTCCCCGGTATACTAATGGCTAATGGTGAATTCGGTGCGTGGCATCCGTTATGGTGCTGTGCTTGGATCATTTCCTTCTATTCCGGGGGCGTTTCCAAACACTTTCTTTAGAGTTCGTTTCTGATGGCTTTCAGGCCTCAGCGATCTCTGAATGGAGAGTCTGTTTTGCGAAATTCTCCTTTCGTTCAAGCTTTCAATGGGGCTTCATGCGTCCCTGTATGACTTAGGTTCTGTGCGAATTTCTTAGTATTATCAAAATAGTAACAATTTTAGATAATTTTTAATTAAATATTTGTATGTTTTTCTGGAAATCTTCCTGTACCTGTGTGCACTCTATGCATGGAGAGATGTACGCGGGCCACAAGTCTGTCTGATGTCAGGTCTGATTTCAAGAAGCGCCAGGGGCGTTTGCCGGTTGAGAGGCTGGATTTGAGATTGGGTCGAATTGGCGTTGAGAATACAGGGTTTTGGTCTGCCGAGAGAAGATTGAGTGCAAGTAACCAAAGTAAATTTTGATCTACGCGCGATACAGAATGATCTGACTTGGCGCGAACTGCAAAGGACGGAAGCAACATGGCTGTTGATGGCGAAATCCCAAAAATGGGCTACGAAAACGGCGCGGACGATCAGTTCAACTTCGTTAGCGACGAAAATCCCATAGCCTCCTCTGCGGTGACGGTACCAGAACCCGGGCCCGGTCAAACGCAGACAATGACGGTTACTCCAGGGCAAGCCTTGCAGGTCGATTTCGATGTCGAAAGCGCGCAGGTGTCCGGGGATGGCTCTCAAATCACCATGACGCTTGCCAATGGCGGCACGATTGTCTTGCAGTCACCCACGCCGGGCGCTTTCACGGCGGATCCGCCGGTACTGTTAACACCCCAAGGGTCTTTTGAGCAGGCGCTGCAGACCTTTGGCGTGGATGGCAATGGCAATCAGGCGCAATTTACGCAGGCTGCGGGCGATAATGTATTCCAGTTCGGGTCGTCAGATGACGCCGTTTTGGCAGGAGATGCGATCACGGTTGATCGCCCTGAGGCTGGCGGTACAGCCTTCTATGAAATTCTGCCCGGGCAGCCGCTGCAATTGACTTTCAGCCTGGATGACGTTTCAGAAATCCTGCAAACCGACAATGATATCGTTCTTGTGTTCCCCACCGGGGAAGAGGTTCGATTCCAGTCGATGGTAGAGGCGGCCTTCTCTGATGCGCCGCCAATCTTGTTGATGCCCGATGGGGGCCTTGTCTCGGCGCAGGAATTGTTGAGCCTGGGGTCAGATATCAATGCCCTGGCAGATGCCTTGCAAGGTGTTGATTCTGCAGCTGGGAATTCGTCGGTCGGTCCCGTGACCCATTACGGCGATGGCAGTGCAGAAGATTTCAGCGGTATTGGTCTAGGCGACATTGCGGATGTGCCGCGATTCCTGTCATCGCCCCCACCGCCTCCGCCGCCCCCACCACCGCCCCCACCGCCACCACCCCCGCCGCCGCCGCCCCCGATTCCGGCGCCGCCCCCTATCCCCACGCCGCCCCCGCTGCCGCCAGCGGATACCGCGCCTGGTGATTTGACGGTACCCCGTCTGACCGTGGATGAAGATGATCTGGCGATTGCAGATGGCGACCTTGTGGATGGCACAGATGCTGCCAATACAGCGGCTGACCAGATCAGCCAGGGCACATTGCCGGTTAATGTGAACTTCGGCGCGGATGGCCCTGCTGCTGCGAATGCGCTTGTGTTCAGCACTGGGACTCCGTCTGCAATGACCGCCCTGGGCGTAACGTCCGATGGGGAGGCATTGACTTATGCGCTTTCAAACAATGGCACGGTTCTGACCGCCAGCACGTCTGAAGGCACGGTATTTACGGTTACGCTGGTTCCGACCGGCGTTTCCGGCACAGTTGGCAATTACAACATTGAGTTCGACCTTGTTGGGACAGTGGATCATCCCACAGCGGGTGAGCAGGATGTCCTGAGCTATGTGAACGGTTCCGGACAGGGCGTTTTGACCCTGGTCGTCACCGATGGTGATGGGTCCACCGCGAATGCCAGTTTCGCAATCGGTATCCGCGATGATGTACCTCAGATCACGCTGGAGTCCGGGTCGATTGTTCAGTCGACCTCTGTTGCTGTCAGTGAAGACGATCTGCCCGATGGCAGCGATCAGTCGGATTCCTTGTCTGCTTCGGCAGATCTGGGCCTGTCAGGCGGCGTTCTGGCGACAATCGATTATGGTGCAGACGGTCCGGCCGCGGGCGCGCCGGCAACATTGTCGTACGAAGACTTCGATTTTGCCATTGTCGGCCCAACGGGGCTGACCAGTCAGGGCGACGCGATCACTTATAGCCAGACCGGCGACGTTTTGACCGCAACGGCGGATGGCCGTGATGTCTTTACCGTGACGGTGAATTCAGACGGAACCTATACGTTCGAGCTGAAAGATACCATTGATCACGACGCGGGCGATTCTTATAACTCTGAGACCCTGACCTTCACGATCAATGGGACGCCAAATGCGGCCACTCAAGCCGCTGCGATTGATGGCGATGGCGACCCGGCAACGGGGATTGATGGCGTTCTTGTTACGCAATCGTTCAATGTCGGCATTGCCGATGATGTACCGGTCGCGGAAGTAGCCCATACCACGAATCCGTCTGAACTGGCCGGAACAGTGGATGAAGATGATCTGAACGATGGTACGGATCAGTCCGACTCACCCTCTGTTTCTGGTAGCATCGGGTTCGACGCGGGCGATTTGATCACCATTGATTATGGTGCCGATGGGCCTGCCGCCGGCTCTCCGACCGGACTTGGCTTCGATGATATGGACTTCACCATAGAAGGACCGGTTGGTCTGACCAGCCAGGGTGAAGAGATAACCTACAGTTATGACGAAACAACAGATACGCTGACCGGCACGGCGGATGGTCGCGATGTGTTCACTGTTTCCCTGGATGGGTCTGGTGGATTTACCTTTAACCTGCTCGACAGCATCGATCATCAGGATGGCTCGGGTCAGAACATCACGGAACTTGGCTTCCGGGTGACGGGGGAGCCGAACGCGGCTGCCTTAGCGTCGACCGATTATGACCAGGATGCTGTTAGCAATCTGGACGGGATGACTGTCACGCAGGAATTCCGCGTCGCCGTTGTCGACGATGTTCCCCAGGTTCAGAATAATCAGGATGCCGTTGGTGCGGCTGTCACCGGTGCGGTCGATGAAGACGATCTGACCGATGGCACCGACGCGACCAAGGAAAGCCTGACAACCGGTGGCGATATGGGCCTGGCCGGTGGCCGCGATCTGGTCACGATTGATTATGGTGCGGATGGCGCGGCGGATAATGCGCCAACGGCCTTGCAATATGACGATATGGACTGGGTTGTTACAGGTCCTGCGGGTCTTACCTCCGGTGGGGAGGCGATCACCTATAATGATCCGGCTGGCGATGTGCTGACCGCGACGGCGGGCGGGCGTGATATCTTCACGGTTACGCTGAATTCCGATGGCAGCTATACCTTCGAACTGTTGGATCAGATCGACCACGAAACCGCTGATGGACAGAATGTTGAGGCATTGTCCTTCAGCGTGACCGGTACGCCGTCTGCTGATGCCATTGCGGATATCGCGGATTATGATCAGGATGCCGCCAATGGTCTGGCGTCCCAGCAGATTACGCAGACTCTGGCGGTTGATGTCACCGATGATGTGCCTGTCGCCATCGTAACCGATACGGTCGTTGCGGCCGATACGGTATCGTTGGACGAAGACGATTTGGGCAATGGGTCCGATGGGACGGGGCCGGCGTCTGCAAGCGGAAGCCTGGGCTTGGCCGGGCATGCGCTCTATACCATCGATCTTGGCGCGGATGCCGCCGGATCGACTGGTCCGACAAGCCTGAATTACGATGATTTTGATTATACCATCACGGGCCCAACCGACCTGACCTCCAATGGTCAACCAATCGTGTTTACCCAAAGTGGGGATACATTGACGGGTGTTGCCGGTGGCAACGATGTCATGACCGTGACGCTGAATGCGGACGGGACATATACAGTTGCCCTGCTGGACCAGATTGATCATCCAACCGGCGCGGGGGAAAATACCCAGAATCTGTCGTTCAGCCTGTCTGGGACAGTGAAGGACGGTGTGGAAATTCTGGATGGTGATGGCGATCCGGTTGACCTGTCGAATGTGACGGTCAGCAAGGGCTTTGCTGTTGAAATCGTTGATGATGTGCCCGTTGCGTTGGATGACGATGGGGGCCAGACGAAAGTTGATGGCACGCTGTCTGGAAATGTCCTGACGAACGATACGGTCGGTGCCGATGATGATGGCGCGACCCTGGAAGTCACCAGTTTCACCTATACCGATGAGAATGGGGCAACCCAGACTGGTACAATCGGTGAGGCTGCTGATACGCAATACGGTTCCTTCACGCTGAACAGCGATGGGTCCTGGACGTTTGATCCGTCCGACAGTGTTGATTTCGCTGGCGGAACCTCCCTGACCGAGGGCATCACCTATACGATCACCGATGATGACGGCGACACGGACAGTGCCGTTCTGGACCTGACAGTTGTTTCCGGTCCCGGTGTCACGGTTAATCTACCCCCATCGGGTGATCCGAATCTGGGTGCAAATGGTGCATTTGTTGATGAAGACGACCTGACTGCTGCGCAAGGCGACAGCGATGTTGGTACGGATGGAACCGGCAGCTCCGCTGTATCTGGTACGATTGATATCGATGTTGGTAATGCTGGTTTCGGGTCACTGACCATTGCGGGATCTGCTGCGCTGGATGCCATGACTCTGTCTTCTGATGGCGTTGGTCTGGTCTATACCTCAGATGGTGACGTTCTGACCGCGACTGCGGGTGCTGGCGGTCCGACTGTCTTCACCGTATCGATCACTGGTGATGAATCCTCTGGTTTCGGCTGGACCTTCGATCTGGTTGGCAATCTGGATCATCCAGACGGTGCAGGTCAGAATGTCATTAACAATCTGCCCTTTACTGTTACGCTGACGGATGGCGATGGCACAGCGGTATCTGATATCATTCAGGTGGATGTTGTCGATGATGTGCCAGTTCTGGCAATGGGCGACGCGCCCAGCCTTGCCACCGCCGTCACGGTCGATGAAGACGATGCGACGGGGGGCACTGATGGCGCCGATTCTTCTTCTGCAACCGGCGATCTTGGGCTGATTGGCAAAGATCTGTTCACGGTCGATACAGGGGCGGATTCTGACTCCGCAACGGGCGGAACCACGCTGACCTATGGTGATTTTGACTACACCATTTCGGGGCCGACGGATCTGACCTCCAATGGGGTTGCGATTACCTATAATCAGGTTGGCGATGTCTTGACCGCCAGTGCGGGGAGCGAGACTGTCTTTACCGTCACGCTGAATTCTGACGGAACCTATACGTTTGATCTGCAAGGCAATATTGATCACGATACCGCCCAGGGCGAAAACCAGACCGATCTGACTTTCAGTCTGTCTGGCACCGTTAAAGACGGTGTTGAAATTGTCGATGGGGATGGCGATGCGGTTGATCTGTCTTCCGCAACAGTCAGTCAGACATTTGGCGTCACCGTTGTTGATGACGTGCCGGTCGCGACCGTCAACAATGACGCCATTGGCACGGCCACGACCGCAACGGTGAATGAAGATGATCTGTCGGGTGGTAATGACATTATTGCAGGCGTGGATTCTCAGACCGTTGATGTTGCCGATGGCGATGGCAATGATTTGGTGTCCAGCGGCGATCTGGGGCTTGCGGGCCGCGATCTGGTCAGCATCAACTATGGTGCCGATGGTCCTGCTGCGGGCGCGCCGACGGCTCTGCAATATGATGACTTCACCTATACGATCACTGGCCCCACAGGTCTAACCAGCCAGGGTGAAGAAATTACCTACAGTCAGACCGGCGATGTGCTGACCGCAACGGCTGATGGCCGCGAAGTCTTCACCGTTACCCTGGACGGCAATGGCGGTTACACCTTCGAATTGAAGGATACGCTGGATCATGCGCCGGGCAATGGTCAGAACACCCAGAACCTGCAGTTTAGCCTGTCTGGCGTTCCCAATGCAGATGCACTGGCGCTGACTGACTATGATGGTGATGCGGTGGAGGGTCTGTCGGGCGCGACGGTCACACAGAGTTTCTCTGTTGATGTCACCGATGATATTCCTGTCGCCAACAGTGATCCGCTTGTCTTTGCAACAGAAGGCGGCGCGGAAGTTGGTGGCAACCTGCTGGCCAATGACTCTTTTGGTGCAGACAGCGCAGGCGGCAAGGTTACCGCTTTCAGTTATACCGATGTGAATGGCGATTCAGCCACCGCGCCTGCCGGATCAACCGTCGATACGCAGTATGGACAGTTGAATGTTCAGGCCGATGGAACCTGGTCCTATACACCCAATGAAGATGCCGACCATACCGCGACAGGTGGTGCCGCGCTGAATGATAATTTCAGCTACACCATTGTTGATGGGGATGGCGATACGGCGACGGCGGATCAGCCGATCCGCGTCCGCGATGATAAGCCGACGATTACCATCAACCCACCGCCCAGTGGCGACCCGAATGTGGACGTCAACGGCGCCTTCGTGGATGAAGATGACCTCACCGCTGCTCAGGGTGATACGGCGATTGGCAGCGATGGAACCGGCAGCAGCGCCGTTTCCGGTACGCTGACGATTGATGGCGGACAGGATGGAATCAGTGGTGTTGCCCTGTCTATTCCAACCGAACTGACCGATATGGGACTGAAGTCCGGCGGCGTGCCGCTGACCTATTCCACCGATGGTCAGACCATCACCGCGATGGCGGGAACGGTTACGGTCTTCACCGTGGCGCTGACCGGCAATGCGACGGATGGCTATGGCTGGACCTTTGATCTGAAGGACAATCTGGATCATCCAACGGCAACCGCGGAAGATGTGATCAACAATATCCCGTTCACGGTAACAGTGACGGATAATGACGGCTCTCAGGCGTCTGCGACGCTGGAAGTGGATGTCATTGATGATGTACCAACCGCGCGGGACGATGGTGAATACCGTGTTCAACAGGCCGGTGGCACAACCGACAGCACGGTGACAGGCAATCTGCTGACCGACAATGATACTGTGGGCGCCGACAGTGAAGGGGCCGCGGTCGTATCCATCACCTATACGCCCGAAGGCGGCGGGGCTGCTGTCTCGGCGGTGGTTGATCCCGTTAATGGTGTGACCGTTGATACCGAAAGCGGCACGTTGACGGTCAATGCCGATGGGACTTGGAGCTATACCGCAGACGACGATGTACAGAATGTCGGCGGCGCGGATGTCCATGATGACTTCACCTACACCCTTCAGGATGGCGATGGTGATCAATCCACCGCCAATGTTTCGGTCTCTATTGGCGATGATGGCCCCGAAATCTCCTTCCCGACCGATGACGGCCCGCAGGCCGTTGGCGATGGCTTGGTTGATGAAGCCAATCTGGGCTTGGAATCCGGTGATACTGTCACCGGTTCCGATCCAACCCCCGATTCTAGTGTAACCCGGCCGATTACTGTCGACTTTGGTCAGGATGGCCCGGCAGCCAGCGACGCGTTGGTATTGGAAATTCCACCAGCGTTGGAGAATATGGGCCTCACGTCGAATGGCGTGACCTTGACCTATGCGCTGTCAACCGACGGATCAACGATTACCGCATTGGCGGGGACAGAGGCTGTGTTCACGATGTCTCTGTCTGGAAATCCAACAGATGGCTACAGCTATCAGTTTGATCTGTTGGGCAATCTGGACCATGCGTCAGGCCAGGGAACCAATCTGATCGAAGATATTCCCTTTACCCTGGTTGCGACCGATGGCGATGGCACGGTCACCAAGGGCGACATCAAGATCGACGTTCAGGACGATGTGCCGGATGCTAAGGACGATGGCGAATATCGCCTGGATCAGGCCGGGGATTCCATCGGCAATTCCGTCACCGGCAATCTGCTGACCGACAATGATACGGTTGGGGCGGATTCTGATGGGGCCACGATCACGGCCATCACCTATACGCCTGAAGGCGGCGGTGCGATGGTCAGCGCGGTTGTTGATCCGGTTAATGGCGTCACGGTTGATACCCAGTATGGCGAATTGACCGTTGGGCCGGATGGCTCCTGGAGCTATACCGCTGATACAGACATTGTGAATGTCAGCGGTCAGGATGTTGAAGACGATTTCACCTATACATTGCAGGATCGCGATGGCGATACAGATACCGCAACGGTGCATCTGGTGGTTGGGGATGACGGACCTGAAATCTCCTTCCCGACGGATGATGGCCCGCAGGTCACCGGCGATGGCCTGGTGGATGAGGCTGCATTGGGCGGCGAAGCAGGGGATGTCACAACCGGATCTGTCGGTACAGGCGCGTCCAGCGTAACCCGGCCAGTTGCGATTGATTTTGGCGAGGATGGACCTGCTGCGACCAATCCTGTCGTTCTGGAAATTCCCCAGGCGCTGGAAGATCGTGGGCTGACATCGAATGGCGAAGGGCTGACCTATACACTGTCTACCGATGGGTCGACGATAACAGCTGTTACAGATCCCAGCGGCACGCCGGTCTTTACCATGACCTTATCTGGAAATCCAACAGATGGCTACAGCTATCAGTTTGATCTGCAAGGCAATTTGGATCATGCCCCGGGTCAATCGGATAACCTGATTGAAGATATTCCCTTCGCTGTGGTCGTGACAGATGGCGATGGATCGGTAACCTCCGGTCTGATCAATATCGATGTTCGGGATGATGTTCCTGACGCGATCGACGATGGTGAGTACCGCCTGCAGCAGGCGGGTGAAACGGTAGACAATACCGTTACCGGCAATCTGTTGACGGAAAATGATGTCACCGGCGCCGATGCGGCGAAGTCATCTATCACAGAAATCAGCTATACGCCGGAAGGCGGCGGTGCGGCTGTCTCTGCTCTTGTCGATCCGATCAATGGTGTCACGGTCGATACCGAAAATGGGACGTTGACCGTCAATGCGGATGGCTCCTGGAGCTATACTGCCGACAGCGATGTGCAGAATGTCGGCGGTGCGGATGTCAGCGATGACTTCACGTATACGTTGACTGATGGGGATGGGGATTCCGATACAGCGACGGTCCATCTGGTGATCGGTGATGACGGGCCTGAAATCTCCTTCCCGACGGATGAGGGACCTCAGGCAATTGGCTCTGGCCTTGTGGATGAAGATGATTTGTCCATGGACGCGGGTGACAGCGTTGATGGATCGGATGGATCTTCGGCCTCGTCAATCACGCGCCCGGTCGATATCGATTTTGGCGAAGATGGGCCGGCGACAACCGATCCGGTTCAACTGGAAATTACACCGGAATTGACCAATTTCGGCCTGAAATCGGGCGGCGAGACGGTCACATATACCCTGTCAAACGATGGTATGACGATTACCGGTTCGGCCAACGGCGCGACGGTTCTGACCATGTCTCTGTCTGGCAATGCGACGGACGGATTTGGCTATACATTCGATCTGGTCGGACCGTTGGATCACGCCCAGGGTCAAGCTGAAAACCTGATCGAGAATATCCCATTCGGACTGGTGGCGACCGATGGTGACGGGTCTGTTGCTAAGGGCTCCATCGAAATTGATGTGCGCGATGACGTGCCCAATGCAGTTGATGATGGAACCGTTGTTGCTCAGGAAGGTGGCGATGCCGTCACGGGTAACGTGCTGACCAATGACAGCGCCGGGGCCGATGGCATCACACTGACCGGTTTCACTTATAACGACGCAGCCGGGACGCCCCAAAGTGCCGCCGCTGGAACCACTGTAAAGACTGAGTTTGGGACACTGACGGTCAATTCAGATGGCAGTTGGACCTATCAGGCAGACAGCGATATCCCCAACAACGAAGCAACAAATGTTGCGGACGGGTTCACCTACACCATCGTCGATGGGGATGGCGATACAGACTTCGCAAGCCAGCGGATCGAAGTGGGCGAAGATGTCCCGACGATCAGCTTTAAGGAAGAACCAGGTCAGCCGGATTCTCCTACCGGCAACCGCGCTGTCGACGAAGACGATCTGGGGTTGGAAGCAGGCGATGTGGAAACGGGTACAGATGGCACCGGCACATCCTCTGTTTCTCAGGGCATGACGATTGATTTTGGCGATGACGGACCCGCTGCGACCAACCCGGTCGTCTTGCAAGTGCCACAAGCGCTGGAAGACATGCACCTGAAGTCTGACGATCAGGAACTCAGCTATACGGTTTCATCCGATGGCCAGGTGATCACGGCGTCGAATGGTACGGAAGATATCTTTACCGTTTCGCTGTCGGGCAATCCGGTTGATGGCTATAGCTATACCTTTGATCTGACTGGAAATCTGGATCATCCCACCGGTAATGGTGAGAACATAATCAATGATATTCCGATCAATGTCGTTGTCACCGATGGCAATGGTTCTGTTGCCACAGGCGTCATTAATATCGATGTTGTTGACGATGTCCCGACCGTTACCCAGGCCACAGGTCCGTCTGTTGCGACCACTGTAACGGTAGATGAAGACGATACCACAGAAGGTACAGATGGCAGCCAATTGCCCATCGCGATTGGTGCATTGGGTCTCAGCGGCATTACGTTCACGTCTAATGCAGGCGCGGATTCCGATGGCGCGACCGTCACGGGCGGCGTGGATTTGGATCCGTCGGGCCTGACGATTACCGGGCCGACCGGTCTGACCTCAAATGGGGAAATGATTACCTATGATCAGGTTGGCAATGTTCTGACGGCGTCTGCCGACGGACAGCCGGTCTTCACTGTTACCCTGAATGGCGATGACAGCTACACCTTTGAATTAATCGGTAGCATCGATCACCCGGCGGGTCTGGATGAAAACGCAACCACGCTCGACTTTGGTTTGACTGGCACAGTCAACACCACCTTTGAAGCGACCGATGGCGACGGCGACACAACGTCTGCTGGTGCCGTTACAATCAATCATGGTTTTCAGGTAGTCGTCACCGACGATGTGCCGGTTGCAGTGGTCAATCAGGATGCGGTTGGTACGGCTGTTACGGGTGCGGTTGATGAAGACGATCTGGGCGATGGCACGGATGAGACCAAGGAAAGCCTGACGACGGGCGGTGATCTGGGTCTCAGCAATGGCGATCTGGTCTCCATCGATTATGGTGCGGATGGTGCAGCTGCCGGGGCCCCGACGGGTCTGGGCTATGACGATCTGACCTATACGATTGATGGTCCTGCGGGCCTGACCAGCCATGGCGATGCGGTGACGTACAACCAGGTTGGCGATGTCCTGACGGCAACGGCCGGTGGTCGTGACGTGTTCACGGTGACGCTGAATGAAGACGGCTCCTACACCTTCGAACTGAAGGACGCCATTGATCATACCGATGCCAATGGGGAGAATGTTGACCAGTTAAGCTTTACCCTGACCGGCACGCCGGATCAGGCGGCACTGGATGCGGTGCGTGACTATGATGCCGATGCCGCCGATGGCCTGGCGTCAGCACAGATCACCCAGACCTTTGGGGTGGATGTCACCGATGATGTCCCGGTTGCAGTGGTCAATCAGGATGCGGTTGGCACGGCTGTTACGGGCTCGGTTGATGAAGACGATCTGGGCGACGGCACGGATGAGACCAAGGAGGGCCTGACGACGGGCGGTGATCTGGGTCTCAGCAATGGCGATCTGGTTTCCATCGATTACGGCGCGGATGGTGCAGCTGCCGGGGCCCCGACGGGTCTGGGCTATGACGATCTGACCTATACGATTGATGGTCCTGCGGGCCTGACCAGCCATGGCGATGCGGTGACGTACAACCAGGTTGGCGATGTCCTGACGGCAACGGCCGGCGGCCGTGACGTGTTCACGGTGACGCTGAATGAAGACGGCTCCTACACCTTCGAACTGAAAGACGCCATCGATCATACCGATGCCAATGGGGAGAATGTTGACCAGTTAAGCTTTACCCTGACCGGCACGCCGGATCAGGCGGCACTGGATGCGGTGCGTGACTATGATGCCGATGCCGCCGATGGCCTGGCGTCAGCACAGATCACCCAGACCTTTGGGGTGGATGTCACCGATGATGTCCCGGTTGCAGTGGTCAATCAGGATGCGGTTGGCACGGCTGTTACTGGCTCGGTTGATGAAGACGATCTGGGCGACGGCACGGATGAGACCAAGGAGGGCCTGACGACGGGCGGTGATCTGGGTCTCAGCAATGGCGATCTGGTTTCCATCGATTACGGCGCGGATGGTGCAGCTGCCGGGGCCCCGACGGGTCTGGGCTATGACGATCTGACCTATACGATTGATGGTCCTGCGGGCCTGACCAGCCATGGTGATGCGGTGACGTACAACCAGGTTGGCGATGTCCTGACGGCAACGGCCGGTGGTCGTGACGTGTTCACGGTGACGCTGAATGAAGACGGCTCCTATACCTTCGAACTGAAGGACGCCATCGATCATACCGATGCCAATGGGGAGAATGTTGACCAGTTGAGCTTCACCCTGACCGGCACGCCGGATCAGGCGGCACTGGATGCGGTGCGTGACTATGATGCCGATGCCGCCGATGGCTTGGCCTCTGCGCAGATCACCCAGACCTTTGGGGTGGATGTCACCGACGATGTGCCTGAAGCGATTGTTGATGTCAGTGGCGTTGGTCAGGCGACCAATGCGATTGTTGACGAAGACGATCTTGCCGATGGGACGGATGACACCAAGGAAGGTCTCAGTGCCTCTGGCGATCTGGGCTTTGGCTCAGGGGATCTGATCACCATTGACTATGGCGCGGATGGCGCGGCTGCAGGAGCGGCGTCGACGGGCTTGGGTGTTGCGGATCTGGACTTTACTATCTCTGGACCGGAAAATCTGACCAGCCAGGGTGAGCCGGTAACCTATAGCTATGATGCAGGTACCGATACCTTGACGGGTACGGCGGGGGGCCGCGAAGTCTTTACCGTCAGTCTGGACGGTCAGGGTGGCTATACCTTCACGTTGAAGGACAGCCTGGATCATACTGACGCCCAGGGTGAAAACGCGATGGATCTGGGCTTTACCGTCACCGGTGTGCCCAGTGCGGAAGCTCTGGCATCGACCGATTATGATCAGGATGCAATTTCCGGCTTGTCTGATGCCAGCGTCTCGCAGACCTTCTCGGTCTCGGTTGTTGACGACGTGCCGGTGGCAACTGTCAATGACCTGACGACTGGTGGTGAACCAACCATTCTGACCGGGCGCATTGATACTGAAACCTATAATGACCCGGGTACGGGCTTTACCGTTTCGGCGCGCCAGATCGATGCCAGTGGTAATCTGACCTCCCAGTCGATTGACAATGTTTCGGTTGGGAATTCAACAGCGGGGCCAGGCCTTGGTGTTAAGGCAACGCCGGAATCCGGTGTTGCGGGTCAGTTGGGGTATGACCCGACCGAAGTTATCTCTGAGCAACTGGTTGTGGACTTTGACAGTGCGGTGACCGGTGTCAGCTTCACCGTCGCCAACTTGTATAATAACGAGTTCAAGCAGGGCGAAGGTGTCGAGGAAGGCCATTGGGCCGCCTATAATGACGGTCAGTTGGTCGCAGAGGGCGATTTCACTGCAAATGTGGGTAACAATCAGGGCAGCTATACGCTGGACCTGCCAGAAGGCGTGACGATCAATCAGTTGGTGTTCAGCGCCAATCCTTATGCTCAGGGCATTCCGGATGCAGACGACGGACAGACCACGACCGTAGACAGTTCTGACTACTGGATCACTGGGATTGATTACACCTATATCGATCCGAATAGTGGCGGTACCGGAGAAACCACTGTCACCGGCGAGACCGTCATTCTGGACGAAGATGATCTGGCCGATGGGTCGGATACCGATAAGGAAGGTCTGTCCGCGAATGGCGATTTGAACCTGGCAGGTGAAGATCTGATCACCATTGATTATGGTGCCGATGGCCCTGCTGATGGCGCCCCGACAGCGCTGCAATACGATGATCTGGACTTCAGCTTCGATGAATCCACGCTGCCGACGGATCTGACCTCAGCGGGCGATGCAATTACCTTCACTCAGGATAACGGTGTCCTGACAGCAATTGCGACCGATGATCTTGGTGCGACGCGCCCGGTCTTTACAGTTACCCTGAATCCGGATGCCAGCTATACGTTCCAACTGATCGATACGCTGGATCATCCGCAGGCGACGGCGGAAGACACGATTACGCTGAACTTCGATATTCTGGGAACGCCGAAAGACGGTGCCGGAACCGACTATGACCTTGATCCGGCTGCTTTGGATGGTCTGGTCTTCCAGCATGAATTCGGGGTTCAGATCGTCGATGACGTTCCGGTTGCGGTGGATGACAGTGCGGGTCCTGTAGAAGAGGGCCAGTCTGTCAGCGGCAATGTTGTTGATGCCAATGACACGGTTGGTGCCGATGGTGCCAGCGTGACGTCGGTGGAGTATACGGATGGGTCGGGCAACACCGTAAGCTATACGGTTGATCCGGTGACGGGCGCGACGATCACGGTGGATACCGGCGTTCTGACGATTGCAGCCGATGGCAGCTATACCTTCACGACGGGTGACGATGCGGTTACAGGCTCGGAGTCTGTCTTCGAGAACTTCACCTATACGCTGACCGATGGGGATGGCGATCAGGATACGGCGGTGCTGAGCATCGAAGTGACCGATGATGATGTCCCGACGGTGACGATTGAGTATCCGGGCGCGAATGCGACGGCGGGTGTTGTGAATGAAGATGACCTGGGCAGCGAAGATGGGGACGGGGCGTCTGGCAGTGATCAGAGCGGTGCATCTTCGGTCAGTGGCACGATTGGCATTGATACCGGTGATGATGGCTTTGGGTCGATTGCCCTGACGGTGCCGCAGGCACTGGAAGACATGGCGCTGACGTCCGGCGGTGAAGCGATCAGCTACAGCGTCTCGACGGATGGTCAGACGATCACCGCCATGGCGGATGGATCGCAGGTCTTCACGGTCAGTGTGACCGGGAATGAAGCGGACGGCTTTGGCTGGACGTTTGACCTGACGGGTCAGATTGATCACCCGACGGGTGATGGCGCGAATGTCATCTCCGGCCTGCCCTTTGGCGTGACGGTGACCGATGCTGATGGCGACGCCACCGATGCAACGATTAATGTCGATGTCGTCGATGATGTGCCGGTTGCGGTGGATGATGCGACGCTGACGCTGGAAGAAGGTGGCAACACGGTCACCGGCAATGTGATGGGCAACGACACGGAAGGGGCTGATGGCGCTGAAGTGACATCGTTCACCTATACCGATGAGACGGGCGCAGAACAGACCGGTGCGGTTGGTGTTGAGGTCAACACGCAGTATGGTGCGCTGACGGTACAGGCGGACGGGTCGTTCACCTATACCAGTGACGCGGGCGAGACGCATACGGATGGTGCGCCGCTGTTGGATGCGTTCACCTATACGATCACGGATGGGGATGGCGATACGTCCTCTGCGACGCAGGCCTTTGAGATCACTGATGATGGGCCACAGCCACCGGTCCCGATGCCCCCTCCTGGCACGGAACCACCGCCTCCGGGCGAGCCGCCTGTTGGTGGCGAAGATCCGGATCACCCTGAACTGGGCGTGAATGCAGGTCGTGTGGATGAAGACGATCTGACCGATGGGTCTGATGCGGATAAGGAACCGACAACGGTTACCGGGACGCTG
Source organism: Hwanghaeella sp. 1Z406 (assembly GCF_048892425.1). Lineage (NCBI taxonomy): Bacteria > Pseudomonadati > Pseudomonadota > Alphaproteobacteria > Rhodospirillales > Aestuariispiraceae > Hwanghaeella > Hwanghaeella sp. 1Z406. The sequence goes on from NZ_JBLZHU010000001.1 coordinate 399,827, forward strand.
ACGATTGATGCGGGCGATGATGGTCTGGGCTCTGTTGCGTTCACCGACAGCGGCTTGATGCCGACCCTGACCTCTGGCGGTGTGCCAGTGACCCTGACGCCCAGCACGGATGGTCAGACGATCACCGGGACGGCTGATGGTGTGCCGGTGTTTACGATGGAACTGACGGATGGTGGCACGGGCTACAGCTTCACGCTGCAGGGCACGTTGGACCAGCCGGTGGGCGAGGGCGAGAACGAGATCGACCTGCCGTTCACAGTTGAAGTGACCGATGGCGATGGCTCGACGGCCAGCACCACCTTCCACATCTCGGTCGTCGACGACGTGCCGGTTGCGGTGGATGATGCGACGCTGACGCTGGAAGAGGGTGGCAACACCGTCACCGGTAATGTGATGGGCAATGACACGGAAGGGGCCGATGGCGCTGAAGTGACATCCTTCACCTATACCGACGAGACGGGCGCAGAACAGACCGGTGCGGTTGGTGTTGAGGTCAACACGCAATATGGCGCGCTGACGGTTCAGGCGGACGGGTCGTTCACCTATACCAGTGACGCGGGCGAGACGCATACGGATGGCACGCCGCTGTTGGATGCGTTCACCTATACGATCACGGATGGGGATGGCGATACGTCCTCTGCGACGCAGGCCTTCACGATCACCGATGATGGGCCACAGCCACCGGTCCCGATGCCCCCTCCTGGCACGGAACCGCCCCCTCCGGGTGAGCCGCCTGTTGGTGGCGAAGATCCGGATCACCCCGAACTGGGCGTGAATGCGGGTCGTGTGGATGAAGACGATCTGGCCGATGGGTCTGATGCGGATAAGGAACCGACAACGGTTACCGGGACGCTGACGATTGATGCGGGCGATGATGGCCTGGGCTCTGTTGCCTTCACCGACAGCGGCTTGATGCCGACCCTGACCTCTGGCGGTGTGCCAGTGACCCTGACGCCCAGCACGGATGGTCAGACGATCACCGGGACGGCTGATGGTGTGCCGGTGTTTACGATGGAACTGACGGATGGTGGCACGGGCTACAGCTTCACGCTGCAGGGCACGTTGGACCAGCCGGTGGGCGAGGGCGAGAACGAGATCGACCTGCCGTTCACAGTTGAAGTGACCGATGGCGATGGCTCGACGGCCAGCACAACCTTCCACATCTCGGTCGTCGATGACGTGCCCACCGCGATTGATGACAGTGCGGGTCCTGTAGAAGAGGGCCAGTCTGTCAGCGGCAATGTTGTTGATGCCAATGATACGGTTGGTGCCGATGGTGCCAGCGTGACGTCGGTGGAGTATACGGATGGGTCGGGCAACACCGTAAGCTATACGGTTGATCCGGTGACGGGCGCGACGATCACGGTGGATACCGGCGTTCTGACGATTGCAGCCGATGGCAGCTATACCTTCACGACGGGTGACGATGCGGTTACAGGCTCGGAGTCTGTCTTCGAGAACTTCACCTATACGCTGACCGATGGGGATGGCGATCAGGATACGGCGGTGCTGAGCATCGAAGTGACCGATGATGATGTCCCGACGGTGACGATTGAGTATCCGGGCGCGAATGCGACGGCGGGTGTTGTGAATGAAGATGACCTGGGCAGCGAAGATGGGGACGTCGCGTCTGGCAGTGATCAGAGCGGTGCATCTTCGGTCAGTGGCACGATTGGCATTGATACCGGTGATGATGGCTTTGGGTCGATTGCCCTGACGGTGCCGCAGGCACTGGAAAACATGGCGCTGACGTCCGGCGGTGAAGCGATCAGCTACAGCGTCTCGACGGATGGTCAGACGATCACCGCCATGGCAGATGGGTCGCAGGTCTTCACGGTCAGTGTGACCGGGAATGAAGCGGACGGCTTTGGCTGGACGTTTGACCTGACGGGTCAGATTGATCACCCGACAGGCGATGGCGCGAATGTCATCTCCGGCCTGCCCTTTGGCGTGACGGTGACCGATGCTGATGGCGACGCCACCGATGCAACGATTAAGGTTGATGTGATCGACGACGTGCCGGTCGCGCTGACCGATGCGATTGTCGTTGGACAGGCGGACTCCGTCTCGGTCGATGAAGATGATCTGGCCGATGGTACAGATGGCTCCGATACGACCAGTGTGTCTGGTAATCTGGGCTTTGGGTCTGGGGATGTCATCGCAATCGATTATGGCGCGGATGGTGCCGCAGACGGCGCACCAAGCGGTGTGTCCTATGGCGATCTGGACTTCACAATCAATGGTCCGGCGGGTCTGACTTCGCAAGGCAAAGAGATTGGGTACAGCCAGACAGGAAATGTGCTGACGGCGACATCTGAAGATGGTCGTGACGTGTTCACCGTGACGCTGAACGGGGATGGATCCTATACCTTCAATCTGATGGATAGTCTGGATCATGCCGATGGCGCAGGCGAAAATGCGATGGATCTGGGCTTCACGATTACCGGTACACCGAATGCGGATGTGCTTGCTGCGGCAGTTGATGGCGACGGGGATGCGGTTTCCGGGTTGTCGGATGCCTCTGTGACGCAGAGTTTCTCGGTTTCCGTTGTCGATGACGTTCCCGTTGCTACGGCCAACGATCTGACTGGCGAGCCGGAAGTCGTTACAGTAACGATCACCGCCGAGAATTACAGCGAAACCGGGGCAGGCTTTACGGTCACTGGGCGTCAGATCGACTCGAACGGCACGCTGACTGATAAGTCGACCGATTTGGTCTCGACCCATGCAAATCCTCCAGGATTTGGAGTGACCGGTGCGGCATCGGGTGACAATTCTGAAATCGGCTACAGCGACTCGGATATGATCTCGGAAGAGCTCCATATCGACTTTGACCAGCCGATCACCGAAGTCACGATTTCCTATTCCTGGATGAACAGCCATGAAGATGGAACCTATACGCTGTATCGTGATGGTCAGCCGGTCGGGTCCGCTACTGTCACGGGTGTGACCGATCAGGTCGATGCCGCCTTTACAGCACAAGCTGACGATGGTGGATCGTTCGACAGCATCGTCTTCACGGCACCAAGTGGTGGCGGTAATGACTTCTTGGTTCACTCCGTTGAGTTCGAACAGACGGTCGATGGCACCGGTGGTGTTGTCTCTGAGGTCGTGACGGTGGATGAGGACGACCTGCCTGACGGGTCCGATCTGGACAAGGAACCGCTGACAGCTTCAGGCGATTTGGGGCTGAACGGTGAAGAACTGATCAGTATCGACTACGGTGCGGATGGCGCAGCGCCGGGTGCCCCAAGCAGCCTCGGCTATGCTGATCTGACCTTCACGATCGAGGGTCCGGAAGGTCTGACCTCTCAAGGGGAAGAAATCACCTACAGCCAGACTGGCGATGTGATGACGGCTTCTGCGGATGGTCGCGATGTCTTTACCGTGACGTTGAATGCCGATGGCAGCTTCACCTTCACGCTGATGGACACGATCGATCATCAAACAGCCGATGGGGAAAATGTCAGCACGCTCAGCTTTGGCTTAAGCGGCGTGCCCAGCGAGACGGCTGTGACCGATTATGACCTGGATCCGGCCGATTTGGGCGATGTGACGTTTAACCATTCCTTCCAGGTCAATGTGATCGACGATGTGCCCCAGGCGGTGGATGATGCGACAGTGACGCTGAATGAAGGCGGGGCTGTGGTTGAAGGCAGCGTCATGGATAACGACACGCAAGGGGCTGACGGCGCCAGCGTGACGGAGATTGGGTATACCGATGCGAATGGCAATCCTGCCACAGCAACGGTTGATCCGGTCAATGGGGCGTCCGTTGCGACCGAATTCGGTACACTGACGATTGCAGCCGATGGCAGCTATACCTTTACCTCCAACACATCGGTTGAAAACCCGAATGGGGCGGCGGTCAGTGATGGCTTTACCTACACAATCACCGATGCGGATGGTGACACGGCAACCGCAACGCAGACCTTCGCGATTGAAGATACGCTGCCGGAATTGTCGTTGCAGATTGGCCCGGCGGAAGGGCTGGAAGATCAGCCAATCGCCTTGTCTATCGCGGCTGACCTGGCACAGGCCAATGGTGCGGTAACGATTGGGGTTCAGTTGGGCAATGTTCCAACCGACGCCACCCTTGTCACCGGGACAGGTCAGGTTCTGACCGGATCAGCCAGCTACACGCTGACTCCTGATGAGTTGGAAGGGCTGACAATCCAGGCTGGTGAGCATTCTGCGGATGACTTTGCCATCACTGTGACGGCGACGGCGACGCATTCTGTTACGGGTGAAACCGTCACAACCGATGCCATGCCTCTGCCAGTTACGGTGCACGAAGTGGCCGATGGCCCGACCTTGACGGTTGATGCCGATGTCGTTGCCACGGGTGATGAAGGCACGGACGATCACCTGGTTGGTGGTGACGGGTCGGATACGCTGCAAGGCGGGGCAGGCGACGACGTTATTGAAGGGGAAGGCGGCAACGATCTGTTGATCGGCGACACCTATGACGGGACCATGTCGGCGGCCTTGAACATTGATGTCGGCCTGATCGATCAGGACGGCTCCGAAGTTGCCGGTCTGACCCTGTCTGGTCTGCCAGCAGGCGCGACGCTGACCTCTGACACTGGCAGCATTACTGTCACGGCCAATGGAACTGCTGAATTGACAGCAGCGGATCTGGAGGGGCTGACAGTCACATTCCCTGCCGGAACCGAAGGGTTTGACATCGCTGTTGCAGCCCGCACGGTCGATACGGACTTTGATGACAACACCACAGATACGTCTGCGGATGTGATCCAGACAATCAGTGTCAGCCTGCCTGCGGGCGATGGTTTCGGGGACGACACCATCATCGGCGGTGAAGGGGATGATACGATCTATGGCAACCGGGGCGATGACGTCCTGCACGGGGATGGGCCGGATGTGCCAGAAATTGAACTGGTGACCGGAACTCAGACCATCTATGTCACAGACCGGGGTCCATCGATTGATATTGGTGGCATTGGTGGATCATCCGGGTCGGGTGACCAGGGTGAACTGACCGAACCGGATCATGTTTCTGAAGGTGGCTTCACCATCACCGGCACATTGGATGTGGCCCAGGGCGGGGTTGTCACCAGCATCAACTATACCGCAGAGGGTGGTCAGACCGCCTATGCGACGGTGGATTCAACCAATGGCGTTACCGTTGATACACAATACGGTAGCCTGACGGTTAATGCCGATGGCAGCTTCAGCTATACGTCTGACCAGGATGAGGATCACGCCCCCAATGGCGATCCGCTGCCGGATCCATTCTCCTTCACATCGGCTGTGTCGGCTGGATCAACGTCTGGCACCGGCACACCGGGTGGCAATCTGGGTTCGGGCGATAATGATTTCGTCGACAGCAATGACAACAATCACAATGGCACCAGCGGTTCAGATACCTTTGTGGTTGATCGCGATCTGCGGATGAATGAAAACTTCCAGATGGGCGACGGCGACGACGTTATTGTCGTGAACGGCAATACCAGTCAGGGCAATAACCTGAATATGGGTGGTGGCGACGATGCTGTGATGCTGAGTGAAAACATTGGCGGTAACACCGCGATGGATGGCGGAAACGGCAATGACGTTCTGTATCTGGGCAAGGATAGAGATTCCTACCAACTGCAGAATTTCACGGACAATCAGGGCCACATCAATACCCAGATCATTGATCTGGATACCGGCAACATGCTGACCGTAAACAACATCGAAGCAATCTCCTTTGCTGATGGTGTAATCATCGGCAATGCGGATCTGGTCGAAACTGGCGGCGGTGAGCCCATCGATATCGGAACCTATAACGACACGATCTATGGCGAAGAAGGCAATGATCAGCTGTATGGCGATCAGGGCAATGACGTGCTGCGCGGTGGTGAGGGTGACGATACCGTCGATGGCGGCACGGGCATTGATGATGTTCATGCAGGCAGCGGCAATGACAGTGGTATCTTCACCGTCGGTGAAGGCGGCGTGGGTGAGCGTTATGACGGCGGCACCGGCACTGATACACTGACCATCCGCTACTCTGCGGCGGACCTGGAAAACCCAGCGATTGTTGCGGAACTGCGCGAAATTCAGGACTTCATCGCAAACAATTCCAATCCGCTGACCGATGCGGGTGCCGAACGGACCTTCCAGGCCCTGGGCATCACGGTTCAGGATTGGGAGGATGTGACCCTGGAAGGCCCGGACCTGCCCCCGCCTGTGGATGCACAGGACGATGGCACCGAAACCTTGGCCGAGGGTGGCGAATCCACCAGTGGCAATCTGCTGAGCAATGACGAAACCGGTGGTGGGGAAATCACCCAATTCACCTATACTGACGAGGGTGGAGATACCCAAACAGCGGCGGCAGGTGAAACGGTCGATACGATCTATGGCACGCTGACAGTCAATGCCGATGGCAGCTACACTTACACCTCCGATCCGTCGGAAGATCACAGTGGCGGCGGCCTCAGCGAGACGGTTACCTATACGCTGGAAAATGAATATGGCAGCGATACAGCCAGCATCACGCTGAATGTTACCGACACAGTGCCGGTGGCTCAGGATGACGCCAACAGCACCGTCGAAGGTGGCGATGCGGTAACCGGCAATCTGCTTACCAATGACGATCTTGGTGCCGATGGCTCCAGCCTGACCAGCTTCACCTATACCGATGCAAACGGCGCACAGCAGACTTCTGCGGCCAATCAAACGGTGGTGACGCAGACCGGGTCTCTGACCGTCAATGCGGATGGCAGCTACAGCTTTACCGCCAATGACAGTGTGGTTCACAGCACGGATGGCGAGACGGAGCAGGAAGTCTTCACCTACACCATCACTGATGGGGATGGCGATACCTCCATGGCAACAGCGACCATCGATATCACCGATACAGACCCGACGCTTGAGGTTGCGGCCTCCGGTACCGGTGTTGAAGATCAGGTGATCCCGCTGGACCTCAGCTATGACGTCACCGGTGAAGATGTTGCCAGCAGCAGTTTCACAATTTCCGGCGTACCGGAAGGGGCCAGCCTGACCGTGGGGACACAAACGTCGCCTGGTGTATGGTCCTTGACGGCTGCGGAACTGGAAACGGCCGGACTGAACCCGCCACATGATTTCTCTGGCGATATCGACCTGACCCTGACGGCCAGTGTGACGGATGTTGATGGCGATGTAGCCACCGACAGCCAGGACTTCACGGTCTATGTTGCGCCAGTCGTGGACGAAATTGAACTGACGGCAGAGTCCGAAACCGCCACCTTCGTGCCGAAGAATGGTGGGGGCGAACCGGAGCCGGGTGAAGGCATTCGCGTGACCAATATGGGTCATGAAAGCGCCAGCTATAACAACACGTTTGGCTATGTCATCATGGTTGCGGGCGTGCCCACGGTCGGTGAAATCCTGTTCAGCAATACCAAGCAGGAAATCAACGTCACGAAGGAAATCGAAGGCGTTGATCCAGACTCGGTCGAATTCTTTGTCATCTCGAACGGGGCGAGTCTGAATCCGGGCCTGACCAGCGGCACGGAAGTCACCTTCTCTCAAAACGCACAGGGCAATTGGGTAGCCTCGACTGCCAATGGACCGCTGTCTGGCCAGGGGGATCCGGTAATCTTCTCCAACCCGGCGCTGAACGAGAACAATTATGATTACACGACGGACAATCAGGTTGTCGGCAATCAGAATTGGGAAGATATCGCAAATGGTGGCGATATGGACTTCAACGACGTCAACATGAACGTTGAACGGTATGAAATCCCGGCCGGTACAGGTGAAAATGAAGTACTGGTTGGAACGCCACAGGACGATGTTCTGGATGGTGGTGCCGGCGACGACACGATCACGGGCCTGGGCGGTGATGATACGATCACCGGCGGAACCGGAAACGACACGATCTATGGTGACGGCGAAAATGATGGGACAACCACGATCGTCACAGTTGGAGATCCGTCGGTTGTGTTCTTTTCGTCCTTTGAAGACATTCCTGACAACGCCGAACAGAGCAATCCCTCTACTTTCGCTGACTCCATAGATGGTTGGCGTTCTACGGCCGATAAGGTGGAAATCTGGACGGATGAAGATGTTCGCGATTTGGGCAATCAACCGGATGGCACGAACCAGGCGGCCGATGGCGATAACTTTGTTGAACTGAATAATGTGCCCGGAAACACTTTTGCAGATGCCGATGGTATCTATCGGGATGTTCAAACGGTTGCTGGTGAAGTGTATGAGTTGACCTTCAGCTACTCCGGTCGACCGGGCTATGACGAAACAGTCAACGCCATGGAAATTACGGTCGATGGGGAACAATTGGGCAGCTATAGCCAGGATATGTCCAACCAGACCCAGCACGACTGGCAGACCGTTACGGTTCGCTTCGTCGGGACGGGTGAGCCGATGCGGATCGTGTTCGCGGAAAACTCGACCAATGACCAGCATGATGGTCGCGGCATGTCCCTGGATGACATCACCCTGGTAGATACCGGGACGATGGAAGTTGCCGGTCTTGAGGGCGAAAGCTTCAATGACACGATCTACGGTAATGCCGGTGATGATACGATCTACGGTCAGCAGGGCGATGATCTGATCTTCGGCGATAATGCCGCTGGCACATTGGCGGAAGGTTGCTTTGTTGCCCCCATTGAGATCACCGCTGCGGCAACCGATACCGATGGTTCGGAAGAAGTTCTGACCATTGAAATCGGCAATATCCCGGACGGGGCGACCCTGACCAATGCGGCAGGCGATACCTTCACGGGATCGCAGGTCCATGTGCTGACACCAGACCAATTGGCTGGATTGCAGATCGAAGTCCCCAATGGAACCGGTGATTTCTCTCTGTCTGTTGAAGTCACGGTGCTGGATACCGACCCGGATCAGGGCGGAACAGATACCGGTACGCGCAGCACGACCCTGGCAATTGATATTCCAGAGCCGGTTACATCGGATGGCAATGCCACATATGACGATACGATTTATGGCGGCGCTGGAAGCGATACGATTTCCGGTCAGCAAGGCAATGACGTGTTGTATGGGGATGGCGGTCCTGATGATACTGGTACGGGCAACCAACCGGTTGAAGTTGAATTTGATCTGTCCACCCCCAGCTATTCGGATGATCCGCTGAACCAGTATGGCAGCAGCGGTGACCATTATGCCAAGGGCTATATGGACGACGATCAGATGGTCGTGAAGCTGGGTGGCAAGGATGACTGTGGTGTCTGCGATATGGCCGGTGGCTTCACATCCAACTTCTCTGTGGATGCGGCGGCTTCAGGCACCACGATTACCTTCAGCTATCGCATGATTGTCGACCAGGACTATGAATCCGACGAATTCGGGGAAGTCTGGGTCGCGATTGATGGTCAGCGTATCGACATCAACGGCAACGACTTTGTGACGCGGGTCTTTGGCAACGGCAATGGTGGCGGCGACAGCGACACGGGTTGGCAGACGGTCACCCTGGATGTCGGTGATCTGCCTGCGGGGGATCACCAGATCACATTAGGCGGCTATAACAATGCCAAGACGACAGAAAGCGAAAGCATTGAAATCCGCTTCGATGATTTGGAAGTATCGGGCACGGTTGGCGGTGTCGAACCCGTTGATCCGCCTGTATCACAGCCGGTTGAAGTAGAATTCGACCTTTCCACCCCCAGCTATTCGGATGATCCGCTGAACCAGTACAGCAGCAGCGGCGACCATTATGCCAAGGGCTATATGGACGATGACCAGATGGTTGTGAAGCTGGGCGGTAAGGATGATTGTGACATCACTGATATGTCCGGCGGCTTTACATCCAACTTCTCTGTGGATGCGGCGGCGACAGAAACCACGATCACCTTCAGCTATCGCATGATTGTTGATGATGACTTTGAATCGAACGAATTCGGGGAAGTCTGGGTCGCGATTGATGGTCAACGTATCGACATCAACGGTGACGACTTTGTGACGCGGGTATTTGGCAACGGCAATGGCGGTGGCGACAGCGACACGGGTTGGCAGACGGTCACGGTGAATGTCGGCGATCTGCCTGCGGGTGATCACCAGATCACACTGGGCGGCTATAACAACGCCAAGACGACAGAAAGTGAAAGCGTTGAAATCCGCTTCGATAATCTGGAAGTATCGGGCATGGTTGGCGGTGTCGAACCCGTTGATCCGGCAGAATCCCTGTCGCTTGATATCACAGGCACGGATATCGATACCTCTGATGTTGTCGCAACCTGGCATGATGCTGGTGTGACACTGCAGGCCTTGCGGTACGATCCGTCGACCGATAGCTACAGTGATCGGAACTTCTCCACCAAGGATATCAGTTTCACCATCAATGGCAGCAATACCAGCGACACCAGTCTGCATGGCAGCTACAACTATGCTGGGATTTCAGTCGGTGGCGGCATCGATGGTGGCGAAATCGATACAATCGATGGTCAAACCACGACCGGAACCGAGGTCATGCGGATGACGTTTGATGAGCCGATGGGTGAAGTCTCCGTCACGGTCTCTGCCCTGTTCGATGGTGAAACCCAGATTACGGCGGATCATGGACCTTACGATCCGGGTTATCTGGAACAGGCTCGCTGGACCGCCTTTGGTCCGGATGGTCAGCAGGCGACCGGCGTAATCGACGGTACCGTTAATGGTTTGGCGAGTGCCACAATCACAGCAGGTTTCCCGATTACATCGATTGAATTGACGCCAATGAACGATGGGGCGGGCAACAGCGGTCACAACTCTGACTTCCTGTTGAAGGCCGTTTCCGCCCAGCCTTATGAAGCGCCTTCGATTGATAGTGACAACAATGACACCATCCATGGCGGCAGCGGGGACGATCAGGTCTTTGGCCAATACGGCAATGACTTCCTGCAGGGCGGGTCGGGTAACGACATCGTCTCTGGCGGGGCGGGCCGCGATTGGATCATGGGCGGATCAGATGCCGGGTCGGTTGATGTTGGGCCTCAATCCCTGACAGTCACCTTCCAGGGGACGGATGCGTCTTATTCCAACTCCGTCGGGTACTATGTCCTGGATGATGAAGGCACACCGGAAACCGGACAGGTGATCTGGGCCAATCTGCATCAGACCGATGTTGGATCGACTCACACGATCCTGCTGGATGGTTTTGATAAGGAAGATATCGGCTTCTTCCTGATCCCGGATGGTGCCGACATCAACCAGGGTCTGGCAGATGGCACCGTCGTCACCTTTGGTGAAAGTGCAACGGGTGAGATCACAATCTTCGCGGATGGTCAGGAACTGCAAGGCCAGGATGCGAAGGCTTACTTCTCCAACCCGTCCAGCCTGAATTCCGATGGACAAGACCATACCCAGGTGACCGAAATTACCGATGGTGTTGGTTTGACCATCAACTCAGATGGCAAGGATGGATACCTGCAAGGCGGCGGTGATGTGATTTCCGGCCAGCAGGTCACGGTCGAAGTTGGGTTCAAGGCGACAGAGCAGGCCTCTAACTTCACACCGCTGGTGTCCTATTCTGCGGGTCGTAACAATGGTAACGAATTCACCATTGGTGCGCAGAATGGAACCATCCAGGTTATGATTGCGGGGGTTGCGGTGGTCACCACGATCCTGGCGTCCGGTCTGTTCGATGGGCAGGAACATATGATTTCTGCAACATGGGATGGCGCCTCTGGTGATCTGAAGGTCTATGTCGATGGGGTTCAGGGCTTTGCCGCGAACAATGTCGCGACGGGTCAAAGCCTCAATAGCGGCGGCACTCTGGTCTTCGGACAGGAACAGGACAGCGATGGCGGCGGTTTTGATCAGGATCAGGTATTCTCTGGCACCCTGACCCAGGCACGCATCTTTGACGAGGTTCGTGACCCGGTTGAGATTGCTCAGAATGCCGGTGAACCTTTGCCCGACGATACCGACCATGTCACAGCGGATTATCACTTCGGCAGCTATAATGCTGGCAATCAAACGGTTGAGGATGTTTCCGGCAACGGCAATCATCTGACCTATCAGACCGTTTCCGGCTTCGCCCCGTCTGGCGATCCGGAAGTGATTGTGGGTGGTTCCGGTGAAACCCTGATCGGGTTCGAAGACCTGATCAATGGCGGGGATCAGGATTACAACGACGCGATCTTGTCGGTGAAACCTGTTCCGTCTGCGGCTGACTTCCATCAGGGCGATCAGTTATGGGGCGGCGATGTCGGCGGCACGGGCGATGGAGAACACGATGCGTTCTTCTATGCACGCGGCGATGGGGTCGACACCATCAACGACTTCGAAGTTGGCACGGATCAGTTGTTCATCAGCGGCTATGAACAGGATGATATGACAATCCTGCAGGATGGGGATGATACAATCATCAGCCTGGGTGATGGTGGTGCGATCAAACTGGTTGGTGTTGACGCTTCTGTCTTCGGGGCAGAAGACAATATCGCCTCTTACGACGCCGATACGGATCAGGATGGATCGTTGAACATCGATGAACTGATGCAAATGAAGGATGACGTGCTGGGTGACAGCGGCGGAGACACGGGCGGAGCGACACCTCCTCCATCCGCTCATGACGCTGGAATCGTTATGATCGCGCCGGTGATACCGGGGCTGACCGATAACAACAGCAACGAAGACCCGCAGAATGGGTAACGCGTTCTAGCCATTAGAGCGCATGTGCGAAAATGACGAAGCGGAGGACTGAATGGTCCTCCGCTTTTTCATTATGTTAACCTTTTGACACGATGGTGTTTGGTATGAATCGTGCTTAAATGTTAGAACTATTGGCTAATCGGGCGTGTATGTCTTAAATAGTGTGACGGTAGGCTTTAGCGGGAGCGTTGGAATTACTCCATGGCGCGTGAATCAGATCTAGACCAAAAAGCCGCCGTGTCGGCAAAGCGGACTGATCCGCCACGCCCCTATGCGCCCGGTGAGGCCGCTAGAGGCACCGAAACACAACCGCCGGATTCTGTGGATCAGGGCCGGGATTCAGGGTCGGCTGGATTGTTGAATCCCCTGGATAGCGGTCGCAATGATCCGAATGCGGGGCGTGCGGAACGGGATCTGTTATCTCCTGAGGCCTTGCATCGACATTTTGAGCGCGCCAGCGCCGCGAATGATACCGCCGCAGCATTGAATGAAGTGGCAGACGACGTGGCAAAAACTGCCGGGGCTGCAAAATCTCCCCGTCGCCCGGCTGAAAAATCAGATGCCGATGCTTCAAACTCCCCTGATGCCGGACCCCAAGAGTCTGATGATGCACGCAATGCTGCTGCTGAACGCCGTGCCAATCGGAACCGACGGGAAGGACCGCGTGATAGCAAGGATCGACGAAGTGCCTCAACAGGATGGCAAATTCGTCCGACGCCGGGCACCAAGGACGATCCTCTGCTGGGCTGCTTGACCATTTTGTGCACCTTGCTGGAACGCAATATTTCCTCTGAGGCGCTGACATCTGCCCTTCCGTTAGTAGATGGTATGTTGACGCCGGAACTGTTCGTGCGTGCAGCGGAAAGGGCGGGGATCTCGTCGCGTCTGCAGCGCCGCAATCTGGACGGTGTATCGAAATTGTCTCTGCCCTGCGTGCTGTTGCTCAGCCGCCAAAGGGCTTGTGTTCTGACAGATATTCGCAGGGACGAGGGGCGTGCGACCATTATCCTGCCGGAAATGGGTGCTGGGACCCGTGACGTGGCCTATGATGAACTGGTTCAGGAATATGTTGGCTATGCCCTATTTGCGCGGCCTGAATTTCAATATGACAAGCGGGCACAGGATGACCGCATCGCCGATCCCAAAGGCTGGTTCTGGGGGACGCTGCTGAATTCCTGGAAGCTGTATATCGAAGTCGGGGTGGCCGCGATCATGGTCAACTGTTTTGCGATCGCAAGCCCGCTGTTTACCATGAATGTCTATGACCGTGTTGTGCCCAACTTTGCAGAGGAGACATTGTGGGTTCTGGTGATCGGGATTTCCATCGTCTATGGCTTTGATTTCATGTTGAAATTGATCCGGGGCTATCTGGTTGATGTTGCCGGTAAGACGGCCGATACCAAGATTGCGGCGCGCCTGTTCCAACAGGTGATGGGCATGAAAATGGCCAACCGTCCGCCCTCGGCCGGCGGGCTAGCCAATTCGATGCGGGAATTTGAAAGTCTGCGGGAATTCTTTACGTCTTCTACCGTGACCGCCCTGGTCGATTTCCCATTCATCTTCCTGTTCCTGGGGGTGATCGCCATTATCGGCAGTCCGGCGATTGTCGCTATTCCCGCCTTCATGGTTTTCCTTGCGATTATCTGTGGCTTTATCGTTCAGATACAAATGCGCAAGATTGTTCAGGAAACCACGCGCGAAGCGATGCAAAAGCATGCGATCCTGATTGAGGCGATCTCCGGGGCGGAAACCATTAAGGCAACCGCATCGGAAGGGCGCATGCAGCGCGCCTGGGAAACCTTTGTGTCCAAAACTGCATCCTCGTCTATGAAGGCAACGCGGTGGTCCCAGTTTGCGCTGAATCTTAGCGGATTTTTCACGCAATTCGTGACGGTCACCGTGGTGCTGGTCGGGGTTTATGAAATCCATGAAGGCAATATGACGACGGGTGCCCTGGTTGCCTGTACCATACTGGCCGGGCGGGCAATGGCACCCCTGTCCCAGATCGCCGGGATCGCCACACGCTTTAATCAGGCGCGGGAATCCCTGAATGCGTTGGACAAGATGATGCAGACCCCGGTGGAACGTCCCGAAGGTCGCTCTTTTGTGCACCGCCCTGAATTCAACGGGATGTTGGAATTCAAGAATGTGAAATTCACCTATCCAGAGGCAAAGACCACTGCGTTAAGCGATGTGTCCTTTAAGATTGAAGCGGGTGAAAAGGTTGGAATTATTGGGCGGATCGGATCGGGTAAGTCCACAATAGAGCGGCTGTTGCTGGGCCTGTATGACCCGGATGAAGGATCGGTTTTGGTCGATGGCACGGATGTTCGACAGATTGACCCTGCGGATTTGCGCCGTTCTGTTGGAGTTGTGCCCCAGGATGTTTACCTGTTCTTTGGCACAGTGAAGGAAAACATCGCCCTGGGTGCCCCTTATGCCGACGATTCCGCGATTTTACGGGCAGCGCGCATTTCCGGGGTGGATGAATTTATCTCTAAACACCCGCTTGGTCTTGATTTACCAGTGGGAGAGCGCGGATTGTCCCTGTCCGGCGGGCAGCGCCAGGCGATTGCTGTGGCGCGGGCCTTGTTATTGGACCCGCCAATCCTTTTATTGGATGAACCGACCAGCGCCATGGATAACACTACAGAAGGACGGTTCAAGGCGCGGTTGGGTACAGTTTTGACAAATAAAACACTCATCCTGGTGACCCATCGTGGATCATTGTTGACGCTGGTGGATCGTTTAATCGTTATGGATGGTGGGCGTATCGTGGCCGATGGTCCAAAAGAAATCGTGATGGAAGCGCTGGCATCCGGGCGTATTCAGGCGGCAAAGGTTTAACCCGATTGCGGCCCGTCTTTCAGCCGGGCACGCATTAAGATTGGAATGACTTAGATGTCTGCAGGCAATTGGGGTGACGAAATATACGATGCCGAAAGCAATTCGGGTGTCGGGCGCAGTGCGCGGTTATGGGCGCATGTCCTGCTGTTCCTGATCGCGGCATTCTTCGTCGTTTTCCTGGTCTGGGCGCATAGTGCGGATCTGGATGAAATCACCCGGGGCGAAGGAAAAATTATTCCATCCGGCCAAACCAAGATCGTGCAGCATTTTGAAGGCGGTATTGTTTCAGAGATTACGGTTCGAGAAGGCGATATTGTTGATGCCGGCCAGGTGATCATGCGCATTGAGAATCGTCTGGCGGATGCCGAACTGGCGGAGAAGACCACGAAGTATCGCAGTCTTTTGGCCGAGGGCGCACGGTTACAGGCGGAAGCCACCGGGGCGAATGAAATTAACTTCTCTCAGGATATTCTGACCAATGCGCCGGATCGCGCGAATGATCAGCGCGACGTGTTTGATACCAATCTGAAGGAATTGCAGGGAAAAATTCGCATTCGTGAAACCCAACGTACCCAGGCATTGCAGGAATTGCGGCAGAAGACAGCCCAGGTCTCGCAGATCCAAAGTCAGTTGGAGTTGGCACGCCAGGAATTGAATCTGGTGCAGCCTTTGGTCGCCAGTGGTGCGGCATCGCAACAGGAATTATTAACCCTGCGCAGGTCCGTCGTTGAATTGGAATCACAATTGGAAGACACCAAATTGTCGATTCCGCGCATCCGGTCACAAATTCAGGAATCCACCAGCACGATTGAACAAGAATTGTCTGCTTTCCGCGCAAAGGCGCAGCAGGATTTAAGTAAGGTGCGGACAGAGGCGGAGCGCCTGCGCGAAGACTTGACCGCTGGTCAGGATCGTGAAAAGCGGACGGATATCAGGTCGCCTGTGCGTGGAACCGTCAACAAGATCCTGATCAACACAATTGGCGGTGTCGTGAAACCAGGGGACCCCGTGGCGGAGATCGTTCCGTTGGAGGATTCTCTTTTGGTCGAAGCTCGTATTCGCCCCGCGGATCGCGCACAGCTGTATCCGGGCCTGTCGGCGGTCGTGAAGGTCTCGGCCTATGATTTCTCCATTCATGGTGGGTTGGATGCGCAGCTGGTGGATATCTCCCCTGATACGATCCTGGATGAGGATGGAAAACCCTATTACCGCGTACGCCTGTCGACGACGGATACCAGCCTGGGCAAGGATATGCCCATCATTCCGGGTATGACAGCCACGGTTGATATTATCACGGGCCATAAAACCGTTCTGCAATATCTGCTGAAGCCAATTGAAAAAGGCATCAACAATTCAATGACGGAACGGTAATGCGCGCAGCTGGTAGGTTTAATGCTTTCACCGATGAAGACCTGTCCCTGAATGGGGCAGAATCAGGGCCTTTGGTTGGGACAACCTTTGCCGTAAAAGACCTGTATGATATCGTAGGTACGGTCGCTGCATGCGGTAATCCTGATTGGGGACGGACCCATTCCGTCGCCACGGAACATGCCCAGGCGGTGTCAACTCTTCTGGCGGCGGGCGCTTCTGTACGGGGCAAGACAATCACCGATGAATTCGCTTTTTCCATTATTGGCGAAAACCATCACTTCGGAACCCCCATCAATCCAAATGCGCCGGGGCATGTCTGTGGCGGGTCGTCCAGTGGATCAGCTGCCGCGGTTGCTGGAGGGCTGGTTGATTTCGCCTTGGGCACAGACACAGGTGGATCAGTGCGCATCCCTGCCAGTTTCTGTGGGATTTTTGGTCTGCGCCCCAGTCATGGTCGGGTGTCGTTAAAGGGCGTATTTCCCCTTGCAGCCACCTTTGATACGGCAGGCTGGTTCGCGCGCGATCCTGCCCTGATGCAGACAATTGGCCGGGTTTTGCTCCATGAACCCGTCTTGCAGCCCAAGCGTCCCACGCGCTTGCTCTACCCCGTTGATGCCTGGCAGGAAGTTTCTACGGATACAGCCCTGGCACTGGACCCTGCTGTTGCGCGTTTGGAAGCACTGTATGGTCCGGTTGAGCGTATGACGCTGGCCCAGGATAGCAGTTTGGCAGATTGGTTCGAAACCTTCCGTATCGCGCAGGGGGCTGAGATATGGCAGACATTGGGACCTTGGATTGAGGAAACGCAACCAAGCATCGGTCCGGGAATTCGGGAGCGATTGGAATGGTGCAAGTCCCTGACAAAGGCGGCGCAACAGGAAGCCCTGACTCAACGCGCGGAAATTACCGACCGACTAAAGCAGGTCACTCAGGATGGATCGGTGCTGGTATTGCCGGCCGCCCCTGGTCCTGCTCTAGAGGCCGGTCGCAGCGCCGTTGCCTCAAATGAAATCAGGGCCCAGATCATTCGATTGTCCGGCATCGCCCCCTTGACAGGTCTTCCGCAATTATCCCTGCCGGTTGGGCGGGTTGCTGGGCTACCCGTGGCGCTGTCCCTGATGGGCGCCTATGGGGCGGATGAGGCATTACTGGAAATGGCAGGCACTTTATGTGGCACCGCCGTTGATGGCGTTGCCTCCCTTCGTTAAGCCATCCCTGTATCGACCTTGAAACATCGTACTCTTTAGGGACCTAAATCTCGAACTGAACCAGGGATTTGAAGGGAACGTCGATTTCATCGCGCCCGCCAAGACCTTCCAGTTCGATAATGCAGGCAACGCCTGCCACGGTGCCGCCAACCTTACGGATCAGCTCTATCGCTGCGGTCATCGTGCCACCCGTTGCCATTAGATCATCCAGGACGACAACCCGCTGGCCAGGTTTAATCGCGTCGGCCTGAATTTCGACGGTATCGGTGCCATATTCCAATTCGTAAACATGACGGACTGTCTCGCCTGGCAGCTTTCCTTGCTTGCGCACCATCACGAAGCCCAGTTCCAACTCTAACGCCAGGGGCGCGGCGGTCAGAAATCCCCGGCTTTCAATCCCCACCAGAATGTCAGCCTGCCACGCCCTGCAGATATCGGCCAGTTGCAACACACAATGCTTCCACGCATGAGGTTGGGCCAGCAGTGTAGAAATGTCATAGAATAGAATTCCCGGCTTTGGAAAATCAGGAACTGTTCGGATATGTTGCGCTAGGTCCATATGTGCCTCTAAGGTCTGGGGGTAACAGGGGGTGCAGTGTAATGATCGATATGGGATGCCGCAATGCGGGATAGGACAGTTGGCGCATGAATACTGAAGGATGGATGCGCACAAATAGTGACGGGGCGTTCCTGACCGTCAGTGCAGGCGGGGCCTGGACAATCGCCAGCGCAACGGCATTGGACAAGCTGGTTTCGTCGCTGCGGACGGGCGATGCGGATCGGATTGTTTTCGATCTATCGGATCTGGAACGTTTGGACAGTGCGGGTGCATGGCTGCTGTTTCGCTGTGCATCCCAGCTGCGCAATGATGGAATTACTGTGGATTTCATTGGTGTTTCCCGAAACCATCGACCGATGTTGGATCTGGTCTCCAGTCAGGCGACAGAAGAAGTCGTTCCTTCAGACACAAGAAATGGCCTGGTTAAGTTTTTGGAGCGTATCGGGCGGGGTTTTGTTGCGGCAATGATGAAGGGCGTCGAGCTGCTGAACTTTGTCGGTCTGGTTACGATTACAATGGGGAGAACTATTCTTTCCCCCCGTCGCTTGCGACCCAAGGCCCTGGTGACACAGATTGAACAGACCGGGTTGAACGCCTTACCGATCGTTGGTTTGCTGTCTTTCCTGATCGGCGTCGTGCTGGCCTATCTGATGTCGGATCAATTGCGTCAGTTCGGGGCAGAAGTCTTTACAGTCAATCTGGTTGGCCTGTCCATGCTGCGGGAAGTTGCGGTATTGATTACTGCCATCATGATCGCCGGGCGATCCGGGTCGGCCTTTACGGCGCAAATCGGTACGATGAAGGTGAATGAGGAAATCGACGCCATGGGCACCCTGGGCCTGGATCCAATTGAGGTTCTGGTGCAACCCCGGGTCCTGGCATTGATGATCACCCTGCCATTCCTGACATTCTTTGCCGATGTGATGGGGATTCTGGGCGGGGGCGTCATGACGGTTGTGTCTTTGGGGCTATCACCGGAACAATTTGTAACGGCCCTGAAAAAGGCGGTGGATTTGAATGACTTCCTGGTCGGGATGGTCAAGGCCCCGGTACATGCCTATATCATTGCAATTGTTGGCTGTTATGAGGGGTTAAAGGTTGAACGCACGGCAGAAAGCGTTGGGCGCCAGACAACAACCTCTGTCGTTGAATCGATTTTCCTGGTGATCGTTGCAACATCGCTATTCTCCATTTTCTTTTCAATTCTGGGAATTTGATATGACCCAGGAACATAGGAAATCAGAAGCCGATACAGATCCCATCGCCATTCGGGTGCGTGGTATCAAAACTCAGTTTGGGGCACAGGTCATTCATGATGGGGTCGATCTGGACGTCAATCGGGGGGAAGTGATCGGCATTGTCGGGGGGTCAGGCACCGGAAAATCAGTACTGTTGCGGGAAATTGTCGGCCTGCAGCGCCCCAGTGGCGGCACGATAGAATTGCTGGGAACCGATGTATGGGGGGCGGGATTAGAAGCGCGCAATCAGTTGCGCACCCGAATCGGGGTTCTGTTTCAGGATGGTGCCTTATTTTCTTCTCTGACCGTGGCGGAAAACATCCAGGTTCCGATGCGGGAACACCTGAATATGTCCCAGGCGTTGATGGATGAATTAGCCGCCTTGAAGATCAAGATGGTCGGCCTGGCCCCGGAGGCGGGTGGCAAGCTGCCCTCGCAATTATCGGGCGGGATGCGCAAACGTGCTGGATTGGCAAGGGCCCTGGCGCTGGATCCTGATGTGGTGTTTCTGGACGAACCGACAGCGGGCCTGGATCCGATTGGCGCGGCGGCGTTCGATGAATTGATCCGGTCGCTTCAGGGCAGCCTGGGGCTGACCGTCTTTATGGTAACCCATGATCTGGACAGTCTGGCGGCGATCTGTGATCGGATCGCGGCACTTGTGGACAAAAAGGTGATGGTCGGTACGATGGAACAGCTAATGAAAGCGGATCATCCGTGGCTTCAGGAATATTTTCATGGGCCGCGCGCGCGGGCGGTCTCTGGAATGGCTGCGGAATAAGGGGACGGTTAGATTATGGAAACTCGGGCCAGTTTCGTCCTTGTCGGTACTTTTGTGTTGTCATTCTTTATCGCCGTGATTGCTGCGGTGGTTTGGCTGGCAGGGCTTGAGATTGGGTCGGACACGACACGCTATGATGTTTATTTTAAGGGATCTGTCACGGGCCTGTCGGTTGGCAGTCCTGTACGCTACAGCGGCATTCCTATTGGAAACGTTACCAGCCTGCGCATTTCACCGGATCGTTTCGGGGAAGTGCAGGTTGTGATCGATGTGCCAAAAGATACTCCGATCCGTGAAGATGCCGTTGCCCGTTTGGAAACCCAGGGTATTACAGGTGTTGGATTTATTGAAATCAGCGGTGGAACGGAATCCGCACCGGCCTTGACGGCAAAACCAGGGCAGGAACGACCTGAGATAAAATCGGATAAATCAGCGCTTCAGCAGGTCTTTGAAAGTGCGCCTGAAATCATGGGTAACCTTAAGGAAGTGTCGGAACAGGCCACCAAGCTGTTGAATGACGAAAATATCGCCCATTTGCAGGGAACTATTGAGAATATTGAAAAGTTCTCTGGCGCGCTTGCGGACAGTTCTGAAGACATCGCGCTTCTACTGCAGCAAGGGGCGGGCGCGATGGAACAATTCAAACGCGTCGCGGTGGAAGGGGAACGCCTGGTTGCGGCCTTTGCCGATCGATCTGATGGCATAGCCGGCGCAGCGGAGGAAACCATTCAGGACTTGAGTGGATTTGCCAAGAAACTGAATGATCTTGCCGCCCAAACCAGCCCGATACTGGAAAATGCCAATAAGACGGTGATTAATTTCTCTGCCGTTGGAGACGATATTCGCGGGCAGATTGGCAAGGTTTCCGAACAATTGTCCGGAACGATTGACCGATTGGATGGGACGATCGGCCAGACTGACGCCCGGATCGCCCAGTTGATGGAACAGGCGCAATCCTCTCTGAAAAATGCTGACATCATGATGTCGACGGCGACAGGACGGATCGATTCCGTAGCAGATTCCGCAGAAGACACCTTTGGGGAATATCAGGGGCTGGCCCAGACAATTGCGCCCATGGTCGATAGTGTCGCGTCCGACGCAACCAAGGCCGTGAAGGATTTCAGCGCGATTTCAGGAGAATTGCGATCTGCAGCGGTTAACATTGCAGCGGCCGCGGATGAAGCGCGCTTGCTGATCAAGGAAAACCGCGATCCGGTGACGAATTTCACCAGCAATGGATTTTTCGAATTCACACAATTACTGTCAGAAATGCGGGTCCTTGTTTCATCGCTCAGCCGCATCACAAATCAGATTGAACGGGATCCCGCACAATTCTTCTTCGGCGATTCCCAGCAGGGGTATGAGGTACAATGACCGGTTTCGAAAAGGAAGCGTTGATCGACAAGGGCGCAACACGCCGGCAGGCCATGCGCCATGTGGGGCACCTGACATTTGGACTGATGGCAACAACGGTATTGGCCGGGTGTGCCCTGAAACTACCTGGCAGCGGGGATCCGGCCCGGATTTATGTTTTAACGCCCAAGAGCACGTTTAACGATGACCTTCCCGAAGTGTCGTGGCAGTTGCTGGTTGAAGCGCCACAGGCGGCCGCCGGGATTTCCAGCGCCCGAATTGCATTGCGCCGTTCGCCTATTGAAATCGAGTATTTCGCGCGGGCTGCCTGGACCGATAGTGCGCCAAAGATGATCCAGACGCTTCTGATCGAAAGCTATGAAAACAGTGGCAAGATCATTTCTGTTGGACGCCAGGCAATCGGGTTGCGGTCTGATTTCATACTGAAAACGGATCTGCGTGAATTTCAGGCGGAATATGTCGATGAACATGGCGTTCCCTTGCCGGAAGGCACACCGCCCAATATTCGCATTCGGATGAATGCCAAACTGGTGAAGATGCCAAAGCGGGTTATTGCCGGCTCTAAAACATTTGAATATGTCGTGCCCGCTCCCGGCTCTTCCATGGTGGAAATTGTTCGGGGCTTTGATGAGGTTCTGGGCAAGATTCTCAAGCGGATGGTCGTATGGTCTCTTGAAGAAGGCCAACGGTTGTACGAAAAGGGTGATATGGCCTCTTAAGCCAACCATCTGACACAGGATACGATCATGACCCATGTTTTTCACCGCAACTGCGGCGCGCCCCCTCCGACCGCTGTTCAGGGCGATGGGTGTTACATTATCGATTCTGAAGGCAAGCGCTATTTGGATGCATCTGGCGGGGCGGCAGTCAGCTGCCTGGGACATTCCCATCCCCGTGTTATTCAGGCGATGAAGGATCAGATGGATGCCCTATCCTTTGCGCATACGGGGTTTTTCACCAATAAGCCATTGGAAGACCTGGCTGATTTCCTGATATCTCGGGCACCGGACGGATTGGACTATGCCTATTTCGTATCCGGCGGTTCGGAAGCGATAGAGACGGCGCTGAAACTGGCCTATCAGTATTTCTGGGAGAAGGGGGAGGGGCACCGCCACCGCTATATCGCACGCCGCCAAAGCTATCATGGCAATACGATGGGGGCCCTGGCCGTTGGGGGCAATATGTGGCGGCGGGAGCAATTCGCCCCGATCCTGATCGATGTGGAGCATATCTCCCCTTGTTATGCCTACCGGGATCAGCGCGCAGATGAAAGCCTGGAAGACTATGGACTGCGCGCGGCCAATGATCTGGAAGCTCGGTTGTTGGAAGTGGGGCCAGAAAATGTGATTGCCTTTGTGGCGGAACCTGTGGGCGGTGCAACCTCTGGGGCTTTGGTGCCAGCCCCTGGCTATCTGCGGCGCATCCGTGAAATCTGCACGCAATATGGTATCCTGCTGATATTGGATGAGGTTATGTGCGGCATGGGGCGCACGGGTGCCTTGTTTGCCTGTTCCCAGGATGATGTGACACCGGACATTCTGGCCATCGCCAAGGGGCTGGGCGCGGGCTATCAACCCATTGGCGCGACCCTGTGTTCAGCGGAGATTTACAATACGATACGCGATGGGTCAGGTTTCTTTCAGCACGGACATACCTATCTGGGACATCCCATTGCTGCTGCGGCTGCGCTGGCCGTGCAGAAGACGATTGAGGATGAAGACCTGCTGGACAATGTGACCAAGCGGGGGGCGCAATTGATGGGGCGATTACAGGCCCGCTTTGGCAATCATCCCCTGATCGGAGATATTCGCGGGCGCGGTCTGTTCATGGCGCTGGAACTGGTTGCGGATCGCAGTACTAAGGAACCGTTGGATCCCGCATTGAAAATCCATCTGGCGATTAAGAAGCATGCTATGGCGCGCGGGTTAATGTGCTATCCAGGGGGTGGGACAATTGATGGAAAGCGTGGCAATCACGTGCTGTTGGCCCCCCCCTTTATCATCGATGACAGCCATGTTGATGAAATCGTTGAGAAACTGGGTGCTTCCATTGATGCTGCCCTTGCTGATGCCGGGTTGGCCTGATCGATGACTATTGGCGCTGGGGCTGTTCCTTTGATATTGGCCGTGGCGCCCAATGGCGCCCGCAAGACAAAGGCGGACCACCCGGCCTTACCCATGCAGGCGGATGAAATTGGTCTGGCTGCGGCTGCCTGTCGGGAGGCGGGTGCGGTGATGATCCATTTGCATGTCCGCACATCGCAAGGCACCCACACGCTGGATGCGGATCTGTATCGCGCGGCCATCGCGGCGGTGCGGCGAGAGGTGGGTCCAGACTTTATCGTTCAAGTCACGTCCGAGGCGGTCGGCCTCTACACCCCCGACCAACAGCGTGCTATGGTGCAATCCGTTCGGCCGGAGGCTGTATCACTGGCCATTCGCGAACTCTGTGCGACCGCTGAAGATGAAACGGACTTTGCGGCCTTCACGGCTTGGATGGCGCGGGAATCGGTGCATCCCCAGTATATCCTTTATGACGCGGATGATGTAGCCCGGTTTGCTGATCTGCAGCGGCGGGGCATCCTTTCGACCCAGGGAAGTTTCATTCTGTACGTGTTGGGGCGATACAGTAAAACCCTGACATCCGACCCGACAGATCTGCTGCCTTTTCTGACCATGGCGCAGACACAGGCGCTGACCAATCCATGGGCGATTTGTGCCTTTGGTCCAAAAGAAGCCGCCTGTGGATTGACCGCTGCGGGGCTGGGCGGGCATTGTCGTTTAGGGTTTGAAAATAACCTTAGGCTTGCGAATGGAGAGATCGCACCCGACAATGCACATCTGATCGCGCAGATTGCGGATAATGCTGTGTTGGCGGGACGGGTTCTGGCCACCGAAAACAGCGCTAGACTGGCACTTGGTATGAAATGAGGGATGGAATGATTAATTTGAAATCGATGGCTGCGGCGCTTTTTCTGGGCTTGGTGCTGACGGGCGGCACGGCAAGTGCCCAAACAGCCAATACCAGCAGCATTGAATTGTCATTGCCAGGCTCTCAAGAGCGTCTGTTGATTGGGGGCGGATTGCCTTTCGGATTGTATTTTCCGTTGGCTGGAACGCTGTGCCGTCTGGTTGAAACGGCGGATGAGCCTGCCCTGTGTGCCGTTGCAACCCTGGCTGACAGCGATGCAGCTATTGCCGCGCTGCAGGATGGATCATTGCCTTTTGCCCTGGTGCAAAGTGACTGGCTGTATCATGCGGTGCGCGGCAGCAGCCGATATCAGGAAACCGGCCCAGCAGAGGGATTGCGCGCCGTCGCGGCCTTTTATACTGAGGCTTTCACGGTTTTTGCCAAGGCAACTGGCCCAATCTCTAAAATCAGTGATTTGAAGGGAAAACGCGTCAGCGTCGGGGCAGATACCAGCTATCGCGGGATTCTGGCCAATGTCGCGCTGGCAACGGCGGGGCTGGAGCGGGATGATCTGGCGGAAGCCAGTGCAGAGCCCGTCGTCACCGCGATTGAGCGTTTGTGCGATGGTCAGACGGATGCCGTCGTCGTAATGGCGGTGCATCCTGCGGAGTATCTGACCGCAGCAGGCCGCCGATGCGGCATAACCCCACTATCCTTCAGTGATTCAGAAGTTGCTGATCTGTTGGGGGATTTGCCGGGGTATGCATCCGTCGTCATCCCGGCCAGGACCTATCCCGGCCAGGCTGTGCCGGTTAAGACCGTTGGGTTGCGCCCTGTCCTGGTGACCACTGTGGATGCGGATGATGCCGTCGTAGGCGCATTGACCACGGCAATTGCCCGCGGCCTGACCCGGCTGAACGAGGCGCATCCTGCCTTTTCCACGATACGGATTGAAGACCTGACAAGCGCGTCCCTGTTTGCCCCGATGAATCCCGCCGCGGCCAGGGCCTTGGGGATCACGGCACAGCAATGAGTGTGCTGCACACTTTCTGTGCATTGACGCCTTCGTATGGGGTGGGCATGATACAAGCCAACAAAGAATGAAACTGCTGAAAACACGCTTCACGTATAGTGGACACAAACAGGCAGGTTAGGAACAGGGTGACGGGTTTCGCGGGAAAAGTGTTTCTTGCAGCAAAGATGTGCCGGGCGGTGTCCTGCACTGGAATCCCGTATGAAAATTCAGGTCCGACAAAATTGAATTTGAGGGTATGAGGCGCATCGCACACCGTTTGTGCTGATGACAGGGTATTGTGTCTTTGCGAAATGTCGGCACGCGCCATGGGCATTTCATATAGGCAAAGTTACAAAAGTTAGAATGAAAGATGCCTGAGATTAACAAGATTGCAGGCTTTTTTAGAGCTTCCGTTGCGTCAACACTGTTTCGTGACGAAGAAGGTGTAAACAGAAGGGAGAGTATCAAATGATGATTAAGAAAATGGGTCTTACGGCCGCCTTTTTAGGGGCAGCCCTTTATTCCACGGCTGCTGTGGCGGAAACCAATATTGTGATCGGGACCGGTGGTGAAACTGGTGTTTATTATCAGGTTGGTGGCGCAATTTGCCGTTTGGTGAACCGCGGTACGTCCGAACATGATATCAAATGCACCCATACAACGGGTGGTTCCGTCGCTAATATCAACGGTATTCGCAACGGAGACCTGGATTTGGGTGTGGCCCAGTCTGACTGGCAGTACCATGCCTATAATGGCACGGCTCCTGACAAGTTCCCTGAAGGGGCCTTTAAGGAATTGCGCGCTGTTTTCTCTGTGCATCCAGAGCCTTTCACTGTGGTTGCCCGCGCCGGTTCCGGCATCACGAAATTTGAAGACCTTGTCGGCAAGCGTGTGAATGTTGGCGATCCAGGGTCAGGGGCCCGCGCAACGATGGAAGTCGTGATGGAAAAGATGGGCTGGACCATGGACAGCTTTTCCCTGGCGTCGGATTTGAATTCCAAGGAACAGGCTGCTGCATTGTGTGATGACAAGGTTGATGCCATCGTATTTACCGTGGGTCACCCCGCAGGCACGATTTCGGAAGCAACCACCACCTGTGATTCCGTCCTGGTGCCGGTTGATAACGACGTGATCCAAAAGCTGGCGGCTGACAATGCCTATTATGCTATGACATCCATTCCGGGCGGCATGTACAAGGGTACGGATACCGACACGACAACATTCGGTGTCGGCGCGACCTTCGTATCCTCGTCTAAAACCAGCCCGGACGTTGTGTATCAGGTTGTAAAGGCGGTGTTTGATAACTTCGACCGCTTTAAGAAGATGCATCCGGCTTTCGCCAATCTGGAAGAAGCCAAGATGATCAAAAACAATCTGTCTGCCCCGCTGCATGACGGCGCGGTGAAGTATTATAAGGAACGTGGCTGGATGTAAGTCCGGTTTGGGGGGCGGGCGACTGTTTGGGTGCCGGCCCCCCATTTTTTTCGTCAATTTGCCTGATACTTAAATTTGCATACACTCTTAGTGTTACAACAGGTCATGCGTAGGGGGATGTGGTGATGAGCGATAAGAATGACGGGGCCGGTGGTCTAAGCCAGTCTGAATTGGACGATCTCGTTGCTTCCAATGACACCGGGGGGCGCGCACCAACCAATCAGACCTTGGTTCTTGCCATGGCGACGATCGCGTTGCTGTGGTCCCTGTTTCAGGTCTGGATCGCGTCACCTATCCCATATGAAATTGGCTTTGGTGCCTTTTCCAGTAAGGATGCTCGCGCCATTCACCTGACCTTCGCTCTGGTGTTGGCCTTTATGGCCTATCCGGCGTTCAAAAGCAGCCCACGGTCTTATATTCCAATCACGGATTGGATCATCATGATCCTGGGAGCGTCCTGCGCATTTTATTATTTCGCGGCAGATTTGCCGATTGTCGCCAGCCTGGGGGGGGAATTGCTGAGCGACCGCCCGGCGAACGCCAATACCACTGATGTCATTGTCTTCTGCGTCGGTATCGTCGCCCTGTTAGAAGCCACCCGCCGCAGCCTGGGCCCGCCGTTGGCTATCCTGGGCATTTTCTTCCTGGCCTATACCTATTTCGGGCCTTATTTCCCAGGATTGTTACAATGGAAAGGGGTCAGTTTTGAAGGCTTGGCCTATCACCAGTGGCTTTCTCAAAGCGGTGTGTTCGGCATCGCGCTGGGGGTGTCAACGGACCTTGTTTTCCTGTTCGTTTTGTTTGGGGCCTTGTTGGATAAGGCCGGGGCAGGAAGCTATTTCATTAAGGTTGCGTTCGCCCTGATGGGCCACTTGCGGGGAGGGCCTGCAAAGGCGGCAGTTGTCGCGTCCGGTATGACCGGTCTGATCTCTGGTTCTTCAATCGCCAATGTGGTGACGACGGGGACCTTTACCATTCCGATGATGAAACGCGTCGGGTTCAGTAATGAGAAGGCGGGCGCGGTAGAGGTTGCGTCTTCCGTGAATGGTCAGATCATGCCACCGGTGATGGGGGCTGCGGCCTTCCTGATGGTGGAATATGTCAACATCCCCTATTTCGATGTCGTAAAGCACGCCTTCCTGCCAGCGATTATCAGCTATATCGCCCTGGTCTATATCGTCCATCTGGAAGCCATGAAGCAGGACATGCCGGCCCTGGAACGGGTTACGACGCCCAAACCGTTGAAGCTGCAGTTTCTGTCTTTCCTGATGTCGGCTGCGATGTTCATCGCGATTGGTGGTGCGGTTGCCTATCTGTCAGAAGCATATTTCATGCTGACCAGTTCACCGGCACTGCTGTTGGCCTCTGCCATTGCATTGGGGGCAATCATCATTCTGTCCAAGGGCATTTCGCGGGGCGCTTCTGAGGGGACAAAGGCAGCGATTTTCTCCACCTTCACCATGGTGGTTGGCTATTGCATCGTCGGCGGCTTCTTCACGATGTATCTGCTGCAGACGATCTCTGAAATCCTCAGTGCCAATGGCCTGGATTTCCTGATGCTGTACATCGTTTCGGCTCTGTTGATCCTGGTCTATGTCTTTCTGGTCAGCATCTGTGCCCGCTATCCGGATCTGGAAGTTGACGATCCGAACTCCCCCATCGTCACGCTGCCAATGCCGCGCCCGACGATCATGTCTGGGTTGCATTTCCTGCTGCCGGTCCTGGTTTTGATCTGGATGCTGATGGTAGAGCGCAAGTCGCCCAGCCTGTCCGCATTCTGGGCAGTGATGCTGATGATTTTCATCCTGATTACCCAGCGGTCGCTGTTCGCCTTTTTCCGGGGGGAGACCGGCAATGGGATGATCGGGGAAAGTATCCGCGATTTGGTTGCAGGCCTGATTTCAGGCGCGCGCAATATGATCGGGATCGGGATTGCCACCGCTGCGGCGGGGATCATCGTTGGGGCCGTATCTCAAACCGGGATTGGCAGCGCGCTGGCCGATCTGGTTGAACTGATGTCCTTTGGCCAGTTGATCCTGATTTTGATCTGGACGGCGGTTCTTAGCCTTGTGCTGGGTATGGGCCTGCCGACAACGGCAAACTATATCGTCGTGTCATCCCTGCTGGCACCTGTTGTGGTGGCGCTGGGTCAGCAGAATGGCCTCGTCGTGCCATTAATCGCGGTCCATCTGTTCGTCTTCTATTTTGGCATCATGGCCGATGTCACGCCACCGGTCGGGCTGGCATCCTTCGCTGCGGCGGCGGTGTCGGGTGGTGATCCTATTAAGACTGGTTTTGTCGCGTTTTTCTATTCCATGCGCACGGCCCTGTTGCCCTTCCTGTTCATCTTCAACACCGATCTGCTGCTGATCGATGTAGGGCCCCTACAGGCGGTGATAGTCTTTATAGTGGCGACGGCGGCGATGCTGATCTTCACAGCCGGGATGCAGGGCTTTTTCCTGGCGCGGTCGCGGTTCTATGAATCGGTTCTGCTGATCCTGGTGGCGTTTACATTGTTCCGCCCGGGGTTCTGGATGGATATGATCATTTCCCCCACCCAATCGATGCCGCCTAATTCGATTGTTGAACAGATCGGCGCATTGGAGCCAGGGACGGATATGGTCCTGCTGGTTGATGGTTTGGATAAGGCAGGATCACCCATTGAGTTTACCGCAATTGTCGAAGTTCCTGAGGGGGCGACGGGTCAGGATCGTTTGGAAAACTTCGGTCTGGAACTGATCATCGATGGCGAGAAAGTAACAATCGACAATGTTGTCTATGACTCACCAGCCGATAAACAGGGCGTGTTTGATTGGGATCAGGTGATTATGGATGTCCAGGTTCCATCCAATCAGCCCCCTAAAGAGTTGTTGTGGATACCGGCGCTTGTTCTGTTCTTCTTGATTGGTTGGGTTCAATCCCGCCGTCAAAAGCGCATTAACCTGGGCCATGCAACGGCTTAGGATGGGGGGAGAAGACCATGTATAAGAATGTCTTGCTGGCTGTGGATTTGGGTGAAGATGCGTCTTGGAAAAGGGCCCTGCCAGAGGCCATTGCTTTGATCAAGGCGTCTGGGGGCGTGCTGCATATCATGACCGTCGTACCGGATTTCGGCATGACGGTCGTTGGATCCTTTTTCCCGTCCGGTTTTGAATCCAAGGCCATCGCGTCGGCACAGGAAAAGTTGCATGCTTTTGTGAAAGAGCATGTGCCACAGGATATCAAGGTTCAGCACATTATCGCCCATGGCGGACCGGCCGAGGAAATATTAGCGGCTGCGAAGAAAGTCCCAACAGATGTGATCGTAATCGGGTCTCATAGACCCGGACTGGAACACGCTATCCTGGGGTCTGTCGCGTCGCGTGTGGTTTCCCACGCAGAATGTTCTGTTCTGGTCGTGCGCGGAAGCTAGAGCGCGTTCTGATCACTCAGGCCGGTCTATGGACCTAAAGATTACCGCCCGCGGGTTCCAGAAAGGGCGGTGGGTCGGTAAAATCGACGCTTGGAATATTCAACAGCGGGTCATTGGCATCGGATAATTCCAGAGACAGCCCTGTTAAAACCCCCTGATTTCCAGTGTCCAATCCAGTAGAGGCAATGTCGGAATTGTCTTGGGAGGTATCTTCCCCAATGGCGTCAGGGTCTTCTGTCGTCATGGCGGCATTTGTGTCCTGCATCGGCTGCTCTAGCTCTGGCAGGGGTTCCAGTGACGCTGTGTCTTGCGATGGCTCCAGGGAAGATGTTGGCGCCGGATCAAGCGGGGACAACGGCTCTAGCGGTGCCAATGGGTCCAAGGGCGAGGGAGAGTCCAGTGGCGCCAATGGCTCCAGCGGTGTGGAAGGGTTCAGTGTAGCATTTGGATCAAAGGTCTGAGATTCTGGAATACCATTATCCTGTGACGGCGGGGTCAAAGGATCCAAAATTGCCCCAGGATCCAATGTTTCCCCTGTTGAAGAACCACCCAATTCATTGTCTGTAATGGGGGCGGATGCTTCCGGTGCGTCTGCGGGCATAACGCCATCATTCAACATCGCCAGATACAGGCGATCCGCTGAACCGGCGGCGCAATCCTGGCATACGGTCAGATTATCGGCCCCTGGACCATTTGTGACGCCAATAATGTCCCCATCAGGGGCTATCATGGTCTGGCGCCAGTTGCCGCGTGCAATCGTATAGCCGTTGATCATTTTCTCATAGATCATGGCCGGGGCGGGGGTTAGGACACCTTGATCATCAATCTTGAATCCGGCGGCGACAACGGTCGCGCCAATTGGCATGTTGCGGTCCATCCATACGGTTTTTTCCTCACCCACAGCGCGGTCATTGCCATAAACGACAAGATACTGATCGCCTACCTGATCATAGATGAAGGGATAATCGCTGGCGCGTTCCCAGTTTCCAAAGGTCTTGGCAATAATATGTTTGGACTGGGCATAGCCTGCCAGCAAGCGCTCTTCAAAGCAGTCATAGGCCGCTTCCAATTGCTCTTTTCCAGGGGTGGCCGCCGGGCTGCCATCTTCTGCCTTAGTGGGCGCTACACTGCAGGGGGGAGGGGTGTTTTCGCCAGCCACCTCATCGGCAATTGCCGTTGTAGCCGAAAGGCTAATCACAGATGCCAGCGCCGCAATCGCCAGTGTATGACATGATTTTAATGCCACGCTATTGATTCCTTTTCCCATCTCACACAATCCTGCGACTATTTTTAGGCCGATTCTATCCAGTTTCGGAAGCATTTTCGGACAATCGTCACAGCTTTCTTTTTAGCCCGGCTAAGGCGATGGTCAGCCATCCAATAATCAAGCTTAATCCCCCGATCGGGGCGGCGGCACCTGCGGCCCGAAAATCCAGAAAAGCCAGAGCCAAAAGACTGCCGCAAAAAACCAGCGTGCCAAATGTGAACAGGCCCGCCGCCAGTGCCAGCATGCGCGTGGTTTGGTGTCTCAGGGCAATCGCGCAGCCGAAAATTGCAACGGCATGGATCAGCATATACCGGCTGGCGGTTTCCACCCAATCGACGGCTTTATCCGTCACCATAGTATCCAGGCCATGGGCGGCCCAGGCACCCAAACCAACAGCCAATGCGCCAAATACGCCCGCGAAAATTAAAAATAGACGCATAAGGTACTTCCTTTGAAAAGGCTGCGCGTATTACGTAGAAAAGCATTGAGCCCGCCAAGGCGGGCTCAAGACAGTATAAAAAGGAGTATCCCTGGGTCCAGGGAATACTGGGGAATTACGATCAGGCGTATTGATCAACAACCTGCCCAAGGGCACGTGTCTGCTCCGACTGGGTGTTCTGGTTGCC
Source organism: Hwanghaeella sp. 1Z406 (assembly GCF_048892425.1). NCBI lineage: Bacteria > Pseudomonadati > Pseudomonadota > Alphaproteobacteria > Rhodospirillales > Aestuariispiraceae > Hwanghaeella > Hwanghaeella sp. 1Z406. The sequence continues at coordinate 432,469 of NZ_JBLZHU010000001.1, forward strand.
GTTCACCGTTGCTGTGGACTCTTCGTTTCGTGTCGTCTGGTTCGTTGCCCCAACACCGGTTGCCGACGCGATCTGTGTCACAGCCTCTGTGTCCGTCGCGGCATCCACTGTGGCGTCGTCATTGGCCGCCTGGGCAGCGTCCTGAGCCTGTGTCAGGTAATCCTGCGCGGCATTGCTCAGCGTTACTGTGTCGGTATCATCTTCTTGCTGAGACTGCTGGGATGCTTGCTGTTGCGTGTCTGTTTCCGCAGCGCGCAACTGGTCTTCAGCTTCGACATCATCAACGGCGGGTTGCTGTTGAAGCTCTTCCTGACGTGCCCGTTCGTCGGCGCGGCGCTGGGCTGCGGCCTCCGGGTCGAACGTGCTGCGCGTAACTGCGGGGTTAAATCCGCCAATACCACCGATGTCGGCCATACCGTCATCCTTTCTTTTCTCGATGCTGGGGAAAGACGCCCCCGTATTCTGCACCCATATAAATTCGCCGGTTCTTCGGTCGAATAGATACTTATCTGCCTTAATATAGTCAGTTTCGCCAGGTTCCGCAACATATGGATGACATTTGATCTAATTTTGGTCTTATAGGGGGGTAGGCTTTATCGGCGATGTTGTTTCGGGTCCAGGGCGTCTTGTAATCCATCGCCCAGAAAATTGAAGGCGATGACGGTTACAAAGATCGCTAATCCCGGCCAAAGCGCCAGATTTGGGCTGTCCCAGATGTAATCCTGTGCGTTGGTCAGCATCGTCCCCCAACTGGGTGTCGGCGGGCGAATGCCAAGGCCAAGAAAGCTGAGGACGCTTTCCAGCAGGATGATATTCCCGATCGACAAAGTCGTTGCGATAACGATGGATGCCTGGACATTGGGAAAGATATGCCGTCGCATGATGGCAAATGGGGTTGCCCCTTGTGCTCGGGCGGCGACGACAAATTCCCGTTGCTTCAGGCTTAGAGTCTCCGCCCGGACCAGCCGTGCCACGGTTGGCCAGGCGACCAGAGAGATAATCATAACAAGGCGCATCAACCCGGACCCGTCGGTAAACGCGCCCAACCCGATCTTATTGAAATCCAGTGCGGACAGGACGATCAGCAGCGGCAGAAGTGGCAGGGCGATCACCCCATCGGTCAAGCGCATCAACAGGCTGTCTAGCCATCCGCCGAAGTAGCCAGCACAAATGCCAATGATGCTGCCCAGTATGGCGGCGGTCAGGGCGGTGATTAGGCCGACAGTCAGGGAGGCCTGGCTGCCCAGGATTAAACGGGCCAACACGTCGCGTCCAAGCTCGTCCGTGCCCAGGGGATGGCCGGGATCAGGTGGTCCTTTCAGATTGAAGAGGTCCGTTTCAAATCCATCCAGGTCCAGCAACGCCAGAAGATGCTGACCCGCCAGAGCGGTCAGAACCAGCAGGATCAGGACAATAAGGGATAGAACAGCCATCCGGTTGCGCAGGAAGTTTCCCCGGATCCTTTGCGCACGACGCAGGGGGGTAGGGTGCGTCATCTGCCATTCCCCCGGTCCTGCAGCGCGATACGCGGATCCAGCACGGCGTATGCGATATCTGCCAGAATACTGCCCGCCAATGTGAAAGCGGTCGCGACCATCAAACCGACCAGTGCCAGATTGAAGTCATTGCCCATCACGGCCTCGTAAATCATACGACCCATGCCAGACCACCCGAAAATCGTTTCGGTGATCAGCGCACCGGAAAACAATGTACCAAAACTAAGCGCAATCACGGTGATCAGGGGCAGCAGCGCATTGCGCAGGGCGTGATCAAATAGCTGGCGCGCCGGATTGGCCCCTTTTGCCCTGGCAGTGCGCATATAATCCTGACCCAGGGATTGCAGCATCGCACCGCGCATGAAGCGGGTGAAGCCGCCAATGGATGCCAGGCTGAGCGCGGCGACGGGCAAAAGCATGTGGCGCAGATGGTCCAAACCGCTATCGCCGCTTTCGGCCATTCCGCCAGCGGGAATCCAGGCGACCGGCACAGCGATATAGGCGATCAGCAACAGGGCCAGCCAGAAGGGGGGGACTGAAATCCCGGCAAAGCAGATCAGATTGATGGCATAATCTGTCAGGCGATTATGTCGGGCCGCCGCCCATACGCCCAATGGGATCGCCAAAGCCAGGGCCACAAGGGTGCTGATCCCCAGCAATTGAAATGTTGCCCAAAGGCGCGGCATCAGCACGTCACCGACCGGTTGCTGATACAGTCTGGAATATCCGAAATCCCCCTGCAATGCACCTGCCAGCCAACTGGCATATCGTGCCAGGACTGGGCGATCCAGATCATAGCGCGCCCGCAATCTTTCGGCGTCCGCCGCCGTCATTTCTGGATTGGCGGAAAACATCAGATCAATGGGGTCACCTGGCATCAAACCGATCAACCCGTAGCTTGCAAAGGACACGACCAGCAGCACAAGAAAACTGTGGATCAAACGATGGGTGAGGTAGTGGATCATCGGTGTCGGGTGGCTTGGGTCACGGTGACAGATGCCAATCTTCAACCCATAACGGGGAGGGGAACTGATGGCCCGTCGGTGTCAGACCCGACAGGCTTTTTGGCAGGATATAGGTGTCGGACCGGAAATACAGCGGCAGAACGGGAAGATCGGTGACATACAGCTGTTGCATCCGTCTCCACAACTGCTCCTGTCTGGCTTCTTCGCAGTCAAATTCCAGGCCATTGATGATCTCATCCATTTCAGGACTGTCATAGCCTGGGTAATTCTGACCAGCCCAGGCATTGGCCTCCCGCGGGATCTCCTGGGAATGCAATGTCGTGCGGGGGACGGATTCCGGTGCGCTCATCCAGGCATACATCGCCATGGCGGGATATTTACGCTTTGAAATCGTGTCCCCAAACAGCACGCGTGGGGGCTCGTTTTCGATACGGATATCGATACCGATCTGCTTCCATTGATTTTGCAGAACCTGCTGTACCAATTCGCGCGATTTGTTCCCGGCGGTGGTTTGCAGGGTCAGTGTCAGGGCATCGTCCCCCTTGTACCGAATGCCATCAGCGCCCAGTGTCCAGCCCGCCTGGTCCAAGAGATCCGCAGCCTTTTCCGGGTCATAGGCATAGTGTGGAATGTCAGGATCATACCGGATATCCAACGGATTGACGTTGCTTTGTGCGACAGGCTGCTTGCCCTTGAACAAGCGTTTGGTGATCAGGGATCGGTCAATACCATACAGCAATGCCTGGCGTACGCGTACGTCCTTCAGGATTGGATTGTCCAAGTTCAAATCAATATGCTCATAGACTAGGCTGGGCTTGTAGATGATCTGGTAGTCATCGCCATAGCGTTCCTGGAAGGCCAGCGCCTGATCGACAGACAGGCCTAACTCCCCAGCGATCATGTCAATATCGCCCGCCAGCAGATTGGCTGTCAGGGCGGCGGTGTTTTCAATCGCCCGTATTTCGATTTCATCAAAGTACGGGGGCTTTCCCCACCATTCCGGGTTCCGCTGCAGCAGGATGCTTTGGCCAGGTGTGACCCGGGCGATGCGATAGGGGCCATACCATAGGCCCGGATTGGTCGAATCCGTATCATAGGCGGTACGACGGCGATAGTCAGCCGCGCCTTCATCGAATATCGGCTTTTCAATATGGCGGGGCAGCAGCGTTAAGCCGGATAAGCCCTGATAATCACAAGAGCGCTTGTTCAGATGCAGGGTGAATCGCTTTTCCCCATCAATCTCTACCCGGTCGATGCGGCGGTATTGTTCCGCATTATCAATACCGGATTCAGGGTTCTTGCCCATTTCTACGGAAAACAAGACATCCTGGGTTGTGATCGGCGTGCCATCCCCCCAAACGGCATCGGGCGGCAGTTCGTATTGGACTGCCATGCCTTCCTGGCCATCCTGTGTCAGTTCCAATGCGGCCGTCCCTTGCTCCAGGCTGGGAAGGCGCGTGCACAGCAGGCAGACCCGCTTCCAATCCGGGTCATAGGCCGTGATCGGGCGTCGTGCCATGGCAATGACATAGGTTTTTGCCAGCATGGAATCGAAGGCCGGATGCAGGGTAGAGGGATACTGACTGATCCCGATGGTCAGCCGTTCCTTGCTAATCGCCTGCGCTTCGAAGGTCAGGGAAGACACACCGACGAGCGCCAGAATGACAACTTGGATCAGGCGGATCATTCAGACCGTCCTCCCATTCCTATTCTTCCGAACCACCCATGGCTTTTGACCATCCGATCGGATCATGCAGAAACGCTTCCACCTGGTCCGCTTGGCCTGCTTTGAAATAGCCATCTTCCTTGGCGCATTCCAGAACATCCCACCACGTTGCCAGGGAATGCAGCGCGACGCCATGGTCGGCCAGGGCTTTCTCCCCTTCCGGGAAAATGCCGTAATGGAAGATCACAAATGTGTGGTGACACACCGCGCCCGCGTCACGTATACCGTCGACGAAGGACAGTTTAGAGCCACCATCGGTCGCCATGTCCTCAACCAGGATTACCCGTTGCCCTTCTGCCAGGGCCCCTTCGATGCGGGCATTGCGCCCAAAGCCTTTGGGTTTTTTACGGATATAACACATCGGCAGCATCAGGTGGTCTGAGATCCAGGCCGCGAAGGGAATACCGGCGGTCTCCCCCCCTGCAACCACGTCCAGGCTTTCAAAACCGACCTTTTCCTCAATCGTGGCGGCCCCCATTTTCATCAGGCGACGGCGCGCGCGCGGAAAGGCGATCAGCCGACGGCAATCCACATAGACCGGACTTTTTCGGCCACTGGTCAGGGTGAAAGGGTCGTCCGGCTTGAACAGCACAGATTGGGTTTCAATCAAAATCCGGGCGGCAACGCGAGAGATCGGGGTTGAAGCGGTGGTGGTCATACGCAATGGGTCCTTTTCAAGGCTCTAATAATGAATGTGACACATTAGGGTGTCGGCAGGGGCGTCTCAACTGGGCGAAATACTTTTCCGGCCAAAATGTATCCGATGGTCTTGGTTCCGACGATGGCAATGATCAGCGTCGTGATCAGGATCGCCGCAATCGCCAGTCCATGCGCAAAACCACTGTCAATCGCATCCGCATATAGAATGGCCGCGACACTGAAGGCGGCCATTGGGAAGGTGCAGGACCAGGCGCTTAATCCAAACGGCATTTGCAGCATCGCTTTGACCTGTGGGATCAGGATCAACAGCATGAAAACGGCAATGCCGAAGAACATCTGGGCCGTGCCATCAATATGCCCCCCGTTCAATACGGCATAGGCGGTAAAGCACAGCGATGGCGGTGCCAGCAGGATTGCCAGCGTCGGTCGCAGCGGTTTTTCCATCGCGCGTTCAAACAACAATCGATAAAAGACGACCGTGAACAGGATGATCCAGAATAACAGCCCCACGGCAAAGACCATCCAACTGATACCCGTATAGCCCAATGGCGCCCCCACAATCGGGGTCACCAGATTGCCAACAACCGGGATGAACCATATGGGCGTTGCGTGCGATATATGATTATCCCGTGATATCCACTTAGTGACGACACGAACCGTGATCGCCATATTGGCGATTGCGGCAACGCTCCAGATCAGGGTCGCCAAGCCGTGGGACAAACCGATAAGACTGGAAGACAGTATCATCATTGTCATGGTTGCCGTGGCGAATAAATTTCCCTGGATCGGGTGATTTAACTCGTCCAGCACGGCCTGACGATGCCGGACTGTTTTCAGGCCATACAGGCCCAACAAAATCAGAAATATACCAATCGCGATTCCAATGAAAATGATACCGGGAATGGGACCTATTCCATAGGCTATTCCTGTTTCGCGCCAGGCAATGGCAAACCCTGCCAGGCCCAGCCCTGCGCTGAACAGGCTGACGGGCATATGTTGCAGGCTGGCGGGGATGCGATCATCGCTGGTGGTTGCGGTACTGGTCGCGCCTGCTTTTTGTGCCGATGGCCCCTTTGCCGCTGATTTGACGGGGCTGCTTTTCTTCGCAACGGACTTTTTTGCCGTCGCTTTTTTGCGCCTGGCTTTTTTCTGACCTGCTGCGACAGGTTGCGCCGTAACGGTCGTATCGGGAGAGTCGGGGGGTACTGCCATGCGGCACAATCCATTGATGGTGTATAACAGGTTCCACTGTTGTAGCCTTGTCTAACCCATTTTGGAAAGAGTTAGGCGGCAGTGCGGTTCTACTGTCCCTTTTCACACTTTTGAAAGGAATTGCAACATGTCCACGGTCCAACCCCTTGCAGCCACTGAGACGGATCCCCGCGTCAAGGCGGTGTTTGACGATATAAGGGCGGTGCGCGGCAGTGATTTTATCAATAACTTCTGGCTCTATCTGGCCTTCGACCCGGCCCTGCTGGAGGATGTCTGGCACAGCGTGCGTGACACGATGATCGCCCCGTCGGCCCTGGATCAAAAAACCAAGGAAATGATCTATATCGCGGTTTCTGTCGCCAATGCCTGTCAGTATTGCATCCATTCCCATACCGCTGCGGCAAAGGCGAAGGGGATGACGGCATCAGAGCATGCGGATCTGTTGCGTGTGATTGGGCTGGCGGCGCGAACCAATCATCTGGTGAATGGTTTGCAGGTCCCGGTCGATGCCGCATTTGATATGGCGGCCAGCGAGAATGGCGAGACGTAAAAGATTGTAACGGAATGGTTTTCTTTGCGCGTTTGCGTTCTATAGTGCGCCCAAACATCGCTGAAAGGGTTGGCCGTGCTGGAAATTGTCTTAACGATTGCGCCGATTTTCCTGTTGATCGTACTGGGTAATATCCTGCGCCGGATTGGCATTCCGTCTGTCGATTTCTGGAATATTAATGACAAGCTGGTCTATTGGGTCTTGTTCCCGGTCCTGCTGTTCAAAACGACATCGAGCTTAACTCTGTCAGGGGCGGTGATCGGGAATTACGCCATCGTCATTCTGGGGGGATTTTTTGCAGCGGTTCTATACAGCCTGATCGCAATCAAAGTGTTCAGGATTTCAGCCCCCAGCGGCACGTCGGTTTTACAGGGGGCCGCGCGCCATAATACCTTTATCGCCCTGGCGGTGGCAGAGCGTCTGTTCGGCGCTGATGGTCTGGCCTTAGCGGCAATGGTAACAGCGGTCCTGATACCGGTGACAAACATCGTTGTTGTGACATCCATGGTCGGCATGTTGCCAAAAACACCGGGGCGCAGCCTGCCCGCAGCGATCCTGCGGGATCTGACCCGCAACCCACTGCTGGTTTCCATTGTGATCGGGATGTCACTGAACCTGTTGGGCGTCGGGGAGATTCCGGTATTGCATCAGACGGCCGGAATTCTGGGGGCGGCGGCCTTGCCGATCATGCTGTTATGCATTGGGGCCAATTTGCATTTTTCTGAGATGCGGGCGGGTCTGTTATCGACCTATCTGTCTATGGCTGGAAAGTTCATCGTCTTCCCGGCGGTCGTCTTTGGCTTGGTGCTGATGGTTGGATTGGAAGGAAATATGGCAATGATCCCGCTGATTTTTGCCTGTGTCCCAACGGCGGCATCCTCCTTCACCCTGGCCCGCCAAATGGGGGGGGACGCCCCGCTGGCCGCATCGATTGTGACGGTGCAGACCCTGGTGTCTTTCGTTTCCCTTCCCATCGCGATCACGCTATTGGGACACGTCTTTGGACTGACTTTTTAAATCATACCAGGCGCGTAACACGTCCTGTGTGACCTTTGGGTCGGCCAGGACCAAGCGAATGGCGTCCTGTTCGTAATCTTCCAGGCGGACTGTCAGAAAGTCCCCCCATTGCCGTAGGTAAGAGCCGGAAAACATCGCATTGCGCTTTGACACATCCGGTGTTCCAAAGCGCATGATCAGGTCCGAATCAACTTTTTCCAGATCGAAACCATCAGGGTATTTATCCTCAATTTCTATGCGATACAGGGTGTCATCATCCGGTCGAACAGAAAAGAAGATGCCGAAATGGTATTCCCGATACCGACACAGGGTTCCATGATAGCGGTGATACCCTTCCTGTATGGAGGGTTCGCAAAAGAACCGATATTGCGACAAGGCTTCCAGGGCGGCATTCCGCGTCATACCCAGGGAAAGACCGCGAAGGCTGTACTCCGTGTCTTGCGCCCGGACCGATCCGGCCCCGAACAGGTGTGTTCCTATCAGAAACAACAGGAACAGCAGACGCGTCATCGGGTCAGACCCAGTCGCTGATGCCATTGGGCCAGGGATTCGTCCGGATATTCGTCAAACGTCTTATCCTGTGGACCGGCTTCAGTCTCGCACCAGGGGGCCTTATACGCCGTCATCAGATTTACATGTTCTGGCGGCACGGGAAGGGCGGTATCTATTGCCGATGCAAAGGGATGCACAAGTTCAGGCCAGCGGCTGTCATAGCACCACAGGCAGGACCCGCAATGCTTACAGAAATGGCGGCCCAGCGGGCTGATGCCGTCAGGTGCGCGCGTATCCCTGGCATGATAGACGCTCAGATGCTCTTCTCCCTCAATCGACAGGCTGGCATAATCGCCCCCCAGATTGATCGTATAGCCACCGCCCCCCTGAGTCTTGCGACAGATTGAACAGTAACAGCGGTTAAAGGGATAGGGATGTGCGCTTTCCAGGGAAAACCGCACAGACCCGCAATGACAGCTTCCCTCCAGCCTCATGCTTCTTTCTCCTCAATTCCAACGGGATGATAGTCATAGGGGCCAACGCCCTGGACCAACATCATTCGGACTGTATCGCTGCCAATATTGCGAACCTCATGGGCAACCTTGGGGGCGACGGCGCAACTGTCACCGGATTTCAGGTGATGCATCGCTTTCGGGGCGCGGCATTCAATTTCAACCGATCCGGCAAGACAGTAAAATCGATCATGGACGTTGGTATGCCAATGCCAGGGAACTTTCTCCCCCGCCTGCAATGTCATTTCCAGAACGCGCAGGGTTGGTGTTTCCTCAACAATATCAATGCGCGCGACGGAAAATTGATTTTCCCATGGCCTTGTGTCAGTCATCCGTCAGACTCCTTATTTCAGCATTTGCGTGTCGCCATCGATGCTCAGCGCTTGTCCAGACAAGGTTCCACAGTCATCGGATGCAAGGAACAAAGCCATGGCGGCAATATCTTCCGGCGGGATCAATCGCCCCATTGAGGCCAGATTGGTGTAATTGGCCAACATCTCTTCAAAAGGGACGCCGCGCGCATCGGCTTTGGCGGTGATCACCCGTTCAATCCTGGGGCCTTCCACGGCGCCGGGCAGGATGGCATTGACCCGAATGTTGAAGGGGCCCAGCTCTGCCGCCAGCGACTTTGTAAATCCGACAACCGCCCATTTGGACGCGGAATAGGGGGTGCGCAGCGGGAAGGCGAATTTCCCCGCTGCGGAGGAGAGATTGATGATTGCTCCACCGCCCGCTGCTTTTAGATGGGGCACCGCCAGCCGGGTGCATAAAAACTGTCCGGTGATGTTGATCGCCAGCGTTCTTTCAAAATCATCAGGATTGATATCTTCAACCGGGCCGGTCGGCCCTGCAATGCCGGCATTGTTGACCAGGACATCCAGGCCGCCCAGAGCGGCCAATCCCTGTTCAAAGAAAGCGTCGACAGCCGCGCGATCTGAGATATCCGCCTGCATTTGACCGATATCAGGGTGTGTGGTGGACAGGTCTGCCAAAGCCGTCTGATCAATATCGCACACAAAGACTCTCGCGCCCGCCGCATTCATCTTTTCGGCCATAATGCGCCCGATTCCCGCTGCGCCGGCGGTGATAAGAATGCGCTTTCCTGTCAATTCATGTGTCATTCTGGTATCCTCCCGGACCAAGGGCTTTTTTGTACAGTGCCATCGTTTCGGCAACGATGATACCTTCGGCAAAGTCCTTTTCCACAGCCAGCCTTGCCCCTTTACCCAATTGGCGGCGCAAGGCTGGGTTTTCAGCCAATTTTTGTAGAGCGTCGGCCAGGGGTTCCACGGATTTCAGGGGAATCCGCAAACCGGTTTCCCCGTCCCGACAAATCTCCCGACAGCCCGGCACATCGGTCGCGATCACCGGGCGTGCACAGGCTGCCCCTTCCAGCAACGATTTAGGCAAGCCCTCGCGATAGGATGGCAGCACCGCGATATGGGCAGAGCCATACGTGCCGGGTATATCTGATGAAGGACCTGCGATTTCGACCACACGTTCGTCTTGCCAGGCCTTCAGGGTGGCGACCGGGATGCTGGCTGGATTGGCATCGGTTGGGCCGACCAGCCGGATTGTGATGTCGACCCCTCGCTGTTTCAGAAGACGCGCGGCCTCCACCAATTCGCCGATCCCCTTGTCCCACAGCATCCGGCTGACACAAACAGCGACGGGCGTTCCTGGCGGTTCTGGCATCGGGTAAAACCGATCGATGTCCACACCAGAGCCTCGAATCACCACGATCCGTGCAGGCTTCACATGCATGCGATTTTCAAACAGGGCGGCATCATCCGAATTTTGCACGATCAGATGGGTGTTCCGGCGGTTATTCAGCCAACCAAAAGCCCGCTCAACGACTGGTCTTAACAGGGTGATTTTCCAGCCCGTGGCGATAAAAAGGAATCCCAGCCCCGCCATGGCATTTACAACGGCCGGGGTTCCTGTTTTCGCTGCCGCCAACCCGCCATACAGGACCGGTTTCATCGCTACATGATGCACCAGATCCGGCTGCTCCTGGCGATACAGACGTGTTATTGCGCGGAAGGTCTTCAGGTCCCGGACAGGGTTCAGGCCTGACCGGTCAAAAGGAATGTCGCGGGCGACAAATCCCTCTTCAATGATGCGGTCGCGATGATCGGCCATGCGACAGGCGACAATGACTTTCGCCCCGGCATCCCGTGCCGCCCGGGCGAAGGGCAGGCGATGAGACCAGAAATACCAGTCTTCCGTCACCAGATACAGGATCGTTTTACCACTCAGGTCCAACGATGCCACCCGTGTCATGGCTTGCCCATCCAACGCTCTGCCCAGGCCTCCAGCATGCAAATGCCCCATAGGGCTTCCGCCCGTGCCCCGCGCCCGTTCAGATGGTCCTTCCAGGCCTGGCGCACAGGTGCGGGATCAATCCAGCCCCGGGATTTCAGACGGTCCTGTGATAGCAAGGTTTCAGCCCAATCGCGCAGCGGGCCGCGCAACCAATCGCCCAATGGAATGGCAAAGCCGCTTTTTGGACGATCCACTAAAGTCTGGGGCACATGGCGATACAGAACCTGCCGCAGTGGCCATTTGCTGATTCCGTTGCGGATTTTCAGTTCCGTGGGCAGGGTCCAGGCAAATTCGACCAACCGGTGATCCAACAGGGGTACACGGGCTTCCAGGCTGACGGCCATGCTGGCACGATCGACCTTGGTTAGGATGTCATTGGGTAGATAGCCAAGCGTATCGGCATAGGCAGCGCGGGCTGAGGGGTCCAGTACCGGACCATCGGGTAATTGCCCTGGAATGTTCAGGCCTGTCAGATCTTCGGGCCAATGGGTCACCAGATCCAGATAGCGCGCATCAGGGGTGCCTGCGGCAAGCGCCCGCGACAGTTTTTGGACTTTGGTGCCAAGCATGCGCGGGCGCTTCGATTCCGGCATAAACTGGGCCAAAGTATCCCATATTGCAGGCCCCGGTGCCGCCAGGGCCGCGGCCCCCATGCGGCGCATTGGTGCTGGGACGGCACTGACCCTGCGTTCAATCTGGCCCAGGGCTTTATGACGGTTATAGCCAAAGAAAACTTCGTCCCCGCCATCGCCGCTCAGGGCCACAGTCACCTGATCGCGCGCCAGTTTGCTGACCAGATAGGTGGGCAGGGCAGATGAATCCGCAAAGGGCTCATCATACCAGTCCGGCAGATTGGGGATCAGATCCAGGGCATCCTGTGGCGACAGGTCCAGGCTGGTGTGATCGGTGCCCAGATGCCGGGCGACCGCAGCGGCATGATGCGCCTCGTCATAGTCAGAGGCCCCGAACCCGATTGTGAAGGTCTTGATCGGTCGGTCTGCTGCCTGCTGCATCAGGGCAACCACGGTCGAGGAATCCACCCCGCCGGACAATAGGGCCCCCAATGGAACATCGGCCACCATGCGTAATTTTACGGCATCTGCGATCAGGGATTCGGTTTGGTCTATCACCTCTTCTTCGGACAGGGTTGCGATGGGTTGATTGGCAAACTGCGCCATGGACCAATAGCAGTGCCGTGAAATCTCTCCCGCAGTATCTATTTCGGCATAATGGCCGGGCGACAGCATTTCCAGATCCTGATAAATGCATGCCGGGGCAGGAACAACATTGCCCTTCAGATAGCCATCCAGGGCGATGGGCGACAGTTTCGGTTCAAAGGTCGATGTCGCGCGCATCGCCTTTAATTCAGATGCCCAATAGACATGATTTCCCTGGCGTCCGAAATACAGCGGCTTTATGCCCAGTCGATCCCGCACCAATACCAATTTCCGGGTTTGCGTATCCCATAAGGCAATGGCGAACATGCCGACCATGCGGGGCAGCGTGGCGGCGATGCCGTCCCGGGCGAACAGTTCCAGAATAACCTCACTGTCCGACGCGCCGCGAAATTTATAGCTGCGGCGTGCCAGGTCCTTTGCCAGGTCGCGATAGTTATAAATCTCTCCATTATAGGTCATGACATAGCGACCATCAGAGGACCGCATGGGCTGTGCCCCTAAAGGGGAGAGATCGATGATCGCCAATCGGCGAAAGGCCATGGCAATACCGGCATTCGCATCGGCCCAGACCTCGCCCATATCCGGCCCGCGATGCCACATAGCCTGAGCCATCGCCTGTCCGGTTTCGGACAGTCGGGCATGGGAGGTTTCTTTCCTAAGATCAATCAGACCAGATATACCGCACATAAGGGCAAGATAGAGCGCTGCGCAGCATTCGTCACGTCCAGAGCGATGCTGGGCGAGCGACTAAAATTTCAGATGCGACTTTATGTCATGAACACAATATTATTGTTTTAAAACAATGTATTGAAATAAGATTCTGAATGTATTTTTCAGCGCACTAACGGTGCCGTCCTTTACAGAAATATTGGTCAGCGCTACGAATTTTCTGCGAATAATTCGCAGTTTCATGTTTGCCACGATCATGGGCAGCGAGGCGTTGGCTTTTGGAACTGACCCCTCGCAAGAAAAACAAAGGATTCTAGCAAATGAAAATTCAATCAGGCCTGATTGCCGCAACGCTGGTTCTGGGCTCCATTTTCTCCGTCGCCAGTGGATCAACCGACGCCCTGGCCGATGACGCGCGGATTATCAAGGTGGAGATCCAGGATCATAAATTCACACCTGACCGAATTGAGGTCGCGGCCGGTGAGACCTTTATTCTGGAAGTATCCAACAGGGACCCTTTACCGGAAGAATTCGAAAGCATGGCCCTGCATATCGAAAAGGTCATTGCCGGTCACACCGACGGTAAGATTCGCATCAATGGCCTTGAAGCAGGCGAATACGCCTTTATCGGTGAGTTTCATGCCGATCAGGCGAATGGTGTAATTGTCGTTAAATAACAGCATGTTGGAGATATGACATGATAGCAGCCCTGATCATCGTCTTTCGGGAAGTTCTGGAAGCGGCCCTGGTCATCAGCATTGTTCTGTCATCGACCCGCGGCCTGCCCGGTGTGGGGCGTTGGGTCAGTGCAGGCATTGCCGCAGGGGTGGTTGGGGCTGCAATCGTCGCTCAATTTGCGGGGGTGATTTCCGATACGCTGAATGGCTATGGTCAGGAAATCTTTAATGCCTGTGTTCTGTTGCTGGCGGTTGCCATGCTGGCCTGGCACACGATCTGGATGTCGACCCATGGCCGCCAGATGGTCACTGAATTGCGCTCTGTTGGGGATACTGTACGCAGTGGGGGGCGTCCGCTCTATGCGCTGGCGCTTGTTGTCGGGTTAGCGGTTTTGCGGGAAGGGTCAGAAGTCGTGCTGTTCCTGTATGGTCTGGCGGCATCTGATGGGGGTTTTCGGCCCGCAATCCTGGGCGGGTCGGCTGGATTGGCGCTGGGCGTTACTGTCGGTGCAGTCCTGTATCTGGGCCTGCTGCGGATCCCGACCGGTAAGATATTCAGTGTCACGAACTGGATGATTATTCTGCTGGCCGCTGGCATGGCGGCGCAGGCGATGAACTTTCTGGCTGCAGCTGGTTTTGTCACCCTGGGTCCGACCCTGTGGGACAGTTCATTCCTGCTGAGTGAGAGCAGTATTCTGGGGAAAATACTGCATACGCTGATCGGGTATATTGAACGCCCGACAGTGTTGCATCTTATCGTCAATATCGGAACGATCGGGCTGATCACCGGGGCAACGCGGCTGGTATCGAACAGCCAACAGAAGAAGCCGGTTTCAGGTTAAACCGGAACCGCATCGCCTTCCTTTACGGTTTCCATTGCGACATAGGTTGCGGTGGAAATCACGCCGGGCAGGGGGTTGATCACGTCGCCCAGAAAGTGACGAAAGCTCTCCATATCCCTGGTGCGAACCTTCAACAGATAATCAAAGCCACCGGCGACCATGTGACATTCTGCAATACCTGGTTCTTGCTGTACGGCGTGTTTGAAATGCTCAAATATGTCGCTGGTCGTGCGGTCCAGCGTGACCTGAACGAATACGGTCAAGCCAGCCTCCAGTTTTGACGGGGACAGGCGTGCTGCATATCCGGTGATGTATCCGCTTTTTTCCAGCCGCCGCACCCGCTCCAGGCAGGGTGTGGGAGACAGGTTCACCAATCGGGCCAGATCAACATTGCTCAGCCGCCCGTTGGCCTGTAACTGCCGCAAGATATTGCGATCAATTTTATCAAGGCTGCGCGTTGTCTCTGTCATTGCAGAATCTTTCACTATGAAATCTGGGTTTGGCTATAAGATATATCGTCAACACCCCTAAAACAGAAGCACATTTGGCTGGGTTTGTTTTACTGTTTCGGCTCCATTCGATTAAGGGAGACGAACATGCTGCTGACCGACAAACAAGCCGACCGGTATCTTTCTCACGGCGCTCTGCGCCAAGCGGTGCGAGACGCCTATCGCATGGATGAGGAGGCTTGTCTGACGGAGCGTTTGGGTCAGGCGAGACTGGAAGCCGCCGCCCGTGATCGGATCGAAGAGCGCGCGCGCCAATTGGTTGTCGAAGTGCGTAAGGACCGGGTTAAGTCATCTGGCATTGACGCCTTCATGCATGAATATGAACTGTCGTCCCGGGAAGGCGTTGTTTTGATGTGCATGGCCGAAGCCCTATTGCGCATCCCCGATGATGAAACCGCTGATGCCCTGATCAAGGATAAGATCGGGGGCGCGAATTGGGAATCCCATCTGGGTCATTCTGAAAGCTGGTTCGTGAATGCGTCAACCTGGGCCCTGATGCTGACCGGGCGCATCGTCGGGGATGATGGCAAGTCAGCAGAGCAGGACTGGCGCGGTACAATGCGCAAATTGGTCCAGCGGTCGGGTGAACCCGTCATCCGCAAGGCAGTCAATCAAGCGATGCGCGTCATGGGACGGCAATTCGTGATGGGCCGTAAGATTGAAGAAGCCCTGGATCGTGCCAAGGGAAATGAAAGCAAAGGCTATCGCTATTCCTATGACATGCTGGGTGAGGCGGCCCGCACGATGGCAGATGCCGACCGCTATTTTAAGTCCTATAGCACGGCGATTGAGAAAATCGGCAAGGCCGCGAAAGGGCGAGGTGTCATTGAGGCACCGGGCATTTCCGTAAAGCTGTCAGCGTTGCATCCGCGCTATGAATTCGGTCAGGAAGACCGCACCCTGGATGAATTGATCCCCCGCTTGCTGGAGCTGTGTCGCAAGGCGAAGGAATATGATATCGGCCTGTGTATCGACGCGGAAGAATGTGATCGTCTGGACCTGTCGATGGAAGCGATTGAGGCGGCGGCAACAGACCCGTCCCTGGCGGGTTGGAATGGTCTGGGGCTTGCCGTTCAGGCCTATCAGAAGCGCGCCTATCCCTTTATCAAATGGCTGGCCTCTGTCGCCAAAAAGGGACAGCGCCGCATGATGGTACGCCTTGTCAAAGGGGCCTATTGGGATACGGAAGTCAAACGCGCCCAGGAATTGGGGATGAGCGATTATCCGGTCTTCACCCGCAAGGTATCCACCGACGTTTCCTATCTTGCCTGCGCCCGGTTGTTGCTGACCGAACAGGAAGCCTTTTATCCCTGCTTTGCGACCCATAATGCCCATACGCTGTCGGCCATCGCGGAAATGGCGGGGAACCGCAGTGATTTTGAATATCAGCGCCTGCATGGCATGGGCGATGCCCTGTATGATCAGGTGGTCAGCAAGGCGGGTAAAGGCGGCTATCCAGTACGCATTTATGCGCCAGTGGGCAGTCATGAAGACCTGCTGGCCTATCTGGTGCGTCGCCTTTTGGAAAACGGGGCGAATACCAGCTTCGTCAATCGCATTGTCGATGAGCAGATGCCGATTGCAGAAATTGTTGCCGACCCCTTGCGGGAGGCGGAACGGTTAAGTCCCGTGCGTCATGCACAAATTCCAATGCCTGAAAACCTCTTTGGGCCCGGTCGTCGCAATTCTCAAGGCTTTGATATCACCGATATTCCAACCCTGATGAACCTGCGCGACGGGATGTCCCTGGCAGAGCGGGAGCCTTGGTCTGCTGCCCCATTGGTGGGCGGGGTTCCGGTGAAAGGGAAAGCTCACGCGGTCTATAATCCCGCTGACAGCAGCCAGCGCATCGGAGAAGTGATTGATACCACAGCCGATATAGCGCGCGATGCGTTTGAACGGGCGTTGCGGGCACAAATATTATGGGATGACACGCCTGCAGGCGCACGGGCAGATGCCCTGGAAAAGGCCGCTGATTTGTATGAGCAGCATGGTGCCCGCCTGATGGCGATTGTCATGCGCGAGGCGGGTAAAACCCTGAATGATGCGATTGCAGAGCTGCGCGAGGCGGTCGACTTCCTGCGCTATTATGCGGTGCGCGCCCGCATGGAGTTTGCTCAGCCAGAGGTCCTGCCTGGACCAACCGGAGAGATTGACGAGATTTCGCTGCACGGTCGTGGTGTCTTTCTGTGTATCTCTCCCTGGAACTTCCCGCTGGCAATCTTCACCGGTCAGGTATCTGCGGCCTTGGCAGCAGGAAATGCGGTGCTGGCCAAACCGGCAGAACAGACGCCGTTGATCGCCTATGAGGCGGTGAAGCTTTTGCATGCGGCGGGGGTTCCTGTTGATGCGTTGCATCTGCTGCCCGGTGATGGGCCAACGATTGGGAATGCGATATTGTCCGATCTGCGTTTGGGCGGAGTGGCTTTCACTGGGTCTACGGCGACAGCTCGGCTGATCAATCGGACGCTGGCAGAACGAGATGGCCCGATCATTCCATTGATTGCAGAGACCGGTGGGCAGAATGCGATGATTGTCGACAGTTCCGCCCTGCCGGAGCAAGTGACGCGCGATGTTGTCATCTCGTCCTTCCAAAGTGCTGGCCAGCGGTGTTCGGCACTGCGGGTCTTGTATATTCAGGAAGATGTGGCCGATAAACAGATCGCCATGATTGCCGGGGCCATGAAGGAATTACGGGTGGGCGACCCTGCCTGGCTGTCTACCGATCTGGGCCCTGTGATTGATGCAGAAGCGCGATCTAATCTGAATGCCCATATCGCCGAATTGAGCAAATCCAAAAAGGCGAAGAAGGTTGGTGAAACGCCGATGGAAACACAGTGTGACAAGGGCACATTCGTCGCCCCGATTGCCTTTGAAATTCTAGGAATAGAGATGCTGGAACAAGAGCATTTTGGCCCCATTTTGCATATCGTGCGCTATAAGGCGTCGCAGTTGGATGCTGTGGTGGATGCAATCAATGGCACAGGCTTTGGCCTGACCTGCGCCATTCATAGCCGGATTGACGAGACGATCGGTCGGGTCCTTAAACGTTTGAAAGTTGGCAATGCTTATGTGAATCGCAATCAGATTGGCGCTATTGTAGGGGTTCAGCCATTCGGGGGTGAAGGGTTAAGCGGAACAGGACCCAAGGCAGGGGGCCCAAGATACTTGCATCGTTTTGCTTGCGAACGCACGGTGTCTGTTGATACCACGGCGGCCGGTGGCAATGCGTCCTTGATGACCTTGGAGGCCTGAGCCAGTCGATTTGTGTAAAATGGATGGGCGGGATTCGTGTTCAGGGCTTTGGTTGTTGCGGTTTTGCTGTGTCTGGGAACTGGGACTGCCGTGGCGCAGTCCCTTTTGCCTGCAAATGACTCCCCTTCTGGCGGACCTATACCGGCGGATCCAATGGCCCCCCCGGCAGGATTATCTGAAGATACCCGCGCGGCGTATGAGCGTGGACGCCTGATCTTCAATGGTCATTTCCGACCCTCGGGCACACAGGGGCCTGATGATTTGGTCGGCCTGGGCCCCTTGTACAATCGGATATCCTGTGCGTCCTGCCATAGCGCGGGGGGGCGCGGTTTTCCGCCTGATGGGCCGGGTGACAACTTTCTGACCGCATTGGTTCGGATCGGTGTTGTGGATGCGGTGGGGGGTGTCACGCCGCATCCCTTATTCGGAACCCAGATTCAGGATCGCGCCGTCCCCGGCGTGGACCCTGAGGCGAAGCTATCTTTAAACTGGGAGATACAGCCAGGTAAATATCCAGACGGTCAGGCCTATGAGCTTAGAAAGCCATCATTGGATATTCAGCCTGATCCGGGCGCTTTGGCGCATTGGTCCATCCGTATTGCGCAACCTATTCGGGGGATAGGATTGTTGGAACCGATGATTTTACCCAAGGATAGCACCGGACGATTCGGCTGGAAGGCGTCCGAACCCACAATCGTTATGCAGAACGCCGCAGCCCTGGCGCAGGATATGGGGATCACCAATGTTTTCCATCAAATGCCGATCTGTCCAAAAGGGCAGACGGATTGTGGGGGCGGATCTGGGGAGATATCCGGCATATCCTTGGCGGAACTGACCCTGTTCACAAAGCTGCTGCCGCCGCCTGACAGCACCGATGTGAAAGACACGAAAGGGGAGTACCTGTTCCACCTTGTAGGGTGCGCGGCCTGCCATATTCCTGAATTACCGTCGCGTGCTGGTCCAATCCCCGTGCGCGCTTATACCGATTTATCCCTGCATGATATGGGGCCAGGCCTGGATGACGGGCTGCCAGAAGGGGATGCTAAAAGCTTTGAATGGCGGACGCCGCCTCTGTGGGGATTGGCAGAAACTCTAGCAAAGGATCGAGCAGCCCCCTTATTGCATGATGGTCGCGCGCGGGGGCCCGAAGAAGCAATCCTGTGGCATGGCGGGGAAGCCCTGAAATCCAGAAATGATTTCATGGCCCTGTCACAGGAAGACCGGAACCATCTGCTGGAATTCTTGAAGGGCCTTTAGTATCAAATTCACAAAGATGATATTAAGAATGACTTGCAGAATATTATGATAATCTTTATAAGCCGCATATGAATATGCGACGCAATCTCAGTTTGGCGCCCAGCAACTGAGAGGATGCGTCCCAGTCGTGACCCGAGCAAGCTTGGGTGTGACACAACGCTAGGGAAAGGAATGCCTTCAATGACATTTGGATTGGATACTCTTCGTCAACATGTGACCCGAAAGGTTGGTCTGGTCGGCCTGGTTCTGGGCATGAGCATGGCAATGCCAGTCGCACAGGCCGCAGAGGGAGAAGTAAATATCTACTCCATGCGCCAAGCCTATTTGATCGAACCGATTCTGGACGAATTCACCAAAGAAACAGGCGTTAAAGTCAATGTTCTGTTTGCTGATGACGGCTTGATTGAGCGTCTGGCGCAAGAGGGCCCAAACAGCCCTGCGGATGTTGTGCTGACATCCAGCTTTGGTAATACAGCGCGTTTGGTCGATGAAGGGCTGACCCAACCGGTTGACAGCGAAACGCTCGCAGCACGTGTTCCAGAACAGTTTCGTGCGGCGGATAATCGCTGGTTTGCGCTGACCCTGCGTGCACGCCTGTTTTATACCTCCAAAGAGCGTATGAAAGAGGGTGATCTGGTGACTTATGAAGGTTTGGCGGATCCGAAGTGGAAGGGCAAGGTCTGCACTCGCAGCGGTACCCACCCATACAATGTGCAGATGATTGCAGCCATGATTGCCCATAAGGGCAAAGCAGAAACCAAGACATGGCTGGAAGGTGTGAAGGCCAATCTGGCACGCAAACCGCAGGGCAATGATCGTGCCCAGGTCAAGGCCGTTTCCGAGGGTGAATGTGATATCGCTGTCGGAAACTCCTACTACTTCTTCAAGATGCTGGACAATGACGAACAGCGTGGCTGGGCCGAAGCGGTTAATCCGGTATTCCCGAAATTTGACGGCGGTGGCACGCATGTGAATGTGTCTGCCATGGTCATGGCGCCCCATGCGCCAAACCGTGAAAATGCCGTTTTGCTGATGGAATACTTGACGGGCGAGGCTGCACAGAGGATTTATGCGGATGTGAATTTTGAATATCCGGTTAATCCCAATGTGAAACCCTCCGATGCGTTGGCTGGGATTGGGGATTTGACCCCAGACAGCCTGACCTTGGATCAGATTGCCGCCAATCTGCGGGATGCACTGCAATTGGTCGCAGAAGTTGGCTATAACGAATAAAGGGTTGGTGCGTGAAACAAGGTAAGGCATGGCGGTAACCACATCGGATGCGACCGGGCCGGTGACCCGGTCGCTGATGCAGAAGGATAGATCCTGGATTTGGACGACGGGCGCTGTGGGGGCTGCCCTGATCGTGATCATTCCCCTTGCATCAATCGTCTGGCTTGCCTTGTTTCCAAAAGATGAAGGCTGGTTCGATATTGTTCGAACCAGCCTTCCTACTTATATCAGCAATACCCTGATCCTGATGGTCGGCGTTGGGATTGGTACGATTACCGGTGGGGTTTCGACTGCCTGGCTGGTCACCGTTTGTCGTTTCCCGGGCCGCCGCATGTTTGAATGGGCATTGTTATTACCCCTGGCCGTGCCTGCCTATCTGGTCGCCTTCGTTTATACCGACATTCTGGAATATGGCGGCCCTGTGCAAGGCGCGCTGCGCGATCTGTTCGGATGGCAGGTTAAAAGCGATTACTGGTTTCCAGAAATCCGCAGCCATGGCGGCGCGATTATTGTCCTTAGCCTGGTGCTATACCCCTATGTTTACATGATGGCGCGGGCGGCATTTCTACAACAATCCGTCTGTGCCTTAGAGGCTGCACGAACTCTGGGTCGAACACCCTGGCGCTGTTTCTGGACGGTGGCGCTGCCTATGGCGCGCCCGGCACTGGTGATTGGTGTATCCCTGGCCATGATGGAAACCCTGAACGATTTCGGGACGATCGATTTCTTTGGGGTTCATACGTTGACCGCTGGCGTGTTTGAGGTCTGGCGGGTCATGGGCAATACTGGTGGTGCGGCCCAAATTGCCCTGGTGATGTTGCTGTTTGTGGTCGGGCTGCTATGGCTGGAGCGATCATCGCGCCATCGCCAACGCTATGGTCAAACCAGTTCCAAGATACAGGCGCTGCCGGGTTTTGAATTGCGTGGCTGGCGGCGTGTGGCGGCGATGACGGTGTGCGGGGCACCTTTGATCTTTGGCTTTGCGGTTCCGTTTATTGTCCTGGCGGTCAATGCGCTGCGGCGGCTGGACCAGCAATTGACCCCGGAATATTTCGCCTTCACCAGCAATTCCCTGATTCTGTCTGGCACGGCGGCGGTCTGTGCTGTGGTGATCGGCCTTTTCATGGCCTATGGCGTGCGTCTAAGCGGCGGAAAGCTCCTGCGCATGCTAACCCGCCTGGCATCGGTCGGATATGCTGTGCCTGGCGCAGTGTTGGCGGTAGGGGTCATCGTACCCTTCACCTCTTTCGATGCAGTGGTCGGCCGGTTCATTGAACAGACTTTTGGGGTTCCGATGGGACCGATATTGTTTGGCACCGCATTTGCCGTGGTCTTTGCCTATGTCGCGCGCTTCATGGCGATTGGCTTTGGCGCTGTGGATTCGGCCCTGGAAAAGGTGACGCCCCATATGGATGATGCGGCGCGCACCCTGGGCAAGGGGCCACTGGAAACCCTACGTCGAATTCATCTGCCAATGATCCGCGGCGGGATTTTGGCTGGGGCGATCCTGGTGTTTGTGGATTGTATGAAAGAGCTTCCCGCCACACTGATCCTGCGACCGCCGTTTAATTTCGATACGCTGGCGACCTTTGTCTTTCAGTATGCCTCTGACGAGCAATTTGAACGGGCATCTCTGGGGGCAATTACCATCGTGATTGCAGGCATTATCCCGGTCGTCCTGCTGTCCCGCGCGATCCGCAGCGCCCGCCCGGGCCATGCGAACGGGTAAGGATGGTGTAAGCGTCGCGTTCAGTGTTTGCGTTCAACGACAAAGCGGGCCAAGGCGCGCAGGTGATCGGCTTTGCTGTCAAACAGCTTAAGGTGATTGATGGCCTGATCTGCCAGATGATTGGCCTGATCCCGTGCCCGCTCCACACCCAATACAGAGACGAAGGTCGCCTTACCCTTTGTCGCATCCTTGCCAACCGCTTTGCCAACAGTGGCGGCATCGCCTGTGATATCCAACAGGTCATCGGCAATTTGGAAGGCCAGGCCCATATCGTGGGTATAGCCGCGCAATGCTTCCCTGGCAGAGGTAGGCGCACGGCCCAGAATGGCCCCGGCCTGACAGCCAAAATCGATCAGACGACCGGTTTTCAGGCGTTGCAGCCGTGTGATCGCGCCAATATCCAGATCCGCACTTTCGGCCTTCAAATCGATCATCTGGCCTCCGACCATGCCATGGGCCCCGGCGGCCAGGGACAATTCCAGCACCAGTTCACAGCGAACCGCAGGGTTTGAATGAGTGGAGTCCGACGCCAATATGTTGAAGGCGCGGGTCAGCAAGGCATCTCCGGCCAGAATCGCCGTTGCCTCGTTAAAGCGTTTGTGGACGGTTGGCTTGCCCCGGCGCAGCGCATCATCATCCATGGCTGGCAAATCATCATGCACCAGGGAATAGCAATGCACCATTTCCAGCGCTGCACCCACGCGCAGGGCCGAGTTTTCTGATACCCCGAACAGGCCTGCGGTTTCGTTCACCAGAAAGGGGCGGACGCGCTTACCGCCATCCAATGTGGCATAGCGCATGGCCTCCAGCAGGTCGCGCTCAGGGGCATTGTCCAGGGGCAGTAGCTTGTTGAGAACATCTTCAAGATGTCCTGCGAAGTCGCTCATGGCCCGCGCGAGATCGGTCATTCGATCAAATTCCTTAATATGTGAAAGAGGGTCGGCGTGATTTTGGCAATACTATTATTCTATTTCCGCAGACTCCGCCTTGATCGTCCCATTGGATCCGACGGTAATCTTCTCGATGCGTGCCTTTGCGCCCGCAAGCTTCTTTTCGCAATGCTTCTTTAACGCGGCACCCCGTTCATAAGCCTCAATACTGGCCTCTAGCTCAATATCGCCGGATTCCAGGCCACGTACGATGGATTCCAATTCTGCCATGGCCTGTTCAAAACTCAGGTCATCTATCGTTGATTTCGCCGTCGTCGTCATGCACCACCTAAATCTATTTGCAAGTTTGATCGAACCAATCTTGCGGTCAGTGTAGGGCGCGCCGACCCATTGGCGCAACCATCGCCCAACCCATTACCATAAAATCCGGCGCAATGTTGCAAAAACCCCTATCTGAAACTGGCATCGCCTTGAAGTGCCCTTATGAATGGTTTATCGCCTAAGGATACCAAACGATCTGGGTTAGGGAGACATCCATGGCGACGAAAACACTGCTTTTCACCCATCCGGCCTGTGCCGGTCATGATATGGGGGAAGGGCATCCAGAGCAGCCCGCGCGTCTGGCTGCCGTACTTTCGGCTTTGGAAGGACCTGATTTTCAGGAATTGGAACGCAGGGAAGCGCCGGAAACGACCCGCGACCGTATCCTGCTGATGCATCCCCCTGCCTATGTTGATGGGCTGATAGCGGCTTTTCCCACCGAAGGCCGTGTGCAGATTGATGCGGACACCGCGGTCAGTGCCGGGTCCCGGGAAGCTGCATTCCGTGCTGTTGGTGGCGTGGTTGCTGCTGTGGATGCAGTTATGAAGGGGGAGGCAAAGCACGCCTTTTGTGCCGTACGCCCGCCTGGTCATCACGCGGAACCTGACCAGACCATGGGCTTTTGCCTGTTCAATAATATCGCAATCGGGGCCGCCCATGCGCGGGATGTCTACCATCTACAACGTGTCGCTGTGATTGATTTTGATGTGCATCATGGCAATGGCACCCAGGCGATGTTTGAAAATGAGCCTATGTTCTTCTATGGCTCAACCCATCAGATGCCGCTGTATCCGGGCACTGGTCGGCCGTCGGAAACAGGTATTGCGGACAATATCGTGAATGTTGCATTGCCACCGATGGGCGGCTCACAGGAATTCCGGAAGGCATTTCAGGATGTCGTGTTGCCCAGACTGGATGCGTTTGGGCCGGAACTGTTGATGATTTCCGCTGGGTTTGATGCGCATCGTGATGATCCCCTGGCCCAGGAGAATCTGGACGAGGATGATTTTGTCTGGGTCACGCAGGAATTGATCAAAATCGCCGATAAGCATTCAGAAGGCCGCGTCGTTTCCGCCCTGGAAGGGGGGTATGATCTGGACGCGCTGGGGCGGTCTGCGGCCGCCCATGTGCGGGTATTGATGGCTTAATTTTCAGCGGGGGCGGGGTCCAGCGGCAGGTTCTGTTTCATCCAGCCGCGCAGCGAACCGCGCCCCAACATGCCTTCCTTCACATTCATCACATGGGTGAAGCCATTCTGGGTCAGAAAGGCGCTGGCCCAGGTGGATCGAACACCAGAGGCACAGATCAGGGCGATTGGTGCCGTCTTGTCGCCGTTAACCCCCGCGATCATGGCCGTCAGAAACCCGGTTTGCCCTTCGGGATCATGCATGGTGATGGTTCTGGCCCCTTGGGCGATTCCTGTATCGCGCCATTCTGACGGGCGGCGGATATCGATCAGGGTTACAGATCCATCCTGCTGCATCTGATGGGCGGTGGGGGCATCAATGATGGTTGTTTCAGCCAGACCGGTGGAAACGTGCAGCATTAGGCAAAGTAGGGCGATGACCGATCCGGCGATGAATTTTGGCATTCCGAACACTCCTGATACAGCAGATGGATCATTCATAGCGTCATGCGGATGTTGCGACAATCCAGCGGCTGGTAAATCCTGTGTGACGTCTTATGAGGGCTGTCTGGTATCGTGATGCTTGGCGCTGTGCGGATTGCTGCGTATTCTACGAAAATGCTATGTAAGCATGAGTATTTAACGCCCTGATCTGGGGGAGGGGATGTATATCAATGGCGGAAAAACTGACCGGTTCAGATGTGCAAAAGCTGCTGGCCGACCCATCGGGGGAAAATCGCGCCAGTGCCGCCCATAAGATCGCGCGACAATTTGGTGAGGGCGGGTTGACGGATAAGGAACGGTCGATCGCGGAAGATATCTTCAGTTTAATGGTGAAAGACGTTGAAATGCAGGTCCGGGCTGCACTGTCTTCCAATCTGAAGGATGTGCCTGGCCTGTCAAACGACCTGGCAAAAACATTGGCGTCTGACCTCTCTGACGAGGTCGCCTTGCCGATGCTACAGTATTCAAATGCTCTGACGGACGCCGATCTGGTTGAGATCGTACGCAGCCAGAATGCATCCAGAACCAAGGCGGTGGCGGAGCGTCCAGCGGTGTCCAGGCAGGTATCGGATGCGATTGTCACTCATGGGGATGAGGACTCTGTCGTCGCCCTTGTATCCAATACCGGGGCGGAGATCAGCGAGACATCGCTGAACAAGGTTGTCGATAAATATGGCGATGTGCCCCGAATTCAGGAACCGCTGGTTCAGCGCCCGACCCTGCCTGTCAGCATTGCGGAAAAGCTGGTTGCCCGGGTGGCAGATCACTTGAAGGACTATCTGGTTCAGCATCATGAACTGTCAGATGAAATGGCCACCGACCTTATTTTGCAAAGCCGGGAGCGCGCGACGCTTACTCTAAACAGGGCCGGTTCTTCCGGCAGCGCAGAAGAACTGGTTCGCCAATTGAAGGAAAACCGGCGGTTGACACCCTCCATCGTCTTGCGGGCCCTGTGTGTCGGTGATTTGGATTTCTTTGAACAGTCCCTGTCTGTCCTGTCCGGGGTGCCGATCAACAATGCCCGCATCCTGATCCATGACGAGGGGGAGCTTGGCTTGCGGTCCTTGTATCAGAAGGCGGGAATGCCTGTCGCCCTGTTGCCTGCCTACCGAACGGCCCTGGACATGGTCGTTAAGGCAGAGATGGAACAGAGTGATGAAGACCCCCAGCATCGTATGCGACGCTTGCTGGAGCGGGTGCTGACAGAGCATGAAGAAATCATCGACGAGTTTGGTGCAGACACCGTGGACTATCTGCTGACCAAGCTCAATCGATTGGGTCAGGCCTCAAAAGCAGCCTGACGGATATTTCCTATAGCGGATAGAACAGGACCAATGCGCCGCCCAGGACAAGGGCGATGCGTATCATCCATCGTATCGGGGCGATGATCCCAAAGGAAATACAGCCCAGGCCGACCCCCACTTTCGCCGCTGCCAGCACGGCATGAATTGGAACGGTAGAGAGATGGATCAAATCCGGATTGGCGATCATGCCCAATGGGATCAGATACAATCCGATACCAAGCGCCATCGCCTTGCCAGCGACTTTCAGCCAATTTTCACCAACCATGCCTGCTGCGATGAATACCGCGCCACAGACAGGCGGGGTTATGGTGCTTAAAAGCGCAAACCAGAAGACGAACAGGTGGGCCTGTAGCGGCTGTAATCCCAATTCTGTTAAGGCGGGCCCTGCGACGGAGATACAGATGACATAGGCTGCGGTTGTCGGAACCTCCATTCCCAGAACAAGGCATGCTGCCGCTGTCAGCAACAGTGCCGGCCATAGCATCCCGCCTGACCCTGACAGGATTAGGGATGTGATCTTGACGCCCAGCCCGGTAATGCCCAACACCCCGATGATGATGGAGGCGCAGAGGATAATTGAGGCGATGGTGGCTATTTGCTGACCCGCGTTCAGACAGACACTGATAATCCGATCCAGGGTCCGCGGTCCGTTGAAGGTCAGTTTCGCATCCAATAGCAACAGGACGGCCCCGGCCAGAATTGCCAGACAAGCGGCGTATTGTGGTGTGAAACCGGTATAGAACATAAACCACAGCAATACGGAAAACGGCACCATGAAGAAGGCAGCTGTAATTAGCACAGGGCGCAGGCCGGGCTGTTGATCCTTTGGCAGCCCTTCCAGTTTATAGCGCATGGAAAAGGCATCTATGCCGACCCAGCATGCCGCAAAATACAGAAAGGCTGGCAACAGGGCGGCGGCCATGATTTCGGTATAGGGGGTTCCGGTTAATTCCACCATGACAAAGGCCCCGGCCCCCATCAGGGGCGGCATGATCTGACCGCCAGAGGAGGCCACAGCCTCCACCGCGCCTGCCAGCGATTTGGGATAGCCCAATCGCGTCATGGCGGGCAGCGTAATCGCCCCTGTCGATGCAACATTCGCACTGGCTGAGCCAGAGATGGATCCAAACAGCGCGGAAGACAGAACTGATACCTTGGCCGCGCCCCCACGCAGACGCCCTGCGACGGCTGCAGCGACATTCATGAAGCCTTGCCCGGCCTCTCCCGCATTCAGGACGGACCCGAATATGACGAAAATGGCGACGATGGAGACTGAAACCCCGGTCAAGCTGCCCCAAATTCCGCCTTCAGCAATCGTCAGCGTGCCCAGAAAGCTGTTCAACGGCGTTCCCGGATGGCCGAATTCACCAGGGATATATTGTCCGAAGAGTCCATACAGCAGGGTTGTGGAAGCGACCAAAGGCAGTGGCCAGCCGATCGCTCGTCGTGCCATTTCCAGCACTGTGACCAACAGGATGACCGCGATCCCGACCTGGAATGTGCCATCCAGAAATCCGTATTGGTCCGACAGGGGGGCATGGTTCCAGGCGATCCACAAACAGGCGGCAAGGCCCAGGCTGCCCAGAACAGCGCCGGAGATCCGCTCAATACTGTTGCGGGCGATAAAGATCATCGCCCAGGGCAGGGCCAGGGCCATATGCAAGGGGCGGGACAGAAGGTTGGGCACCAGTCCTGAAAAAATCAGCCACAAATGAAATGTGATGGATGTCGCCCCGAGTGCAATCCAGATCCATCGTGATGCGCCTGCCGTCAGCATTTCCCAACCTCTGATATAGTAAACAAGACAGCCCCGGTTTCCCACCGGGGCTGTCCCACTTCTTAATTGATCTGAAGTGTTTTACATCTGTGCGTCGGTCACAGGGAAACCGACTTCCATGTAATATTTCAAGGCGCCTGGATGCAGTTTGCCGGTGACATTCGACAGCATTTCCGGGGAAACACCATTCCACCAGGCGGCATCTGCCCCCAGCTTGGATTTGCCTTCCCAATAGGTCTTGGTCAATTGATAGGCGGTGTCTTCATCCATGTCTGTTGTCGTATAGGCAACCACAGGCAGGCCGGTCGTCGTGATATCGGTGGTCTGATCGGCATAGGTCCCCGCCGGGATGGTCACCTTCAGACGTTTCGTCTGGGTGATCTGATCATCGCTGAGTGACAGGATGGTAACTTTGGTGCTGGCAGCGGCCTCAATCACATTGGGGGCAGGGTAAGAGCCTGCGGTGACAAAGCCATCGATCTGACCATTTTTAAGGGCCGACACGGCATTGGAAAGCTCCACATCCGCCAGGGTCACTTTACTGTCCAGGCCAAACAATTCCAGATACTTTGCCCCTTCTTTTGCACCAAAACTGCCCTTGCCAATCAGCAGCGTCTTGCCATCCAGGCTGGCGAAATCGGTGACGCCACTGTCTGCATTCATGACAAAATGCATGGTCAGAGAGGGGATTGGGAACAGCGCGCGGATCTCATCAAAACGCGGGCTCTGTTTGCCTTCAAACATCGCCTTGCCGCCCTGCGCCAGGCCAACAAGGGCCGGGGGCGTGGTGAAGACATAATTACCGGTGCGCCCGATCACTTCCATCACGTTTTGGACAGAGCCCTGGCTTTCTTCAACCGTAACAATGATGCCGCCATCGGTGCCGGCCTTCATCGCCTCGGCCAATTGCACGGCCATTTGATAATAGGACGAACTGGAACTTGCGGACTTATAGGTCACGCGGGTTTCGGCCTGGGCCGCAGGGGCCGCTGCCAAAACGGGAAGAACCGCCATCGCGCCAACGGCGGCCAGCTTTTTAATATGTTTCAGTGATAAGGTCATGGGTGTTTCCTAGCATCCTATAGGGTGGTCGCCGTTGCCCGCGCGACCTTCGCAGTATCACTACCCCACGGCCCATTCAGGATCAAGCAAGAGTGAGGTGGTACGGACAGAATCGATGCGAATAAACCTACATTTACGCCTGTGGGGCAAGGATACAAAACCGTGCATCGTACGATAACGAAGTGCTTTAAACGCCCAGATAGCGATGCATCAGTTCTTCGTCCGCCAATAACTCCTGGCTGTTGCCGGTCCAGACGACACGGCCCTTTTCCACGATGTGATGACGATCGCCAATGCGGGCCAGGTCTTTGACATTCTTGTCGATCACAAGGATTGACAGGCCTTCGCCCTTCAATGCTTCCAGGCTTTTCCAAATCTCATTTCGGATCAGGGGCGCAAGGCCTTCTGTGGCTTCATCCAGGATCAGCAGATTTGGATTTGTCATCAGCGCCCGACCGACGGCAAGCATTTGCTGTTCCCCACCTGACAGCAGGTTTCCCATACTGCTGCGGCGTGCGGCAAGGCCTGGGAAAAGGTCATAGATACGATCAGCAGTCCAGGGGGTCTTCTGATTACCCCAATTGGCGGCTGTGGCGACAAGGTTTTCATGCGCGGTCAGGTTTGGGAATATCTGACGTCCCTCGGGCACCAATCCGATTCCACGACGCGCAACAGCATAAGATGACAGGCCGCGAATGGACTGACCTTCATACTGAATATCGCCTTCCTGTGATTGAATGATGCCCATGATTGAATGAACAGTTGTCGTTTTGCCCATGCCATTGCGGCCCATCAGAGTGGCGACTTCCCCGGCGCGCACTTCCAGGGTCATACCAAACAAAGCCTGGCTGTTGCCGTAAAATGTTTTTAAGCCCGATACAGTCAGCATGATCAGGCCTCCTCACCCAGATAAGCGCGTTTCACTGCCTCATTATCGCGGATGGCGTCTGGTGTATCTGTGGCGATAATTTCACCATATACCAACACCGAAATCCGATCCGCCAGGGCAAATACCGCATCCATATCATGTTCCACCAAAAGCATGGTTTTCTGACCCCGGAAACGCTGTAGAATCTCAATCATGCGCTGGCTTTCCTCGGATCCCATCCCGGCCATGGGCTCGTCCAGCAACAGCATTTTAGGCGCTGTCGCCAGGGCCATCGCGATTTCCAACTGGCGGTGTTCGCCGTGGGAGACTTCACGCGACAGCACCATCGCCTTCGCGTCCAGACCAACCTCTTTTAGCCGCTCCATGGCCTGACGGTTGATTTCCGGCTCACTATTGGCGTTACGCCAGAACCGGAAGGAATGCCCATCATGGGCCTGTGCCGCCAAGGCGACATTCTCCAGCAGGGTCATGTCCTGAAATACGGTCGTGATCTGGAAGGAGCGTGCGATGCCCATTTTCGCGCGGGCCGGACCAGATGCCTTGGTGATATCGCGACCATTAAAGTGGACCTTGCCCGCATCCGGGAATTGTTCTCCGCATAGCTGAGAGATCAGGGTTGTCTTGCCCGCGCCATTTGGCCCGATAATGGCATGGACTTCCCCCTCGATCACATCCAGGGATACGTTCTTTGTGGCGGTGACGCCGCCGAAGGTCTTGTACAGCCCACGGACTTCTAAAAGTACAGTCATCGTTTGCCCAACCGATCCAAAAATCCAGAAATTCCACCCCGCACGAACAGGACGACACACAGCAGAATCAAGCCAAATGGCAGGTGCCAATAGAATCCAGCGCCGTTGTGTACCATATCCATCAGATCGGGAATCATCTCTTCCAACACCAGGAAGGAAAGCACGCCAAAGATCGGACCGAATGCTGTTGCGGTTCCCCCCAGAACGACCATGAAAATCAATTCACCCGACCGGGTCCAGCCCATCATATCCGGGCTGATGAAATTGGTGTAGTTCCCCATCAAGGCCCCGGCATAACCGCAGATCGATCCAGAAATCACATAGGCAACCAGGCGATAGTTATAGGTGTTGTATCCTAAAGCCTGCATCCGCTTTTCATTGGATTTCGCGCCCCGAATGACCCGTCCAAAGCGGGACCCAACAATGCGGTGATATAGGTACATCACTGCCAGGAAGGAAACGAAACAGATGTAATAAAAGATGGTTGGATCATCGATATCGATTCCGCTGGCGAATTCACTGTCGTACCAAATCGTCAAACCGTCATCCCCACCATATTCATCCAATGACAGGAATAGAAAGAACGCCATCTGAGCGAAGGCCATGGTGATCATGATGAAATGAACGCCCTTGGTGCGCAGGCTGATTGCCCCGGTAATCAGGGCAAAAACCGCACTGACGCTGACGGCCAGAAAGATATGCAACCATCCTGAACTATAGTCATGATAAATGGGAATGCCGACACAATAGGCGCCAATGCCGATAAAGGCCGCATGTCCCAGGCTGATCATGCCGCCATAGCCCAGAATAAAATTCAGGCTGATCGCGGCGATGGTCAGGATCAGAATCCGTGTTGCGATACTGAGATAGAAAGCCTGATCGAAAATATCCGCCAGGATTGGTGTCATAGCCAACAGCAGCAGTATCGCGATACTGAAAAGCCATTTGGGAGTCAGAAAATTGGAAGTGCGCATGCCCATCCCTTATGCTTGCTTGCGTTTTATCGGACCTTAGGCGGGAAAAGGCCCTGAGGACGCACCGCCAAAATGATAGCCATTAGAATATAGATCAGCATTGCGGAAATCGCCGGGGCGGCCGTTTCCGCGGTTCCTGTCTGCATGAACAGCTTTAAAAGTTGATCCAGATAGGACCGTCCCAAAGTGTCGATCATGCCAACGATCAAGGCCCCGACGAAGGCCCCTTTGATTGATCCAATCCCGCCAATGATGATCACGACAAAGGCGACAATGATAATGTCATTGCCCATCCCGATAGAGGCCCCGGTAATGGGCGAAATCATCATCCCGGCCAAGCCGGCGATAGCCGCGCCAGCGGCAAAGACCAGGCTGAACAATACTTTAATATCGACGCCCAACGCCTGCACCATGGTGCGATTGGAGGCACCGGCGCGGATCAACATGCCAAGGCGTGTCTTGCTGACAACATAATACAAACCAATGGCGACCAGCAGACCGACAGAGATAATCGCGATACGATAACTAGGCAGTTGGATTGTTTCCGTGAGGGTGATTTGACCGTTCAGCCATGCGGGCAGGGGAATGACCATACCCTCAGCGCCCCAGATCAGATGCGTGACAGTATCAAATATCAGGATGATGCCGAATGTTGCCAGAACATGGTCCAGATGATCCCGCAGATACAGCGAGCGCGCGATCAAAATCTCCGTGACATAGCCAACCGCCATGGTCAGGGGGATCGCCAGCAACACGCCCAGCACAAAACTGTCCAACAGGACCACCAGGGTCCCGCTTAAATAGGCCCCAACCATATAGAAAGAGCCATGCGCCAGATTGATAAAATCCATAATGCCGAAAATCAGCGTCAGGCCAGCGGCCAGCAGAAACAGCAAAATGCCCAGCTGCATCCCATTCAACAACTGTGTGATCAGTAGTGCGCTATCCATGCCCATCCCCGGTTCATCACTAATTAAAAGACTGCTGCTTTTACCGGATCACCCGTTGCAGCATGTTCATTGCCATTTCTTATACGCGACGCACATTCATTTTAAAACGGCGGCGTGATGGCCCATTCCCTAAGCACGCCACGCCGCCGCTTGTCATAGTGTATTACATCTTGCAGTCAACGGCGTGAGGATCTTGATGGTCCGTAAAAATCCTAGAAACGATTTTTGTGGTCCATCGGCCTTCTGAATCCGCAACCACTTCCCGAAGATAGAAATCCTGGATCGGGAAATGGTTATTACCGAACTTGAACTTGCCACGGGTTGACGCGAAGTCTGCCTTCTCCAGCGCAGCCCGCACGGCGTTCTTGTCGGAGAGATCACCATCCACTGCATCAACTGCGGATTTGATCAACATGACAGCATCATAGGCCTGTTGGGCATAGAAAGAAGGGTAGGTGCCATGTTTTGCCAGAAAATCGCTCACGAATTTCTGGTTTGCAGCATTGTCCATATCTGGTGACCAGTTTTGTGTGCCACGAGACCCTAGGGCGGCAGTTAAGCCGGCCTCTTGCATTTTTGGCAGGGAAATACCGTCCAACGTATAGACGGTGTAGAGCTTCATCGTGTCAGCCAGGCCTGCTTGCATGAATTGAGAGACGAATGCGCCGCCTGCCTTGCCAGGATAGAAGGCCCACAGGGCTTCTGCGCCAGAGGCTTTGGCCTTAGACAGTTCGGCGGAGAAATCGAGCTGCGTTTCCGACCCCCATTTGGTCATATCCCGCCCTTTGATCTCCCCTTTATAGGTCAATTCAACAGCAGCCATCATGTCTTTTCCTGACGCATAGTTAGGCGCCATGATATAGACAGACTTAACACTTTCCTGATTCAATGCTTCCCCCATTGCCATGGGGATTTGGTCATTTGCCCAGGAGATAGAGAAGAAGTTCTTATTACAGCCTTTTCCTGCCAATTGAGACGGGCCTGCATTCGCGCTGATTAAGAACGTATCGCTATCCAAAACAGATTTAACCGATGCCAGTAACACGTGAGACCAGATGAAGCCGGTTACAAAATCTACCTTTTTCTGAGTGACCAACTTATCTGCGGCCTGTTTGCCGGTTTCTGGTTTAAAGCCATCATCTTCCATAAAAACGTCGACTTTGCGGCCCCCCATCTCCCTACCAATATGCTCAAGGGCCAGATCAAAGCCATTTTTCATGTCGGTGCCGATAACTGCGGCGGGGGTCGTCAGTGTTGTTACGAAACCAATTTTTACGGGTGCGCTGTCTGCAGCGGATGCTGCACCAACCCAAGGCGTCGCCGTTAGAAACAGTCCGAAAACCGCTGCTTTTAATGCCTTCTTCATTTCCATGCACTCCTCATTGTGGAGCCTTCAGCATTGAGCAGTTTCCTCGTCACAATCAGATGAATTCACAAATCTCAGTGGATGTATCCCAGTTAACAGTTGATGCCGGTCGGGATACTTTTAAGACAGATTCATCTATAACTCACCAGAATTCCCTGCACTATAATGCATCATTCCCTGTGTGCAACTTTGTTCAATGAGATATGATGCATTATTTGTCGTTATCATTGAGTTGAAGCTAAACGTTTCACTAAAACTTGCGCAAGCATTAATTTCGTAAAAATTAATTATTTTCGAAAATTCGTGAAATTTTACTCAAGGATCGCATCACGAAAAGGCTGGCGTGGTTTTCGATTTCTTGATCAGGTCTAATGGGCCGAAAGCCAATGCAAAAGAAAACGGGGCGGGCCATTTCTGACCCGCCCCGTTTCGGCAAATCTCGGAATTTTACATCTTGCAGTCAGCAGCGTAAGTATCCTGGTGATCGGTATAAACAGTGGATTTGATCTTTGTCGTCCAGCGACCTTCTGCATCGGTAACAGCTTCCCGCAGATAGAAATTCTGAATTGGGAAATGGTTGCTACCAAACTTGAAATTGCCACGAGTGGAATTGAAATCAGCCTTTTCCAGGGCTGCGCGAACCGCATCCTTGTCGGTCAGATCACCACCAACAGCATCGACAGCAGATTTGATCAGCATGACGGCATCATAAGCCTGCTGGGCGTAGTAGGATGGATAGGTGCCGTTTTTGGCCAGGAAGTCACCAACAAACTTTTTGTTGGCCTCATTGTCCATATCCGGTGACCAATGCTGGGTCGCCATCGATCCAAGAACGCCCGTCAGGCCTGCTTCTTTCAGTCTGGGCAGAGAAATCGCATCCACGGTGAACACGCTGTAGAGTTTCATCGAATCAGCAAGGCCCGCCTGGGTGTACTGGGAGATGAAGGCACCACCGGCTTTACCAGGATAGAAAACCCAGATCGCTTCTGCGCCCGAAGCCTTGGCTTTTGCCAATTCAGCGGAGAAGTCGAGCTGTGCATCCGCACCCCATTTGGTCAGATCCTTGCCTTTGATTTCCCCTTTAAAGGTACGCTCCACACCGGCAACCATGTCTTTGCCTGCGGCATAGTTCGGGGCCATGATGTAAACGGA
Organism: Hwanghaeella sp. 1Z406; assembly: GCF_048892425.1. NCBI lineage: Bacteria > Pseudomonadati > Pseudomonadota > Alphaproteobacteria > Rhodospirillales > Aestuariispiraceae > Hwanghaeella > Hwanghaeella sp. 1Z406. The sequence continues at coordinate 467,837 of NZ_JBLZHU010000001.1, forward strand.
TTTTACGCCATCGGCGTTCAATGCTTCGCCCAATGCCATCGGGGTCTGGTCATTCTGCCAGGACACGGAGAAGAAGTTCTTGTCGCAAGCCTTGCCAGCCAATTGAGACGGGCCCGCATTCGCGCTGATTAAGAAGGTTTCCGTATCCAGAACGGACTTGGCAGAAGCCAGCAATACGTTGGACCAGATATAGCCGGTCACAAAATCAACCTTGTCCTGGGTGACCAGCTTGTCGGCGGCTTGCTTGCCGGTTTCCGGCTTGAATCCGTCATCTTCATAGATGACCTCAACCTTGCGGCCACCCATTTCGCCGCCAATATGTTCAATAGCCAGGTCGAAACCGGCTTTCATGTCATTGCCGATGACCGCAGCAGGCGTTGTCAGCGTGGTGACAAACCCGATCTTCACAGGATCACTGTGTGACGCGCCATAGGCCGGTCCAAAGGCCGGTGCTGTAGCCAGCGCAGCGCCGAATGCCGCTGCCAGTAATGTCTTTTTCATTCCTTTGTCTCCCTGGTATGACCACCCTTAAGGTAAGCGGAGGTCGTGTGTTCTAAAAATTTACGCGGAGCCTGAGTGGCTTAAACCATCCGAAAGGCCATGCTCCTTGTGCAATCGCCGCTATCAGAGCGTACAAGACTGCTCAGGGTCAAGCGCTAGACTGCCTCTCTTCCGGAAACTTTGGTCCATGCCGCGCGTCGCTGCACTATAATGCATCTTTGCGGGCGTGCAATGTCGAAAAATGCGCTATGATGCAGTCTCGATACCCCCTAAGCGTGAAGATGAGGACGCCGCGCACGATATCCCTAACGTGCGCGGCGCAGTTCACTTTAACGCAGGGGGACGGTTCATTCTCAGACGATTTTTACCCGCAAGGCACCGACCTTTTCGGCAGATCCTTCTAGGATATCGCCTGCAACGACGGCCCCGACCCCGGCGGGCGTCCCTGTCATGATCAGGTCGCCTGGATATAATGTGTGAAACCGCGACAGATCGGCGATGGTTTCACTGACAGAGGTAATCATCTCATCCATCGGCGCTTCCTGGCGTATTTTTCCATTCACCGACAGGGCGATGCGCCCATCAACGATCTCCCCGGTCTTTGCGATTGGGACGATTTCCCCCATCGGGGCGGCATACTGGAAGCTCTTACCGTTGTCCCAGGGGCGACCTTTATCCTTGGCCTGGCTTTGCAGGTCGCGGCGGGTCATGTCCAGGCCGATCGCATAGCCAAAGATATAGGACACAGCCTCGTCTTTGGAAATGTTGCTGCCTTCCTTGCCGATGGCGACGACCAGTTCGATTTCATGGTGATAGTTCGATGTTTCGGGTGGGTAGGGGACGTCTACCGTTGCCCCGGGCGCGCAATAGACAATGGCGTCGCGGCATTTGGTGAAAAAGAATGGGGGATCGCGATCGGTCACGCCCATTTCTTCACGATGCGCCCAATAGTTCCGCCCGACGCAATAGATGTTGCGGACCGGAAACTGGGCGTCTGAACCCTGGACCGGCACCGACGTTACAGGCGGCACGGGAAAGGCATAGTTGGGCATTTTGGAACTCCTGACTGAAAAGGGAATGCGTGAATGGGATTATCCAGTGATGCGTTCTTCGCGCCAGATATTCAGGTTCTGCTGCATACCCTTGTCGGAAAATGCGAATAAGGTCACATCTTCTGCCGGGTTATAGGTGACGGTATGCCAGCTTGGGATAACAAATGTGTCGCGTGGTTTCAGGTCATACCTTGTGTCGCCAATCTGAACGGATCCGGTCCCTTCTACTACCGTCACCACCGTCGCATCTGTCGCGCGGTAGGGTTCGGTTTTGAACCCTTTAGGCAACAACTGCACGAAGCCGGAGATGGTTGGCATCATCGGCCCCCCGGTTGCAGGATTGATGAATTCCAGCTTTAGGCCTTGATGGGGATCCCATTCGGTGGAGTCTTTCATATCCTCCAGTGCCTGCCGGTATTCAGCATAGGGATAGTGGAAAACCGGGCTGGATTTCGGCGCGTCATAGCCAACGGGCAGCATGTTTCGCCCAAATTGTGCGCGGCTGAAGCCAGGCGGGCGTCGATCCAGTTGGTACTCGTCATTGCCTTGCTGGGCAAAGCCGGAATCAAAGAAGCGCAATGTCGGTATGTCCAAACCGTCCAGCCACACCATGGGGCCGTCGCTGTGATTGCCGTGATCATGCCATTGCCAACTGGGCGTCAGGATCAGATCAAATTCTTTCATAATGGCGCGTTCGCCATCCACGGCAGTATAGGCACCATCTCCTTCAACAATGAAGCGCAGGGCCGATTGGGTATGTCGGTGGCACGGCGCGATTTCCCCCGGCAGAATCAGTTGCAGGCCCGCATACAAGGTCCCGGTCGCAGAGCTTTCCCCCGGACAGCCTGGATTTTCCAGGATAAGGACGCGCCGCTCTGCTTCCTTTGCAGTGATCAATTCTCCACTGCTCATCAGATAGGGGCGCACATCCTCATATCGCCATCGCACAGGGGTGACGCGGGTCGCCGGCGCTTTTGGCACCAGGGCATGCAAGACCTCCCACAAGGGGGTCATGTTAAGCGGGCGAATCTCATCATAGAATTCTTGCCGTTCGGCGGAAATGGGTTTGCTGTCAGACATTCTGGTCTCCTGTGCTTACAGGTCGCAATGGTTTCCGATCCGACCGGAAACAGCAAGTCCCACAATTGGGAAAAGCAGTTTCGCCATCAGGGATGTGGCGAGGAGCATTGTTGGCGGGCCAACAGCGTCTCAAAGGAGGGCTACGCGTCCGGTGCCAACAATAGGCACACCCTTCGAGACGCTTTGCTCTTCAGGGTGAGGGGGTAATTATCTGCACCATTGTCACCCCGGACTTGATCCGGGGTCCAGGGCGGCCGGCGTTATTGGCGCTTGTGGCTCTGAACACCCATCTGCACGGGTGTGACGCGGATGGAGGGATCGGAAATGCGGTTCGAGACGCTTTGCTCTTCAGGGTGAGGAGGCAATTATCTGCACCATTGTCACCCCGGACTTGATCCGGGGTCCAGGGCGGCAGGCCTTATTGGCGCTTGTGGCTCTGAACACCCACCTGCACGGGTGTGACGCGGATGGAGGGACCGGAAATGCGGTTCGAGACGCTGCGCTCCTCAGGGGGGCGATAGTTTACATCACCCCCCCTTGGTTCACGTCTGGTCAGACCAAGCCGTCCTTGATCATGCGCTCGGCGATCTGGACGGTGTTCAGGGCAGCCCCTTTGCGCAGGTTATCTGACACAACCCACATGGACACGGTGTTGTCCTGTGTCGCATCATCGCGAATACGAGAGATGTAGACGGCGTCTTCTCCGGCGCATTCGACCGGGGTGACGTAGCCTTCATCGGCGCGATGGTCGACGACGATACAGCCTTCCGCCTTGGACAATGCCTTGCGGATTTCTTCGACGCTGACGTCTTTTTCCAGTTCCATATTTACCGCTTCGGCATGGCCGATGAAGACGGGAACCCGCACACAGGTTGCGTGCAGTTTGATCTTGGGATCCAGGATCTTCTTCGTCTCAACGGTCATCTTCCATTCTTCTTTGGTCCCACCATCATCCATGAAGACATCGATATGGGGGATGACGTTAAACGCGATCTGCTTGGTGAACTTATTGCGTTCCATCGGGTCATTCACAAAGACGCCGCGGGTCTGGTTGAACAATTCATCCATCCCGGCCTTGCCAGATCCAGAGACTGATTGATAGGTCGACACCACGACGCGCTTGATCCCGGCCAGATCGTGGACCGGCTTCAAGGCGACCACCAATTGGATGGTGGAGCAATTCGGGTTCGCGATGATGTTCTTTTTGCCAAAATCTTTCAGGGCGTGCGGGTTCACCTCTGGCACGACCAGCGGTACGTCCGGATCCATGCGGAAATGTGACGTGTTGTCGATGACAACCGCGCCTGCCCGCGCTGCCTTTGGAGAATATTCCGCACTGACTGTTGCGCCAGGAGAGGAGAGAACGAAATCTGTGCCCTTGAAGTCAAAATGCTTCAGGGCCTGGACTTTCAGGGTCTCAGTATCACCATAAGATACCTGTTTGCCTACGGAAGATTCCGAGGCCAAGGCGATGATATCGTCGGCGGGAAATCCACGTTCGGACATGATCTTCAGGATTTCCTGTCCGACATTTCCCGTTGCGCCAACAACGGCTACTTTGTAACCCATTTCTATATTCCTTCTTTTCTGTTCGTCTTTTTGGTTTGAAGCGGGGCAGGGCATTCCGGCCCAGATACGGTAAGGGCCGGGGAGAACCCGGCCCGATGAAGCAGTTTTGCTATAGTCGGATGCGCGGGGTCTCGCTAGACTCCGGTGGTGGTTTTACCAGTTTTGGCTTTGTCGGCCATGATTGTGGTCGCAGCGTTTGCGCGCATCGGATACCCCAGTTGCGTATCAGTTTGGTTTCAGTTTCAACCAAATTCGGCGCAACACTAGCCATGTGCCCAAGATGTCGCAAGGGATTTTTCAGATCACCCTAGAATGGATTACAGGATTCTGAATATGTCGCACTGTGTAAGAGTGTCGTTGCGACAAGAATGCGTATAGAGTGTGTTTGAGGTTTTGGAATACATTGCCTGTGCAGCATCGGCACGGCGCGCGTGCGTCCATCCAGGCACGCCTTGAATAAAAAGTATCGAGTGGGAGGTATGGAATATGGGGCGTTTGCAAGAGCCTGATATGCGAACAGATATTCTGGATGCTGCGGAAGCGATCGTGCGTCAGCATGGCTTTAACGGTTTTCACATCGAAGATGTTGCGGCCAGTCTGGACATGGAGCGTGCAGAGATCCTAAAGCACTTTCCGAACAAGGATGATCTGGTTCGGGTTCTGGCGGAACGGTATGCCGCGCATTTCTTGGAACAGGCCGGTGCGGTGCTGCGGCAACCGGGAACCGTGTCTGACAGGATCGCCGCTTACGGTGAATTATTTCGAAATTCCTATCAGGATGACGGCAAGATGTGTCTGTGCGGTATTCTGGCGGCAGAAGGTGCCGATATCCCAAGGTCTGTGCGCGTGATCGTGGCTGATTTTTTCCGGGTCAATATTGAACTGCTTGAGGCAACCACCCAGAAAAAGCAGGAAGCGCGCCTTATCCTGTCCTCGCTTGAAGGGGCGATCTTGCTTGCGCGTGCCAATGAGAATATCGGGCCTTTAAATGACGTGATCAGCGACCTACGGCTGCGTTATGTCTAGATATTAGGCCCCAAAAGGGTGTCGCCTACTTGGCCAGATTGTCCAGAATATCATTGGATGTAATGATACCGACCGGTTTCCCATCTTGCAGCACCCGAATGGGGACTTCGGTTGTCCGGCTGATCTTGATGACTTCGTTCACGGTCAGATCATGGGCAACTTCTGGCGCATCAGCCGGGGCTGTGCCATCCACCATGACATCCTGCGCGCACAGAACGCCCAGCGGATTCATATGGGCGACAAAGTCAGCCACATAGTCATTGGCTGGGGCGCGGATGATTTCCTGCGGTGTACCGCATTGAACGATGCGCCCGCCTTCCATGATTGCGATGCGGCCGCCCAGTTTAAAGGCCTCGTCCAGGTCATGGCTGACAAAGATGATAGTCCGTTTTAGGCGAGCCTGCAGGTCCAGTAATTCATCCTGCAACCGGGTCCGGATTAATGGATCCAAGGCCGAAAAAGGCTCATCCATCAACAAAATTGGGGCATCGGTGGCAAAGGCACGGGCCAGGCCGACTCGCTGTTGCATGCCGCCTGACAATTCGCCAACTTTTCGATCGGCCCAATCGGTCAGGCCGACCAGATCCAATTGCTTGCGGGCCTGTGCTTCGCGCTGATCCCGGTCCATCCCGGCCAGTTCCAGGCCCAGGGCGACATTATCCACAACATTGCGCCACGGCAGCAGGGCGAATTGCTGAAACACCATCGCGATGCAGGAAAGACGCATTTTGCGCAGGGTTGCAGGATCGGCCTGTGTAATATTGACCATCCCGTCGCCGCCATCGATGGAAACCGATCCCCGCACCACAGGATTAAGGCCGTTCACCGCCCGCAACAAGGTGGATTTGCCTGACCCAGACAGACCCATCAGGACAAGGATTTCCCCTTGTGCCACAGTCAGATTGCAATTGTGGACGCCCAGCACCTGGCCGGTTTCTGCCTGTATTTCACCGCGTGTCTGGCCTGCATCCATGGCGGGCAGGGCGGCGGCTGGCTGTTTCCCAAAGACAATGGAGACATTATCAAAAATTACAGCATCGCTCATTTGTCACGCCTTTCGATGCGCAGAATACGGTCCAGCATGATCGCCACCACGACAATGATAAATCCGCTTTCAAAGCCCAGCGACGTGTTCACGGAATTCAACGCCCTGACGACCGGCACGCCCAGGCCGTCGGCCCCAACCAGGGCTGCGATCACGACCATAGACAGAGACAGCATGATGGTCTGGTTCAGACCCGCCATGATTTGCGGCAGGGCATAGGGCAGTTCCACCTTCCACAGCGTTTGGCTGGGCGTTGCGCCAAAGGCCCGGGCGGCCTCCAGCAACGGGGTTGGCGTATTTGAAATCCCCAAATGCGTCAGTCGAATGGGGGCGGGGATAACGAAAATCACGGTTGCGATTAATCCCGGCACCATGCCAATTCCAAAGAAGACAATGGCAGGGATCAGATAAACGAAAGTAGGCAGGGTTTGCATCAGGTCCAGCACCGGGCGCATGGCTTGATACAGCCGGGGGCGATGGGCACTGGCAATGCCAATCGGAACCCCAATCGCCATGCAGACGACACAGGCGGACAGAACCAGTGTCAGGCTTTCCGTGGTTTCTTCCCAATAGCCCTGATTCAGGATGAACAGGAAACCCAACAGCACGAACAGGGTTATCTTCCAGTTGCGGTGCGCAAGCCATGTCAGGGCGACAACGATGCCAACGATGACCAAGGGAGGTGGCGTTTGCATGACCCAAAGCAGGCTTTCGATCAGCGTTTCCATTGCAACAGACAGGCCATCAAAGAACCATCCGCCATGGGTTTGCAGCCAATCAAAGACGGTCTTCGCTGTCTGACCAACAGGGATTTTTGTTTCGCTTATCCATTCCATAGGGGGCCATTCCTTTGATCAGGGTGGCGGGTGGGGAAGTAAAAACCCCTCCCACTGGAGGTGGGAGGGGGTATTTCTTACAAGCCCAGGCTGGACTTCACAGCCGCCATCGCATCGCCACCGTCTTTGGTGGTGACGCCGGCAAGCCAGGCATCCAGAACGCCAGGATTGGCTTTCAACCAGGCAGCGGCTGCGTCATCCGGGTCTTTCCCATCGTTCAGGATCGCCGCCATGATTTCATTTTCCATGGCCAAAGAGAATTTCAGGTTGTTCAGGAAGGCACCAACATTCGGGCATTCCTGAATATAGCCCTTGCGGACATTGGTATAAACCGTCGCGCCGCCCAGATTGGGGCCGAAATAGTCATCACCCCCTGTCAGATAGCTCATATCGTAATTTGCGTTCATTGGATGGGGTTCCCAGCCCAAGAATACGATCGGTTCGTCGCGTTTTGACAGGCGGTCGACCTGGGCCAACATGCCTTGTTCGGAACTTTCTTTGATCTCGAACCCTTTCAGGCCAAAGGCGTCTTTTTCAATCATGTCCATGATCAGACGGTTGCCATCATTGCCAGGCTCAATCCCATAGATCTTTCCGTCCAGGGCGTCCTTATGTTTGGCGATGTCGGCAAAATCTTTGATCCCCAGATCGGCACCGGCCTTGTTGGTCGCCAGAGTATATTTGGCGCCTTCCAGGTTCTCGCGGGGTGTTTCGATGCTGCCATCGTCACGATAGGGGGCGATATCTGCTTCCATCGTCGGCATCCAGTTGCCCAGGAACACATCAATGTCACCAGCTTTCATCGAGGCATAGGTCACCGGGATCGATAACAATTTGACTTCTACGTCATATCCCAGTGCTTTCAGCACGGTCTTGGATGCGGCAGTTGTTGATGTAATGTCGGTCCAGCCGACATCCGAGAACCGCACTTCGTCGCATTGTGCAAAGGCAATGTTACTGCTTACAGCAAGCGCCGCGACTGCGGTCATCGTGGTTTTCAAGAAATTCATATGCTGTCTCTCCTGTTTTTATGCCGTCCGGCTGGATTCCGCCAGACTGACAATCTTCGAAATTGAAGCGATAGGGTTCTACTTTAGACCAAAAACCGCAACTTATTTCTCAGGAACCCTCGTTTCGAATGGCGTATCAGCCCTTTGGCTGAGCCAAAGATACCTGCTGGCATGCAGCTTTCAGGGATGAAAGGGCGGGGCCGGCAGGGTTGGTTAAGTCGGGATCTGTGGAAATCAGGGTCACGACAGCTTCCGCTTCATTCTGCCAATTGGTAACCGGGGCGGCAATGGCATACAGGCCGGGGATGAAATTCCCTCCTGCCATGGCATAGCCTTGTTTTCGAATGCGATCCTTTAGCATCGGTGCTGTGGACCGCTGTCCCTTCGGCAAAAGCGGCTGGGTTAACGCATCTGCGCTAAATGCCAGGAAAACCTGACCTGTCGCTGATGTCAGCAAGGGCAGCACCGTGCCCAGACCCAATGTTGTTATGACATGATTGCGGCCACGCTGCCATCGCACGATGGTGGACCCGCTGGCTCCCAGGACCGACAGCATCGCGGTTGCCCCAACCTTGTCTACCAAATCAGGCAGGATAGCGGCCGTTTCGTTGACGAAATCATTTCGTGCCAGGGCGGAAATCCCCAAGGCCGACGCAAAGGGCCCCAGATCATACCGTCCGGAACGCTCCCGTTGTCGCAGCATTCCCTGCGCGACCAGACTGGACAGATAGCGGTGCAGCTTGCTGGTCGACATGCCGGTCCGCGCGCCAACTTCTTTCAGGGTCAGCGGTTCCGATGCGGCGGCAAAGACCCGCAGAACGGACATCGCAATATCAACAGATCCAATTCCCCTGCGTTCCTCAGACTCCGAAACCATATCCATCCCCTGATTCCATTATTGTCTATTGGTAAATATAATGTACATTGGTGAATAATAAAAATGTTTAATTTGGGATGATAAGGAGACGCTGGATGCGCATTGCCGTTATCGGAGGGGGGCCTGCGGGCCTGTATGTTGGCTATCTGCTGCGCCGGGCATTTGCCGATGCGCGGATCGATATCGTCGAACAGAATCCAGAAAATGTGACCTGGGGTTTTGGTGTCGTGTTTTCCGATACAGCGCTGGATTTCCTGCAAAGTGACGATCCAGAAACGCATGCGGCGATTGTGCCCCATATGGAAATGTGGCGGGATCTGACGCTGGATCATGCGGGCACGCGCATTGCCATCGACGGTGTTGGCTTTGCCGCGATTGGCCGGTTGAAGCTATTGCAATTGCTGACGGAACGCGCCCGGTCCGTTGGTCTGATGCCGCAATTTGGCACCCCCTTAATGGATATCAGTGCCTATCAGGACTATGATCTGATAATCGGGTCCGATGGGGTGAATTCCATCGTGCGCCAGTCGGGGTCTTTTGGGACGGTTTTAGAGCCCTTGTCGAACAAGTTTGTTTGGTTCGGGGCACGGCGACCCTTTGATACCCTGACCCAAAGCTTCCGTGAAACGACGAAGGGGCGATTCAATGCCCACCACTATCGCTATGCGCCGGATATGAGCACATTCATTGTTGAAACGGATGAGGCAACATGGGCGGCGGCAGGTTTTGCCGATATGTCTGAGGAAGAAAGCCGGGTCACCTGCGAACAACTATTCGCCGATGTGCTGGAGGGCGCGCCCCTGGTTGCAAACAAGTCACTGTGGCGGAACTTCCCCAAGCTGTGGAATGACACATGGTATGACGGCAACAAGGTTTTGCTGGGCGATTCCCTGCACACCGCACATTTCTCCATCGGGTCTGGTACCCGCCTGGCGATGGAGGACGGGATTGCGCTTGTTCGTGCCATGACCGACGCAAATGGTGACGTTTCAAAGGCGCTACCTGCCTATCAGGCCGCCCGCAAACCGATTGTTGAAAAGATTGTCGTCGCCGCCAACCGTAGCGCCCTTTGGTATGAGGATTTTGCCAAACATATGGAGCTTTCTCCCTGGGATCTGGCGGATAGCTACATCCGGCGGGCAGGGCGCATTGACGATGATCGCCTGCGCAAGCTGGCCCCGAAATTCATGGCAGGCCTGGACGCCCATCGCGCCGCCTGAGCCTTTAAAATCCCGATAGTTTGTGAGGATAGACCCCAATGACTCAGATTGTTGATCCGGTTCCCAATGACACGCCCGGCGCACGGGAAATTCAATTTTCTGTACCGCAGCACTACAATGCGTCCGCCATTCTGTTTGATAATCTGGCAGCAGGGCGCGGGGGTAAGGTTGCCGTTGTGACGGAACGGGAAAGCCTGACCTATGCGGAAATCTGCGCCCAGGCGTGTCGCATTGGCAATGGATTGCTGGATCTGGGACTGACGCGCGGGGACAGGCTGGTCCTGGTTCTGAATGACAGTCCAGATTACATCGCCGCCATCTTTGGGGCGCTGCGGGCCGGGCTGGTGCCATTGTTGATTAACACGCTGTCTCCCGCGGATCAGATTGCTTTCTTTTTGGAGGATTCTGCTGCGACGGTCGCGCTGACCCATGGAGAACATCTGGGCCTGTTTTCCCAATCGTCCCCAAAACATTTGATTGCGTTGGATTCGGATGAGGGGAAGGCCTGGATATCCAAACAATCCCCCGATCTGCCGCAGGCCGATACATCCCGCGATGATATGGCCTTCTGGATGTATTCATCGGGATCCACTGGAAAACCCAAGGGCGTCGTGCATCTGCATCACGATATGGCCTATACGGTGGAAAGCTATGCCAAGCGGGTCTTGCAGATCCAGGAGAGTGATATCTGCTTTTCTGTCCCAAAGATATTCTTTGCCTACGGATTTGGAAATTCGGTAACGTTCCCCTTTGCCGCCGGCGCAACCACGGCGCTGCTGCCGGATCGCCCAACCCCGGAGCGTATGTTTGCTCTGATCAAGACCTGTCGCCCGACGTTATTTTTTGCCCTGCCCACGGTGTATACGGCCCTGATCAAGCATCCCTCTGCGGCAACGGCGGATCTGTCTAGCGTAAGACTGTGCATATCGGCAGCCGAAGTCCTGTCCGGCGACGTCTTCACCGCCTGGAAGTCGCGCTTTGGCCATGAGATCATGGAAGGGCTGGGCTCAACAGAGGTGCTGCATATCTATCTGTCCAACACGTTGGATCAGAAGAAGCTGGGATCGGCTGGCAAGCGCGTGCCTGGATATGAATTGAAGCTGACGGATCGGGACGGACAGTCCGTTGGTCCGGGGGAAGAAGGTATCCTTTGGATCCGGGGTGATTCGGACGCGCCCTGCTATTGGAACCGCCCTGACAAGACCGCAGAGACAATGCGCGGGGATTGGATCTGGACCGGCGATCGCTTTGTTGTGGACCAGGATGGCTTTTACTTCTTCCGTGGGCGCGCCGATGACCTGATCAAGGTCAGCGGACAATGGGTCTATCCGCTGGAGGTCGAATTGTGCCTGAACGAGCATCCAAAGGTAACGGAATGCACTGTGCTGGGTCTGACCTTGGCAGATGGCCGAACAACCCTTGTTGCCGCGGTGGCACCCGGTCCCGGTATTACGGGGGATGATGCTTTGTCTTCGGAATTAAAGGATTATGTGAAGACGACCCTGCTGCCATACAAATATCCCAGACAGTTTCTGTATCTGGATACTTTGCCCAAGACCGGGACGGATAAGATTGATCGTCAGGCCTGTAAACGCCTTTTCAACGAAATGGAAGCATAAGGTCTGATCCGGGCCGCCTCATTGCAAAGCAGGGTGCCGTGTGGTCAAACCAGTGCCCATGGCTGTAAAATGAGAGTGATACCGTGAGTGATCAGCATTCAGATTCCGTGACAGGCTCTGCCGCGCTGCTGCAACGCAGAAATGCGGAGGCGTATCTGTTCCTGATATTCACCATGCTGTGCTGGGCCGGGAATGCCATTATGGGGCAATTAGCAGTAGGGCAGGTTTCGCCCATGTTGGTTGTGCTTGGGCGATGGGCAGGCGTGATGCTGTTATGTGGCATTTTCATGCGGCACCATCTGAAACGCGACTGGCCGGTCCTGCGCAAGAACCTGGTCTTCCTGTCGATCGCGGGGGCCCTGGGATATTCTGCCTTTAATGGATTATTCTATCTGGCGGCACATTCGACCAGCGGGCTGAATATTGGGATTCTGCAAGGATCCATGCCCGTATTCGTCGCGATGGGGGCGTTTCTGGTCTATCGCACCCGGATCACCCGGCTTCAGTTGTTAGGGGTGATCCTGACGGTCAGCGGGGTCATCATCATTGCCAGTGCGGGCAGCCTGGACCGTCTGTTGCACCTGGAATTCAAACGGGGCGATCTTCTGATGATCTGCGCCAGTATTCTGTATGCTGGCTATACAATCGCGCTGCGCAACCGCCCCGCGGTTTCACCACTCAGCCTGTTTGCCGTTATGGCCGCCAGTGCTTTCGTCCTGTCCATCCCATTTGCCGGGATAGAATATATGCTGGGGGCGTCGCAATGGCCCACGCCCTTTGGCTGGTTGGTGGTTGGATTGATCACGATCTTTCCATCCTTCCTGGCGCAGCTTTTCTTCATTCAGGGGGTGGACCGTGTCGGGCCCAGCCGGGCGGGCGTGTTTATGAATCTGGTTCCAATTTTCGCAGCCGGCATGGCCGTTGTCGTCCTGAACGAGTCCTTTGAAATATATCACGGGGTCGCCTTGGTTCTGGTATTGATCGGCATTTATCTGTCCGAAAAGTTCAAAGCGCCCCTGGGACAACCCTAAAACAGGGCAATCAGATCATTGGCGAACAGTATCCATCGCGGGGGCGGAGGTCACTGGACGTGCGGATTTGCGCCGGTCGATCACCTGATAGATGGCCTGCGGTTGATCAAATCCCTTTAGATTGAACTGACCCAGCTCTTCGAATGTGAAGTTCTTACCCTGGCAAAGATCCCGGACGATGCTGCTGACCGCCGTTTGCCTGGGGCCGGCCTTGGACAGGACGCGCGCCGCCATGTTTACAGGCGTTCCAAACAAATCGCCGCTTTCATGAATGGGTTCACCGGCACTGATGCCAACGGATATCTCAAACGCCAGATCGCTCATCATCGTGCTGAATTTAGCGATACCATCCTGCATCAACAGCGCTGCTTCGACCGAATTCACAACGGCGGGGAAGGAGGCCATGATGCCATCGCCCGTATGCTTGATCTCTCGACCGCCATATTTTGTGATTGCCTCGCGCACGATATCATTATGGGCGCGCACCACATTCATCAGCCATTCGTCCCCTTTTTGCTGCTGATTTTTGGTTGAACCGACGATATCGGTGAATAAGACCGATACAAAGCCATAGGATCCCGGTCCTTCAGACGGGTCATCATAGTGCTTTGGATCGTTTTTCGCCTCAGTATTCTGACCCGGCGCGGCTTTTGGGGTCTTCCACATTTTCAGGGCGTCGGCGAAACCAGAGCTCGCATTGGGATCGCGCCCCTGGTTCAGCGCGCTGCCGCGTCCCAGTGAATACATTTCAAAGAACCGCTTATCCAAAAGATATTCGTCAATATTTGCAGCGAACCCCTTAGCCATCGCGGTTGGCGCGCCCATCGCTTCGATCTGTTCACACAGGATATTGCGAACTTCTTTCGCTGCGACCTTAAAGCGACGCGCCAGCGTTTCGGCTGCACCCGCCAGGAACAGGATGACCCCGAATCGCAGAAAATGATCCTTATCCAGCGTATTGGCCGATGCGGCCTTCGCATCGTTTACAATTTCCTGTAAGGCGCTCCTCAATGGGCCAGGACCGGTCGGTTCCTGGGTCGGCGGCGGTGTGGGCACTGTTTCGCTGTCTTCTTCGAGATCATCCGCCTCATCTTCCAAATCCGGTTCCTGGGCTTCCTGATCAATCTGGTCGATAGAGTGTAGATCGGCTTCTTGTATCGCGTCGTAAGGGGGAACCGTGTCCAAGCTTTCCTGTTCAGGGGCAATCGCCTCTTCATATTGTGCGGCGGCATCCTCCAATGCCTTCGCCGCCAGGGCGGCTGCTTCAGGACTGGCCTTTTCAGCAATTGTCGGGGCTGTTTCTGGGTGCTGTTGCGGAGCCGAAGACGTCTGCATATTCCGCATGATACGGCGCAAGATTGGCACAAAGGTTACGATCCACCCTGCCAGCCAGGCCCCCACCAGAAGGATCTGGCCAGTCTTGGAGCCAAAGGACAGGCCGGCCATTGTCAGTCCCTTAAGGACATAAAATGCGCCAATTCCAGCACCGGTACCGACCAGACAGGCCAGCAGGAAACCGATCATCAACTTCGGTATGGCAGCCGACCAATCCGAATCCCCCTGAACCTCATTGGCCTTTGGGGGGCGACGCAATTCGGGTTCTTTCCCGGTGGCTTTTTTCGCATTGTCTGTTTTTTGACCGGCGACGCGCTGCTTAGCCAAAGCGGCAGCGTTGGCCGCTGCGGAGCCACTGGGCGCGTTGCGTAACACGGCTTTAGTCGTGTTCCTGCCGGCGGTCGGGCTGGCTGACCCATCTGCGCCAGCCGTAATGCTGGTTACCGGAGGTTTGGTCTTCAGCTTCGGGCTGTGATAAATGACGGATTCTGATGCGGTGCCAGAGGCTTTGTCAAAGCTTTCACGAACAACACAGGCGGCATCGAAATGTCCCTGTGTATCCAGACGCTTGGCCTCATCAATCGCAGCCTCCCGCTCGCTCAGCGGATAGCGATGATGAATCTGCCATCGACCATACTGGAGGTAGTAGACCTCAAAAGAGACCGATCTGCCACCTGACATAGAATGTCCGCCCCAAATTTCCGCCTGTTATAGCGCCCCATATTCACCCTTGGAACAGATCCTCCCCCAAAGGCCTGCGCCACGAACCAGTACTATACCGGATTCTGAACAACAGGATGAAACAATAGTTTGAAGGAATGGTTAACAAGATAGCACGGCATGACTGGCACCGTGATCGGGCATACTCATCGGGAAACGGAGTCAGCCATCCTTGGGAGTCCGGTTCATTCCGTGATAGGCTTCGTTCGGCATCATTTCGACCGCATGGGCCATGCGGTTCGTGTAATTGAAGAACGCCGCCGTCTCCGCAATGTCCCAAATGCCTTCATCGCTGAACCCGGCATCCCGCAGGGATTGGCGCGCGGCCTCATTAATCTTTTCAGGGTCATCGGTCAGGTCCCACACGAAATCCAGCATGGCCCGGTGGCGGTCGCTTAACTCCGCCATGCGGTAATTCATCACCAACATTTCCCCTAATACAGGGTCCCCGGACAGGGCACGCACCGCCTGTCCATGGGCGACCAGACAATACAGGCACCGATTTCGGCACGATACCGTGACCGCAATCATTTCCCGCTCCAATTTGCTTAATGGTCCTTCGGACAGCATGATTTCATTATAGCTGTCGATAAATTTCCGCAGGCGCGCGGGTCGGAAGCTATATGCCTTCAGGACATTGGGTAACAGGCCCAGCTTTTCGCGACAAATTGCAAAATACTTCTGCAAATCCGGGTCAAGCGTCGCCTCATCCGGCACCGGCAGGGCGTGGATCTTTTCAGATTTGGTCATGTCAGCCTCTTTCAGGAAGGGGGTTACCCACATTGCGCGCGATGGCGCATCAAATGATCCAACAGGGTGCACGCGACCATGGCTTCCCCAACGGGAACAGCCCGTATTCCAACACAGGGGTCGTGGCGACCCTTGGTGATGATTTCTGCTTCCTCACCGCTTGTGGTGATGGTGTCGCGCGGTTGCAGGATTGAACTGGTCGGTTTGACGGCAAAACGTGCAATGATCGGCTGTCCGGTGGAAATTCCACCCAGAATGCCGCCCGCATTATTGGCCCGGAAGCGGGGCTTGCCGTCATTACCCATTCGGATCTCATCGGCATTTTCTTCGCCCGTTAAGGCGGCAGCCCCGAATCCAGCGCCAATCTCAACCCCTTTGACCGCATTAATCGACATCAGGGCTGATGCCAGATCGGAATCCAGCTTGCCATAGACCGGTGCACCCCAGCCGACCGGGATGCCTTCTGCCACAACCTCAACGACCGCGCCGCAGGAAGACCCGGCCTTACGGATACCATCCAGATAGCTCGCCCAGTCCTGGGCGGCGACGGGATCGGGACAGAAGAACGGATTGTTATCAACCTCATCCCAAACCCAGCGATCCCGATCGATCTGATGCGGACCCATTTGAACCAGGGCGGCGCGCAGGGTGAATTCATCCCCCAGAATATGGCTCAACACCTTACGGGCGACGCCACCGGCGGCAACCCGCATGGCTGTTTCCCGCGCTGAGGAGCGTCCCCCCCCCCGATAGTCGCGAATGCCGTATTTTTCCCAATAGGTGAAATCGGCATGACCAGGGCGGAATTTCTGTGCGATGTCCGAGTAATCTTTGGACCGTTGATCCGTGTTTTCGATCAGCAAACCAATCGGTGTTCCGGTCGTTACCCCCTCAAACACGCCTGACAGGATTTTTACCTGATCAGCTTCCTGGCGCTGGGTTGTGTAGCGGGATTGGCCGGGGCGACGCTTGTCCAGATAGGGCTGCAAGTCAGCCTCTGACATTGGGACAAGGGGCGGGCAGCCATCGACGACACAGCCAATGGCGGGACCATGGCTTTCCCCGAAGGTTGTCACCCGAAACAATGTGCCAAAGGTATTATCAGACATGCGCCCGCCTTAGTGAGTCGAGCGGACTGGTCAGCCCGCTTTCTTATTCAGGCCGGTCAACAGTTCCGTCACAGCCGGGGCCTGATCCACCGCGACCATCCCGACCGTGTGATATCCGCTGTCGACATGATGCACCTCACCCGTCACACCGGAAGACAGGTCGGACAGGAAATACAGACCGGAATTCCCAACCTCATCAATCGTCACATTCCGACGCAGGGGCGAATTCAGTTCATTCCATTTCAGGATATATCGGAAGTCACCAATACCGCTGGCTGCCAGGGTCTTGATCGGACCGGCGGAAATCGCATTCACGCGGATGCCAGTCGGGCCCATATCAGACGCCAGATAGCGCACGGACGCTTCCAATGCCGCCTTTGCGACGCCCATGACATTGTAATGGGGCATTACCCGTTCGGCACCGTAATAGGTCAGTGTCAGGATCGATCCGCCCTTTGCCATCAGTGGGGCCGCGCGCTGCGCCAGGGCCGTCAGCGAATAGCAGGAAATATCCATGGTGCGCAGGAAGTTTGCACGACTGGTCTGCAGGTACTGGCCTTTCAACTCATCCTTATCGGAAAAGGCAATGCCATGGACCATGAAATCCAATTCGCCAAATTCAGATTTCAGTGTTTCAAATACCGCGTCCATGCTGTCTTCGCTGGTCACATCACAGGGCAGGACAATCTTGGACCCCAAACTGTCGGCCAGCGGTCGCACGCGTTTTTCCAGCGCTTCGCCCTGATAAGTAAAGGCCAATTCAGCTCCTGCCGCAGCACAAGCCTTTGCAATGCCCCACGCGATCGATTTTTCGTTCGCGACACCTAAGATGACGCCCTTTTTGCCCGCCATGAGGGATTCAACTTGGCCCATGCCCTATAATCTCCAAAAATCACTGTTCATCGCAAAGAGCCGCACTCTAGACCCGACGTCTCAATCCGTCAAAGCGAAGCCCCTATCGAAACTTTACTCAGTCCCGCTATACTAACTTACAACCAGATGGGAAAGCAGTATGAATGATGTAACAGGGAACAACAGCACAATGCCAGAGAAGAAAGCCCCACCTAAAGCCAGTCTGGGCAAGGTGCTGAAGCATTTTTTCCAGTTTTTTGTGTATGCAGGCATCCGGTTCAATATCGATGGGTGTCAACAACGCGCAGCGGCCCTGACATTCACCTCTCTTCTGGCGATCGTACCGCTTTTGGCGGTCAGCTTTGCCATTTTTTCGGCTTTCCCCGCTTATGATTCGCTGAAAACTGAGGTTCAGAGCTATCTTTTCAGCAATTTCATTCCATCGGTTGGCGATGAAGTGCAGGGGTATCTTGAAAAATTCACCGCCCAGACGGGACGCCTGACCGCGGTTGGAATTGTGTTTCTGGCACTCAGCGCCGTCATGTTGTTGATGACAATATCAAACACGATGAACATGATCTGGCAGACCAAACAGACGCGGGGCGTTGTTTCCCGCCTGATGGTATTCTGGGCGGTACTGACCCTGGCCCCCATGCTGTTTGGGGCGTCGTTGTCGCTGTCTGGGTATTTGTTTGCCCTGGCGCGGGCCAGCAATGTCGAATCAGTCACAGGCAATCTGGCACAATTGGCGATGGTTTTTCCCTTCCTGCTGCAAACAGCCGGCTTATCGGTGTTGTATCTGGTGATGCCCAACTATCCCGTTCGCCGCCGTGATGCCCTGATCGGGGGGCTGGTCGCTGGTGTGCTGCTAGATTTGCTGAAGCGGGGATTTGGCATTTATATCACCGCCTTCCCAACCTATGAGACGATTTATGGCGCGATGGCGACGATCCCGATCTTTCTGATCTGGGTTTATCTCAGTTGGATGGTTGTGCTGTTCGGGGCGGAAGTTACCGCCGGGCTGCCGGAATGGCGTCACGGGCAACGCAATCCACGCCGGGAAGGCCTATCCCCGTTGCATCGATTGGCCGCTGCCCTGTCTGTTCTAAGCGCCCTGCAACGGGCCGCTGCGACGGATGGCACCACCCTGTCAGAACGCAGGCTGGCGCGGCTGGCCAAGGTTGGCCCTCAGGCGCAGGGCTGGGCCACACGCAAATTGAAAAGCCTGAACTACATTGCCAGGGCCGATGGTCATAATTGGGTGTTAAGCCGCGATCTGTCCCAGGTCGATCTGGCGACCTTGTATCAGGATTTAGAGCTGGACCTGTCCGGTCGCATGCCACGCGGCCAGTTGAATACGGATTGGGGGCATCAATTGACCGAGATATTGGATGATTTCAGCAAGGCGCGGGATGAGGTGATGAGCACCGATCTGCGCAGTTTCCTGACATCAAAATCACCACAGCATGATGCGTTGCCCTCTGAAGAGGAGGATGAAGGGCCCCCAGGGGAATCAAAGGCAAGCTTTAACGCTAAAGTCCTGGCACTGATTGGACTGGGGGCCTTATCGCAGAGCGGGTGATAATCAGGGCTTGTCCAGGCCAACGCGTTTGCGCACGTCATAGTCATAGTCTTTCGACCACTCCTTGACGAAATCGACCAGTGCCTTGTCGGGCTTGTCGGGCAGGACGACGATTAACTTTGCGAACTGGTCGCCAGCGACAGCGCCACCAGCGGGTTGAATGCCCTTGCCCCGCAGGCGCAAGCTGGTTCCACTGTTCGATCCTGCGGGCGCGGTGACCGATACATTGCCATGGACCGTCGGAACAGTGATCTTTCCACCCAGCACTGCCTCAGCCAGGGTGATTGGGACATCCAGAAAAATATCGTTCCCGTCGCGTTCAAAGAATGGATGCGTATCAACCTGGATTTCGATAAAGGCATCGCCTGCCGGACCGCCACCCATACCGGGCATGCCCTGTTGTTTCAGGCGCAATGTCTGACCATCTTCGGTTCCTGCCGGAATGCGGACATCCAGGCTTTTCCCATCATACAGGTTGATCCTGCGTGTCGTGCCTTTAGCGGCATCTAAAAAGGACACGCGCAGCGAATAGCTGACATCCTTGCCCTTCATTTCCATGGTGCGGGTGCGCCCGCGGTTGCGACCGAACAGGTCGGCAAAGATATCTTCCGCTGCCGCACCGCCAAAGCCGCCCGCGAATCCCCCACCCGGACCACGTCCACGTGCACCAGATGGGCCGTACCCGCCAGCGCCAAAGCCACCGCGCGGGGCCCCATCGGCACCGATTTCACCACGGTCAAATTTGGCACGCTTTTCCTTATCGCCCAAAATGCTGTGGGCGCTGGAAACTTCCTTGAAACGTTGTTCGACGATGGGATCATTCGGATTCAAATCCGGATGAAATTCCTTCGCCAGTTTACGATATGCCTGTTTAATTTCATCGGCGCTTGCTGTGCGCTTCACACCGAGTACATCATAGGGATCTTTCATACCTGTCCCGACTGCCATTTTTCACAGACTCCTTCACATGCAACGCGCGCACCGGCACACCATTCCGGTCCTACGCCCGAAGGCAAGCAAGAATCGTTCCGAGAGCAGAAAGGATATAAGACTTAACTGACGATTTTCCAAGTTCCGTCTGGCTGACGACAGGCTGTGCCATAGGCCTGTTGCGACTCGCCGCCGATATCCACGGTCTGTGTGAATTCGCGGCAATACTGGCCATCTGTGTTCTGATAGGTCTTTTGGGGCGTTACCGCACCGGAATTCCCGGTATTCGGGTTGGACCAGGTCGAAGCCTGTTGATCCGGTTGGGTTTCCAGGGCGCGCTGGGTTGTGTTGTTGATCTTCATCTTATCCACCTCGTCCAGAGATCGACCAATGGAAGAACCCGCCAATGCGCCCAGTACGGCACCCAGACCGACCGCGACAAGTTGTCCTTTACCCTTACCAACCTGGGAGCCAAGAACCCCACCCAAGACAGCACCGCTCGCGCCGCCGATGGTTTCTTTCTGACCCGCGCCAGAGCAAGCGCTCAACCCGATCACGCTTACCAGCGCCAGTGCTACGGCCTGACTTGCAATCCGTTTGGGGAGCAGTCGCTTAGTATTAATCATAATCTAAAATCTCCTCGCTATAGAATGTCCAACCCAACGGGTCTGCCTGATATGACATCATGATTAAGACGTTTGACATCCATATTTCCGTCGTGACCGACCGTAAAGCCCTTCACGCCCGTTGAGACTGTGCATCCCGCCCTCTATATAGGTACTACACATCATAATTATGGCGATGACATGACCGAATTTAAAGAGACTGATCCTTTAAAACTGTTTGCAGACTGGATGGCAGAGGCTGAAACCACTGAGCCCAACGATCCCAACGGCATGGCTTTGGCGACTGCAGATGCACAGGGGCGTCCGTCCGTGCGCATGGTCCTTCTAAAAGGCTATGATGCGGACGGTTTCGTGTTTTACACCAATCTGGGAAGCAAGAAGGGGGTTCAGCTTGCGGAAAACCCCAATGCCGCGCTGCTGTTCCATTGGAAAAGCCTGCGTCGGCAAATTCGAATCGAAGGCCCGATCTCTCCAGTGACAGATGCTGAAGCAGACGAGTATTTTGCGTCCCGCGCCAAGCAAAGCCAAATCGGGGCTTGGGCCAGTGAACAATCGCGCCCCTGTGACGGTCGGTTTGAACTGGAAAAGCGAGTCGCGAAATACGCGGCAAAATATGCGATTGGTTCGGTTCCAAGACCGGCCCATTGGTCCGGTTTTCGTGTCAGCCCGCGCTATATTGAATTCTGGAAGGATGGGGCATTCCGGCTGCATGATCGCCAAACATTCACCCGCGAGACCCCGGAAGAATCCTGGACGATCACGCGGTTGTTCCCCTAGAATTAATTGGCGATGAGCGACCCAGCGACACCAGACCCCGTAAAATACCTCGGCAGGGGGCATTCGAAACAGCAAAAGCTGTTGCGCTACGCCACCTATGCCTCGGCGGCGACGGCAAGCCTGTTGATCGCCACCAAGGTGGGGGCCTGGGTGTTGACGGATTCCGTTGCGATGCTTTCCAGCCTGATCGATTCCATGCTGGACCTTGTTGCATCGCTGATAACCCTATTTGCGGTTCGACAGGCCATGGTGCCCGCTGATTCCGAACATCGGTTCGGACATGGTAAGGCGGAACCCCTGGCTGCGCTGGCGCAATCAGGGTTTATCGCCGGGTCGGCGCTGTTGCTGCTGGTTGAAGCAATTGATCGCCTGTTCACACCAAAGCCGATACAGGAAACTACCATCGGCATCGCTGTCATGGTGTTTTCAATCTTCGCGACCTTGGCACTGGTCTTGTTTCAGCGCTATGTGATCACGCGCTCCAGTTCCGTAGCGGTCACCGCAGATTCCGCGCATTACAAGGCAGATCTGTACGCAAATCTGGGGGTGATTGCCGCTCTGGTCGTGGCGGGCACATTTGATTTTCCTTTGGTCGATCCATTGTTTGGCATCGCGATTGCGGCCTTCATCGCCTATGGCGCATGGCAGGTGGGCACAGAGTCCTTCCAGATGTTGATGGATCATGAATTACCGGATGAAGACCGCGAACGCATTCGTGCCATCGCCCTGGCCTATCCGGACGTATTGGGTGTTCACGATCTGCGCAGCCGCAAGTCGGGCCCTGATACTTTTATTCAGATGCATCTGGACTTTAACGGGCATCTATCGCTCAATCGTGCCCATACGACAGCCGATGCGGTGGAAAAGGAGGTCATGGAGGCCTTCCCCGGCGCAGAAGTTTTCGTCCATCAGGACCCGGCATCACCGGCACCCGATACACCCTCAGAGAGCGAGACTGTAAAGCCATGAGCGAGTCCCAACACCGCCGCACTGTGATCCTGACTGGCGCAAGCCGGGGTATTGGACATGCTACCGTCCAGCGCTTCTCAGACGAAGGGTGGCGGATCATCACCTGCTCTCGTGAAGGCATTCCCGACCATTGTCGCGCGGATCCTAACTGGACCCATCATATCCCGACAGACCTCAGCGATAAGGGCGATGTCGAGGCTTTTGTGAAAAAGGCCAATGAAATTCTGGGGGACGAGCCGGTCCACGCGCTGGTCAACAATGCCGCTGTATCGCCCAAGGCGGCCTTCAAGGAAAGACTTGGCTGCTTGAACGGGGATTTGGACCGTTGGCGCGAAGTGTTCGAGTTGAATTTCTTCACCCCCCTGACCCTGTGTCGGGGATTTGCCCGTGCCCTGGGGCGGGGATCACGGCAGGGCAATGGGGCGTCGATTGTAAACATCACCTCCATTGCAGGACATGCCATTCACCCCTTCGCCGGATCCGCCTATTCGACTTCAAAAGCAGCTTTGTCCGCCCTGACGCGCGAATTATGCGTAGAGTTTGCGCAGTTGGGCGTGCGCGTGAACGCTGTTGCGCCAGGAGAGATTGAAACAGAGATGATCGGGGAAGAATATGAACCCCTGATCGCGCGCATCCCGATGCAACGCATGGGCAAGGCGCAAGAAGTCGCTGCCTGTGTGTTCCAGCTCAGCAATTCAGATTTCAGCTATGTCACAGGCACCGAAGTCTTTGTGACCGGCGGTCAACATTTGTATTGAACTGACGCGAAGATCGTGGCGGCGCGCGTATTGTTTCAGAGATTATATTCCCGCGCCCGCGTCCAGTTCCCCGGTCAGGCGCAGAACCCGCTGAAGCAGGTCCTGTAAATGCAAATCCTGATAGCCGTGCTTTTGTAATGCGCGGATCGTGTTGATCAGATAGTCCCGGTTCAGGCCTGCCTCTCCCCGCGCATTCAGGATAATGCGTGCGGCATCATCTGGTGCAATGACACCTGCAAAATGGGGATGTTTAGGATCGGCCACAAAACAATGGGCCAGAACCGTGCGATTATCAATCAGGCTGATTGGCAGATGGTCTGGTCGATAGGCATACCCGCGCAATTCGCGCTCTTCCAGGTAAACAGAGGTTTCAGGCCAGTCTTTCGGGTCAATTCGAAAAGCCATGCCCTCGCATTGTGCGCCTGGCTGTGGCGCCAGACCCAGCACCAGACCGCGACAGTCGCGCGTTCCGCGATGATGCTCTGACCAGATGCAAAAGCTGCGGGAATAATCTGGCAGGACCGCCTTTATGGCTTCCTGATGAGGGAAGCCAGGGCGCCACATAAGGGAGCCGTAGCCATATACCCAGATTGTTCCCTCGTCGGTCGCTTCCGACCACATAACTGACCTCTCTTTACGATATGCAAAAGCACCTGATCAGATGGGTCATAACGGGTTACGTCAACCCACTGAGGTTATCAGGCTTGTTATAAAGCCGCATGTTTGCGACAAAAGTGCCGGAATAGTGCGAACCAGACCTGATGCTAAGGTGCGGAACGAAGGGCTCCCAAATGGCAAAGATTCTTTTGATTGATGATGACGCGCCGACATTAATGCTGGTTCAGACCCTCCTGCAAGGTCACAATTACACAGTGGTTTGTGCCTCGTCTGGAAATGCCGGGGTCGAAATGGCCGTTTCAGATGAAACGTTCGATCTGATTATAACAGACCTCAGCATGACTGGCGTTTCTGGATGGGATGTCGTGCGGGCGATCCGTGCCCATCCCGCGGGAACAGAAATTCCAATCCTGGCGCTGTCCGCTTATACCTCCGCCCAGGATCGCGATGAAGCCTTTGAGGCTGGTTGTTCTGCTTATGAAAACAAGCCGATCAATCAGGGTCGATTGTTGGAAAAGATTGCGACATTGCTAAAGTCCTGACGTGTTCTTGCCGTTTTATCTGGTGTCTTCCGCCGTTTTTGGAGTCCTTTTTTCATGACATCCCCTGGCGTTGATCCGATTGCTTTGTCTCAAACGGAGGCGGGCGTTCCTTGGAAAGGGATATCTTTCGGATTGGCCACAGCGATCATCTGGGGAACTTGGCCGGTCCTTTCCCGGTTTGGTGTTCAGCAAAATCTGTTGGCGGTGGATGTCGCCATGCTGCGATTTCTGGTGTCGGGGCTGATCATGTTGCCCCTTGTCCTGCGGCGCGGTCATGGCGGACTGGGCTGGGGCAGGGCGCTTGTTCTGGCGGTTGGCGCAGGGGCTCCTTATGCCCTGGTGACGATTATCGGGTTTTCCTATGCCCCGGCTGGGCATGGTGGATTGATCATTCCCAGCGTCATGTTGACCTGTTCCACATTGGGGGGCTGGTTGCTGTTGAAAGACCGCCCGAATAGGAAGCGGCTTGTCGGGTTGGCGATTGTTCTGTCGGGCGTGGTTGTCATCGGGTCGGCTGGTGCCATGGCGGGGGATGGATTTTCCATGCTGTGGCTGGGTCATATCCTGTTTGCCAGCGGCGGTATGTTATGGGCTGTCTATACGGTTTTCAGCCGGAAATGGGGGGCAGATCCCTTGCATGCGACCGCGCTGGTATCGGTCTTGTCTTTGGTTTTATTCGGGCCGATCTACCTGATGATGCAGGGAACCGCCTTATTGCAGGCACCCATTGAAGAATTGCTGTTGCAGGGGGTTGCGCAGGGGCTTGTCGCGGCAGTGCTGGCCTTGATTTGTTATACCAAGACGGTTGCCGTGCTGGGGGCGGGACGCGCTGCTTTGTTCGCGGCACTGGTGCCCGGGTTTTCCGCTCTGTTCGCTTATCCGATATTGGGAGAGGTCCCCACCACACGGCATCTTTTGGGGTTGGCACTGGTCAGTGGGGGGATGGTCTTGGCGCTTGGCATCCGGTTTGGTCGGTCCAGGACCAGAATTCCCCCTGTGCCGTCTTAGGGGCATCCAGCCTTGAATGTGATCGGCCTGTCTGGGCATGGTGCATCAGGACTTGGAAAGTGTACCGCCAGACGGTAGGTTTACCCTTGTTTCCATATCCGCTTTGGGGGAGCTTTATGACCCAATCAAGCCTTACCACCGCCTCTGCCGGCGTCAAACTGACCGGCGAAATGAAACCGGGTTATGGTGAAATTCTGTCAGCGGAGGCCTTGGGTTTTATAGCAATATTGGAGCGTAAGTTTGGCGCTCGTCGGCGTGAGCTGCTGGCCGCCCGCGAGGCCCGTCAGGCCGAGATCGATTCGGGGAAGCTGCCAGATTTCTTACCTGAAACTGCTGCTATCCGGGCCGGTGATTGGAAAATCGCGCCCCTACCTGAGGATATGAAAGACCGGCGTGTTGAAATCACCGGGCCGACGGATCGCAAGATGGTGATCAATGCGCTGAATTCTGGTGCCTATGTCTTCATGGCGGACCTGGAAGATTCGAACTGCCCGACCTGGGATAATATGATCGGGGGACAGGTCAATCTGCGCGATGCAGCGGCTCGCAAAATTGATTTCACCGATCCGAATTCCGGCAAGCACTATGCACTGAAGGATAAGACAGCGGTTCTGCTGGTGCGGCCCCGAGGCTGGCATCTAGAAGAAAAGCATATTCTGGTGGATGGACAGCCGGCATCAGGTGGGATTGTCGATTTTGCCCTGTATTTCTTTCACAATCATGCGGAATTGGCCAAGCGGGGCACTGGCCCCTATTTCTATCTGCCCAAGATGGAAAGCCACCTGGAGGCACGACTGTGGAATGATATTTTCGTTGAGGCCCAATCCCTGCTGGGCGTTCCGAACGGGACGATCAAGGCAACAGTGCTGATTGAAACAATCCTGGCAGCCTTTGAGATGGATGAAATCCTGTATGAATTGCGGGACCATTCTGCCGGGCTGAATTGCGGACGGTGGGATTATATCTTCTCCATCATCAAGAAGTTTCGTCGCAATCCGGATTTTGTCATGCCCGACCGCGTGCAGGTAACCATGACAGTCCATAATATGCGCGCCTATTCACTACTGGCGGTCAAAACCTGTCACAAGCGCGGCGCCCCCTGTATCGGAGGCATGGCCGCGCAGATTCCCGTGAAAGGGGACGAGGCTGCGAATGCGGAGGCTTTTGCAAAGGTTAAGGCCGATAAAGAGCGTGAAGCAAATGATGGGCATGATGGCAGCTGGGTCGCCCATCCTGGTTTGGTGCCAATCGCCCTGGATGCGTTTAATGCGGTGATGAAAACCCCCAACCAGATTGATCGTCAGCGCGATGATGTGACGGTTGAGGCAAAAGACCTTCTGTCCGTCCCGGATGGGGATGTGACAGAGGCCGGTGTGCGCATGAACATCCAGGTCGGCATCCGCTATACCGAAGCCTGGCTGGGCGGGAATGGCTGTGTGCCATTGTTCAACCTGATGGAGGATGCGGCGACGGCAGAAATTTCTCGCGCGCAGTTATGGCAATGGGCGCAACATGGGGCGAAGACAGTTGAAGGCACAGTATTAAGCCGCGCGGTGATTTCAAAAATGATTGCACAGGAAGTAGATGCGATGCGTGCAGATGCAGGCGGTGATCTTTCGGGCACTCAGTTGGAACAGGCGGCGTCTCTGTTCGAGAAAATGGCCCTGGCGGAAGATTTTCCAACCTTCCTAACGCTGCCGGCTTATGAGATGGTGTTGAGCGCGGGCGGATAGTCTGGTTAATGTGCCCTTCGCGGTAATTCTGGACTCTTATCATGATTGATGTTCGCCCCGTCGCCCATATTCTGGGCTGGATTTCTGGACTGGTCGGCGTTTTGCTGATGATGCCCGCCATTGCGGATTTGATGGTCCACAATCGCGACTGGGTGCCATTTGCCATGTCCGGCGCACTGGCGGTTTTCATTGGATTGGCGCTGGTGCTCTCCACCCTGAGTTCTATGTCGCTGACCCTGGATCTTCGTCAGGCCTTTCTGGCAACGATCTTTGGCTGGCTGGCGGTTTCAGTCCTGGGGGCGATACCCTTTCTCAGCCTGTCCATCGAACCGGTTGATGCCCTGTTTGAATCTGTGTCGGGGGTGACAACGACGGGCTCCACGGTGTTGGTCGGGCTGGATACCATGCCGCCCGGTATATTGTTGTGGCGGGCGATCCTGCAATGGATCGGTGGGATCGGGATCATTGCCGTGGCGGTCTTGATTCTTCCTTTGCTGCGGGTCGGGGGTATGCAGCTCTTTAAAATCGAAAGCTCCGATATTTCCCCGGAAAAGGTCGCCTCTGCCCTTAAGACGATTGTGACGCTGTTATCGGTCTATGTGATCCTGACAGCCCTGTGTGCCGCCTTGTTCTTTGAATTTGGCATGAATGGGTTTGATGCGATCACCCATGCTATGGCGACTCTTTCGACGGGCGGATATTCGACCCATGATGCGTCCTTTGCCTATTTTACGGATTTGCGTCTGCACTGGGTGGCGACGATTTTCATGATTTTAGGAGCCTTGCCCTTCGTTTTGTATATCCAAACCATTTATGGTCGTCCAAAGGCTCTGTTTAAGGATCAGCAGGTCCGGGGGTTCATTGGCTTTCTGCTCGTCTTATGCGTTGGCATGGCATTTTGGCTGCAAAGCGTGCGGGATATATCTTTTGGACAGGCCTTAACGTTGACCTCCTTTAATCTAACATCGGTTGTGACAACGACAGGATTCGCGACAGAGGATTATAGCGTCTGGGGGCCCGGCGCGATGGCGATTTTCTTGTTCGCGATGTTTGTTGGGGGCTGCAGTGGATCAACATCTGGGGCAATAAAAGTCTATCGGTTCCAGGTCGTGCTGTTGGTGGTGCGCGCCCATGTGAAGCGCCTGTTCAGCCCCAATCGCGTGATCCCGATCCACTATAATGGCAAGGTTCTGACCAATGACGTTGCGATGTCGGTTTTGGCATTTCTGGCGGTGTTCATTGCCACGATTGGGTTTGTTACGATTATACTGGGCCTGTTGGGGCTGGATCTTGTCACCGCCTATACCGCCAGCCTGACAGCCATTACCAATGTTGGCCCAGGACTGGGACCAATTGTTGGACCAGCAGGGAATTTCGCATCCTTGCCCGATGCAGCGAAGGCGGTGCTGGTCGTGGCGATGTTGGCCGGGCGGTTGGAAGTATTGGCCCTGCTGGTCGCATTTGATCGCGATTTCTGGCGCAATTGATCCGGGTGCATGGATCTTTTCATCATTGTCGAAAGTATGACATCCAGCTGCGGCTGGTATTGCATCTTCAAATTGTTTGTTGACATGCAGGTAAATGCCTGCATATTATTTTTATGCAAGACGGAAGGTAAGAACGGCTGATGCATACGGATAAGGTTTTTAAAGCACTAGCCGATCCTACTCGCAGACTGTTGTTGGATATGTTGTGTGAAAACAATGGCCAGACACTTGGGCAGTTATGCCAGAGGCTGGACATGACCCGCCAGTCGGCGACGCAACATCTGGGAATACTGGAAGATGCCAATCTGGTGAGCAGCCAACGGCGGGGTCGGGAGAAACATCACTTTATCAACCCGGTACCCCTGTATGAAGTCTATGAAAGATGGGTCCGGAAATTCGAACATCAGAGACTTGGTTTGTTACATGACCTGAAAACACAGCTTGAAGGGAAAAACGAATGACCAGGGAAAAGACCAGCTTTGTTTATGTGACCTATATCACCTCAACACCGGAAAAAGTGTTTGATGCGATTACCAACCCAGAAATAGCGCGGCAATATTGGGGGCATGAAAATGTCTCGGATTGGACACCTGGATCGAAATGGGCGCATATTCGCGACAATGATGCGCGCTCCGTTCAAGTCGTTGGAGAAGTCGTCGAAGTGACTCCGCCAAACCGGCTGGTCATCACCTGGGCGGGCGCATCGGAAGCCGATAATCCGGAAAGCTATAGCCGTGTGATATTCGAGATCGACCCGCATGAAAATGGCGTGCGGTTAAGTGTTTCGCATATCGAACTGGAAGCGGGCAGCGGCATGGCAGAGGGGGTCAGTAAGGGCTGGCCGCTGGTGCTCTCCAGCCTTAAATCCTATCTGGAAACTGGCACTGGTTTCGATATGTTGGCCTGTTCAAAGGCAGCATGATCCTCTTCGACTCTCGCCAGCGCGTTGGCGGGGGTCGTTCCGGGCTTGTTAGTGCGGTCCGATCACGCGGAAGCCGTATATGCCCAGCATCATGGCGGCTGTGAAGATCAGAATATCTGTAGATCCCGTGACCAGGGCGGCAAGCGCTGGGCCCGGGCACAGACCGGCAATCCCCCAACCCAGTCCGAACAACACCGCCCCAAGGATCAGATGTCGATCTATGGCGGTGCGGGTTGGCAGGTGAAAGGTGCTGTCAAAGGCCGGCTGGGATCGATGGCGCCCAATCCGATACCCAATCATCGCCACGATCATCGCGCCCGCCATGACAAAGGCCAGGCTGGGGTCCCAATCGCCGAACAGGTCCAGAAAGCCGATAACCTTTGCCGGGTTCATCATACCAGACAGCGCCAGACCCGCCCCAAACAGGATGCCAGACACTGTTGCCGTGATCAGGGTTCTCATGACCTCAGCCCCCCCAACCCAGAACATGGCGCATCATGTAAACCGTGATCAGGGCGATTGCGAAAAAGGTGCCTGTTGCGATCAAGGACCGCAGGCTGCCCCGGGCCAGGCCACAAACGCCATGACCGCTGGTACAGCCTGATCCCAATCGCGTGCCATAGCCAACCAGCAAGCCAGCCACGATTAGCCAGGGCCAGGATACCTGAGTGATGACAGCGGGAGGGCGTTGAAATCCCCAATACAGCGCCGCTGCGCCCCCGATCAGACCCAGAATAAAGCACAGCCTGAAGCCCCGCTCCGGGCTGCTGGTGAGCAGCCCGCCCAGTATTCCGCTGATCCCTGCAACGCGCCCCAGCCCCAGATAAAAAAGGGTCGCTGACAGTCCGATCAGCGCGCCACCGGCAAGCGCAGTAACAGGCGTAAAGTGTTCCATATCCGGATACTCCAATAAATCGTGCTAGGCCATTTGCGTTGAAAGCGGCAGGACTGCGCCTGTGATGCCCAGGGTCCGGGCGCGCCGGGACGGCCCGTTTATTTTGATGTGCCGCTTATCGCTGTCCTGTGTGGTGTGCAAAATAAGTGTAATCCGACCATCAGGCGTATCGAAGGGTAGGCTGGTTGCGCCGCGCAATCGTTGCGCCGGAATGTGCAGCACGCAGTCGCCGGTTTCTTCATCAGATAAAGTTAGGGATGGAATCACACAGGACTTTTCAACGGCCAGGATCAATCGCGCTGGTCGCAATCCACGCCATCCATTTTCGATTGTATAGCTTACCACGCAATCGTTGATTAAAGGATCGAGTGATTGCGCCGGGGCCGCCACAGGGGAGGGGCGGATCGCTGTCACAGACTGTGCTGGTTGTGTTGTGATTTCAATTGTCTGATAGGGCGTTGGCGGGATCGTTACCGCTGCATCCGCTATCGACTTGACCGTTTCTGCAATAGGCTGACCGTCTATTTCCTCGTGACCAAACAGGCTAGGGTCGCTGAGGATTGGAAAATCTTCCACCAGACTGGCCAATTCGCCGATATCCTGTGGGACGCGGGCATAGGCTTCAATCCATTGATCCAGGGCTGTGATGGCGGCGTCAAGTTGGCGCATTTGGGGGATCAGGCGCTTCAGATCCTCGCATCGCGCCAGAACCGGATTGCCACGCCATAAGTCAACCGCCATTCGGGTGTCGCCCCGCGCTAAGGCTCGCTCAAACGCCAGGATCAGCGGGGCAAACGGGTCGCGCGGTGTATCGGGCTTGGGAAATAAATCTGGCAGGCCTGCCTTCACACGGATGCACCAGGGGCAGGCCGACAGGCTTTCATCATAGTGATGGTGGCTGTGCGTCTCACACACATCCAACTCTGCCAGGGCGGTACACAGGGCCCCATGCCACTCTGCAGCACTGGGGCGATCATTGGGGTCTTTGGCCCCGGCAATGAATGCCTGTCGAAACAAGGACGCGACGCCGGGGGCCAACGCATCCAGGGACAGCATGCCGGGCACAGGGCGCAGGCGAGCCCCAGGCTTGAACGGCCAGTCACCGCTGCGGATCAATTGGTCCCGACTGGGCGGCTCTCCCGATCCCATCCACTCACCGGTCCAGGGATGCGCGCCGGTCAGCAATTGGTACAGGACCACTGCCAGGCCAAACCGGTCGGATGCGATGTCTCTGGGCCCTTCCGTAAAACGGCGACCGATCCATTCCGGTGCGGTGAAGCCTTCACTGCCAACCGTACACAGATAAGGCGTGCCATCCGGCCCCACGATCTGAACGGAATCACAATCGATCAGGGTTGCTAGCGCCCGGTCATCAATTAGAATGTTTTCAGGCTTCACATCCCCGATGATGATGCCCTGATCGTGCAGCCGTTCAAACAGAAAGGCGATATTTGCGGCGACGGCGTGCAGATAATGCCAATCCATCTCTGCGGCGCGCTTTGCCCGTAATTTTGCGTTGCTGATGGCGATGACAGAGCGCGCGCCCGGCACAACCGGCAATATGACACCAACTGCCGCCCCTGCACTGTTATAGACGGTAGAGACCGGCCAGGCGAAATTTCTGTGTCGTGTATCCAATGACGGATCAACCGGCGCAAGATCAGGCAGAAGAGCCAGCTTATCGCGCAAGGCCTCTGTTGGGGCGTGATGCAGTTTGATCAACAGGTCGGGGGCATCGCCATGCTGGAACAGTGTTGCCTCGCCGCTGTCATGCAAGCGGGGTCCCAGGGCCAGGGGGCTACCATCCGTATCAAATAAGTCTATCCGCGGGATCGGGGCTGTCATGCGCTGCCATATCCCTGCCAACCACATAGCATCAGGGAGAGATCATCGGTGCTTTTCTCTGCCAGCCGCTGAGAGGCCAGAAAATCCCGAATGCCGTTGTGCACGTCACCAGCGCAGGTGGATTGCCGCGCAAATGTCTCCATCGGCGCGAAAAACGGTGCATGGGGGCTGTTCTGGCGATTATCGACAGAAACACCGGCCAGACCATCCGTTGCCGCCCCAACGAACCGGATCGGCGCGGCAAGCGAGGACAGATGCAGGTGATCCTGAGCATCCAGGTCCGTGATGAAACTGGTTTCATTTACATATTCGCCATGATCCGGGGCAATCAACAGGGTATAGTCCCCTTCTCGTTGCCGTGCGACGACCAGGCCATCGCCGATCTGGGCGGCGTGGATTTCATTGGGAGACAGCGCGATCAGCGTCAGGGTGCAGGCATAATCCCGCGGCGCATGACGGTTCTCATGGGCAATCCGGTTCAATTCTTTCTGGATTGTTTGAACCAATCCATCGAATAAAACGTCAATCGACAGAGTGGTTAGTCGACCCTGAACGCCCCGATTCTTGCTTAGTCGATCCTTCAGCCAGGGCAGGGCGCAATCCACCGCAGCACGGGCCCCATAATGGCTGAATCGCGCGGATCCGGCCCCGTCCGCCAGGGCTGCGATGACCGTATCTTCATCCAGTTGCACCAGCCGACCGAAATCCTGACAGGGGATGCCCGCCGCGCGATGGGCGGTGCCTTGTCGATAATCCAGCGCGGCCATCCAGGACATTGCAGTGATCCTCTATGGGTGAATTTCTGCCCAGCCCGTGACGGGCGGCAGCATCAGACGCTCCCCATCGATCCGGCTGAGGGAGACACGGCGAACACTGGCCGAAAGCCATTGGAACAGGTCACGGAACTTCAGGCCCCGCAGCATCAGGGGCGGGCGATTGGGTGATGCAATTTCCCGCAAGATATCCATATCTGCCCCTTGCACACCGACGGTGAAAAATGTCGCACGTCCGGTCAGATCCGCTTCTTGCATGTCCATCGCCGCGTGCTGCCAGGCCTCGCCATCGGTCGGGGCGCCATCGGTGATCAGGAATATCCAGGGGCGGTAATAGTGAATGCCATTGGCGCGATAGACGGCCTTGCGGGCGTCCACCATGCGCAGGGCCAAATCCATCGCAGCGCCCATTGGTGTATCTCCGCCGGCTTCTAAATGCGGCGGGCCGTCTTCTTCCATGGTCACGAAATCCTGCACCATTCGGGCCTCTCCCCCAAAGGCGATGATGGATAGTTCGATGCGCAGGCTGGCCAAGTCGTCGGTCATGATCTGATGATGAAAGGCGCGCAGCCCGGCATTTAATTCCGCCATTGGTTCACCGCGCATCGATGCAGACGTATCCAGCAACAGAATGACCGGGCATCTGTTTTCAGGGTTTTGCACGAATTCCGGCAGACCTAAGCGCATGTCTCCATCCTCTGGCGGTGTCGTCAGCGATATCGATTCGTCGAATCAGGCGTTTCTAAGGCTTTTACAGCAACTTTCGTGCCAGCATAACAAGTTTAATTAAATATTGAACAGTAAATATTGAAATCTGAATTCTTATAAAGTCTTCAGCTTTAAAGATTAATGTTTATGAGTTTTTGATACGAATCAGATTCGTTAAAGATTCGTATCGATAAGGTTATCCGAAAACAGGGATACAGAGGATGCCGTTGGTCAGAACGGCAATCCTGCAAAATGACGATGGGTTTTAAAGATCAGGACGGGTCCTTGCAGTCCAGCAGCCAGACGTCATAAACGGCGTGTTCCACCGCATGCAGACCGGGGCTGGAGGCGAACATCCAGCCGGTGAACAGGACCTTTTGTTCCTGGCCGGGGCGCAATTCGTCGATTTCAACAAAGGCGGTGGCTTCCGGGCGTTCTTCTGGTGGGGTCTTGTCGCAATGGCGCACACGGATGCGCAGGGCGCCGAAATCAATTGATTGATCGATGGGAACTTCAAAGGTGGAGGTGCGGGCCGTGACCTTGTCCAGGCCCTGCAAGACGGCAATTTGCTTAGGATCGGCCTGGGCGGCGCTGGACCATACCAGCACAGCCCCGAACAGGATGGTCGCGGCGATCCTCATACCGGCACCGTAGCTGCGAAACGCAGGCGCACATAATCGGCGATCCAGATGCCTTCCTCATTCATCAGCATGGGGCGCAGGGAGTCCCGGATTTCTGAAATCGCGTCATCACGCTGGGCGATGTCCAGGCGCATCAGGAAGCTCTCGCCAAAAGAGGCCAGCCAACCGTCAATGTCGCCGGGCAGGGGCGTTGGGCGCGGGATCAGTTCCATATGGGCGACGCTGAATCCACAGGCTTCCAGCTTTGCGCGATAGCTTTCAGGGGTCGGAAAATACCACGGATCAGCGCTGTCGGGATCAACACCCCTGGCGGCAACGGCCACCCGCAGGGCGGTGCGAATGGTCTGAACATTGCCAGCCCCCCCAAATTCCGCCACAAAGCGCCCGCCGGGTTTCAGGGCGCGCTTCACACCGGCCAGGACCGCATCCGCACCTGTCATCCAATGCAGCGCGGCATTGCTGAAAACTGCATCAAATTCCGGCCCAAAGGTCAGGTCCTGACCATTCATGACCTGTGCATCCAGACCTTCTTCCACAGCTTTCCGGATCTGATCCGGGCTGGCGTCGACGGCTTTGACATCACAACCAAGCGCCACAAGCTTTTGCGTCAGGGCCCCATCGCCACAGCCCAGGTCCAGTATCCGCTCACCCGGCTTGGGTGCCAGCAAGTCAACGACAGGCATCCCGAGTTCTGCCACGAAACCCGCATTCTTGCGATAGCGGTCGGGATCCCAGGTCTGGGTAACAGCGGTCATGGTCAATCCTTCAAGTTACTGATCGGTAATCAGGAATATGGCGCGACCCAACAGGTCTTCGATGGCCACAACGTCCTGGGTATCCGTGATTTCTTCCCCGTCTTTCAGCAGCGTATTGTCCCGGCCTGGGGTCAGCTTCACGAATTGCCCCCCCAACAGGCCATCACTGGCAATGGCAGCGGTCGTGTCTTTTGGAATCTGAACACCCTCGTCGATCGTCAGGGTAACGACCGCCTGATACAGTTCCGGGTCTATTTCTTCTTTTGACACGGTGCCAACTTTAACACCGCCGATACGCACATCCGACCCCAGCGTCAGGCCATCGACCGCGCCAAATCGCCCCACCAGGGTATAACCATCTCTATCGCGGGCGATATCAGTGGTTTGATAGGCCAGATACAGAAACAGGCCCGCGACGATCAACACGATCGCCCCCATGATGGTTTCTATTAGGCTGCGTTGCATAGAGTTCTCATCCGTGGCTGTCGTCTTAGGGGTTAATTTGTGCTGTTTGCATTAGATTCTTTCTCAGCCTTCTTGGCTTCGCCCATTTTAATGATTCGTTCAAATAGTGAGAAAAAATCAATCGACCCGCGCACATATTGGAATGTTTCGCCTGGTTGCAGCATGGTCAAATCGCCGCCTGGCACAATGCGTATGTATTTTCCACCCGCCAGGCCGTTGCTTATAATCTTGGCTTCGCTGTCGACGGGAATTTCGTAACCGTTTGTTATAGTCATCTGGACCACGGCTTCATTCGTGTTCTTATCCAAAAGCAAGGTGCGCACGGACCCGACGGGCAGGCCGGCCATCAGGACGGGGCTGCCTGCGGAAAGACCACTGGCATCTTCATAAATGCCAAACAACCGATAGCCGTTACCTTCCCTCTTGGCTGGATTCCCGCTATAGCCCAGCACAAAGAACAGCGCGATTGCCACGCAGGTGGCGGCCCCAATCAGGATATGCCGGGTATCGGTGGACATGCGGGCCATTCAGGCTTCCTTATAAGGCGTCGCGCGGTGCCATTGGCATCAATGCGCCATGCAGCACGGCGATTATTCAGGCGACCAGGCTTCGTAATCTCCCGTCGCGGCGGGGCGTTTGCCCGGCTTTAAAGTATGACCCGGCGGCAGATAAGCCCCCGCCGTGCCGGTCAGGTTTGGAAGGTGATCCTTTTCCCAGGCATATTTATGGCCACTTTTCGGCTCTGGGAAGGCATCGACCGTATAATGCAGCCAGGCATGCATGTCGGGTGGCACTGTAGATGCCTCATCCTGGGGATTGGAATAAATCACCCAGCGACGCCGCCGACGTCCTGCTGTCGTCTTGCGATCTTGATAATACACATTGCCAAGTGGATCGTCGCCGACCCGCTCTCCATGTAACCAGGTCATCAACCGGGTGATTGCATTCGCCATGGCTGGATAAGTCCCGTCTGTGTCTGATGCTTAACCGATGTCTCTCGCGTCGCTGGACGGTTGGGACTATGGCAAAACCGTTCCCATCCGTCCAGCCCGACGGTGCAGTGGTTAGCCTATGGCGATGGTTAAATCCATGGAAAATTATAATTTTGCCCGGAATCCCAATGAGTCTCGCGAGTCTTTCAGAAATCAAGATATAGAAATGTAAAAAAATCGCCCACTGCATATTGTGTCTGACAACAGATGGTGTACTCTGTTGATCAGTTCACAACATGTAGAGTTGGTCGTCCGAAAAGCAATGGGACATTGGGTTCCCCAGTTTCATGGGAATGCTGTGTTTTTGGAAGAAGTGCTTTGCGGATTGCCCGTTAGCCAAGGGGGTTTGGTTTCAGATGCGTATTGAAAGACGGTTTACCAAGAAAAACGAGTCGCCTTATGCGGCGATCCAATTCCGCAAGACCAATTCTGAAATTCGTAACCCCGACGGTACGATTGTTTTTCAGTTGAAGGATATTGAAATTCCGTCCCATTTCAGCCAGGTGGCAGGGGACGTGATTGCCCAGAAATACTTCCGCAAGGCAGGTGTCCCTGCGGTGACAAAGGCTGTTAAGGAAAAGGATGTTCCTGATTTCCTGTGGCGCCGTGTGCCTGATGAGGCGGCAATGGCTGACCTGCCTGCAGGCGAACGCAGTGGCAGCGAAACCAAGGCGACGCAGGTTTTTGATCGTTTAGCTGGTACCTGGGCCTATTGGGGCTGGAAGGGTGGCTATTTCGACAGCGCGGAAGATGCCCGCAGCTATTTCGACGAAATGCGCTATATGCTGGCCAAGCAGATGGCGGCGCCGAACAGCCCGCAATGGTTCAATACCGGGCTGCATTGGGCCTATGGCATCGATGGGCCCAGCCAGGGCCACCATTATGTGGACTACAAGACCGGGAAACTGACCCGCTCTAAGACCGCTTATGAACATCCCCAGCCTCATGCCTGTTTCATTCAATCGGTGGAAGACGATCTGGTGAATGATAATGGCATTATGGATCTTTGGGTCCGCGAGGCGCGCCTGTTTAAATATGGCAGCGGCACGGGCACCAATTTCTCCCGCTTGCGGGGCGAGACGGAGGCCCTGTCAGGCGGTGGTAGATCCTCTGGCTTAATGAGCTTCTTGAAAATCGGGGACAAGGCCGCGGGCGCGATCAAGTCTGGCGGCACGACAAGACGTGCAGCAAAGATGGTGGTTGTCGATATCGATCACCCGGATGTCGAAAGCTTCATTGATTGGAAAGTGATCGAAGAGCAGAAGGTTGCCGCCCTGGTCACCGGTTCCAAACTGCACGCCCATCACCTGAACGCGATCATGGCAGCCTGTCATGAAGGGCGCCTGGACGATGGCGCTGTCCTGACAGGAGATGCGCGGTTTGATCCCAAGCGCAACAAGGCGCTGAAAGACGAAATTCGCGCCGCCCGTCGCGTGATGATCCCGGAAAACTATGTCCAGCGGGTTATTCAGTTCGCCCAGCAGGGCTATACCGCGATTGAATTTCCAACCTATGATACGGATTGGGATTCAGATGCCTATAACACCGTATCAGGGCAAAATGCGAATAACACGGTCCGGGTCACTGATGACTTCCTGCGTGCGGTAGAAGCCGACGCGGATTGGAATCTGATCAATCGTACCGATGGCAAGGTCAATAAGACCGTCAAGGCAGCAGACCTTTGGGAAAAGGTTGGCCATGCCGCCTGGGCCAGCGCGGATCCCGGTATTCAATTTGATACTACGATCAATGATTGGCATACCTGCCCGCAATCCGGTCGGATCAATGCATCCAATCCCTGTTCTGAATACATGTTCCTGGATGATACGGCGTGCAATCTGGCATCCTTCAACTTGATGCAGTTCCGCAGCAATGACCGCAGCTTTGACATTGAAGGCTTCACCCATGGGGTGCGGTTGTGGACGCTGACCCTGGAAATTTCCGTGCTGATGGCGCAATTCCCGTCGGTTGCCATTGCCGAACGCTCCTACCGGTATCGTACATTGGGACTGGGCTATGCCAATATTGGCGGTCTGCTGATGTCTTGTGGCCTATCCTATGATTCCGATGAAGGCCGCGCCCTTTGTGGGGCCATCACGGCTTTGATGACCGGTGTTTCCTATGAAACGTCTGCTGAAATGGCCGCTGAACTGGGTGCTTTCCCAGGCTATGCGGATAACAGCCAGGATATGCTGCGCGTGATGCGCAATCACCGCATGGCCGCCCATGGCTGGGCCGATGGTTATCAGGGGTTGGCAGTGTTGCCCGTCCCGTTGGATGTGCCCAATTGCCCGGATCCCCGTATCGCCAAGGCGGCAGCGGAGTCCTGGGATCGCGCCGTCAAGGCCGGGGAGGCCCATGGCTATCGCAATGCCCAGGCAACCGTGATCGCGCCCACCGGGACTATTGGTCTGGTGATGGATTGCGATACGACCGGGATTGAGCCTGATTTTGCGCTGGTGAAATTCAAGAAGCTGGCCGGGGGTGGCTATTTCAAGATCATCAATCGGACCGTTCCGGAAGCCCTGCGCAATATGGGCTATGACGATCAACAAATCGGGGAAATCGAACGTTATGCCGTTGGGCATGGCAGCCTGGTCAATGCGCCGGGTATCAACCACGAAACCTTGCGGGAAAAGGGCTTTGGTCCGGAAGAACTGGCGAAGCTGGAATCGACCCTGGCCAATGCGTTTGATATCAAATTTGCCTTTAACAAATGGGCATTGGGGGAGGCGTTCTGCACAGATATTCTGGGGCTCAGCGCAACTCAATTGGACTCCATGTCTTTTGATATGCTGGCCGCACTTGGTTTCTCTCGCAAAGCCATTGAGGCAGCTAATATCTATTGTTGTGGCGCGATGACGCTGGAAGGCGCGCCGCATTTGAAGGCCGAGCATCTGCCCGTCTTTGATTGCGCCAATCCCTGTGGCAAGACTGGCAAGCGGTACCTGTCCACCGACAGCCATATCCGCATGATGGCAGCGGCTCAGCCTTTCATCTCCGGGGCGATTTCCAAAACCATCAACATGCCCAACGGGGCAACGGTTGAGGATTGCAAGGCTGCGTACAAGCTGAGCTGGACGCTGGGTATCAAGGCGAATGCGCTCTACCGGGATGGATCGAAACTGTCGCAGCCTTTGGCCTCGTCTCTGTTGGATGATGAGGACCTGCGCGACGAAATGGCAGAGGCCAATAAGGCGGAACAGATCCCCCTGGTTGCCGAGCGGATTGTTGAGCGCATCATCGAGAAACAGGTGGAGCGCAAGCGCCTGCCGCATCGCCGCAAGGGCTATACCCAAAAGGCGATCGTTGGCGGTCACAAGGTCTATCTGCGTACCGGTGAATATGAAGACGGCACATTGGGTGAATTGTTCATCGATATGCATAAGGAAGGCGCTGCCTTCCGCTCCCTGATGAACAACTTCGCCATCGCCGTGTCGATTGGCCTGCAATATGGTGTTCCGCTGGAAGAATTCGTCGAGGCCTATACCTTCACCCGGTTCGAACCGTCAGGCATGGTCGAAGGCAACGAGGCCATTAAGATGGCGACCTCTGTCCTGGATTACCTGTTCCGCGAAGTTGCGATCAGCTATCTGGGGCGCGATGATCTGGCCCATGTTCAGCCGGAAGATATGATGCCCGATACGACCGGGGGCGGGGACAAGGAAGCCAATCTTCCTGAAGTCAATGCGCATGCGCTTGAAGCGCTGAACCGTATTACCAGCCGTGGGTTCGTGCGTAAGGCAGATTTGACGGCCTATACCAGTGTCATGTCGCAGATGGGCAGGGGGCTTCCTGCCAATGCTGCTCAGGCTGGCACTGTTCAAATTGTGGAGACCGGGACGGTGCAGACCGCCGTCAAGGTCGACGGAAATGTGCGTGTTGCCGTGGAGGATCGCCTGGACAAAATCCGCGAGGCACGCGCGAAAGGGTACGAGGGAGATCCCTGTGGGGATTGC
Source organism: Hwanghaeella sp. 1Z406 (assembly GCF_048892425.1). Classification (NCBI taxonomy): domain Bacteria; kingdom Pseudomonadati; phylum Pseudomonadota; class Alphaproteobacteria; order Rhodospirillales; family Aestuariispiraceae; genus Hwanghaeella; species Hwanghaeella sp. 1Z406. Next base: position 508,454 of record NZ_JBLZHU010000001.1, read on the forward strand.
GGAAATATGACCCTCGTTCGGAACGGCACCTGCATGAAATGCGTCACGTGTGGCGCGACAAGCGGGTGCTCGTAAGGGCCCGGCCCTACCCTATTCGTCGGGCCCTCTGGCGCAGCCGCCTTGCACGGTAGTAAGGCTGCGCCCTGGTGCTCCCTGTTAAACTGCCCCCGACCAGTGTCGGGGGCGTTTTTCCGTGGCTGAGCTGAGGCTATATCGATGACCTTCAAATACGTCCTTTTTGATATTGGCAATGTTTTGGTCGATTGGAATCCAGACAATTTGCTAAAGAAACTGCTACCAGATGCGGCGGCGATTCAGGATTTTCGGGAAAATGCGGTGACCCATGATCGTATTCTGGCAATGGATCGTGGTCAGACCTGGAAAGCCCAACTGGCGGAAATTGCGGCGGATTGTCCGCAGCATCTGGAAACGGCCAAAGCCTATCGGTATCGCTGGGTGGAGACGATTTCGGGGCCAATTCATGGCACTGTTGATATCATGGCGCGATTAAAGGCGGCGGGATATCCGATCTATGCGCTGTCGAATTATGGGGTGGAGAATTTTGAGGCGACGGTGAAAATCTATCCGTTTCTGGACGATTTCGACGGTCGTGTCGTGTCGGGCTATGAAGGGGTGATTAAGCCGGACCCCGCGATTTATGATCTTGTGGTCCAGCGCTTTTCAGTGGACCCAGCCCAAACCCTTTTTATCGATGACCGCCCCGAAAACATCGCCGCCGCAAAGGCTTGTGGGTTTCGGGGGCATTTGTTTACCGACTCTGATGCATTGGCTCAGTATCTGGCAGAGGCCGGGATCCTATACTAGCAAACAGGCGTACCTGCCGCCCTGGACCCCGGATCAATGTCCGGGGTGACGATGTATTAGACAAATACTCTCTCACCCTGAGGAGCGCAGCGTCTCGAAGGGTGATCTTTCTGCAAGCACCGCGCTTACAAGTCCTCCTTCGAGACGGCGCGAATGCGCCTCCTCTGGATGAGAGTGGTGCTTAAGGTCAGAAGTGGAACGCCATGACGCACCAATCCCTCAGCGTTCTTCGCGCCTTCTCTGCGCCCTCTGCGGTTAACCTTTACCTCTCGTCACATCCGCGTAGGGCCACAGGCATGGATCGCACCTGCCGCCCTGGACCCCGGATCGATGTCCGGGGTGACGGCGGTGGATAGACCTCGTCATACCCGCGGAAGCGGGTATCCAGGGCGGCGCGCTCAAGCGGTGAAGAATAGTGCCTACGCGACGTCTTTCAACACATCGCCCAGCATGCTGACCATATCGTCGATATGGGATTTTTCAGCAATTAAGGGTGGGGAGAGGGCGATGATGTCGGCGGTGACGCGGATCATCAGGCCCTTGTTGAAAGCCTGTACCATGGCGTCATAGCCGCGCTCTCCCGGGGCACCGGGGCGGGGGGCCAGTTCTACGGCGGCGACAAGGCCCATATTGCGAATGTCGATCACATTGGGCAGGCCCTTCAGGCCGTGGATCGCATTTTCCAGATAAGGTTCCAGCGCCAGCGCGTTTTCAAACAACCCGTCTTCCTTATAGACGTCCATCGCCGCAACACCGGCGGCGGCAGCTACCGGGTGGCCGGAATAGGTATAGCCATGGAATAACTCAATCGCGGCATCCGCAGAATCCATCATTGTGTCATGGATCTTCTTGTTGGTCACAACTGCGCCCATCGGGATGGTCGCATTGGTCAGGCCCTTGGCACAGGTGATGATGTCTGGAATAACGCCCAGGCGTTCTGCTGCTGTGGCATAACCCAGACGGCCAAAGGCGGTGATAACCTCATCAAAAATCAGCACGATGCCGTGCTTGTCACAGATTTCCCGAATGCGCTTCAGGTAGCCTTTCGGGGGCAATAGCACGCCGGTTGAGCCCGCCATGGGCTCTACGATGAAGGCCGCAATCGTGCTGGCATCATGCAGCGTGACCAGGCGTTCCAGATCATCGGCCAGATGGGCACCATATTCCGGTTCGCCCTTGGTATAAGCATTGTGTTCCAGATCATGCGTGTGGCGCACATGGTCGGACCCGGCCAGCAAGGAGCCGAAATACATCCGGTTCTTCACAATACCGCCAACGGAAATACCGCCAAAGCCGGTACCATGATAGCCCCGTTCGCGGCCCAACAGGCGGGTACGGGTACCCTGACCGCGGGCGCGCTGATACGCCAGCGCGATCTTCAACGCGGTATCAGCGGACTCTGATCCGGAATTGGTGAAGAACACATGGTCCAGACCGGCTGGGAACATATCGCGCATGCGGCTGGCCAGTTCGAAGGCCTTGGGATGGCCGAATTGGAAGGTCGGGGCGAAATCCAGCTGGGCGACCTGCTGTTGCACGGCTTCAACAATTCTCGGGTTGGCGTGACCGCAATTGACGCACCACAATCCAGCGGTGCCGTCCAGGATATCCTTGCCCTCTGCACTTTTGTAATACATGCCCTTGGCTGAGACCAGAATGCGCGGATCAGCCTTGAACCGGCGATTGGCGGTAAAGGGCATCCAAAAGGCGCTAAGGTCGTTCTGCTGCATCCCGTCGGGCATGTGTTTCCTCCAAAAAAAGTCATTACCGTGAGGGCAGGCAGTGTTTCAGCCACTTAGAACCCTCAAAAGACCCGATTTTGGTACTCCCTTTTTGTTGCCCGAGACAAGATGATTCTTTCTCACAGCAGTCGTGACCTATTGTGCGGTCTGGTCGGTCGCCATTCGCTGGCTTGTGGCAACCCGACTCTATCGCTAAAAAAGCACCTTAATGGGCGAAACAGGATTCCCGGTATGGCGCTGCATCAAAACCTGTCTAATGGCATGCTGCTGGCATGGCCAACACCGATCCTGACACGCCGGATACAGGATGCCGATTTGCTGTCGGACCTGCGGCGCGTCATTCTTGACCGGGAACAGGCCTATCCGGATGGGATTGATCGTGCGCTGGTGAATGGCTGGCATTCCGATACGGACTTAATGAAATGGCCGGACCCGTCCATTGAAACACTGAAATCCATTATCAGCGCTGGATTGGCCGATTTCATCAAGCAACTGAACAATGACAAGGGCTTCAGTGGCAAGGCGCAGGTAACCGCCTGGGCGAATGTCAGCCGGCGGGGTGGATTTCATCGACTGCACACGCATCACTCTTCCATGGTGTCTGGCGTGTTTTATGTCGATACAGGCACGCCCGACCCAGATGATACGCATTTCAATGGGACGATTTCTTTTCTGGATCCACGGCTGGCGGTTGAGATGATCCCGCTGCCGGGAAGCCCGTTTGGGGAAAAGCTGAAAGTTGAGCCTGACCCTGGCCTTATGCTAATGTTTCCAAGTTGGCTTCAGCATTTCGTCGATCCCTTCCGTGGGGAGGGAACCCGCATCTCCATCGCGTTTAACATTGGTCTGTATGGTGGCGATTCCGCTGCCTAGATCGGTCTTGTTGTTTCTCAAGGAATAGGAATTCATATGATCCCGCGTTACAGTCGCCCGGAAATGACCGCAATTTGGGAGCCGTCGAACCGGTTCCACATCTGGTTTTTGATCGAGGCCCATGCCTGCGATGCCCTGGCGCAGCGCGGCGTGATTCCGGAGTCAGCTGCAGAGTCGGTTTGGAAGAATGGTGACAAACCCTATACGCAGGCGCGCATCGACCGCATTGATGAGATTGAGCGCGAGACGAGACATGATGTCATCGCCTTCCTGACGGAATTATCGGAGCATATTGGGGAAGACTCCCGCTTTGTGCATCAGGGCATGACCTCTTCTGACGTGCTGGATACATGCCTGGCGGTGCAATTGACCCAGGCGGCTGATATTCTGTTAGCTGATTTGGATCGGGTTCTGGCTGCGCTGAAGGCCCGCGCGATTGAGCATAAAAATTCTGTCTGTATCGGTCGTTCACACGGCATTCATGCGGAACCAACCACATTTGGCGTGAAACTGGCCGGCCATTTCGCCGCCTTTCAACGCAGCAAACAGCGTCTGCTGGCCGCGCGCGCGGATATTGCGACCTGTGCAATCTCCGGTGCGATTGGCAGCTTTGCCAATATTGATCCTTCAATTGAGGCCTATGTCGCAGACAAGCTGGGTCTGACACCAGAGCCGATGTCGACACAGGTGATCCCGCGTGACCGTCATGCGGCTTTCTTTGCGACCCTGGCGGTGATTGCCGGGTCGATTGAGAATCTGGCGATTGAAATACGCCATTTGCAGCGCACCGAATTGCGCGAGGCGGAGGAGTTTTTCTCGCCTGGGCAAAAAGGGTCGTCGGCTATGCCCCATAAGCGCAATCCGGTGCTGACGGAAAACATGACGGGCCTGGCGCGTATGGTGCGGGCCTATGCTCTGCCAGCGCTGGAGAATATCGCGCTGTGGCATGAACGGGATATTTCCCATTCTTCAGTGGAGCGCATGATTGGTCCAGACTCGACGGTAACGCTGGATTTTGCCCTTAACCGTTTGGCCGGTGTGGTGGAAAAACTGGTGGTCTATCCTGAAGAAATGATGGCGAATCTGAATCGTCTTGGCGGGTTGCACAATTCCCAGCGCGTCCTGTTGCAACTGACTCAGGCGGGCATGAGCCGTGAAGACGCCTATCGCACAGTACAGCGCAATGCTATGGAAAGCTGGAAAAACGGCACATCATTTCAGGAATTGCTGAAATCTGATAAGGATGTGGCGCAGCATTTGAGTGATGATGCTATCGACGCACTCTTTGACATGGGCTACCACGTTAAGCATGTGGACACGATCCTGGACCGCGTATTTGCACAAGACAGCGCCGGTTAACGCCTGGATGCCCAGTCGTCGCACAGCCCGTGTGTTCTTTGCAGGGCTGTTTGGCCTGGGTGTCTTTCTGTCTGTCGCTGGATCGCATGGTTTTGCGCAATCAACTGGCAATCCAGCCGATGATATCGCCAAGCCCAGCTTCAGCCCCCAACGCGATGCCTATCGCGCCAGCGAGGTTGATCCCGTAACCTTGGCCATTTTGTCGGACGCTCTGTTGCGGCTTCAGTTTCTGGCCGTCGCTGCGCTTGAGTCTGAGGAAGATGTCGGGTTGGCCCAAAGCGGGGTCGTGCGCGCTTATCTGGCCCGGCGGCAAATGGATAAGGCGATAGAGATCGCACAACGCATTGCTGATCCCGTTTGGCGTGCTCGGTCCTTTCTATGGATTTCCGACTATGTTCGAATTGTTCAGAAGGACGCCAGCGAGGCACGCGCGTGGATGGACCGCGCGATTGCAGAGGTGAAAGACCAACCTCCTTCGGACAAGGTCACTGATACATATGGAATAGCCGCCAATCGCCTGGCTCAAATGGGGGCTGCCGAAGCCGCGACGGCGACGGCCAAATTGATTGCGGACCGTCAGGACCGGGTCAGAACATTGCGGGAAATAGCCTCGGTCATTTTGAATTCCAGCGATGATGAAGCAACGAAACAGGCCGTCGCAACCGTTCTGCGCCAGACTTTTGATGAGGCAAGCCTGTTACCCAAATCACAAGACCTGTCGCAAGCATATCTGCTGATGGATATCGGGGCGGCACAGCTTGTGGCGGGGGATACAGCCGGGGCGCAGGTATCCTTCGCGACGGCGCAGCTTGATATCATGAACGGCCCCAGCGATGCCAGGATGCCAGCCCTTATTCAATTGGCTGCCAAAATGGTGGAATCAGGCAATCAGCGTGGCGGCATGATCGTTGTGCGCATGGTTCCAGAAGGGGCCTATCGAGCGGAGGCATTAAGCGCGGTATCTGCGGCTTTGGGGCGGCGTAATATTGATGCGGCAGTCCCTTTATTCAGACTGGCTGAAGAAGAGATTGACCGCATTGAAGATCAATCCGCCCGGTTCCGCGCGATCACATATCTGGTGGCGCGGGAAACAGAGATTGGACGCCTGAAAGATGCCTTCGAAACCGCATTCAAGATCACCGAGGATGTGCCCCGCGCTGAGGCCCTTCTGGGAATGGGGCGCGTTTTGATCGATCAGGGTAAATTGCCCGAAGCTTTGGTGCTGAAAGATTATATTCCCTATATCGGGATGCGGGCCCAGATCATGGCCGCAGTGGCATTGGGGCGGGGGCTGGAGAATGACCCGGAAGGGGCCAGCGCATTATTGGCTGAATCGCTTGATCCGACTGGTTTCCCGACCTTACCTGAATATGTCCCGGATGCCCTGGATGCCGTTCTCAGTGCCCAGATCAAGGTTGGGCTGGAAAGCGCGGATCAGGCGATTTTCAGCCGTGCCCGGGATTTATCAGAGGTCTTGGAGACGGATCTGGCAAAGGTGCGTGCCCTGGTCCAGGTCGCAATCGCAGAAGCAAGACGCGGCCGTATTGAAGACGCCCAGAAAACCATCAGTGCAGCCTATCGCATTGCCTTTGAGAATAAGGGCGATCAGGGGTTCAATTCTGCCCTGCTGGCAATTTCTCTGGCACAATTGGCGGCGGGGGATCTCTTGGGGGCCTATGACACGGCGGCGCGCATCCCGGAACCGCAATCGGGTGTGGTTCTGCCGCGTACACCAGATGGCGGGTTTGACGTCCCTAGGTATCAGGCCTTGATCCGTGTGGCGGCGGCGGCTGGTCGATTGGGTGATCCAAATTTTGGCCAGGAAGTCACGGATAAGATTGGGGTTGATCCAGCCAAAGCGGTGGGCCTTGCCGCTGTTGCGATCGCGATGTCGAATCAATCGGCAGATCTGATTGATGTCATCAATGACATTCGGGATGGGGCGCTGTTATCCCCAAATTACGAGTCTCTGGCGCAGGAACAGCCTGCTGCAGCGGCGCCAACCGGCGCACAGATACCCGAGAGTGCGCCTGCTGTGTCACAGGAGCAACCCATGGAACAGGCGCCGACTTTGGCGCCCCTGCCTGAAGCCGGTAACTAGCCGCTTATTCGAAGTCGCTGAGAGTGAGGCCCAATGCCTCGCAGATAATTTCGCACTGGGCGCGTTCGCTGGGCAGCAGCACGCCGTCGACCTGACCGACCGCCAGCGCCACCTTAACCAATAGTACGGCATCGCCCGCATCGCTGCGGCAGTCGGCGATTGGTTTTAGGGCATCTTCGCGCCCCTGAGCGGGATCAGCCTTGATTGCTTCTATCGTTTCATTGAACAGATCAATCGCTTCGTGCACATCAAAAATGCTCAGTCGGTCAATCGCATCGATAATTTGATCCAGTCGACCCCGTTCAGAAAGGGAGACCTCTCCGTCCGCAATCGCCACCAAGGCACAGGTTGCCATGCACGCTTCCAGGAATGGGCGATGCTTATGGCGTTCATATCGCTCTGCCAATGATTGGCGTAATCCGTCCAGCATTCTACCCCCCTATAATAGGTCCCGATCGCAACGCTAGTTTGACCGCGCTTATACCCCTTGGTCAAGTGACGGTAGCAGGGTGAAGCCTGTCGCTTTTTCTCTAGTCGTTGTTTAAATTTCAGGTAATCTGTTTGAATATTGAGCGGTTCCCATTAGGGGATCAAAAGGGAATTCGGTGCGGTGGATGTCTGGATCATGATTGATCTTGATGCTGCCAAAGCCGAAGCTGCCCCCGCAACTGTAAGCGGCGAGCCGATCGCCCATTCATGCCACTGACAATTTTTTGTCGGGAAGGCAGGGTGGTTCGGCATTGACCCGCAAGCCAGGAGACCTGCCGCTCTTCACATTAAACCCAAACGACCGGGCGGGGTGCCCCGGAGGAGGTTACGATGAGTGGACTGGCATATCCTGATTATGCGGCGTTAGAACATTTCACCTCGACGGGTCAGTCGACAGACTTTCAAAAAATAACAAAGTTAGACCCTCAAAATTGTCTGTCCGGATTGTTTCAATGTGGCACACCCCTTCCGGTTGGGGCTGCAGAAGATGCGGTGCTATCCTGGTTGATTACGCTGCCTGATGCCATGGATCCAGCACGGGCGGCGGCGATTCTTGGACGAATGCCGCTCTTTGCGCAGGCGGATCAGGGGGAAACCGGCCGACTTGCCACGCTATTGCGGGAAATTGCCCAATATCCTGCGGAAAGACTGGCATCCGGTCGACGACGCCGCCCCCGTAACTAAAGGCTATTGACGATCCGGTTCCGGCTGGGTATCCTCTACGCACTCCGTAGGGGAGTAGCCGCCCTTCTTATAGGGGCCTGTGTCAACATACTTGGCAACTGCCATGGCACAGGCGGCCAGTCACGGTTTGGCAAGACCTATGGCGATTCTGATCGGGTTCGGAGGGACCGGCCGTTCGGAGTCGTCATCTTGTCGCCGGTCCCCTTTTGGAGTGTTTCATGCAGCCTTTTATTGCCATTTTTATCACTGTTTTCCTTGCGGAACTGGGAGATAAGACCCAGTTGGCGACGGTTCTGTTCGCCACGGATAAGGCGATGACACCTTTTGGTGTTTTCTGTGCCGCCGCCGCTGCGTTGGTCTTATCAACCGCTCTGGCGGTGTTTCTGGGCACCGTTGCAGAACGCACATTGACCATGATCCCCTTGAAACTGATCGCGGGCTGCGGATTCGTAATCATGGGGCTGTGGAGTATCTATGATCACTTTCAGGGATCCTGGTGATTCCAGATATGCGCGCACCACACTAGGCTGGTTTCCAGGTCAGGCAGGTTTCCAACATGCGTTGCAAATGGGCGCGCACCTTGTTGGCCCTATCGTCCAGGTAGGGCCAGGGCGCGCTTTCCTGCATATAGGTGATCTGGCTCAATTCCAACTGGATTGCATGAACATGATCCCGGGGAATGCCATAATTGCGCGTAATGTATCCGCCCTTGAACCGGCCATTCAGCACGGCAGTGAAACCTGTGGCGGCTTGTGCCTGTGCCAGCACGGCCTGGGCCAGATCTGGCGCGCAACTTTTGTCCATATTGGTGCCCAGATTAAAATCGGGCAGCTGTCCCTCAAAGAATCGAGGGACGCGCGACGCAATAGAATGCGCGTCCCACAAGACGGCGTGACCATGCTCCTGCTTGATGCGGTCCAGTTCTTTCGCAAGGGCCGTGTGATAGGGCATCCAATACCCATCGATCCGCCCCATGACTTCGGCCATATCAGGATCAATATCATCCTGATAAATCGCATCGCCTGAGAAAGTATCAACCGGAACCAACCCTGTTGTCGCCTTTCCCGGATACAGATTTTCATCATCGGGGGGTCGATTAAGATCAATGACGTACCGCGAATATTCCGCGACAAGCACAGAGGCCCCCATGTCGGCGGCAAAATCATACAGCCGATCCACATGCCAGTCGGTATCTGGCAGCGGCTTGGCCGCATCCGTCAGTCGATTCGAGATATCTTTGGGTACAGCTGTTCCTGAGTGGGGAACACTGACGAGAAGCGGCGCTGTGCCACTGTGAAGGCGATAGCTTGATGACATTTCGGGAGATTACTTGAATTATTCGTTAAATCAATGTCCTAACGTCGTGTTTTTTCGACTCTCAGTAGTATTGTGTTTCGCTGATATCGCACGCGACCCCCAACACCCATGACTGCCGCCCTGGACCCCGGATCGGTGTCCGGGATGACGATGTTGACGCCAAAGACACCCTCACCCTGAGGAGCGTAGCGTCTCGAAGGGGGAGCCCTCTGTAAGCACCGAACTTACAGCCCCTCCTTCGAGACGGCGCTGCCGCGCCTCCTCAGGATGAGAATGAGACGATTGGTGGGATTGTCAGTTCCCTGCTGATATCCAGAGCCACAGGCACCAATCGCGCCAGCCGCCCTGGACCCCGGATCGGTGTCCGGGGTGACGATGTTGACGCCAAAGGCACCCTCACCCTGAGGAGCGTAGCGTCTCGAAGGGGGAGCCCTCTGTAAGCACCGAACTTACAGCCCCTCCTTCGAGACGGCGCTGCCGCGCCTCCTCAGGATGAGAATGAGACGATTGGTGGGATTGTCAGTTCCCTGCTGATATCCAGAGCCACAGGCACCAATCGCGCCAGCCGCCCTGGACCCCGGATCGTTGTCCGGGGTGACGATGTTGACGCCAAAGGCACCCTCACCCAGAGGAGCGTAGCGTCTCGAAGGGGGAGGGTGGTGTTGAAGGTCAGACGTGGAAAGTTATAGGGCACCAGTTCCTCTACGCCCTCTGCGGTTAACCTTTGCCCACTCCTCATACCCGCGGAGGCGGGTGGGGTGCTGTCACCTGATACCGTTTGTGGTGCGTCACAGAACCTTGTTTAGAAAACTGATTGTGCGTTCCCAGCTTACATCGGCTGCATTGCGATTGAACACCTCGCGGGTTTGATTGAAAAATCCATGTTCACCGTCGTATTCGTGAATATCAACCGGGCTTTTCACGCCGGCCATATCCTTGCGCAATTGTTCAACCGCTTGTGGGGTGCACCAATCATCCTTGGTGGCGAAATGGGCCTGGAAAGGCACGGAGATTTTGGCGGGGTCGGCGGCTTCTTTCGGTGGGATGCCATAGAAGCATACACAGGCATCACATTCAGGAACCTTTACGCCCGCGATGATGGTCAGGGCACCGCCCATGCAAAACCCCATAACAGCCGTTTTTGTGCCAGTTTTGGCTTTCAAATACTGAACCGCGCCACGGGTATCCTGTTCGGACGCCCCAACCCAGTCCAGGCCGGTCATCATATGGCTGGCCTCATCCGCATCCTGGGTTACCCGGCCTTCGTACAGGTCGGGGGCCAGGGCGGTATAGCCCGCTGCGGCGAAACGATCTGCGACACCTTTGATTTGGTCGTTCAGGCCCCACCATTCCTGCAGCACGACAACGCTGCCTTTTGGCTCAGTTGCTGTCGCCAGATAGCCTTTGGCTTCCGTCCCGTCCGGACAGGTAAAGCTGATTAAATCACCCATGGTCTTTCTCCCTAATCGCTGTGTTATCTGCACTTATATATAGGGTCATCAGGCTTGTTTTAAATAGGTCAGGGGCAGCGTTGTCGTTGCCTTGATTTCCTCCATTGCAAAGCTTGAGGAGACATCTGACAGATCAATGGCCGAAATCAGGCGCTTGTAAAAGGCGTCATAGGCGGGGATATCCGGCACGACGACTTTCATCAGATAGTCAATGTCACCGCTCATCCGGTGGAACTCAATGACTTCGGGCATGGATTGAACGACTTTAGCAAATTTCGTCAACCAGTCCGCCGCATGGGTTTTGGTGCGGATCGACACGAAGACCGTCGTGCCAACCCCCAGCAGGTCACGGTCCAGCAGCGCGACGCGCTTTCGAATGTATCCCGCTGTTTCCAATTGTCGAACCCGCCGCCAACAGGGAGTCGGGGACAGGCCGACCCTGTCAGCCAGATCTGCGGTAGAAAGCGCAGAATCTTCCTGCAAAGCGGCCAAAATTCGGTGATCGATTGCATCCATGATATACATCCTAGGTGAATTTTTACATTATATATTAAAATAATAGCATAAAATTTAACAGAAAGTCATTTTTAATAGTATATTTAGAAACAAATTCCAGCGATTATCGTAGATACTATTCTGAATAAACAAATCGTTCTGCCAGAACAGGAGATAAAAGATGATCCGCACCGCTTTCACACAGCACCCATCCTCTGTTGGGGAGACATATACAGAGCATATGGGAACCGCGCTCAGTTTTGCGGGCCCTTTGCTGCTGGCAGGTCTTTGCTGCCTGGTGCATGCGGTGTTGCCCTTTGCCTTTGAGAGGACGGGCAGTCGGATCATATCCGGGCTTCATACGCGTATGGTGACGAACCGGGTGAAGGCTCAGAATCGCCAGAATGTTGTGTCTGGCCCGTCAGAACTGATCTGGGAGATCTAATGCATCACGCGCACGCGTGAGCATAGATAAACACAGCATCACGCGCCCGCGTGAGCGTAAAAAAACCAAACTATCACGCGCCCGCGTAAGCGTAAAAAAAACCAAACTATCACGCGCCCGCGGCGCGGTTGTCCAGGATGATTTTGGCCGCGTGACAGTCTTTTGTAATCTGCGCCTTTAAGGCATCCAGGCCGTCGAACTTACGTTCCCCCCGGATGAATTCAATCAGGGCTACCCGCATATGCGTGCCATAAAGATCGCGGTCGAAATCAAACAAGTGCACTTCGAATTTCTCACTCAGGCCATCAACAGTGGGACGCATGCCCAAATTGGCGACACCATCGCACCAGACGGTCTCTCCAACCCGCCCGGTCTCTACCCCGACCCGAACCGCATAGACGCCATAGGCGGGGCGGATATAGTCACTCATATCCAAATTGGCGGTTGGAAAACCAATCGTGCGGCCAATCTGAGCGCCGTGCAGCACCTCGCCCTCGACCTCGAAAGGGCGACCCAGCAAGGCAGCGGCCTGGCCCGGTTCGCCACTTTTCAGATAATCGCGAATGCGGGTTGAAGAATAGACTTCCCCCGTTGCCGCCGCCGCAGGGTCAATGATACGGGTTTCAAAGCGTGTGTCGGCACGCAAGGTGTCGGTATCGCCGGTGCGGCCCTTCCCGAATTTGAAATCATAGCCCACCACCAGAACACCGGTTCCCAAGGCCTTCACCAGAATTTCGTCAATAAAGGCCTGTGCATCCAGATTGGCCAGCGGCGTGTCGAAATTCAGGCAGATCAGCGAATCGATCCCAATGGCTTGCAGCAGATGCGCCTTGTTCCAGAACGGGGTCAGCCGGAATGGAGGATCGTCAGGTCGAAAGAATTCACGCGGATGTGGCTCGAAAGTTAGAACAGCAAGGTCACGGCCCTGCGCCTCTGCGAATTCAGCGGCTTGGCCAATGACGGACTGATGGCCGCGATGCACCCCATCAAAATTTCCCAGAACAATCACGGCGCCGAAACGCTCTGATGGATAATCTTTGGGTTCTCTAAAAATCTGCATGAAGGCAAACCGTTCCTGACTGCTATAGTATTCTCAGAAGATAGCGGTTGAAGCGCAGGCGTGAAACCTTCCTGCGTGTGGTAGCGGCGCTTTATTTTGTGAATGGGAGTATGAAATGGGGCGAGTTCGGCAGTTTCTGGCAGTGGCAGTCAGTTTTGGAGCGTTGAACATTTCTGCGGCCCTTGCGCAAGACAACGACCTGGCACAGAAAATAAGAGACTCGTTTGCTCAAGGCACGTTAAAGGGGCTGCATAGCGTCCTGATTTTGCATCGGGGTGAGACCCTTGCGGAAGTTTACTTTACCGGTTTTGACCAGCGACAAGGGTTGGATATTGGCCGTGTCGATCATAGCCAAACCAGCCTGCATGATGTGCGCAGCATTACAAAAAGCGTTACCGGTTTGCTGTATGGCATCGCCCTGTCGGAAGGTCTGGTGCCGGGATTGGATGAGCCATTGATGGCGCAATTCCCGGACTATCCGGATTTGATCGCAGATCCCGCCCGAAAGGACATTCTGGTGCGCCATGCCCTGACCATGACGATGGGATTGGAATGGGATGAAACAGCGCCCTATACCAGTACGCGGAATAGTGAAATTGCAATGGCTTATGCGCCGGACCGCGAACGCTATGCCCTGGAACAGCCAGTTCTGTATTCCCCTGGTACACATTGGACATATAGCGGCGGGGCGGCTTCCCTTGTCGGTGCCTTAATCGTCAGAGGGACGGGAGTGCCGTTGGATGTTTACGCAAAACAGAAGCTGTTTGATCCTTTAGGCATTACCGATTTTGAGTGGCAGAAACTGTCGAACGGAAAAACGGGGGCCTCGTCCGGGCTGCGTCTGACGACCCATGATCTGGCAAAGATCGGGCGCCTGATGATTGATAAGGGGATCTGGCAGGGAAACCAGATCGTTCAGGCGGAATGGATTGAGCAATCGCTGACCCCCAGCATCGAGACGTCGTTGAATTTGCGATACGGTTTCCTGTGGTGGTTGGCTGACGATGGCACGCCACCGGATTGGTTCGCTGGCTTTGGCAATGGCGGGCAGCGCCTGACGGTCAATCCTGACAGGGATATGGTGGTTGTCATTTATGCTGGGAACTATAACAAACCGGATGCCTGGAAAGTCCCGACAAAAGTCATTCTGGATTTCGCAGTGCCAACGATAGAAGCGCGTCAGGCAAATTAGGTCATCATGCGCCTGCACATGATGTCTTAGGCTTTTGCGGCCTTAGCCTCTTCCTCGACGCGGCTGCGCACCATCATCTTGGCTTGTCCGTCGCAAACCAGCTTCTCCCCGACGGAGGCGGTGGTCTTGCACACGATCCGCTTTTTTTCCGGGATGATTTCCAGGATTACCGCCTTTGCCGTCACGGTATCGCCAGCGCGCACAGGGGCCAGGAATTTCAGGTCCTGGCTCAGATAGATACAGCCCGGCCCTGGCATTTTCATACCCAGAACGGTGGAGATCAGGCTGGCAGTTAGCATCCCATGGGCGATGCGGCCCTTGAACATTGTGTCGGCGGCGAATTCCTCATTCACATGGACGGGGTTCATATCACCCGTCACCCCGGAAAACAGCACAATGTCCGCTTCTGTGATCGTCTTGGCAAAGATCGCCGTCATGCCAACGTAAAGGTCTTCGATAAAGAAACCATTCAGATCGGTGTGCAAACGCGGGCTGTCCATGGAAAGCTCCTCAAAATAGGGTCTGGGCGTCACTGAAAGTCTTCACAAAGCGGCTTTATTGCATCGCAAACCTAAACGTTGTTGTGCAACGCGGCAAGTCAGGAAGACGTGACAGCAAGGACTCCCTTTGGATCAATGGGAACAGCGGTTGCTAGACCGGTTGCTGATTCGAAATGCCGTGCATGGGCCAGCAAGCGTCCCTCACTGAAGGGGGCACCAACCAGTTGCACGCCAACGGGCAGGCCGTCTTCTGTAAATCCCGCAGGAACGGAGATCGCAGGCAAGCCAGTCAGGGTGATGGCAGAGACCATGGCCAGCCAATGGATATAGTTATCGAATGTCTGGCCATTCACCTGATCGACCCATAACTGCTCTGCCGGGTAGGGGGGCACGATGGCTGTCGGGCACAGGAAGGCGTCGAAATCCTGTTGGGTGAACAGACGCACCGCATCGGCATGAATGGCCCCACGCCAGCGCTGTGCCTGGGCAATGTCTTCGGCGGTCAGGCTGCGCCCGTATTCATAATTCCAGATCACATCGTCTTTCAATAGATTGCGGTGCTTTTCGTAATTTTCACGCTGTCCGTTCACGAATCCCAGGCCGCGCAATATCTTGAACGCCTCAATCGCATTGCTGAAATCCGGGCAGGTTTCGACCAGTTCTACACCCATATCTTCCAATTGTTTCAGCGCGTTGTTGAAGACTTGTTCCACGGCTGGATCGACGGGAATGATCCCGCCCAGATCCAGACTGTAGGCGATCCGGCGGGGCGGGGCGCCTGTGCGACAGGTTTGGCGAAAGCTGGTATGAGGCAGCGGCTGACTGATCGGATCGCGGGGGTCCTGACCCGCCATGGCGTCCAGCATCAGCGCGGTGTCTTCCACGGTGCGCCCCATGGGTCCCTCAACGCTCATGGTGCCAAACGGGTCACCCGGATTAAGGCGGGGCACGCGGCCCGGACTGGGACGCAGCCCAACGATGCCACAAAAGCTGGCAGGCGTGCGCAGGCTGCCCCCCAGGTCGGACCCGCTGGCCAGCCAGCATTGCCCTGTCGCCAGGGCAACAGCAGATCCGCCCGATGACCCGGCGCAGCTCTTAGAGATATCCCAGGGGTTTCGCGTGATGCCAAAGACGGCATTGAAAGTGTTTGCCCCAGCACCGAATTCCGGCGTGTTTGTTTTCCCAATCAGGACGGCGCCATGCCGTTCCAAATTAACGACGGGAATGTCTGAGAAATTGGGGATGTAATCCTTGAAGATGGGGGAGCCATAGGTACAGCGAACGCCTTCCACCTCACTGAGGTCCTTGATCCCAACGGGCAGACCCGCCAGCAAAGTATTGCGGGATGCGGTCTTCGCCTGCTGTTCCGCCCGCTCTCTGCACAGGATGGGCGTCGCATTCACGGCACCATCCACCGCCTCTATCCGGTCATAGGCTGCGTCCACCATTTCCTGTGGCGTGACGTCTCCCGCCTTCAGCATGTCAACGGCGGCGCAGGCGGTCAGATGGATCAGGTCGGTCATGATATGGGCTTTCGATTGAAATTGTGATGCGGAGACCCTACACGGTAACTCCAGCGTAAATCCAGCCCGCTTCCTTGGAGAGTGTGATGCAGAATGATACGGCCAATTCACCAGATTCTTCTGCCGGGCCAGAACGCCTGCCGGTCAGTGTGCTGACAGGGTTTCTGGGGTCGGGTAAGACCACGGTTCTAAACGCCCTGTTGAAGCATCCGGACATGGGCCAGACGGCTGTGATCATTAATGAATTCGGGGAGGTCGGGATCGACAACCTGCTGGTTGAAACTGCCAGCGAAGACATGGTGGTGATGGAGTCCGGCTGTCTGTGCTGTACCATTCGGGGGGATCTGATTGAGACATTGCGGGGCCTGATCAAGCGGCGCTGGAACAACGAAATTCCTGCCTTTAATCGGGTCGTGATTGAAACCACGGGTCTGGCTGATCCAGCACCCATCCTGCATACGCTGATGACTGATCCGGTCATTTCAACCCGGTATCGGCTGGATGGGGTCATTACCACGGTGGACGCCGTGAATGGGTCTGCGACCCTGGATGCGCAGCCGGAAGCCGTGAAACAGGCCGCCGTCGCCGATCGTATCCTGCTGACCAAGACGGATTTGATGGAACAGGAATCCGATCTGATGGAAAGGCTGCGGGTTATCAATCCGGCGGCCCCCGTCTTGTCGGTGATCCAGGGGGATATTGCGCCCGATGCGCTGTTTGGCACGGGCCTTTATGATCCGGGTACCAAGACACCCGATGTCGCCCAATGGCTGGCGGAAGAAGCCTATGACCAGGCATCGCAGCACGGCCATCCCCACGATCACACTCATGGCCATCATCATGATCATGACAGGAACCGTCATGACGACCGTATCCGATCCTTCGTCATCCGATATGATGCCCCCATTGCCTGGGATGCCTTCGTTAACTGGATTGAGGCGCTGATTGCCACCCATGGCGCAAACCTGTTGCGCATGAAGGGGATTTTATATGTGGCGGAGGTCGATGGGCCCGTTGCGGTCCATGGCGTTCAGCATGTTTTTCATCCACCGGCCCTGCTGGCGGGCTGGGCAGAGGGAGAGACGCCATCATCGCGTCTGGTGATCATCGCACGGGATTTGAATAAAGATCCGGTTGAGAAAATGTTTCACGCTTTCATGGCG
This sequence comes from Hwanghaeella sp. 1Z406, assembly GCF_048892425.1. NCBI lineage: Bacteria > Pseudomonadati > Pseudomonadota > Alphaproteobacteria > Rhodospirillales > Aestuariispiraceae > Hwanghaeella > Hwanghaeella sp. 1Z406. The sequence continues at coordinate 525,673 of NZ_JBLZHU010000001.1, forward strand.
CAATAACCGGTCAACCTTGTTCAATGTGCCTGCAGGACGCGCTTCTGATCCTGCGCCAGCCCGGCCAGAACCTGTTCCAGTTGCGACAGGCTGGCGGCGTCATAGCGCTCTTCCAGATGTTGTCGCCCCTTTTTGTCGAACAGGGTTTCGGCCAGTTCCCTATACAGGGCGGCCATCAGCTTGTGGAATTCCAGATCGCCGAAACTCCAGGCCCGCTCCTCGTTACTCTTGCCCGGCGGCATTACCCGATCAAAATAACTGACCATCCAGGTTCGGCGTTTGCTGATATCCATAAAATAGCGCGTGATATAGATCAGGATGTCATTGACCAATATCTTGGCCATCGGGCGTTCGTGCAGGCTGTCCCAATCCAGCGATTGGCCTTCTTGTGCGCGCAGGGTTTCAACCATAGTACGGGCGCGTTCTTCATATTCTTCAAACAGTTCAGGGCCGACCATTTGATGCAGGGCCTGAATAAAGGCGGGGATCATGCGTCGCGATAGTGTTCGGCCTGGCACAGGCGCTTCGCCGCGTTCGGGTAGCAAATGCACGAAGCGCGCAACAATCAACCGTTCCAGCGGGAACTTTCGCATTTGGGCATAGAACGCGTCTTCAAAGTGATGCTGCAGACCGATCCAGGTCGAATCGCACAGCCCGCGTAAGATACTGTCATTGTCGTATGTGTAGGAATTCAGGACGGCATTGATGTCACGGGACGCCAGTTTACCGTCCCCCTTGGTCGCCTGTGCAGCCAAGCGATCGGCCAGCAACTGACTGATGGTCTGGGCAAATTCTCCCAGTTTCTCAGCCCCCGCACTGTGGGATGCGCTGTGTGGGGCGGTCCCTTTTGTCTGGTCGTCCTTGGCCATGTCAGATCCTTTGTTGCGTCACGGTATAGGTATCGCCTTGCTGGGGGTTGATTTCAAGCGGTGCGAGCAAGATAGTCACCTTGAATGTGGGTGAAACAGCCCCCCAATATAAGGAAAGAATTCAATGACGGATCGTTTTGTTGTCGCCCTGGCGCAATTGAACCCGACGGTCGGGGATATTGCGGGCAATGCGCAAATGGTGCGCGACGCCCGGGCCCAGGCGGCGCAGGCCGGTGCGGATCTATTATTGCTGCCGGAATTATTCCTGTCGGGTTATCAGCCGGAAGACCTGGTATTGAAGCCATTCTTTCTGGACAAGCTGGAAGAAGCCACCGCTGCCTTGGCTGCTGAAACGGCAGGCGGTGGCCCGGATGTCCTGTTGACGACTCCCTGGCGGGGGGAAGCGCCTGGTAAACTGGCGTATAACGCGGTCCTATTGTTATCTGGCGGTCGCATCGTGACAGAACGCTATAAATATGACCTGCCAAATTATGGCGTTTTCGATGAAAAGCGTGTGTTTCAGTCCGGCTCTTTGCCGGGGCCGATGAATATTAGAGGCGTGCGCATTGGCGTGCCGATCTGTGAGGATATCTGGACACCCGATGTTATTGAATGTCTGGAGGAATCCGGTGCAGAAATACTGCTGGTCCCCAATGGCAGCCCCTATGATGACGCCAAGGAAGATGTACGTCTGCAATTGGTGATGGAACGGGTCACGGAAAGTGGCTTGCCGCTGGCCTATCTGAATCAGGTCGGGGGACAGGACGAACTGGTCTATGACGGGGCGTCCTTTGTCGTGAATGCAGATTTCAGCCTGGCAATTCAGATGCCAGCTTACGAAAGTTGCATGTCGATTGCGACCTTCGAACGGTCGGATACTGGCTGGAAATGTTTGCCAGGGGATCAAACCGCCCCGCCGGAACGGTTGGAATCGATCTATCGCGCCATGGTTCTGGGGCTGCGCGATTATGTTCAGAAGAATGGTTTTCCTGGCGTTGTCCTGGGCATGTCCGGTGGAATCGACAGTGCCTTGTCTGCCGCGGTTGCCGTTGATGCGCTGGGTCCCGATGCGGTTCATTGTGTGATGATGCCATCCCCCTATACCAGTCAGGACAGTCTGGATGATGCGGCGGCGGCCTGTGCCCTGCTGGGAACCCGTCTGGATCAGGTCAATATCGGGCCTGCGATGGATGCCTTTCAGCAGATGCTGACCCCGCTTTTCGGAAACACGGAAAGTGGCGTGACAGAGGAGAATATCCAATCCCGATCCCGGGGTGTGACCCTGATGGCGATATCCAACAAGCTGGGCGCAATGGTGCTGACAACCGGCAACAAGTCAGAAATGTCGACAGGATACGCAACGCTGTATGGGGATATGTGCGGTGGCTTTTCGGTGCTGAAGGATATCTATAAAACCGATGTATTCGCCCTGTGCGAATGGCGTAACAAGGGGCTGTCCAGCGGGAATGATACGCTTCTAAAAGGCCCAAGGGGCCCAGTCATGCCCCAGCGGATCATTACCAAACCCCCCTCGGCGGAACTGAAACCCGATCAACAGGATGCGGACACGCTGCCCCCCTATGATCAGTTGGACGATATCCTGCATTGCCTGATAGAGAAGGAAATGTCAGTGCCGGAAATAGCCCAACGGGGGCATGCACCGGAATTGGTGCAACGGGTCTGGCGCATGCTGGACCTGGCAGAATATAAGCGTCGCCAGGCGCCACCGGGGGTTAAGATCACGGCGCGGTCTTTTGGGCGAGAGCGCCGTTATCCCATCACCAATTCGTTCCGGAAAATTCTGTGATCATCTTTGATTGCGATGGCGTTCTGGTTGATACGGAGCGCCTGTCCAACCGGATCCTGGCGGAACAGATCACCAGTGCTGGGTATCCGATGACGACAGAAGACTCGATCCGTCGGTATAAAGGGGGGCGCATCCGGTCCCTGCCGCCTTTGATTGAGGCTGAATTCAATCTGAAACTACCCGATGACTGGTTGGATCAGTTTTTTACCCGGCAATTTGCGGCCCTGGAAGAGGAGGCTGAGGCCATCCCCGGTGTTTCAGATGTTGTGGACCAACTGATCGCGCGGGGACTTCAATACTGTGTCGCCAGCCAGGCCTCGGTCGCAAAAATGCGCATCAGTATGGGCCGCAGCGGCCTTTGGGATCGGTTTGAGGGGCGCATTTTTTCCGCTGATATGGTCGAAAGACCAAAGCCCTTTCCAGATTTGTTCCTGCATGCGGCAGCAACAATGGGGTGGCCGGTCGAAAAGGTCACTGTGATCGAAGATTCAACAACCGGCGTTCGGGCCGCAGTCGCAGCCGGGATGCGGGTGATCGGGTTTTGCCGCGATACGGATCCCGATGAATTGCGCGCCGCCGGGGCATCAGATCTGGCCCAGGACATGGCAGGCGTGGCCGATCATTTAGGCCTGCAGTAGATACCTAGAAATTTCACCCTCTTCGTAATGCGCGAAGAACCCGGCGTCGTAATTTAAGGCTTCGGATAGTAGGGTGCGATAATCGCTTCGGGGGACTTCTTTCGCCCCAAACCGTTCCAGATGCTTTGTCACAAACTGTGTGTCCAACAGGCGGAACCCGGCAAAGGTCAGGCGGGCGACCAGATGGCATAGGGCAATTTTGCTGGCATCGCGTTCGCGGGAAAACATGCTTTCGCCAAAATAGGCGCTGCCCAGGGTGACACCGTACAATCCACCAATCAATCGATCGCCATCCCAGACCTCAACGGAATGGGCATGATCCATGCGATGCAGCGCGGTATACAGGGTTAAAATCTTGTCATTGATCCAGGTGCGCGGGCGACGGTCCGACGCTTCTGCACAACCATCCATGACTCCTTCGAAATCTCGATCAAAGGTTACGCGATATCGATTTGAACGCAGGGTCTTTGCAAGGCGCTTGGGGACGTGAAATCCATCCAGAGGGATGACACCCCGGATGCGGGGATCAATCCAGAAAAGGTCTGGATCATCCCTGTCTTCGGCCATGGGAAACACCCCAATGGCATAGGCGCGCAACAGCATATCAGGCGTTAGGTCAAGCGGTTCCATACTGCCCCTTTGACACGCGTTTCGCGCTTTTCAGGCCGCTGGACTGGACCAGCGTCTTATTTCAGGCCCATCCATTTTTCCAGCCAATGGATGTCATAGTCTCCGTCAATAAAGCGCTTCTGCGCAATAATTTTCTGATGCAAGGGAATGGTCGTGCTGATCCCGCCAATGACATATTCATCCAAGGCCCGGCGCATCCGCATCAGGCATTCATTGCGGTTGGCGCCATGCGTAATCAGCTTGGATACCAGGCTGTCATAATAGGGGGGGACGTGATATCCGGAATACAATTGGCTGTCGACGCGAACGCCCAGGCCACCGGGGGCATGGTAGTCGGTGATTCGGCCCGGGGTTGGCATAAAGGTTTCGGGATTTTCTGCCGTGATGCGGCATTCTATGGCATGGCCGCTGATTTTAATTTGGTCTTGCGTATAGCTTAGCGACATACCCGCAGCGACTTTGATCTGTTCACGCACCAAATCTATGCCACAGACCATTTCAGAAATCGGATGTTCGACCTGAATGCGCGTGTTCATCTCGATGAAAAAGAATTCACCATCTTCATACAGGAATTCAATTGTGCCCGCGCCGCGGTAGCTCAGCTTTGCAATCGCGGTATTAACGATGTCGCCGATCTGTTTGCGCTGTGCGGTATTCAGCGCCGGTGAGGGGGCTTCTTCAATGACTTTCTGGTGGCGACGCTGGATTGAGCAATCGCGCTCACCCAGGTTGATGCTGTTACCCTTGCCGTCGCCCAGAACCTGAACTTCGATATGGCGGGGGCGGCTCAAATACCGCTCCATGTATACCGTTTCATCTAGGAAAGCGGCCTTGGCCTCACTTCGGCACATGGCCCAGGTTTGTGCCACATCTTCCAGCTTATTGGCGACTTTCATGCCGCGTCCACCGCCGCCAGAGGCTGCCTTGATAATCAGCGGAAAGCCAATTTCCTGAGCCAGTCGCAGGGCATCTTCTTCGGTATCGACCGATCCATCAGATCCTGGAACAACTGGAATGCCCAGACGCTTTGCGGCGTCCTTTGCCGCAACCTTATCGCCCATCATGCTAATATGCTCTGGTGTCGGGCCGATAAAGGTGATGCCGTGATCTTCCACCATCTGCGCGAAACGGGCGTTTTCTGACAGGAAACCGACGCCTGGATGAATTGCATCGGCCCGGGTCAGCGTTGCGGCGGTCAGGATTGCTGGAATGTTGAGATAGCTATCCTTAATAGGGGGAGGGCCGATACAGATCGCTTCATCCGCCAGTCGGACATGCATGGCATCGGTATCAGCCGTAGAATGCACCGCCACCGTCTGAATGCCCATTTCCTTACAGGCGCGATGGATTCTAAGCGCGATTTCGCCGCGATTTGCGATGAGTACCTTTTCAAACATGTGGTGTCAGCTCCGGGTCGTCATTCGATGACCAACAGGGCTTCACCGAATTCCACCGGTTCGCCATCTGCCACCAGGATCTGTGTCACAGTACCGGCCTTTGGGGCGGGAATCTGGTTCATCACCTTCATCGCCTCGATGATCAGGACTGTATCGCCCGCGGCAACCTTGACCCCGACAGAAACGAAGTTTGCTGCGCCTGGCTGGGGCGACAGATAGGCCGTGCCCACCATCGGTGCCTTTATCGCACCTGGATGATTGCCTGCGGTTTCCGCTGTGGGTGCCGCCACGGCAGCACTGGGCGCTGCAGCCGGCATTGGGGCGGGGCCCGCCGCATAAACCGGCGCGCCACCTCCGCGCTGCAACCGCAGTTTCGTATCATCTTCTTCAACAACCAGTTCCGTCAGGCCTTTGTCAGCCATCAGGTCCGCCAGCTTTTCGATTAGTTCAATATCGACGTCGAGTTTCGCCATCGGGGCAACCCATCCCTTTATCAATTACTGTAAGTCCAACACCCTTGTACTAGGCTTCGGGCGCTCAGAAAAGGCGTGATCACGCCTCAATGTCAGCAACGATCTCCGCCATGGCCTCCAGGGCCAGGCGATAGCCCGTTGTTCCCAGTCCACAAATCATACCCACCGCAATAGGTGCGATCATACTGTGATGGCGGAATTCTTCCCGCGCATGAATGTTTGAGATATGCACTTCAATGATTGGCAGTTCGGCCACACTTAACGCATCCCGCAAGGCAACAGATGTATGGGTCAGCCCACCGGCATTGATGATGATGCCGCGGTGGGTGTCGCGGGCCTGGTGGCACCAATCGATCAACTGCCCTTCCGAATTTGACTGTCGGCAATCGACCGCAAGGCCAAACCGTTTTCCAGCTTCGCGGCAGTCGGCTTCCAGATCGGCCAGGGTGGTCGCCCCATAGATTGCCGGTTCACGCTTGCCCAGCATGTTCAGGTTTGGTCCGTTCAGGATCAGGATTGGTATGTCGACCATTGCCTGCCACTCGCAAGATGTTGGAACGTCTTCTGATGCAGACACTATATCAGGAGTCTTGTCCCGGCAATGATGATGGTATGATCCGTACCTTGGTCAGCTTTTCTGGGCAACCGCAATAATTTCCGGGCGATCATCAGCGACAGGGTTGCCATCCCAGTCGCCATAAAGGGCGATTTTGGCAAATCCGGCCTTGTTCAAATGCGCAGTAATTTCATCAACCTCTAAGTAGCGCAAATGGCCTTTTCCCACATGCTTTGTCCCATCCGGGAAAGCAAAATGGGTTTCATAAGAAACACGGTTGCGTGACCCTTCAACAATGTCGTTATGCACCGCAACGGTCCCGATTCCGTCTACGGTGATCTCTTCATAGCTGATATCGGGCGTCCATTTGCGCCAACTTGAATAGGCCGGATTGCGTGTTTCGAAGGCCAGTGTGCCATCCGGGGCCAGAAGCTTGAAATAGTTGTTCAGCGCGGCCTCGACATCCACATCATTCAGGAAGACCTGAAAGGCATGGCCCGACATGACGATCAGATCAACGGGATCTGACAAGGTCAGGCTGGATGCATCCGCCAAATACCATGTCACACGGTCTCCATCGGGGCGGTTCCGGGCGATGTCCAGCATTGCGGCGGCCGGATCGGCACCGATCACCGTATGACCGCGCCGCGCCAGTTCGACGGCCAGCAGTCCTGTTCCACACCCCATATCAAGGATACGTTTGGGTAGATGACCCGCCAATTCCGTATAGAATTGCTGATCCGCCGCCCATGGGTTCAGAGTATCATAAACCTGCGCTAAACGGGGGTCGGTATAGAAGATTTCCGGCTGTGTCTTTGTCATGGTCGGGACCATAGCAAGCCAGACGTGATGCTGCAAAATTAGGCGGCAGCGGTGTTTAAAATCTGATGAAAACTGTGACTAATTTGCGCGTTTATGCGCTTTGTCGACACGGTCTGCGACAGCGCGCCAGACCCGGTGGCCTTCGCGATCACCAACTTCCTTGTAGGTCCTGGCCCGGGCCATCGCCATTTCTTTTGCAGATGCCCCACGGGCGCGATACAGGCCCGTCGCGAACAGTTCAATATCTGCATCCGGCGTTTTCCAGGCGGTGGTTTGATGATCGCTCATTAGCACTAATCCCATGCTATTGATGTGGATGAATCGTTGATTTGTTCAGGTAGTATGGTCTTTTTTCCAGTTTCTGCAACAAACCCGTCACGGACGGAATGTCGCAACCAGCCACGCCATCATCAGCCAAAGCGGATGATGCTGTTCTGCGCAGGCATTTCAATTTCCAGATTGGCCCTAAGATACTGATCTGTCGCCTGGGAAAGGTGATGATATAAGTCCCGTGCCAGCGCGCGGGCTTTCGTGCCCGGCCAATCTTCCGGCAGCAGATCGTCGGGCAGGGCGGGATCACGCAACAGGGTCCGCCGATAGGCATGGATCAATAGAATGCGGGCCACGAAGGCACTTTCTGCAACCAATTGATCGGCATCCTGCAGGACGGGCTGAAAATGCTTCACGAACGCAGAATAGTCTGCGGCGATCTCTTCCAGCGGCCAGGCGCGCGCGGCCAATGACAGCAATCCATTGGCGGCTGTGGCTTCTGCGCTAAAGACGGCACAGTCATCCGTCAGGGACAGGTCATCCAGAGTATCCTGAGCGATTTGTGTGGCATCCCCGCGCGCTGCGCCCAGCAGACCAGGGCTCAGGCGTGCGAAACCCTGCCAGCCCAGGCGTTGATCCAGGCTGTCGCGTTGTCCGGGTGCCAGGGCGTCCGGCAGGATGATGAACGTCCATCGCCCATCCCGCGCCGGGGGGCCAGACGCATAAATGCGGGCCTGTGCGGAATCAAATTGCCGGCGGCCCCTGCGTGTCAGGGTATAGCGGCTGCGGCGGCCTATTCGTTCCGCCTCCAGGGTTCCATCCTGCACCAGTCGGAACACAGCGGTGCGGGTCATGCGTTCATTCAGGCCCAATGGGGCGACCAGATCAATCAATTCCCCAAGCCAGCATGCGCCGCCATAGGGCAAAAGCGCATCGCCATAGACGGTGACGATTAAAGACTTCGCGCGGGGTCTTTCCTGTTCGATATATTGTGTCAGTGCATCGGTCGGCACTGGATTACATCTTTCGCAGATCAATGACCCGCTTCGCCTTGCCAATCGAGCGTTCCACAGCCCCTTGCGTTAGAACATTCACACTGGCAGTGATTCCGATGAAGGTTTTGATTTTATGGGTTAAGTCTCTGGCTGCGCCTGTTCGGGCGTCTTCGTCAGATTTTGGATTTCCCTCAACCTTCACGGTCAATGTGTCCATCGCCCCATTGCGAGTAATTTCAAGAACATAGTGGGGTGCCAATCGTGCATCTTTCAGGATCAGTTCCTCAATCTGCGTCGGGAAAACATTTACGCCCCGAATGATCAGCATATCGTCGGTGCGCCCTGTAACCTTTTCCATTCGGCGCATGCTGCGCGCAGTGCCGGGTAACAGGCGCGTCAGGTCGCGGGTACGATAGCGAATGATGGGCAGGGCCTCTTTTGTCAGGCTGGTGAAGACCAACTCCCCGAACTCTCCGTCTGGTAATACCTCACCCGTTTCCGGATTGATGATTTCCGGATAGAAATGATCTTCCCACAGATGCAATCCGTCTTTGGTTTCGACACATTCGCAGGAAACGCCGGGTCCTATCACTTCTGACAGGCCATAAATATCCACAGCAGATAGTCCGGTCCGGGCTTCAATAGAACTGCGCATCTCATTGGTCCATGGCTCAGCCCCGAATATCCCATAGCGCAGGGAGCATGTGTCCTTGGTCATGCCCTGCCGGTCCATTTCATCGGCCAGGGCCAGCATATAGGAGGGCGTGACCATGATGACTTCGGGCTGGAAGTCAGCGATCAACTGAACCTGCTTTTCGGTCTGTCCACCAGACATCGGGATCACCAGACAGCCCAGCCGTTCGGCCCCGTAATGTGCACCCAGACCGCCGGTGAACAGGCCATAGCCATAGGCCACATGAACCTTCATCCCCTTTCGTGCGCCAGCGGCATAGAGCGATCGGGCCATGACATCGGCCCACATGGAGACATCATTCTGGGTATAGCCCACCACGGTGGGCTTTCCCGTCGTGCCGGAAGAGGCATGGATGCGCGCCAATTGATCGGTTGGATAGGCAAACATGCCAAAGGGATAATTGGCGCGCAGGTCGTCCTTCATCAAAAAGGGAAACTTAGCCAGATCCGAAAGGTTGGTTACATCATCTGGATGAATGCCCACCGCATCGAAACTTTTCTTGTAGTGGGGGATGCGATCATAGGCGTGTTGCAGCGTGGCTTTCAGACGCTGTAACTGAAGGGCCTGAATTTCGTCCAGGCTGGCGGTTTCAATAGGATGCAAACCTTGAATGCGATCTGTCATAGGATCCTCGATTTTCACCAGTCAGCAGGCTTGGCTTTACGGACGGGGCGGGTCTTCCGGTGTCAGGCCCGGGATAACATCCCCGGAAATCCGGCGGGATTTGCCGCGAAACAAGGCGATGGAAACGCCTGCCTGATTGGTGATTTTGACATCATAGACGCCGCTGCGCCCGGTGAGGGCCTGTTCCTGGCATTCCGCTGTAAGAATATCGCCAAATCGTCCCGGGGCCAGATAGGTGATTTCGCATCCCTGGGCCACAGTGATCTTGTTGTAGGCGTTGCAGCCGAATGCGAATGCACTGTCTGCTAGCGCGAACAACATGCCGCCATGGCACGTCTTGTGGCCGTTCAACATGTCTTCCCGAACGGTCATACTGAGTTTCGCATAGCCCGGTGCGACGGCTTGAATTTCCATGCCCAATGCCTGGCTGGCTGTATCATTCGCAAACATCACTTCAGCGATGCGTTCGGCGACTTCTTGGGGGGAGAGGGCATTTGTCATGACACCCTCACTTTCCGGTAAAGACGGGTGGGCGTTTTTCCAGGAATGCCATAACACCCTCGCGGTAATCATGGCTGCGACCGGCTTTGCGCTGGCTGTCGCGTTCCATGTCCAGCTGTGTTTCCAGGCTGTTATGGGCGGCCGCAAGGATGGCGCGTTTCGTTAGGCCATAGCCAAAAGTTGGTCCTTTTGCCAGTCCCAGTGCGATATCCCGCGCCGTGCTCAACAACGCATCATCTTCCACACATTTCCAGATCAGTCCCCAATCGGCGGCGGTCTCTGCGGGCAGTTTCTCTCCCAGCAGCGCCAGGCCTTTCGCCCGGGCGACCCCGACACGATGGGTCAGGGACCAGGTCCCGCCCGCATCGGGCACCAGACCCAGCTTGCAGAATGCCTGAATAAAACTGGCTGATTTCGCAGCCACAACGATATCGCAAGCCAGAGCGACATTCGCGCCAGCACCAGCGGCTACACCATTCACGGCGCAGACGACGGGGATATCCATTCCGGAAATGGCACGGATCAACGGATTATAGAGATGTTCCAGAGTTTCACCTAAATCCGGTGGTTCAGCATTGGGGTTATTTGGATCCATGCGGCGGTCTGACAGGTCCTGACCCGCACAGAAGCCCCGCCCCGCACCGGTCAGGACAAGACAGCGAATGCCGTCTTCGGCGATGGCGCGTTGCAGCACATCGGCCATTTCAGCATGCATTTGGCTATTGAAGGAATTCAGCTTGTCCGGACGATTGAGCGTGATCGTCCCAATATTATCAGAAACCTCAAAGAGAATGGTTTCGTAGGTCATTGTCGTCTGCTTCCTTCCCAGGACTATTTGTTTGTTATGTCTGTCTTTGCGTTCAAAATGATACAAGATTAGACAGACTGCAAGGAATTTGGTATCACGTCGCGCCGACAAAAAGACTGCCGCCATCTGGACAATGCTACGCCAGATGACCCTAACTGGAGGAGTTTCCCATGGCGACCAACTATTTCGATGCGCATCGCGAAACCCTGAGCCAGGCCCTCGCGGCCCTGCGGGATCGCGACTATTGGACTCCCTATTCAGAACGGGCCAGCGGGTCGATCTATGGCGAAACCGCCGCAGAGGACGGGGAAGCTGCCTTTAAAGCATATCTGGGAAAAGCCTTCGACCTGCCTGGACATCCAGGCGATGGGGTGATCGCCTCTGACGAGACGTCCCCCTATGGTATTGCGATGGACCTGTCTTACCCGGCGCTGGATACCGATACAGCACTGGCAGCAGCAAAAGCGGGCATGAAGGCGTGGCGTGATGCCGGGCCTGATATGCGAACCGGCGTGTGTCTGGAGATCCTGCATCGCATCAACCAACGCAGTTTTGAAATGGCCCATGCGGTGATGCATACAACGGGTCAGGCGTTCATGATGGCGTTTCAGGCAGGCGGCCCCCATGCGCAGGATCGTGGCCTTGAGGCAATAACTCAGGCCTATGCGCTGCAATCGGCCATCCCGGAGCAGATCCGTTGGGAGAAGCCCCAGGGCAAAAACCCCTCCCTGATCCTGGAAAAGCGCTATCGCATCATGCCAAAGGGTGTCGCGGTCACCGTGGGGGTTTCGACCTTCCCGACATGGAACGGGTATCCCGGTATCATGGCGTCACTGGTCGCGGGAAATCCTGTGATCGTAAAACCGCACCCAACCGCGGTTCTGCCGCTGGCAATTTCTGTACGGATCATGCGCGATGTATTGGAAGACGCGGGCTTTGACCCAAATCTGGTGCTGTTACAGACGGACACCCGTGCGGCGCCCGTAGGGCAGGACCTTTGCACACGACCCGAGGTAAAGCTGATTGATTTCACGGGCTCCAACGCCTTTGGCGAATGGCTGGAACAGAATGCAAAACAGGCTCAGGTCTATACCGAAAAGGCCGGTGTGAACGCCGTCGTGATTGATGATTTCGACAATCTGAAGGGCCTGTGTCGAAATATGGCCTTCACCCTGTCGCTGTTTTCCGGGCAGATGTGTACAACGCCCCAGAATATCTTCATTCCCAAGGACGGCATAACGGTCGCGGGCGAGAAGATGAGCTTCGAGGCGGTTGCAGAGGCAATTGCAGGCGCGGTGGGTAAATTCAACAGCGACCCCGCTCGCGCGGTTCATGTGCTGGGCGCGATCCAGTCGCCGGATACCGCCGCGAGGATCGACACGGCGCGCAGCCTGGGCAAGGTATTGCTGGACAGTCAGAAGATCGACCATCCCGATTTCCCCGATGCCCGCGTTCATACGCCCCTGATCCTGGCGATTGATGCGGCGGAACGTCAGAAATATGAAACCGAACTGTTCGGCCCAATCACTTTCATCATCGCTTGTGATGGCATTGATGGCGCCTTGGAGGCGTGGCGCTCAACCGTTGCGGCGAAAGGGGCGATCACATCCTCAGTCTATTCCGACCGCCCCGCCGTTCTGGAAGCCGCAGAGGCCCTGGGCGAAGAACTGGGTGTGCTGATGAGCGTCAATCTGACCGGCGGCACCTTCGTCAACCAGACCGCCGCCTTCAGCGACTATCACGCCAGCGGTGCCAACCCGGCGGCGAATGCCAGCCTGGTCGACACCGCCTTCGTCGCCGGCCGCTTCCGCGTCGCAGAAACAAGGCGGCATGTGGAGGAGTAGCGGCTCAGCGAGAGACGCTTCAATCCGGTGGTAAGGGTATATGTGGCCATTTCTTTGTAATCTCTGCCTGAACGCCCCTTTCTAGGTATGTGGACAATACGACAAAGCTTTTTGTCCCCTTAACACCGGGCAAGACATAGAGTTGTGACAATAGCTCTTCCAAGGCATGCGCATTTTCGGTTCTGACCTTCATGATGACGCATGTATCGCCAGCGACAGAGTGCATTTCCTCTATTTCGGGGTATGACCTTAAGGTCATCATCCTTTGACTCTTTCCCCATCCATTCGCATCTACATGGACAAAGGCTAGGAACGGTTTTCCAGATAATGGACCATCAATCCGTCCGGCTGTTCCCAAAAGAACACCGCTCTCGGCCATCCGGCGAACTCTTTCATAAACTGCAGGGGCGGATAAACCGACTTGATCCCCGATCTTGGTATAGGTCTCTCGTCCATTGGCCGCCAGTGCGCTTAAAATCTTTCGGTCAAAACCATCTAATGGTCGGTCAGGCTTGGTCGGGTTCTGAATATTTTCTGTTTCTATTGTCATAAGGCTGATTGTTCCTTCCACTTTTTGAAAAAGAATTGATAAGTATTAAGCTATCCACAAAATATCAGAAGGATATTTAGATGAAAGAAACTATTATAGATCCTAAAAATGGAATTTATTCCACCACACATGATTATGTTCATGCGCTGGAAGTACAGGGGGCGAGCCGTCAGGTTTATTTGAGTGGAACCATGGGATTGGATTCATTCGGCGTTGCGCCGGATACTGTTGATGAACAATTAGAACTGATTTGGAAGAATATTCAGCATATTCTGGCGTCTGCGCACATGACCGCGCGTAACATTATCCGGGTCACTAGCTATCTGACGAAAGCGGAATTCGCTGCAAAAAACCAAGAGGCAAGACTGCGTGCCTTAGGGGATCGACGTGTGCCTACGACGGCGATTGTGGTATCAACCTTGGATCCAAACTGGCTGGTCGAAATTGAAATAATTGCAGCCGCGTGACAGCCACGCATTCACGAAATAGGTGATTAATTTAGGATCAATTGTGGCGATTGGACCACGAAGGCCTCAGTTTAAGCCCTCTAAGCCTCAAGAACAGCCTTAACCTGATCTCGATGTTGATCATCATTGCTTCCAGCGGTTAGCAGGGCATGGCCGGTGATGGAGAGTTCTTCCAGTTTGGCCATGGTTTGTGGCTCGATCTTCAGTTCTTCGGCCAGATCGTCGAAGACATAGCGTTCCGTCGAATCGATGGTCAGGTCGGCCTGGGCCAGGACCAGAAGTTCGTACATTACAATGCGGCGGGCCTTACGTGATGTTAAGACGCCCAGATTGTCATTGGACAACAGATCTTTTGCCTCAACGCTCAAGGATTGGCCCAGTTCCGCTTCAACCCGGTCTATTGCAGCCTGTTCGTGGGGTTCCAGTCTCCAATCAGCCAGGACCATGCGCTTTGCCAGTGCCATGAACATGCGACGCTGTTCGCCTGACAGTTCTTTCAGAAACATGGTCCATCCCCTTAAAATCGCTCTGGTCGGCAATCATACCTCAGAGTCTGTCGGGGGCAAGGGGCCGATGCGTTAAGGATTTATCGCGATCAGAGCGATGCCCAGGCGATGTTCCAGATCTTTCACCGCGGCGACATCTGTATCGTCCAGCGTGGCGGGCTTAAGGTCGACCGGCTTCATTGCGACCAAAGGATGCCCCAACTTGCTTTCCAGTGCTTTGATCGCGGAAAGATCCTGCTCTTTCAGATTAGCAAAGGCGTAATAGGCCATGATGATTTCTCCTCACAGTGTGACGGAGCCCTGAAATCGAATCTCCGTCTCTCATGGCTTATTATACGCTAATGAGTCTGTTACTGGATGATGAAATTTATACAGGCGGTGCTAATCCTTCGATCAGGATGGATGACCCCGTTGTGCTGGCATGACGGATTCCAACAATTTCCTGGTATTCCGGGGAATTATACCAGCCCTTGGCGGTTGCCATATCCGGGAATTCCAGAACCACAATGCGGTTAGGTTTCCAGTCTCCCTCCATTGTCTCATGGGCGCCACCGCGTACCAGATAGCGCCCGCCATGGGCTTCAATCGTGGCGGGCGCCTGTGCGGTATAGGATTTATAGGTTTCCGGATCGGTAACCGCGATATTGGCAATGAAATAGGCTTTCATGGGGCTTTCCTCTTATCCAGGGGGCAGATTTTCTTTGACGCTTCTGACTTGCTCAGGCTCAGTTTCGATCAAGTTCAGAGGGCAAGTAAACAAGTTTGCGGATGGCTTTGCCAGGGAAGAAGGAGCACAGCATATGAAGAAATCAAAATTGGATCCCCGGACATTGGCGGCGCAGGCTTTGGGATGGGAAGACCCGACATCGGGTGCGGTGGTTCCCCCGATACAGCTGTCCACGACATTCACCCGCCGGGAGGATTATGGCCCGCGTGAGGCTGTCTATATTCGCCCTGATTCGCCTAATGCTGCCCATGCAGAGGCTGTGCTGGCCGAATTGGAAGGGGCCCCGACAGCGGCCAGTTTCGGGTCGGGCATGGCAGCCTGTACGGCGGCCTTTCATGCCCTGGAACCGGGCGATCACATTGTCTGCGCGCGCACTGTCTATCATGGTGTCGTCGCCTGGCTGGAAGATTTCGCAGAAGCCCGGGGCCTGACCTATTCCTTTTTCCCAAATACCGACCTGGCGGCGTTGCAGGCGGCTATTCAGCCCGGGAAAACCAAGCTGGTCTGGATCGAAACCCCATCAAATCCGATGTGGACAGTAATCGATATCGCAGCAGCGGCGGAGATTGCCCATGACGCAGGTGCGCAGCTTGGCGTTGATTCCACCTGCGCCAGTCCTGTGCTAACGCGCCCGCTGGAACTGGGCGCAGATCTGGTCTGTCATTCTGCGACAAAATATCTGGGCGGACATTCTGATGTGTTGGCTGGCCTGTTGGCCCCGCGGGAGATCACGCCCCTGTGGGAGCGTATTCTGCTGCATCGGAAATATGCCGGTCCCATGCTGGGCGCGATGGAGGCGTATCTGCTGGTTCGGGGGATGCGCACGCTGTTCCTGCGGGTTGAGCGCCAATGTCACAACGCCATGGCCGTGGCGCGGTTCCTATCGCATCACCCAAATGTCGAAACAGTCCGTTATCCCGGCCTGCAAAGCGACCCTGGCCATGCGATAGCGGCAAAACAGATGCAGGGTGGATTTGGCGGCATGCTGTCATTCCAACCCAAAGGCGGCGCGAAAGAGGCGATCCAGACCGTCCTGAACTGTAAGCTGCTGAAACCCGCCACGTCATTAGGCGGGGTTGAAAGCCTGATTGAACATCGCAAGACCTCGGAAGGGTCCATTAAGACGGAGACACCGGAAAACCTGATCCGGGTATCGGTTGGCATCGAATCCCCGGATGATCTGATTGCAGATCTTAATCAGGCACTGGGGTGAGGGTACCGCTCCATAGTCCGTCATACCCGCGCAGGTGGGTATGAAGGGCCACATGTATCGATGGTGCGTGCCGCCCTGGACCCCGGATCAAGTCCGGGGTGACACTGTAGTCTTATCAAATACGTCCTCACACTGAGGAGCGCAGCGTCTCGAAGGGGGAGCCCTCTGCAAGCACCGGACTTACAGCCCCTCCTTCGAGACGGCACTAACGCGCCTCCTCAGGATGAGAACGAAAGAAGGCGTCACCCGCGCAGGTGGGTATGAAGGGCCACATGTATCGATGGTGCGTGCCGCCCTGGACCCCGGATCAAGTCCGGGGTGACACTGTAGTCTTACCAAATACGTCCTCACCCTGAGGAGCGCAGCGTCTCGAAGGGTGATCTTTCTGTAAGCACCGCTCTTGCCGCCGGTCCTTCGAGACGGCGCTAACGCGCCTCCTCAGGATGAGAGTGGAAGAAGACGTCATACCCGTGCAGGTGGGTATGAAGGGCCACATGTATCAATGGTGCGTGCCGCCCTGGACCCCGGATCAAGTCCGGGGTGACGATGTAGTCTTATCAAATACGTCCTCACGCTGAGGAGCGCAGCGTCTCGAAGGGTGATCTTTCTGTAAGCACTGTGCTTCCAGCGCATCCTTCGAGACGGCGCTAACGCGCCTCCTCAGGATGAGAATGGAAGACGGTGTTATCCGCGACGGCGGGTATCCAGGGGCGGTCTGACTACAGTCGAAACGGGCGTTATGCCTGAACCTGTACGTCGATGCCGTGGGTGCTGAGCATTTCGGTCAATTCGCCCGTTTCAAACATTTCGCGGATGATGTCACAGCCACCGACGAATTCGCCTTTGACATAAAGCTGCGGAATGGTCGGCCAGCTGGAATATTCCTTGATGCCTTCGCGGATCGCCATGTCATCCAGGACATTGACGCCCTTGAACGGTACGTTGAGGTGATTAAGCACCTGCACGACGGCGGCAGAGAAGCCACATTGTGGGAATACGGGTGTGCCTTTCATGAACAGGACAACATCGCCGCTGTTCACTTCACTGGAAATCTTGCTTCTGGTTTGGTCATCCATGATTGGATCCTTTCAAATATATTGGGCAAAGGGGCGGCGCGTTGGCCTGCCCGTGTCGGGGGCTGTCGTGTGTGATCAGGCGTCTTCGGGCACAGCGGTTTGCAGGGCCAGGGCATGCAATTCATTGCCCATACGTCCCTGCAGCGCGGCATAGACCATCTGGTGCTGCTGCACGCGGGATTTTCCCGAAAATGCTGCGGATTTCACGAAGGCGGAATAGTGATCACCATCGCCTCGCAAATCGTTGATGACAACATCGGCATCCGGCAGGGCTTCTTTGATAAAGCGTTCAATGTCACCGGCGCTCATGGGCATGGTAAAGCTCCCTTTCGATCCTGTAAGGCTCACGCGGACCAGGACGCCCCTGCCATGTAGTTCGGCAGCGGTGCATCATGGGTGTGGGCCAAGTCTTCCACCGATATGGTATCGCCCCCTGGCAGCGTCAACGCGGTTCCACTGGATATACCGACTCGTTGTGCCGGTACGCCCGCTTTTTCGCACGCCGCCAGGACAGCGGCTTCGTCCTTCGTCGCGATAAGATAGCGCGCTTGGTCTTCGCCGTACAGCCATGCGTGAAGGGCAATGTGTGATGGTGCAACATCCATCGTCACGCCAACCCCACCAGCGATGGCCATATCCGCCACTGCGACAGCCAAACCGCCATCGGACAGATCGTGGCAGGCGACAACATGTCCGCCCGCGATCAGGGCGCGGACACAATCGCCATTACGACGCTCTGCATTCAGATCTACGGGCGGCGGGGCACCATTGCTTCGATCCATCAGGTCGCGCATGAAGATTGACTGACCCAGATGACCCTTTGTTTCCCCAATCAGGATCAGTGACAATCCTGTTTCCGTAAGGGCCAGGCCCACGGATTTTGCCGCATCCTCAATCATGCCAACGCCGCCGATGACGGGGGTGGGCAGGATCGCCTCGCCATTTGTCTCGTTATACAGCGACACATTTCCCGATACGACCGGGAAGTCCAGTGCCAGGGCCGCTGCCGTCATGCCTTTGATACAGCCGACAAACTGACCCATGATGCGGGGCCGCTCCGGATTGCCGAAATTCATATTGTTGGTGATTGCCAATGGGGTTGCGCCGGTGGCCGTGATATTGCGCCAGGCTTCGGCAACCGCTTGGGCGCCGCCAGTTTCCGGTTCGGCGAAACAATAGCGTGGCGTGCAGTCAGTGGTCGCCGCCAAGGCCTTCTTCTGGCCCGGCAGGCGCACGATAGCGGCATCCGCGGCACCGGGGGTCTTTACAGACTCCCCCCCGATCAGATGGTCATATTGTTCCCAAATCCAACGGCGAGAGCACAGATCCGGTGATCCGATCAGGCGTTTCAGGGCATCCCCCATGTTCATATCGGCAGGAATTGAAGGGTCTACATCGCCCGCTTTTGGGGTCGGTTCCCAGGGGCGTTCATACAGGGGGGAGGCTTCAACCAAAGGCGCTACTGGAATTTCGCCCGCCAATTCACCATGCCACATCAGGGTCAGGTTGCCGGTATCGGTCACGCGCCCAACGACGGCGAAATCGAGTTCCCATTTGTCGAAGATCGCCTTGGCCTCAGCTTCGCGCCCAGGCTTCAGGACCATCAACATACGTTCCTGGCTTTCCGACAGCATTAATTCATAGGGGGTCATGCCCTCTTCGCGCATCGGCACCTTATCCAGTGCCAGTTCGATGCCAACGCCGCCCTTATCTGCCATTTCAACAGACGAAGAAGTCAGGCCCGCCGCGCCCATATCCTGGATCGATACAATCGCGTCGGTCGCCATCAGTTCCAGGCAGGCTTCCAGCAGCAGCTTTTCAGTGAAGGGGTCGCCGACCTGGACGGTAGGGCGCTTTTCTTCGGAATCCTCAGTAAATTCTGCGGAGGCCATGGTCGCGCCATGGATACCGTCGCGTCCGGTTTTGGAACCGACATAGACCACCGGATTGCCGATCCCGGAGGCCTTTGAATAGAAAATTTTGTCGCTGCGGGCCAGGCCGACCGTCATGGCATTGACCAGAATATTGCCGTTATAGGCCTTGTCGAAATTCACTTCTCCGCCCACGGTCGGGATGCCCATGCAATTGCCATAACCGCCGATACCTGCCACCACACCCGATACCAGATGGCGGGTCTTGGCATGGCTGGGATCCCCAAAGCGCAGCGCGTTCAGATTGGCAATAGGCCGCGCGCCCATGGTGAAGACATCGCGCATAATACCGCCGACACCGGTCGCAGCCCCCTGATAGGGTTCGATGAAGCTGGGGTGGTTGTGGCTTTCAATCTTAAATACGGCGGTATCGCCATCGCCGATATCGATCACGCCTGCATTCTCGCCGGGACCCTGGATCACCTGCGGGCCGCTGGTCGGCAGTGTCTTCAGCCAGAAGCGCGAGGATTTGTAGGAGCAATGTTCCGACCACATGACGGAGAATATGCCCAATTCCGTGATATTTGGGGCGCGGCCCAGAATGTTCAGGACGATCTGGTATTCATCCTTTGTCAGGCCATGTTCGGCGACTAGGTCCGGGGTGATTTCAACTTCGACAAGAGACATGAACTTCCCTTTGGCTGGCGGCGGCGGAGAGGGGGCAATTGCGGCGATTTCCTAGCCTGACTCCGCCGGAAATGCAAAGCGGAACCGCGATGAGTTACCGATCTGCCAATGCCAGCTTCAATCCCAACATGGCAAAGGCGGCGGCAAAGGAGCGTCGAAGCCATTGCAGCACACGGGGGCTCGACAAAACATAGTCGCGTGCGAGCGCGGCGCAGGCACCATACAGGATGAAAACTACTAAGGTCATCGCCATGAAAACGGCTGCTAACTCCAACATTGTAAGACTGGGGTGAATAGCGTCAGCTGGCACAAATTGCGGCAGGAAGGCGACGAAGAATAGAGAGAGTTTCGGGTTTAGGACATTGAGCAGAATAGCATTTGTCACCAACCGAAATGAACTTTCCTGTTCCTTGCTATCTGGAACGGCAAGCGTGCCCCCTTTTTGCAGGATGCGCCAAGCCAGATAGAAAAGATACGCTACGCCAAGATAGCGCACTGTCTCGAACAATACCGCGCTTGTGTGCAGCAGGGCCGCGAGCCCTAAGATACTGGCCGCGATATGGGGGACAATGCCCAAGGTACAGCCAAGTGCCGCAATAACGCTGGCCCGCGCGCCCTGTCCCAGACCGGCTGATAACGTATAGAGAACCCCTGTCCCAGGAAGCATAACGACGATCAAGGCTGTCATTAAAAACTCTGGAGTCATCGTAATCCCCTTAAACCAGATCGATGGCGTGGGCCTTAAGGGCAATGAAGTCACAGACTTCCAGGGCCCGTTCATGGGTCGACAGCAACACGACCTTGGGCGCAAATCCCGCCTGATAGGCTTCCTGCCAACGCGCCGCACACAGGCACCACTGATCGCCCGGTTTCAGGCCCGCAAAGCCATATTCCGGCACCGGCGTAGACAGATCATTGCCCCGCGCCCGCGAAAAGGCCAGAAAGTCGGCGGTCATCTGCACGCAAACCGTATGGGACCCAATATCTTCTGGCCCCGAATTACAGCACCCATCGCGATAAAATCCAGTCACCGGATCAACGGAACAGGGCATCAAGGGCTGCCCAAAGACATTGCGGGCGGCATTGGTCGTGTCTCTGGCTAACATGGCGGTTTGCTTCCTTAACGGGTTGGCATTTGTCGCAGCCTGGAACATCGTCGGACCGAGGGGCAAGGAAAATATGCCGCTATTGTGTCACACCACGCTGAAACTCAATATTGGATATTTATATTCAGCGCGACATATTCAGCGCGACAGGGGGAATTCTTGACCGGGGACGCTGGAAGCGAAGTGGCCAATTGTTCATAGGAATTTCGGATTAAGAAAAAGCCGCCATTGCTTGGTCGATAATGGCCTGCAGGTCTTCTGGACTCGCCCCATTTTTTGCTGATACGGCCATGCCTTGCGTTAGGGCGATAACAAAGAGGGCCAGTGCTTTTGGCTCATGACTGTCCTTTAACGTTCCAGCCTTAATTTCATCCGTAAAGAAATTGGTTAAGGTATCGAGAATTTGGGCATTGGTATCACAGATGGCTTTCAATGCATTGGGTGGAAAACCATCCGCATTTGATTCGCTGGTGCTCAACGCCATCAAGCACCCGCCAGGTAAGTTCGGATTGCATTGCGTTTCAGCCGTCCGTTTTAGGAAATTACGCAGCCGTTCCATGATGGGGCGACCGGCCTCAAACAAGGGGTCTGTATGCGGCTTTCCATGATTATCAATATAACGGCGCAAAGCCGCTATAAAGAGGTCTTCCTTATTACCAAAAGCCGCATAAAGGCTGGGTTTGTTTATGCCCATTGCCCCCGTAAGCGCCGCCATCGACGTGCCAGCATATCCATTTTGCCAAAACACCGTCATCGCCGCATCTAAGGCTTCTTCTTTATCAAATGCGCGTTGTCGTCCCGCGGACATTTTTAAAATTTCTCCATTCTTCTTATTGTATTCTGTACTGATCGGTACATTTAATGTATCGTACCAATCGGTACAGAAATCTAATCTAGAACCTAACATAAGGAAATCAAGACTATGGGCAAGTTGACTGGAAAGACCGCAGTTGTTACCGGCGGCAATAGCGGCATCGGCTATGCCACTGCACAGGCGTTCAAACGAGAAGGCGCGACCGTGATCATCACGGGGCGCAACAAGGATGCACTCGCGAAAGCCGCAAAAGAACTGGGCGTCATTGGGATGGTCGCGGATCAGGGTGATTTAGCGGCGATTGATGGTCTTGTCGCAAAAGTGAAGGCGGACCATCAGGCGTTGGATACTCTGTTCATCAATGCGGGCGTCGTTAGTTTTGCGCCCTTGAATGAAGTTACAGAGGCAGATTTTGATGTCACGATGGCAATCAATTTTAAGGGCGCCTTGTTCACCCTGCAGAAGTTCTTGCCGATCTTGAAAGATGGGGCCTCTGTCATCAATCTGTCTTCCATCAACGCCTATACGGGCATGCCCAATACGGTGGTCTATGCGGCCAGTAAGGCGGCGTTGAATTCACTGACGCGAACCGCCTCAACGGAATTGGCCCCCCGGAAAATCCGCGTCAATTCAGTCAATCCGGGACCGGTCAGTACTCCGATTTTTGGAAAGCTTGGTTTGCCGGCTGAAGCGATGACAGAATTCGGAACGGCGATGCAGAACCGCATTCCGTTGAAACGGTTCGGCAATCCAGAAGAAATTGCCAATCTGGTAACGTTTCTTGCCTCTGACGATGCTGGCTTCATCACGGGTGCGGAATACAACATCGACGGTGGCAGTATCGTCAATCCACTGCTGAGTTAAACATTCAGTTGGAATCTAATGCCGCACAATAGAGGTCTATCGGCGCATCTTGTGGCACCGGTAGACCTTTTGTCGGAAAATAAGACCGATCAGCCAGCCAGCGCGGCAAACATTTTCAGGCCCTCAACACCGCCAGCCAATGCATCGATAGCGTTTTCGGGGTGGGGCATCATGCCCATGACATTGCCGCGCTCGTTCAGGATGCCGGCAATGTTGCGTTGGGATCCGTTCAGGTTGGTGGTCGCATCGACCAGACCGGCGGCATCGCTGTAGCGGAAGACGACACGCCCGTTGCCTTCCAGACGGTCCAGCGTGTCTTCATCGGCGAAATAATTACCCTCGTTATGGGCAACGGCGACCTTGATCACATCGCCCTGATTCAGGCTGCCGGTGAAGGGGGCATGGCTGCGTTCACAGCGGATATGGGTCATTTTGCAGATGAATTTCAGACCCGCATTGCGCATCAAAACGCCAGGCAGCATGCCGGTTTCGGTCAGGACCTGAAAGCCATTGCACACGCCCAGAACGGCCACGCCGCGCTCTGCCTGTTGTTTCACCGCGCGCATGATCGGGGAATTGCCCGCCATCGCGCCACAGCGCAGATAGTCACCATAGGAAAACCCGCCGGGCACAACGATCAGGTCATAACCGGCCAGATCGCTTTCCCCATGCCAGATCAGGTCAGGCTTGTTGCCGCTGGCCTTTTCAATCGCAGCCGCCATGTCGCGTTCGCGGTTGGTGCCGGGAAAGACGGTGATTGCGGTTTTCATGGTCTGGATTACTCCACAATCTCGATTGCGTAGTCTTCAATGACGGTATTGGCCAACAGCTTGCGGCACATTTCGTCCAGCTTGGCTTGGGCGGCCTTGCGGTCGGTTTCAGCCAGTTCAACTTCGATCAGCTTGCCCTGGCGGACTTCACCAATGCCCTCAAAGCCCAGTCCTTCCAGCGCGTGGCCAATGGCCTTGCCCTGAGGGTCCAACACGCCGCGTTTCAGGGTGACGGTGACATTGGCTTTCATCTAAGCATACTCCTGATCGTCTGACTTGGTCGGTTCTTTACGCTGATTCTAATGCCACAAAGCAGAATTAGGTCGGTTCGCCGTCGATATTTTCAACGGTGCCGCTTTCCGGCAGGACACCCAGACGCCGTGCCACTTCGCGATAGGCATCTTCAACATTGCCCAGATCGCGACGAAAGCGGTCCTTGTCCATCTTCTCGTTGGTCAGCGTGTCCCACAGGCGCATGTTGTCCGGGCTCAATTCATCGGCCAGAACGATGCGAACATCGCCATTTTCGTCATAGATACGCCCGAATTCCAGCTTGAAATCGATCAGCTTGATGCCGATGCCGATAAACAGGCCCGACAGGAAATCATTCACGCGCAGCGACATCGCCAGGAAATCGTCGATATCTTGGGGGCTGGCCCAGCCAAAGGCGGTGATATGTTCTTCGGAAATCAGCGGATCGCCCAATTCGTCAGACTTATAGCAATATTCAACGATCGACCGGGGCAGGGGCGTCCCTTCCGGAATGCCCAGACGCTTGGCCATAGAACCCGCAGCGACATTGCGGATGACGACTTCCACCGGAATGATCTCAACTTCGCGGATCAATTGTTCGCGCATGTTCAGGCGACGGATGAAATGGGTCGGAATGCCCAGATCCTGCAGGCGCAACATCAGAAATTCGGAAATCCGATTGTTCAGCACGCCCTTGCCGGTGATCGTGCCTTTTTTCTGATTGTTGAATGCCGTGGCATCATCTTTGAAATAGGCGACCAGGGTGCCGGGTTCCGGTCCCTCAAAAATCACCTTTGCTTTGCCTTCGTAGATTTGTCTGCGTCGCGCCATGACTATGGACCCGCCTCTTACCGCCTGGGGAATGTCTCTCTGCTGCGTATAGCAACCGACCCCGACTTTCACAATCGCCGTTTTGGCATGTCTGGTGTCTGTGACGATTCAAAGTCAGAAAAAATAAAATAGCGCTGGTCTGCTTTGGGCATGGCATCTGTCGTTGAACCTGGGGCGCGAAACGATTACATAAACGATGAACAATGTGCAGGGGGTCGACCCCGCTTAAAGGATTTTGACCAGAGATTTAGGGAAACAGACCCATGAGCCAGTTTAATGACCGCGAAAAGGCCTTTGAGAACAAGGCCAGCCACGACAAGGAATTGGATTTTAAGGCAATGGCCCGCCGCAACAAGTTGCTGGGCCTGTGGGCTGCGGAACTGATGGGCTTGGAAGGCGATGCCGCACAGGCTTACGCTCAGGAAGTCGTAATCGCTGATTTTGAAGAAGTCGGCGACGACGATGTTCTGCGCAAGGTCTTTGGTGATTTGCAGGCCAAGGGCGTGGAAACGACCGAACATCTGGTGCGGGAACAAATGACCGCCCTGTTGTCTGTCGCCCGGGCGCAGGTCACCAGCGCAAGCTAAGCTTGATTTCTGGACAGGGCGGCCAGGGCCTCATCGCTCAGGTTGTCCATCCAGGCAATCAGCACCATTCCGGTCTGCGCCAGATAGTGCAGGAACTCTGCTTCTTTGCCGGTCTCTACCAACAGCAGATACAGCAGGGCGTGATTTTTGTTCTTGCACAACGCCGGGCGCAGACCCTGGCGAGGCAGGGTGCCATTCAGCGAATTGCTGGCATAATAGCCGAAATCTTTTCGCGTCACGTCGAAGGCTGTTTGGTTCTGACCCTCGGTCCGGAAGGTAACCTGCTGGTTCGGGGTCAGATGAACCGAGCCGCAATCCTGCAGTTCGATCTCCCCATCCTGGCCTACATGAAACCTGCGGGGCGGATTTTTTGGCGAAAAGGTCATTTCGGTTCCTCGCTTTTCGGACTTTGGACCTAAAGAAAATCTTGGGGTTCTCGGCGGAAATCCTTTTAAACCCCTTTGAATGCACTTGAAACGAACAATATAATCATGTGCAGTGGAGAGTGTGAATGAGACGACAGTCTTTATCTTCTCACGATGACGATGGAGCGACCCGCAACGGGACTATCATGACGGTTTGGGACAGGGAAAACGTGGCATTTCAAATGCGATCAGAACTGGCGCAAGTATGGCCGGTGCGATCCGGTCCAGGCGAAGACGATCAGGACAATGACGATGGCGGCATGGGTGGGCCGGGGACCGGTGTTGTTACCAAGACCCGCGCAAAAACCAAAAAGCCGTCCATGTACAAAGTCCTGATGCTGAACGATGATTATACGCCCATGGAATTTGTAATCTATGTGCTGGAGCGGTTCTTCGGTAAATCGCGCGAAGAGGCGACACAGGTTATGTTGCACGTCCATAACCGTGGCGTCGGGATATGCGGGGTATTCACCTATGAAGTCGCGGAAACCAAGGCGACGCAGGTGATGGATGCAGCCCGCAAGGAAGGGCATCCGCTGCAATGCACCCTGGAGAAAGAATAGGGGAGAAAGAATAAGCAAAAGTTTGGAAAGGCGGATCAAGAGGGCGTCTAGCAAAAGACTTGGTCAAAAAAAGAATAGGTCGGCATCTTTAAAGTTCTGTTAAGCCGACTCAGTTTAAAGTCAGTATCGGTGAATATCTGTTTATTTGCCGCCGAAATGTACCCTGTTTGGGAAATATACCCTGGTTGGAAGGAGACCGCATCGCATGTTGTCAAAATCACTGGAACAAACGTTGCACCGGGCTCTTTCAATGGCGGGGGAGCGCAGCCACGAATACGCGACACTGGAACATCTGCTGCTCGCCCTGACGGAAGATCAAGACGGCCTGGCCGTCATGCGCGCCTGTGGTGTTGATGTCGAAAAACTGGTCGGCAATCTGGCGGATTACATTGATAACGACCTCAGCAATCTGGTCACGCTGCTCAGCGAAGACCCTAAACCGACGGCTGGTTTTCAACGTGTCCTGCAACGCGCCGCCATTCACGTGCAATCCTCTGGCCGTGAAGAAGTGACGGGCGCCAATGTGCTGGTTGCGATCTTCTCAGAGCGGGAAAGCCATGCCGTTTATTTTCTGCAGTTGCAGGATATGACGCGCTTTGACGCAGTGAATTACATCTCTCACGGTATTGCGAAAGTGCCAGGCCAGGAAACAGATTCGACGGCGAAGCCTGGCCCGTCTGGTACTGACGAGGATGCCAAGGCTGAAGAAGTCAATAAAAGCGGCCATGAAGCGCTGGACACCTATTGCGTTGACCTGAATAAGAAAGCGGGTCTGGGCAAGATCGATCCTTTGATTGGGCGTGTTCAGGAGGTTGAGCGGGTTATCCAGGTGCTATGCCGCCGCACGAAGAATAACCCGCTGTTGGTCGGGGATCCTGGTGTGGGCAAGACCGCGATTGCAGAAGGACTGGCCAAGCGCATTGTCGATCTGGATGTGCCGGACGTCCTGGCGACCTGTACGATCTTTTCGCTGGATATGGGTGCGCTGTTGGCGGGAACCCGCTATCGCGGTGATTTCGAAGAACGCCTGAAAGCGGTTATGAAAGAAATCGAGGCGACCCCCGGTGCCATCCTGTTCATTGACGAGATTCACACGGTGATCGGGGCCGGCGCAACCACAGGCGGGGCGATGGATGCCTCCAACCTGTTGAAGCCCGCCTTGCAGAATGGGTCGCTGCGGTGCATCGGGTCGACCACCTATAAGGAATATCGCGGTCATTTTGAGAAGGACCGGGCACTGGCGCGTCGCTTCCAGAAAATTGATGTGGCCGAACCGACAGTTGAAGATGCGATTAAGATCCTGATGGGGCTGAAACCCTATTATGAGGAACATCACGGCGTGAAATATACGCTGGATGCGATCAAGACAGCAGTGGAACTGTCGTCACGCTATATCAATGACCGCAAACTGCCGGATAAGGCGATTGATGTGATTGATGAAGTTGGCGCGGCCCAGATGCTGTTGTCGGAAAGCCGCCGCAAGAAGCAGATCGGCACAAGGGATGTTGAAGCCGTCGTGGCCAAGATCGCCCGTATCCCCCCGAAACAGGTCAGCCGCGACGACCGCGATGCCCTGTCGACGCTGGACAGTGATCTGCGCACCATGGTTTATGGTCAGGATGCCGCGATTGAGGCCTTGTCGTCTGCAATCAAGCTGTCCCGTGCAGGGTTGCGCGAACAGGATAAGCCGATTGGCAGCTATCTCTTCTCTGGTCCGACCGGTGTCGGGAAGACCGAGGTTGCCAAACAATTGGCCCGTACGCTGGGTGTGGAGCTCAAACGCTTCGACATGTCGGAATATATGGAACGTCACTCAATCTCCCGGTTGATTGGTGCACCTCCGGGGTATGTCGGGTTCGATCAGGGTGGCCTGTTGACTGATGCCATTGACCAGACACCCCATTGCGTCCTGTTGCTGGATGAAATCGAAAAGGCACACCCGGATCTGTTCAACGTGCTGTTGCAGGTCATGGATTACGGCAAATTGACCGACAATAATGGTAAGACCGTTGATTTCCGCAATGTCGTGCTGATCATGACCACCAATGCCGGGGCTGCTGATATGGCCAAGCCTGCGATTGGCTTTGGGCGCAGCGTGCGGGAAGGCGAGGATACCGCCGCCATTGAGCGGATGTTCACACCGGAATTCCGCAATCGTCTGGATGCGATCATCCCGTTTGCTTCCCTGCCTAAAGACGTCATTGGGCGCGTGGTGGACAAGTTTGTCATCCAGTTGGAAGCGCAATTGGCCGACCGCGACGTCACCATCGATTTGACCGACGAGGCGCGTTTGTGGTTGGGCGAGAAAGGCTACAGCGACAAATACGGGGCCCGTCCGCTGGCCCGCGTCATTCAGGAAAGCATCAAGCGGCCGCTGGCAGAAGAACTGTTATTCGGCAAGCTGGCCAATGGCGGGACCGTTCTGGTCGATGTCGACAAGGCCGAAGACAAGCTGCGTTTCGCGTTTCCCGATGCGGGTAAGGCGAAGAAGCCAAAGTCC
The DNA here is from genome assembly GCF_048892425.1 of Hwanghaeella sp. 1Z406. Lineage (NCBI taxonomy): Bacteria > Pseudomonadati > Pseudomonadota > Alphaproteobacteria > Rhodospirillales > Aestuariispiraceae > Hwanghaeella > Hwanghaeella sp. 1Z406. Next base: position 554,410 of record NZ_JBLZHU010000001.1, read on the forward strand.
AAGAAAAAGGGCAAGACTGGCGAAAAGGCGTAATCAGGCCCCAGCAGCGCCATTGGGTCGGACTGACAGCGTTGATTTGAGTATGGAACAAGTCCCTGCGCATAGGCGTGGGGATTTGTTTCTTTCCGGGAGGCGGTGACATTAATTTGAATGGAATTGCTAGTAATATTAGATACAGGTCTGTACCGTTGAATGTTCACACGGCGGGAATAAATAAAACTTATGGGCCGATAATTGTCGTATTGTTGCGGATGGATGGCGCTAGACATCGAAAGTATGGTTAATGCACATCATAAGGATTGAGTGAATCTAAGGTTTCGAATACAGTTTTCTGTAAGTGCCTTAAAGAGCTAGATGGTGTCGCAGTCAAAAACTTTAGAGTGAAAAGTAGGCGTCCTATGAAAAAGACGAGTAAAGAGTTTCGCAATATGGGAAATTTGTCGAATATCACATCGACGTCCCGTGTTTTGAATTTGAATCTTTTGACTCAAAGGTTGTTGAAAACAGAAGGTGAGCACGAGACTTTCTTTAGAAATAAATCACTGAATAACACATTGATCTTAAAATCAATTGTTCAGCCTCCAGACAAAATCGCTTTCAGCATCACCCAGGATAATGCGACCAAATTGTTTAAGCCCTTTGACCGCAATGATCTTGCCCAAGGAGGCTTGTTTGCGTTCATTGGACAGCCAAACCTCATGAAGGCCCTGCAGGAGTATTTTGGGTTTCAGCCAGAGGATAATGAGAATAACGATCGGGACATGGCGATCCTGAAAGAGCTGGATCGCATCCCGTCACTGGATCCGTTTCTGTTGCGCGAGAAAATGTCGGAATTGGGGGTTACGGTCGATAAGTCCTATTTTCAGATCGATGAGATGGAATGGAGCCGGATTAAAGAGCGTATTATTTCTGACTTCGTGCCCTTGGCTCAGATGGCCTTTGGCGAGAAGGGAAAGAATGATGCGGCGCGCTCTCTTGCTGATAAAATCTGGGACCCCAAGCAAACCCAATTGCTGAAACCGATTTTGAAGACGCTGGATATCCCGCAGGAAAAAGCCAGTGAGATCATCTTCTCCTGGAAGGGGTTGTTGTATTACAAGTATCAGGCACAGGATTCCCATGCTGATCTGGTTAAGATGCTCAAAGAGATAGAATCCGCTCGCATTTACGGCTATTCCTCTATCGAACAGAAGGGGGAGACGCAAAAAACCATCCGCGCGATCCGCGCATCCTTTACCGAAGATTGGAAGCTGTGCCACAAGCATCTGGCCAGTTACGAAAAAAACTACATTGAAGAATTCGTTGGCAAACAAAATCCGCAGGCCCTGAAGCAGACATTAACAAATGCCAGCGAGATTTTTGACGTCCTGGGAACGGTTATCGGGTCAACGAAGCATTGCGTCAGCTATTGGCGTTACTTTTCGGGTAGCCGCATTGGGGGGCGTATTGCTGCGGATGATTTTGATGCGTTGCTGGATGATTTCCGCAAGGGGACGGGGCTGGCAACAATGGCGCGTGCACCAACAGAGCGCGCGATTTCCATGGATGATGACCCAAAGGTAGTTAAGGCATAAAGCCTAAGCGTTGCGGTTTTCGCGATCCTCTGCAGTCTTGATCGCCTTATCTTGCATGCGCTGGGCAATTTCTTCTTCTATTCCCTGGCGCCGTTCAGGTGTCATCTGGGCCAGGTCCTCTTCCGTTATTCCCATTTCCTTTAGGATGGCATCGCGAATGCGCTCCGCGGGTGTCTTTTCCATATATTCCAGAAATGCTTTTTCCGTATCGGTGGGTTGATACGCATTGGGGTCTGTGGGTTGCTGTTTCGGTTGGCTGGTGCTGCTTTCCTGAGCGGCCAGCAAGGTGGATTGTGTGTCCGATGACAGCAAGCCACTGGGGTTTGCGGAGACGGGTGTGGCCACATTTTCCGCAGATAAGCCCTGATTGCTGGCACCAAATGGTGTGGCAGTGCCCGTCTTGTCTGAGGGCGACGTGGACGAGTCCATAGCGGGCGCAAACAAGCCCGTATCGTTTCTGTGGATGTACTGACCTGTTGAAATTGATGTCATTGACTGCCCCGAACCATTCGAATTTCATCAAGGTCAGACAAGCAAGAGTCAGGCCAGTTCAGGAGTTTTTATCGGCCGTTTCAGGATTCCGGGACGGTTTCTGCAATGGCTTTGATCAGCGGTTGGTCCAGATCTTCCATGCACTGATCATACAGAACGACCATCAGATCCCTGCGTTTTGCCATGACTGTGGGGTCTAACTCTTCATCTGCGGCGGTGTAGTAGCCCATTGCAAAATGCTGAATTAGGGAGAATTCCAGGGGCGAGCGCAGGAAGGTCTTAGGAGGCGGGCCGAATACCACTGAACAGGCAGCGTCAAACAGCATTGGTGTCGGGTTTTCCAGTGGCGTTTCCAACGGGGTTGGAACCGTCTTGCCCAGGGCGGTCAAATAGCTGTCTGTTGGAGTATTGCGACAATGCTCAATCAATCCTGGGATAATGTCGGAACGATTGGCGATTTCCAGCAATTTTAGACCGTTGTCCTCACCCTTAGCGGTATAGAACCCCAGCATAAAGGTAACCACCATTGGCATTTCGGTCATGGGGCGCCGAAAGGCCGGTTCTTCCTGTTGGAACAGGGCTTCGCAGCTTTCGGTAAAAAACGGTGTCGTCTCCTGTGCCCTGACGTCTGTACGGGGCAGGCACAGAAAAGCCATGCTGATCGCCAGCAAAAACGGTACGGTGCGGTCCATTCGGACTCCAAACATACGTAAAATACGTCCTTCCTTCGTTACAGTGCGACGCTGACATTGCCCAAGCGTTCGGACAATTTCATATTTTCGGAATAGTCGACGGGAATGGCAATCAATGCCGGGCCTTCCTGGGCAAAGGCTTCCTTCAGCGTCGGGATGATCTGATCGGTCGCCGTGATCTCCTTACCCCACATGCCAAAGCTGTAGGCCAGTTGTACGAAATCTGGATTGTTAAAGGCCAATGGAGAATGCCGTCCCTGGAAGCCCGTCTGTTGCTTCCATTTGATCAGGCCATATTCCCCGTCGCACCAGATCATGGCGACAACATTCAGCTTCAGGCGAACGGCGGTCTCCAGTTCCTGCACATTCATCATAAAGCCAGCATCACCAGAAATCGAAAGGACCTTTTTATCCGGAAAGGCCATTTTCGCCCCGATGGAGCCTGGCATGGCAAAGCCCATCGTGCAGAACCCGTTGGAAATCAAGCAGGTATTGGGTTCCATGCATTGATAATGGCGCGCAATCCACATTTTATGAGCACCGACATCAGACAGCAGGATATCCTCCGGCCCCATGAAGTCGCGCACATCCCACAGGATCTTCTGTGGTTTGACCGGAACGGCCGTGTCGTCCTTCTGGGCGGCGAATTCTTCGGACATGATGTTGCGCAAGGCCTGACGGTCGGCGATGTTGAACAAGGGCATGCGGTCCGCATACATATCGTTCACAGCCTCGTTCAACTGCCACAGGGCATCGGCCAGATCGCCCACAACCTCCACCGTTGCCTGATAGTCGCGGTCGACCTCGGCAGGGCTGAAGTCGATATGAATTATTTTCTTGGTATCCTTGTTGCTGCGATTCCAGGCGGAGGGCGCATATTCAACCAGGTCATAGCCACAGGAAATCACCAGATCCGCATCATCGAAGGCCAGATTGTTATAATCCCCCGATCCCAGGCCCATGGTGAACAGGCAATGGGGATCATCCATGGGGACCGCGCCCTTGCCCATGAAGGTGTTCACAACGCCAATCCCGGTTTTCGTTGCAAGCCGGAAAAGTTGCTTCGCGGCCCGCTTTCGGATCGCGCCATTGCCCGCCAGAATGATCGGGTTCTTCGCTTCGCCGATCAGGCGCGCGGCCTCTGCAATTGCCTTATAGTCTGCGCCGGGGCGACGGACCTTGCGGGCGGGCATGGGGGAATCGTCAACCTCCTGCTTTGCAATATCTTCCGGTAATTCGATGACGCAGACGCCCGGCTTTTCGGTTTCCGCCACTTTGAAGGCCTTGCGCACCACTTCCGTAATATTGCCAGCAGACGTGATGGATTGCGCCCATTTGGAAATGGGACGCATCATCGCCACGGAATCCATATTCTGATGGCTTTCCTTGTGCAGACGCTTGGTGGATCCCTGACCAATGATCGCGACGACGGGGGCGCGATCCATATTGGCATCCGCCAGACCGGTCACCAGATTGGTCGCACCCGGACCCAGCGTGGACAGGCAGACCCCGGCCTTGCCCGTCAGGCGCCCATAACTGTCGGCCATAAAGGCCGCCGCCTGTTCATGTCGGCACAGAATAAAATCGATCTTCGAATCCATCAGGGCGATCATCAGATCGGCGTTTTCTTCGCCAGGCACACCATAAATACGTTCGACGCCTTCTTCTTCCAGGCATTTTACAAACAGTTCAGCGGCTTTCATATAAGTTCCTTAAAGGCGAGGGAGGTTAGCCGCCAGACATTTTTGTATTACGGGCGCGAACGTCAGACGGCCATCTGCTTTTTATATAGGACAGCACGGCAATGATTTCAGCGTCTGTAAGTTTTTTCTCAAAGGCAGGCATATCTGTTTTGTAATCGGGCCCGGCGAATTTTTGAATCCCGTATTTGGTCATCTCAAAAATCTGTGTTTCGGAATGATGCCAGGTATGCCCTGTCTCATCTTGGGGCGGGGCGGGCAATTTTCCATCAGCTTTGCGCACATTCCAATTCGGTTGTCCTTCCAAGTTTGGACCGTGACAGGCTGCACATTCCGAATCATAGATCACCTTCCCCAGCTTCACAAAGGTTGGATCGTCGGGCAGAAGGATTGTCTCAGCGCGGGCGAAGTTGGCGGCAGTCATTATTAAGACAATCAAGGGCAGGGCTGATTTCATAGAGAATCTCCAGCGAGAGAATTGAGAATAGGACAGGACGGGCGATGATCGCCATCACAACAGTGAATCAAATGCGCAAGAGTTTCGCGCATGTCTTTCAGAACATTAATTTTTTCATCGATTTCATCGAGATGTTTGCTGGCGATAGCCTTTACCTCTGCACTGGTGCGATTGGCATCGGAATACAGGCTCAGCAGGGTTCGGCATTCCTCAATTGAAAAGCCCAAATCCCTCGCCCGCTTCAGGAATTGTAAGGTCGCGATGTGATCATTGCTAAAATCACGATAGCCATTATCAGCCCGATCCGGCACCAGCAGAGCAATCTCTTCATAATAGCGCAGCGTCTTGGCGGGCAGGCCGGTTTGTTGGGCGGCGTCTGAGATATTCATCTGTGTGGCTCCTGTTCCAATCACTCCTATAAAGGTTCCCCTGACTGGAAGGTCAAGCATTCAAGATCATAAATGACCCCTTGACCTTCCTGTTACTGGAACCCCCACATTTGGTGCAGGCCAAAGGAGATGAATGATGACTGCGATCAGTCTGGATATTGATGGGATGACCTGTGCTGGCTGTGCCGGACGGGTAGAAAAGGCGCTGAAATCTGTGGACGGTGTTTCGACTGCACAGGTTAATCTGGCGCTGGAAAAGGCCTCGGTTGAAGGAAGCGCCACTCCGACGGCGCTGATTAAGGCGGTGGAACGGGCGGGCTATACCGCCTGGTACCTGAACGATGTCGATCCAGACGTCAGGGAAGCCTCGCAGCGCGCAACAGAGCGTCAGGCCTGGCTGTGGCTGGTCGTTGCGGTCGTTCTGACCCTCCCTTTTCTGATTCAAATGATCGGTATGGCCGCAGGCCAGCATTGGATGCTGCCCTATTGGCTGGAACCCGTCCTGGCCGCGCCGGTAGTGTTCGGGGCAGGTTGGACATTCTATAAGGGGGCGTGGCATGCGATTCTGACCCGCACGGGCACGATGGATCTGCTGGTCGCCATGGGGACGGGGGCTGCGTTCTTTTTCAGCCTGTGGCTGGTTTTCAGCCAGGGGATCGCGGCACAGGGTCACCTTTATTTTGAGGCTGCCGCCGTGATCGTGACGCTCGTTCTGTTTGGCAAGCGCCTGGAATCCCGCGCAAAGCAGAGCACCAGCGAGGCGATCCGGGGCCTGATGGCGCTGACCCCTGATGAAGTCTGTCGCATCACACAGTCTGGCGATGAAGAAATCGTGGCGCTGAGCGATATTGCGGTTGGTGATGTCCTGCGGGTGCGCCCAGGGGAGCGCATTCCCGTGGATGGCCGCATTCTGGACGGTACAACCAGCATCGATGAATCGCTGATCACCGGGGAAAGTGTTGCCGTTGCGAAATCGCAAGGCGACCCTGTTGTCGGCGGCGCGATCAATGGCGATGGCCTGCTGAGGATAGAGGCGACGGCGGTTGGCAAGGACACGACCCTGTCGAAAATTGTGCGGCTGGTAGAGCGCGCGCAAAGCGGCAAGGCCCCAATGCAACGGCTGGTCGATCGTGTCAGCGCGATCTTTGTGCCGATCGTTCTGGGGATTGCTGCTGTCACCTTTATCGGTTGGATGGTCGCTGGCGGCAGGTTTGAAACCGCCCTGATTGCGGCGGTTTCGGTTCTGGTCATCGCGTGCCCGTGTGCCCTGGGGCTTGCAACGCCAACGGCAATTGTGGCCGGGACTGGGGCTGCGGCAAAAGCCGGTATCCTGATCAAAGATGTCGAGGCGATGGAGCGTGCCGCCCATATCGATACCGTCCTGTTTGATAAGACCGGTACCGTGACCGTGGGGCAGCCGCGTCTGATCCAAACACAATTGGCGGAAGACGGGGATGAAGGCGAAGAGAGCGCAGTTCTGGCGCTTGCCGTTGCCTTGCAACGTGGCAGTGACCATCCCCTGGCAGACGCCTTCCGGGCAGCCTATGACGGGCAGGCGTCCCGCCTGAAGTCCCCAGAAAAGTTCCGCAATCATCCGGGTGAGGGGGTTTCTGGAAGACTGGACGGTCATGCCCTGGTTCTGGGTAACCGGGCGGCAATGGCACGCTCCGATATTGCAATCACACAAGCGATAGAAATCAGTGCCGCCGCAATGGAGGAAGAGGGGGAGACCGTTGCCTTCCTGGCGAAGGATGGCAAGTTGATCGCGTGGTTTGGCCTGATCGATGCCCCGCGGCCGGAGGCGAAGGATGCCATCGCAAAATTGACGGCCCAGGGCATCCGCGTTGGCCTGTTGTCAGGCGACAGCCAGGCGGTAGCCCAGCGCATCGCGGCCATGGTTGGCATTTCCGATGTTACCGCCGGGGTGAAGCCTGATCGCAAGGTGAAGGCTGTGAAGGCCTTGCAGGTGTCGGGACAACAGGTTGCCATGGTGGGCGATGGTATCAATGATGCGCCAGCCCTGGTTCAGGCCGATCTTGGGCTGGCAATGGGGACGGGGACGGATATCGCCCTGGATGCGGCCCCTGTAACCTTGATGCGGGCAGATTTAAATCTGGTTCCGGCGGCCCTGGATATCTGTCGCCGTACTGTCAGAAAAATCCATCACAATCTGTTCTGGGCGTTTTTCTACAATGTCGTGGGCCTGCCCTTGGCGGCTTTGGGCTATCTGAGTCCCGAGATTGCAGGTGCCGCCATGGCCATGAGTTCTGTCAGCGTTGTCACCAGTTCCCTGCTGTTGCGGCGCTGGCACCCTTAAATCAGCAACGCTGGTATTGTCAGGATCAGGCCATACACGGCGCTGAGGATCAGGGTGGCGACGGTCATGACTGTTGAGACAACCCGCATCCGCATTTGTAGCTTGGTCGTGCCCGTAACGCGCAGCGATTGGGAATGGAGTATTCGCGCCAGGACCAAAACGATGCCCGCAAGATGCAGAAAATAGATTGATCCGGAAAGGGTTTCGATCATCAGCATCAAAATCAGGATCATCGGCACCCATTCGACAAAATTGCCGAAGGTGCGGATACGCGCGGTTAATTCAGGATCTCCGCCATCGCCCAGGCTGACCCGCGTGCGACCGCGCTGTCCTGGAATGCGCAAGCCCAGAGCGGCCATAAGCAGGGCAAGCAGGCAGGCATAAAATAACGTGATCATCAATTATCTCCTCCTCGAAAGTCTTTACGAGGTGGGGTGGGTATTAGATTTTGCAAAGGAAATAAATCTGTCCAGGGTTTCCTGACTGGGAATTTCGCCGGTAAAGCCGATAAGGTAGTCGCGGCTGTGGGCTAATCGTTCGTCCAGCGTTTCGGCAATATCCAGCGCGTAATAGCCGATCTGCATATAGTACAGGATGCGGGCGCGAATGAAGGATTCATTGGGCGCAAAGCCATGGCGCGCAAACATCTTCGTCAGGGCCTGCATGCGGGTATCGTCGGATTGATCGACAATGCGGCGGATTTCAGGATCTCGCCTGGACCATTCCCGGACCGCAAAATCCAGTTTTGGATCAAACAAAGTGGAATCCAAAAAGCACTCAAAAACTGCCAGAACAGCGTCTGTTATGTTGGGGCAGGGCCGTTGTGCGCGCGATACAATGGCGGGGGTGTTGGTGCCCGCCCAAATCTCCAGCAGTGCCGCCAGAAGATCTTCCCGGCTTTGAAAATACCAATAGAAGCTGGAGCGGGACACCTTCAGGGATTGGCTCAACGGCAGGATTTTGACCTGTTCAACGCCATCGGAAATCAGCGTCTTCAGGGCCAGGTCGATCCAATCCTGCCGCGTTGCCTTTGTATGGGCGGCGGGCGCTTGTCCTTCCGGGCTCACAGCCGCATCCGCGCGCCGTCTGGATCATAAGGGGACGGCGCAATCACCTTTGCCTTACGCTCTACCCCGACGACATGGACGGTTAATTCTGTGCCCGGCTGTGTGAAGGGGCGCTCAACCAGGGCCATTGCAAGGCTGGTCCCGATGGTATGCCCATAGCCGCCCGATGTAATAAAGCCAACCCGAACACCATCCTGCCAGACTGGTTCATATCCGCTGACCTCTGCATCCGGGCTGTCGATGGCAAGCGTTACCAGACAGGTCGCCGCCCCGCCTGCATCCCGCTCCGCCAGTGCGGCCTTGCGTCCGATGAAGTCCGGCTTCTGCCAGTCGATCCAACGATCCATGCCGGTCTGGCCTGGCGTATAGCCCTGGGTGAATTCGCGCGACCAGATGCCAAAACTCTTTTCCAGGCGCAATGAATTCATCGCATAGAAGCCATATTCCCGCATGCCATGATCAGCACCAGCCTTCAGCAGCATCTCGCGGAGCGCAATATGTTCAACGGCGGGGACATTGATCTCGTACCCTAATTCGCCGCAAACGGACAGGCGTGCAACCTTGGCCCGGATCAGACCGATATCCAGTTCCATACAGCCCATAAAGGGCAGGGCAGCATGGCTGATATCCTGATGGGTCAGACCTTCCAGTACTTTGCGGGAGTTCGGACCAGCCAGAGAGAAGCCAACCATGGCATCGGAAATATCCCGCACGGTAACGTCGCCGGACCGATGGTCCTGGAACCACCGCATATGCCAGGCCCGCAGATAATAGGACCCCATGATCCACCAGGTCCCATCTCCCCAATTAAAGACGGTCAGGTCGCCTTTCAGGCGGCCTTCCGGGGACAGCATCGGGGCCAGCTTGGCGCGGCCCGGTTTGGGCAGGCGGCTTGCCATGATGGTGTTCAACCAGGTCTCAGCCTCAGGGCCGGACACCTCAAAACGGGAGAAGCCGGATATATCCAACAGCCCCACTGTTTCCCGCACAGCCTTGCATTCTTCGGCAACCACATCGAAGGCGTTTGAGCGTTTCAGGGTCGGTGTTTCTTCAAATCCTGGTGGGCCAAACATCAAGGGGACTTCCAACCCCCAGCTGCATCCCCATTTCGCCCCGGCGGCAGTCATGGCGTCATAGGCAGGGGCCTTCTTCAGCGGACGACCGGCGGGCAGTTGCTCATTTGGATAGGTCATGACGAAGCGCCGGGAATAGAACTGTCCGGTTGTCTGTTTGATGTATTCGCGGTTCGACGCAAAGGCCCCATAGCGTGCAATATCCATCGGCCAGGCATCGGCCTCAGGCTCTCCATGGATCATCCATTCGGCCAGTGATTTGCCAACACCGCCGCCCTGCAGGAAGCCTGCCATGACACCACAGGCCAGCCAGTAATTCCGCTTGCCGGGGACGGGGCCTACGAGTGGGTTTCCGTCTGGAGAAAATGTAAAAGCACCATTAACCCAACGTTTTACACCGACTTCTTGAAGGCATGGATAACGTTTGAATCCCAGCGTCAGTTCGTTTTCAATCCGGTCGAAGTCTTCCTGGATCAGCTCGAACCCATAGTCCCAGGGTGCGCCGTCCATGTTCCAATGTTTGTGTTCAACTTCGTAGATTCCCAACAGCACCCCCTTCTGATCCTGGCGCAGATAGGTGAAGCCTTCCAGGTCAACGGTCATGGGAACTTCGAAATCCAGGGCTTCAATTTCCGGGACGGAATCGGTGACCAGATAGTGATGTTCCAACGGGGACAGGGGCAGGTCCAGGCCAACCATCCGGCCCACCTGTTTGGCCCACAGGCCACCGGCATTCACAACATGCTCGGCATGGATTGTGCCCTTCTGGGTCACAACATCCCAACTGCCATCGGGGCGCTGGATCAATTCCTCGACCTTATTGTTTTCGATCACTTCCGCCCCGCGCATCTTTGCCGCCTTGGCATAGGCATGCACTGTGCCGGTCGTGTCGATGTAACCTTCCCGGTCCGCCCATAGGCCCCCGATGACCCCTGTCACATCCATGATGGGGCAACGGGCCTTGATCTCTTCAGGGGTCATCAGGTGGCAATCTTCGATGCCAATGGTCTGGAAAATGCGATAGGCCGATTGCAGCCATTCCCAGCGCGCGGGGGCGGAGGCGACGGTGATACCGCCTGTCATATGCAGCCCGATATCCTGACCGCTTTCCTTTTCAATCTCTGCCAGCAGGTCGATGGTATAGGCCTGCAAGGCCGCCATGTTCGGATCGGCGTTCAGCGCGTGAATGCCCCCCGCTGCGTGCCAGGAGGATCCTGCCGTCAGGATTGAGCGTTCGACCAGCGCCACATCGGTCCAGCCGAATTTCGCCAGATGATACAGAACCGACGCCCCAACGACGCCCCCGCCAATGACCACGACCCGATACTGCGATTTCATCTGACGACTCCCTTTGTGCCAAAGATTGTTTCAAAAAACCTTAGCAGCTTCCTTTTCAGAGTCTAGACATAACTGTACAGAGTGTCAGATCAGGCCCAGAAGCAACAGATACAGCGCAATATAGCGTCCCGTCTTTGCGATCGTTACGATGATCAGAAAGGGCAGAATGGGTTCGCGCAGGACGCCTGCGACGACGGTCAACGGGTCGCCGATAAAGGGGGCCCAGCTGAGCAGCAGCGACCACTTGCCCCAGCGATGGTACCATTCCGTGGCGCGGATCAGGGCTTTTGGGTCCTGTTTGGTCCAGAATCGCCCGCGCAATTTGTCCAGGCTGCGCCCGATCGCCCAATTGATCACGGCCCCCAGCACATTTCCGACACTGGCGACGGCCAACAGCAGGAATGCCGATTGATTGCCTGCCACCAGCAAGGCGGTCAGCACGGCTTCGGATTGCAGGGGAAGGATTGTTGCGGCGATCAGGGCGGACAGGAACAGACCGGAATAGGCGACAAGGTCCGACATGCGCGGTCAGCGACGAAAAATGCGCTGTGACAGGGGCGAGCGGTGCTCCCAGCCCGCACGTTCCAATTCCGGCGTGTCGGTTTCCTGCTGCGGATAACCGATGCACAGATAGGCGATAAAGCGCCAGTCTTTTGGGACATCCAGGGCGTCTGAAACGTCATCGGGATTCAGGATCGACAGCCACCCCAATCCGATCCCTTCCGCCCGTGCTGCCAGCCATAGAGTTTGGATCGCACCGACGGCGGAAAAATCCAGTGTTTCTGGCATGGTCTGTCGGCCCAGGCCGCCGCCCTGATCTGGATCGGGATCGCAGAAAACTGCCAGATGGACTGGCGCCTGATCCAGCCCGGCCAGCTTTAATGTCGCATAAAGTTCCGCGCGGTCCCCATCCAGCCCGTCCAGCGCCGCCTTGTTATGGACCTCAAATGAAGACCGGATCGCCGCACGGGGCGCGTCTTTTTCAACCAACACGAACCGCCAGGGCTGGCTGAGTCCGACAGAGGGCGCCTGGTCGGCAATCGCCAGTAATCTATCCAGCGCATCGGGAGGCAGCGGGTCGGTTTTGAAATGCCGCACATCCCGCCGCCAGGTGAAAAGTTCCTGCAATTTTGTGCGAAACTCGGCGTCGAAACTCGGCATGGTCATCCCTGTGCAGGTTCCAGAAAGAGAAACCGCGTCGCGCCATAGCGACGGTCATCAATGACATCAAACCCGGGCGGACACTCAAATGGGGCCTTGGGATGCAGTTGCAACACGGCCAATCCGTCCTTGGCCAGCCAACCGTGCCGTTGGGCGGCGACCAGACTGTTTTCTGCCACCAGATCTCGATAGGGCGGGTCGAAGAAGATCAGGCCACAAGGCACCTTGGCCGTGGGGGGCTTGGTGGCGTCCTTATTCAGGATGGTGGTGACGTCGCGGAAGCGGGCCTTATTGATGTTGGCGCTTAGAACTTTTGACGCTGCCGGATCGTTTTCCAGAAAACTGCAGTGGCGCGCCCCGCGGCTTAACGCTTCCAGGCCCAAAGCCCCGGTCCCCGCAAAGAAATCAGCCACGGGACGATCGTGCCACTTTTTGGCGTGTTTGGGTGTGGCAAGGATGTTGAACAAGGATTCCCGCGCCCGTTCCGATGTGGGACGGGTTGTTGTGCCTTCTGGTGCATTCAGGTTCAATCCACGGCGGCTACCGGCGACGATCCGCATTCGGCTTCCCTCGTTTCGGGCCTATGCGGGCACCAGGTTTCTTTCCCTCACCGACAGTATCTGCAGAATGTCTTTGATCTATTGATTTTGTGGCTGCTGGTTTGATGCCAGACGGTTTTGGGCTGGCGCCGCGATTTGGGCCTTGTTTCGCATTCCCTTCTGGTTTGGCGTATCGGGTAATGCGGGTGCCTGTCGGTTTGGCCGGTCTGACGGCCTTGTTTGATGGCTTTGGCGTATCAGCCACGGCTTTCGCATCAGTATCCGCTGGAATCTCCGCGCGACGATTTCGGGATTTGTGCAGCGGTTTCTTATGCGGCTTTGGTTTGGCTTTGGCCTTTGCCCATTTGGCCTGGCCCTTGCGGCTTTCGCCACCGACGGTATCGCGCAGCATCTTGGCAGAGACTTCTTCCACGCCGCCGCGCGCCAGGGTGCTTAACTGGAAGGGACCATAGGCGACGCGGATCAGACGATTGACCGGGTAATCCAGATATTCCATGACCTTGCGGATTTCGCGGTTCTTGCCTTCGGTCAGGGATACGGAAACCCAGGCATTCGCACCTTTCTGGCTTTCCAGTTCCGCCCGGATTTCGCCATAGCGGATGCCTTCAACCGTGACGCCATTGGCCACAGTGTCCAGCTTTTCCTGACTGACATAGCCATGGACCCGCACACGATAGCGACGGATCCACCCTGTCGCGGGCAATTCCAGCCGACGTGCGAGGTCGCCATCATTGGTCAGCAGCAGCAGGCCTTCTGAATTCAAATCCAACCGTCCGATGCTGACAACGCGCGGCATTTCCGGGGGCAGCCGTTCAAAGATATTGGCGCGGCCTTTCTCATCCTTGGCGGTGACGACCAGGCCGGGCGGCTTGTTATAGCGCCACAGGCGCGCAGCCTGAGCCTCGGGCAGGGGTTTTCCATCGACGACTACGATGTCGTCAGGCCCGACATTCAGCGCAGGGCTGTCTATTTGCGTGCCATTGACGGAGACGCGCCCGTCTTCGATCCAGCGCTCTGCGTCTCGCCTGGAACACAGGCCGGCCCGGGCAATTCGTTTGGCCAGACGCTGGGTTTCGCCACCCACCTGATCTGCGGCGAGATCGGGCATTTCATTTTCAAGGGGATTGTGTGGATCGCTCATAGCGTTGCGCTTGCTGCCCGTGTTACAGACTAATCAGGATTGTGGCCCAGCCATACCCCCCACAGCGGGTTGCGGCAAGCCGCGCCGTTTGCTGGCCTTCAGATAGGATGCACAAAATGACCCCGGAAGTCCAAGACGATCCAATGTCCCTTGCCTTTGAAGAGGCAGAGGCCGCCGCCGCCCGGGGCGAGGTGCCAGTCGGGGCCGTTGTGGTCGAGGCGCAGTCCGGCCGCATTCTGGCCCGCGCGGGCAATCGGGTTGAGATGGATAAGGACCCGTCAGGTCATGCGGAAATTCTGGCGATACGGGCGGCCTGTCAGGTCCGGGGGGACGCCCGGCTGCCGGATTGTGATTTGTATGTGACGCTGGAACCTTGTGCGATGTGTGCGACGGCGGCTGCCCATGCGCGGCTGCGGCGCATTATCTTTGGGGCCTATGATCCCAAGGGCGGTGGCATCGAACATGGTGCGCGCATATTTCAGCGGGAAACCTGTCATCATCAGTGTGAGATTGTCGGGGGCGTGCAGGAATCCCGTGCGGCCACTTTATTGCGGACATTCTTTGCCGCAAAACGCTAATGCGACTGCCCCAGGGTTTGCGTGTTCGGGGTCTGCGTGTTCGGGATTTGCGGTGACTGGCGATGAAAAACCAAGTCCCCTGCCTGAGGGTGGGGAGGGTCGGCAGGGGACCTGGTAATTCCATTTGATTGGTCGAAACCAAGCAAAGAACCTAACGGGGCTTGATTTGCGATCAGGTGACTGACCCACGTTAAGTTACCAAAGTTATTCCAAGATGCGTGCCACTCTCGCTACCGTGATCAGGGTTTTTGAAGAACGGCCTAAACAATTGATAAATAACTATAAAAAAGATGTTTTCTGATCACGAAAATGTGTTCTGACTGGTAATGAGAAGCGGTCGCTTTTGTTGTTCTCGAAATGCGTTGCAAATTGCGAATTATTTTTGAAATTGCAAAATCTTACCCGGCCCATTTTCTTCATTGGGGGATTTTCATCTCAATCCCTATATGATGCTCTAGGGTGACCTGGGTGATGGATGGCTGATTAGGGAGCGCGCTGGTGAAAACATTCAATCAAACAAGTCGGATTGATGGGCATCGATTCAGATCGCATGGTGCCGCCGCAGGGGGGATGTGTGGCTTTGGATGCGCACATCATTCTTCAGCCAAGGCGGAGTCCGGGTTGGCGGCCACGCGCCGCGGGGTTTTACGGCTGGGATTGTCAGGCGCGGCAGCGGCTGGATTGGCGGGGTGTTCGACCAATCGCGCGACCGGGCAGAGCACATTGACCGGGTTCAGTTCGCTGGAAGATGATGAGAAGATTGGCGCGCAACAGCATCCAGAGCTGGTGAAATCCTTTGGCGGTGAATATATCGACCCGCCCTTGAATGCCTATGTCCAGAATCTCGGGGAACGCCTGGCTCAGCATGCTGAATATCAGGAATTCACCTATCGGTTTACCATCGTAAATTCATGGATTATCAATGCCTTCGCTCTTCCCGGCGGGTATTGCTATGTCTCAAGAGGTCTGGTGGCCCTGGCGTCCAGCGAGGCGGAACTGGCAGGCGTCATGGCGCATGAAATCGGCCATGTGAATGCGCGCCATACCGCCCAACGCATCGCGCAATCGCAACTTGCACAGGGTCTGTTGCTGGGCGCTGTCTTGCTGACGGGCCAAAGCGCCATCGGCGATGTCGGTGGGCAGGTCGCAAATTCAGTCCTGAAGAGCTTCTCGCGAGAACAAGAGCTGGAAGCGGATTCCTTGGGCATCCGCTATATGTCAGCAAGCGGCTATGATCCTGAGGCAATGGTCGGGTTCCTGGATACCTTGCGCGACCATTCAATTGTTCAGGCGGAACAGAAGGGCCTTCCAGCCAGCACGGTCGATGAATCAAATATCAATGCGACCCATCCCCGAACGATTGAGCGCGTGCAGAAAGCGGAAGCACTGGCCGGCCAATATGCCCAACCCGGACAGGTCGCCAACCGCGATGCTTATTTGGATCAGGTCAATGGCATATTGTATGGCGACGACCCGGAACAGGGATTGGTGCGTGGGACTGAATTCCTGCACCCGACGCTCAGAGTTCGGTTCCGGGTGCCCGATGGGTTTAACATTACCAACACATCCGACGCCGTTATCGCAGAAAAACCGAATGTGAAGGCCGCAATTGTATTCGATGGGGCCAAACGCAAGACTGGGGATGTCTACAGCTACCTGACCCAGGAATGGGGCAAGGGGGCCAATATCGGGGACTTGGCCCGCATCGACATTAACGGAAATCCAGCCGCCACGGGGGCCCTGCGCCTGCAGGGACAGGATTATCGCATCATCGCCATTCAGGGCGACGGCAACCAGATTTACCGGTTCCGGTTTATATCGGACCCATCTGTCACGGCGTCCCTGAATACAGTCTTTCGGGAGACGACCTATTCCTTCCGCTTCTTGTCAGCGCAGGAGGCCGCGCGGATTGATCCCTATCGCATGATTGTTGTACCCATCACCCCCCAGGATACGATCGCATCGCTTGCCAGTGGCTATCCAGAGGGAACCTACAGTCAGGCATATTTCCGGGTGATGAATGATTTGAAGGCAACCACGCCCCTGCCGAAATCCGGCAAGGCCAAGGTGGTAATCGGGGGGCCGCAAATTTCTTAAGACGTATGTTTGTTGAGGCTGGTCTGGTCAAGGATGGGCATAGGTCAAGGATGCCCAATGGCTCAGCCAGGGTGTTTCATAAGTCGCTGGCGCTTCCATGAAATGTACGGCATTCGCCAGATAGCGACCCGTCCCCAGATAGGGCAGTTGGACCTGTCCCGTTGAATCCGTGTGAACCTTAACGATTTGCAGTGTCTCATTCTGACCATAGAACATTGTGATCTGCGTGTTGGGCGCAGGGTCCCCGTTCCACAGCAATCGCACCCTGATGCCTTGTTCTTCGGGGGTCGTATAGGGGTTTGTCAGGGCGACCAGTTCGAAGGGCATGCCGCTGGGTGCATCCTGGCCCACCCCGTCCCCCACAGCGATCAGGGCCTTTGCGCACCGAATATAGGATTCGGTCACATCATTCGGCGCGAATCCCATTTCCTGATGACGGGACAAGGGAGGATTCAGACCCATATCGATCAGATAGTCGGCAAATTTCTGCCATTCTTCGAAATGAACCGTCTTGGTTTTGGATTGATAGATCACGCGATGCAGACCGGCCCGACGGGGCGTCATGTTCAGCGGTGGAATGTCACCCGGCAGGCCCTGTACAGGGCGCATGCCATCCGCATCAATCATTTCAAACCTGTCGAACAGATGGGGCAGGTAGTAATCCCGAATGCCCTTGAAATTCATGCCGGTTTTGGTGTGCCCGATGATCGCCTGATCTGGGTCGACGCGATAGGCGTCGGCTTCGATCCAGAATTCATGGCTATGGGCGGGGCTTGCCAGAAGCAACACTGCGCTTAGGATCGACAGCAGAATTCTGGGGTTCCAACGGATAGGCACTATTATGTCCTCACAACGCACATTGTTTCGCTTAACAGGCACCTTGATAGGTGCCTGGGGGAAAGGCAATGCGGTGCTGTTCGTTCTGTTATGTCTGCTCTGCCCTCTGTCCGTGCATGCCCATGAGATAAAGCCCAGCCTGGCGACGGTGACGCTGGATCAGGATGGTACATATCGCGTCGTTGTCATCACCAATCTGGAAGTATTGATCGCCGGTGTCAGTAGCGCCCACAGCAATACAAATGATGCGCCCCAGGCAGATCAGTACGATCATTTAAGAACCCTGGCGCCTGAAGCTTTGGAAGCGGCCTTTCAACCCTTCAAGGAACGCTTCCTTGGCAACGCGGTGTTACGGTTTGACGGTGTTGTGACACGGCCCGAAACAGTGTTCCTGAATATTCCCCCTGTTGGGGATCTGGACCTTCCTCGCGAAAGCATCATCGTCCTGTCTGGTAAAATTCCAGCCGGGGCCACAGGCATGACCTGGCAGTGGAGCGCTGACTTCGGGTCCAGTGTTATTCGCGCGCCATCCGACTCCAAAGATATCTATGCGGCCTGGCTGCAGAATGGTCAGGAAAGCGCGGTCATTCCGGTAGAAGGCCCGCCGGTGCGCACATTCTGGCAGGCCGCCTGGGATTTTTTCGCGGTTGGGTATACCCATATCCTGCCTAAGGGACTGGACCATATCCTTTTTGTCGTAGGCCTGTTCCTGCTCAGCCCTACAGTGCGACCGCTGTTGTGGCAGATTACGGCTTTTACGGTCGCCCATTCGGTCACACTGGCATTGGGCATGCTGGGCATATTGACTCTGTCGCCCAAGATTGTCGAACCCCTGATCGCCGCCAGTATTGTCTTCGTCTGCATCGAAAATCTGATGACCAGCCGCCTGCATCCTTGGCGTCCCGTCATCGTATTCTGTTTCGGGCTGTTGCATGGATTGGGCTTTGCGGGGGTATTGAAGGAAATTGGCCTGGGGGAGGGTGATTTTATCACCGGTCTGATCGCCTTTAATCTGGGTGTCGAGGCAGGCCAGTTGAGTATCGTTGCGGCCTGTTTTGTCGCGGTCTATGGCGTCATGCGGTATCCTTGGTATCGTCAGGTGGTAACCATTCCCGCCTCTCTGGCGATCGGGGCGGTTGCGAGCTGGTGGACAGTGGAGCGGATTTTCTTCACATAATCGCAAGAAGCGGGTGGGGCGATGAAACTCAAAACGTTAGAACACAGGCATCAACACCCCAACAAATGAAGAATCCGGTGAGGAATGAAGATGAGCGATGATCTGGAACAACAGCGGGACTACATCCGCATCGGAAAGGCCCTGGCCCATATCGCCGATACGTGGGGTCAGCATCGTCCAAGTCTTGCCGACCTGGCACAGGAATGTGAGATGAGCGAGTTTCATTTTCAGCGCGTGTTTCAGCGTTGGGTCGGTCTCAGCCCCAAGAAATTTCTCAGTGTGGTCAGTTTGGAACAGGCCAAACAGGCGCTGGATGGTCAGGCCGATCTGTTGAATGCCAGCTTTGATGCGGGCCTGTCTGGTCCTGGCCGATTGCACGATCTGTTTGTGACTTTCGAGGCGATGACGCCCGGTGAGTATAAACGCGCGGCTGAAGGGCTGACCATTCGCTGGGCCTGGCACGAGGGTATCTTTGGTCCCACTTTGGTTTTGGCGACGGAACGGGGATTATGTGGCCTAGCCTTCCTTGATTCCCGCGGGCATCAGGGTTGTTTCGACGATATGGCGTCCCGGTGGCCACAGGCCCGGCTGGTTGAAGACCCTGTTTTCACCAAGACCTATATGGATCGTATTTTTGCGGAGCCGGGACAACGCCCTCACGATGAAGGCATCCGGTTACTGCTGAAGGGTACGGAATTTCAGGTGAAGGTCTGGGAAGCTTTGATGCGCATCCAGCCTGGCGATTACACGACCTATGGCAGTCTGGCAGAGTTTATAGGATTGCCGAAAGGCGCATCGCGCGCCATTGGCACGGCAGTGGGTGCCAACCCGATAAGCTGGCTGATCCCTTGTCATCGTGTGGTGCGCAGTTCCGGCATGCTGGGGGGCTATCGATGGGGGCTGCCGCGCAAGGTGGCAATGATGGGTTTTGAACGTTCGGGTCAAGGGTTGCGGCTGGATCTGGCGGGGTAATCGCTCTTGACTCCGTTGTTGTGATTTATGCCGTCTTTGTGATCGTCTTTCCGCTTCGCTCGGTCTAGTCTGCGCCTCCTGGAGCGATGTCTGTGCTCATGCGAGCGCATGATGCTCTTACCTTTGGTGCGGGGCGCTATGAATTCGCAATATCGATCCATTGGGACAATCCTGCTGGGATCCGCAATCGTGTTTCTGGGCTATGGCCTTATGGTCACCCTGGTGCCGATCCGTGCCCAGATGGAAGGGTTCGGCAGTTCTGCCATCGGGTTGATGGGATCGGCGTATTTCGTTGGCTTTGTAATTGGCTGTATCGTCGGCCCAAAAGTCGTTCAGGCGGTCGGGCATACCCGCGCATTTGCCGGATTTGCCGCCCTTGTGGCCGCCTTGACACTGATTTTTCCTATGGTCGTTGATCCGTGGACCTGGACGATCCTGCGCGGCATTAGTGGCATTTGTCTGGCTGTCGTCTACATGGTGATTGAGAGCTGGCTGAACGAACAGGCCACTAACCGTATTCGCGGCACCGTCTTGTCGCTGTACATTATTATCGGAAATCTGGCGACAATCGGTGGTCAGCAGATGGTGGCGCTGTCCGATACCCGGTCCTATGTGCTGTTCTCCCTGGTTGCGATCCTGGTGGCGATTTCACTGGTGCCGGTTTCTTTGGCCCCTGTTCGGGAACCTGATCAGATTCCAACAGCCAAACTGCGCTTTGCGCGCCTGTATAACCTGTCTCCCACCGGCTTTGTGGGATGTGTGCTGGTTGGGGTCGCGGATGGGGCATTCTGGACATTCGGTCCCGTCTTTGCGCAAACCCGTGGATTGCCGGTGTCGGAAATTGCCCTTTTCATGGGGGCGTTCATGGTGGGGGGGACCATTTTGCAATGGCCCTTGGGGTGGCTGTCAGACCGCATCGACCGGCGTATCGTGATTGGGCTTTGCGCGACCGCGACCATTGGAACCGGGTTGGCCCTGGCATTCTGGTATCCGCCGGTTCCCTGGATGGGGTTTGCTTTGGCGCTTGTCCATGGCGGGGTAATGACGCCAATCTATGCCCTGTGCATCGCCCATTCCAACGATTTCGCGCCCAATGAGGAAATGGTGGAAGTGTCCAGTGGGCTGTTATTGATCTATGGCGTTGGCGCCGCCTTGGGTCCTGTTGCGCTGGGACCGCTGATGGATGGTTTCGGGGCGGGCAGCCTGTTTGTCATGGTGGCGATCATATTTGCCAGCCTGGCCCTGTTTTCGCTGTATCGCATTACCAAACATCGCGTTGCGGCGGCGGAAACGCGCACCCCCTTCGCGCCGGTTCCGAAATCATCGCAATCTGTTTATGCGCTGGAGACCGATGATGAAGAAGAGGTGTTTACAGAATTGGGGAAATAGACCTGCTTTCGTCACAGGTGACAGGAAATCCCGACTGCGCTAAGTTCTCCTCATGGCAAAAAACGTACAGATATCGTGCAGCTATCAAGTAGAGGAAGACCGCATCCTGATGCGGGCGCGCCTGCAGGATAAGGATGCGCGCATGTGGATGACGCGGCGGATGACGCTGCAATTCCTCGCCTCCATCGGCAAGATATTCGATCATCTGACCGGGACGGAAGCGCAGCCAACGGAACAGCGACAGGCGGTCAACGAATTCCGCCGTGAATCCGCGATGAGCACGGCCAATTTCAATCAACCCTATGAGGAAGAGGGCCTGGTTCCGTTTCCAGCGGATGGCCCCATGCTGGTTAAGAAACTAAACGTTGCTGCCTTGAAAACCGGCGGTGTTCAACTGACCCTGACAGGAAACGGCCCGGATGGGGTGCGGTTGAATTTGGGGGAAAAGGAACTCCATGCGGTGGTTCATATGCTCAGTCAGACAGCGGAAAAGGCGCAATGGGCGCTGGGGGCCCATCTGACGAAATCAACCGGTGTCAGTGTTGCCGGACCCGCAAAGCCCCGCGTGGTAAATTAAGACGCCTATTGTAAACCAGCTTTAACGATCTGATGGGAGCCTATTGGGCAGGGGCCGGCGGTTCTTTGACATCCAGAAGCTCCAGATTACGCCTTGCATCTTCAGCCGCCGGGCGACCGTCATGCTTTTCAATCAGATGAACCCAATCCTGCCGCGCCGCATCCAGATTTCCGGCCAATCGATACAGAATGCCCCGTTCCAGCAAGGCTTCTGCGTTGTCCGGGTCGCGGGTTAGTGCGCGGTTGGCGTCGTCCATTGCCAGATCATTGGCTTCCACAAAGCGATAGGCGCTGGCCCGATAAACATAGGCGACGGGATCATCCGGGTTGATTTCAATCGCATGATTCAGGTCGTCAATGGCGTCCCAATAATTCTTTCGCTCCGCCAAAACCATGGCGCGATCTATCAGAATGGGGGCTGACTCCGGGTTCAGTTCCAGGGCGGCGCTTTGCGCTGCATAGGCACGGTCCAGATCCTCCGCCTCCATCCACGCAATGCCGGCATGGGCAAGAATGCTGGCCACCGTATCGGCAGAGGCATCATCTGGCATCATCCGGGCGATTTCTTCGAAACGCTGGGCCGCCTCTGCATAGCTACCAAGCATCATTAGCGCAGCGGCGGCGCAGTGACGCGCGGGAATGCCGCCGCCCAGATCCAGCATGCTCAGCGCCCGCTCAAAGGCCGCGCTGGGATCGATGCGGGTCAGTTGCATACAGGCCCGATAGTCCTGCTGCTTTTCTGTGACAATCCCCTGGGCCAGGCTTGGCGTAGCCCATACTAGGCACAATGCCAGCGGTGTTGCGCGCAGCAGCAGGGAACGCAGACTGTATTGATGCGATGTCTTCATTTGCCTAAGGTCGGGCCAGCCGTCGGGGAAGGCAAGACCTTCCAAAGGCCGGTTGAAGAAAAAATCTAAACCGCGTCATTTCGATCCTGTGGAGCGCCTGTTATGTCTGACCCTGTTTCTATTCCTCATTTGTTTGTCTTTGGATTGGGCTACAGCGCCAATGCATTCGCAGCAGTGCTCAGGGAAACCGGCACGCGGATCAGCGCAACCTGCCGCAGTGCTGAAAAGCAGGCGGCCCTGATCGCACAGGGGATCGATGCGCATGTGTTTGATCGGGATCATCCGCTGGATGATGCCGGTCGGGCAGCACTGGATCAGGCCAGTCATCTGCTGTCTTCCGTCCCGCCCGATGATCAGGGAGATCCGGTCGTGGACCTGCATGCCCAGGATATTCTGAAGGCAGCGCCCTTTGATTGGATCGGGTATCTGTCGACGACCGGCGTTTACGGGGATTGTGATGGGGACTGGGTGGATGAAACGGCCCCCATGGCCCCGTCCGGGATGCGCGGGCAACGTCGCGTTGATGCCGAAGCCGCCTGGTTCGCGCTGGCACCGGCCGGTCCGGTGCACAGTTTCCGGTTAGCTGGCATTTATGGACCGGGACGCAGTGCCCTGGATACGGTGCGCCAAGGCCGTGCGCGGCGGGTCGTGAAACCCGGGCAGGTCTTCAGCCGTATCCATATAGACGATATCACCAATATCCTGCTGGCCTCTGCGGCGCGGCCCAATCCAGGGGCGGCCTATAATTGCTGTGATGATGAGGCGGCCCCACCGCAAGACGTGATCACCTATGCCTGTGACTTGCTGGGCGTCACGCCGCCGCCGGAAATCCCGTTTGAGGAAGCGGATCTGTCTCCCATGGCGAAAAGCTTCTATCGCGACAACAAACGGGTCAGCAATAAACGCATCAAGGAAGAACTGGGCGTCACCCTGCGCTGGCCAAACTATCGCGACGCATTGACAGCGATGCTGTCGTCCTAAAACAGTCTCTGGTAAAAATTATATTATTTTGCACGTATATCATGTAATGTTATGCGATTGTAAATCGTCGCGGAGAGAACCGATGCCCTATATTGATGCGGCTCTGGCCTTTGCCTTGTCGATGCTGGCCATCGCGATTTTTGTGAATAACCTGATTATTTTCGTCATAAAACCGCGAAAGAAGCGTGTCATGGCGCAGGCGGTTCGACATTTCGCGGAAAACGAGTTGTTGAATGTCTTTCAGCGTGAATGCGAAAAGCTGAAGAAATCTGCCCCTGGAATAACGTCATCTGCGCTGCTTGCCAGCTTGACGGAACTTCAACAGAACCTGCTTAAGAACAGCTCGGGCCAGTCACCCGCTGTCCCGCGGGGCGATGGGACGAACGAAATTCAGATCAAAAACATTCGCGGCGAGGACATCGTTTCCGTTCCAGCAAATGAATTGGTCAATCTGATCAAGAGAAGCGCCTTTGGAAAATTACTTGTGGCAGAAATTGGCGATCAGGCGGAACTGGTTTTCGACAGCTTTTTCAATAAATATGAAGGGGTTCGGGCGATATTTCGGGAAACAACCCGGCGCTATGCGACGCAGGTCTCTATGTTCGCCGGGGTGCTGGTGGCGCTTGCCCTAAACATCAACACCTTCACCCTGGTCACCGTGTATATTGGCGATCCACAGGCGCGATCAGCCATTATTGCCCAATCTGAATCCCTAGTCCTGGAAGCGCAAAAGGCAATAATCGCCGATTGTCGTGCCAAACCTGCGGCTGAATTCGATGCCTGTCTCGAAAATAGTCTTGTCACCAAGGAGACACTGGAACGACAGAAAGCTCAACTGGCGGAGATGATACCAATGGGCTGGAATGGGAAAACCCTTCAAGAGATTGCGGCCTCATTCAAAAGTACGATTTGTGATCAGTTTTTGTATTATTTTCTGGGCTGCTTTTTGACCGGTATTTTGGCAGGATTAGGCACGCCATTCTGGTTTGATACGGTCCGCAGCATTACGAATTTCACACGCGCAGTATCTGGAAAGTCTCCTGAGCCTACGACGGTGGACCGTCCTGTCACGACGACCCAATAGTCGTTTCTATAGCCTGCCAAAGACGATCTAGATCAGGCGCGGTCGATAGCCGGTGATCGCCGCCTTCGATGGTGGTCAATGTCACAGGGTCACCCTGTACCCAATTGGCAACCGCCTGGGCATGGGACAGGGGGACCACTTCATCTTTGGTACCATGCAGGATGGTGATGGGCCCATCGACCCAAACCGGCGGGCCGTCCAGCAATTCGTGGGCTTTGCTTTCTTCAATCAGTTTTGCCGTGATCGGATAGGGATCGTCTTCAAATTCCGACGGGCGGTCCCAGACGCCATCCCGTTGCAAATCCACCATTGCCTGTTTGGGCAATTGCGGCAGCATCAGTTTGCGTGGGAAATCAGGGGCAGGAGCGACCAGCACCAGACCGGCGACGCGCGGTGCGCGATCACGCGCCAGCATTAACGCCATCCAGGCCCCCATCGAAGAGCCGACGACAATTTGCGGTCCGGTGCAGATCTGATCAAAAATCAGTTGGGCATCGCAATACCAGTCGCCAATCGTGCCATCTGCGAAGGCTCCGCCGCTTAACCCATGGCCGCCATAGTCGAATCGGGTGAATGCCATGCCTGCTTGTGCGCATTTTTCATGCAGAAATTCCGCCTTGCCCCCATCCATATTGGAGTGAAATCCGCCACAGAACAGAATACCTGCCGGGGTGTCTGAGGACTGAGACTGAAGGTCTGGCCTTGTTTTGTGCGCGATATGCCGGTATGCGATTTTTCTGGGTCCGGTGCTTCCAAAATCTGGCTGTTCTAGATAGTCTAGGGCATGTGTCACGGGGCGTGCCTATATTGGGTCTGGTTTGGGCCTTGGATTGGAATGTTATTGTGACTAACACAGATAATGCAGCGCAGGAAACACCCGATGGTCCATATCAGGGAACCGTGCTGCAAGTCTTGCCAGCCCTGGTGACCGGCGGCGTCGAGCGCGGCACGATTGATGTCGCCATTGCCCTGAAAGCGGCTGGTTTCCGGGCGCTTGTCGCCTCATCGGGCGGTCCTATGACACGGGAACTGACGCGGGCTGGTATTGAACATATTGAATTGCCGCTGGCGTCCAAAAGCTATTTTACGATGCGCCGCAATGCCGAACATCTGGCCCGTATCATCCGGGAAGAAAAGATCGACATTATTCATGCGCGCAGCCGCGCTCCGGCGTGGAGCGCCTATTGGGCGGCGCAGGAAACCAAGGCCCATTTCGTTACCACCTTTCACGGGACCTATAATTTCAGCAATCCCTTAAAGCGCTATTATAATTCCGTGATGACCAAGGCGGATCGGGTGATTGCGATCAGCGAATTCATTCGCCGCCATATTCAGGAACATTACCGGATAGACGGCACCAAAATCCGGGTGATCCATCGCGGCATCGATATCGATCTGTACTCTGGCGAAAACGTCTCCGCTGAGCGTCTGATCCGGTTGTCTGAACGGTGGCGGCTGCCCGATGGTGTTCCGGTCATCATGTTGCCAGGGCGGATGACGCGCTGGAAAGGGCAGACCTTGTTGTTGCGCGCCTTGTCGCAAATGTCAGTCCGCACGGTGCGCTGCCTGCTGGTTGGCGATGCCCAGGGGCGCGACGGATTCGTGCGGGAGGTTGAGCATCTGGCAAAACGCTTGGGCGTGGATGGTGTTGTTCATGCCGTGGGAGGGTGTGATGATATGCCCGCAGCCTTGAAACTGGCGGATATCGTTGTGTCGGCCTCCACAGACCCGGAAGGATTCGGGCGGGTCGCCGTAGAAGGCCAGGCGATGGGGCGTGTGGTTGTCGCCCCGCGTCATGGTGCAGCGGTTGAGCAGATTGAAGATGGACAAAATGGATTTCTGTTCCGTCCTGGCGATGCCTTCGATCTGGCCAATAAGCTGGATTACGCGCTGGAGATCGGGGCGTCCCGGCGTCAGGAAATCGGCGCTGCGGGCATCGAAAATGCACGCCAGAAATTCACGAAGCTGGGAATGTGCGCGGCAACGCTGGATGTTTATTGTGAACTGCTGAAGGCCCCGGCGGCCAGTGCGGCCTGATCACATGGTGTCCCTGCCGCAGAACCTGAATCGGGTTTTGGTCATCAAGCTGGGCGCGTTGGGGGACTTCGTTCAGGCGATGGGCCCTTTCCAGGCCATTCGTGCGGCCCTGCCGCAGGCACAGATCACCCTGTTGACGACGCGCCCCTTCGTTGAATTGGCAACACGGTCCGGCTGGTTTGATCAGGTTTGGACCGATCAGCGGCCCCGGTCGATTCCAGGCTATTGGGCCTTGCGCCGTCAGTTGCTGGCGGGGCGGTTTGATATGATCTTTGATCTGCAAACCTCGGACCGTTCCGGCAATTACTGGCGTATGTTATGGCCCCACCGGCCTTTGATTTCCGGTATTGTGAAGGGCGCGTCCCATCCCCATGCCAATCCCGATCGCAATCATATGCACACCCTGGAACGACAACGTGATCAACTGGCTATGGCGGGAATCGCTACGGTTCCAGCCCCCAGAGTCGATTGGATGCAGGGTGACATCCAGGGGCTGAACATGCCGGACAGGTTCGGCCTGATCGTGCCGGGCGGGTCGGCGCATCGCCCGGATAAACGTTGGCCGGCAGACCGTTTCGCCAGCCTGGCCCAAAGCTGGGCGCAGGCAGGGCTGACGCCGGTGATTATTGGAACCGGGGCTGATTCGGATTGGACGCATGTCGTTGCCCAGGCCTGTCCACAGGCGATTGACCTGACCGGCCAGACGGAGCTTTTTCAACTGGCCAGCCTGTGTCGCCGGGCGGAGATTGCGGTGGGCAATGATACAGGCCCCATGCATCTGGCCGCTGTGGCAGGATGTCCCTGTCTGGTGCTGTACTCCAAGGCCTCCGATCCGGCACTTTGTGCCCAGAAAGGACCGTCTGTGCGCCTGTTGCAGGTGGATGATCTGGGGGACCTGTCGGTCGCCAGTGTAATGGATCGCCTGTCAGGCACCCTTGCCACCCCATAGAACTTGCGGTAAACCCCCGACCCTTGAAGAGTTTGAGCGATTGTCGACCCGCCGCCCGTTGTTGGGGCGAGGCGACAGTTGAAACCAATGCGTGACAGGTTGTGGGACCGGCTCCTTCGGGCGCCGATATACCCACGATCCGGAAGCGGTGCCCCGTTTAGTGGACGGGACCTGGAAGGAGAATTGATATGGTTGCTGTAACCCTCCCCGATGGCAGTGTGAAGTCTTATCCTGGCGCAATTACGGCGCTGGATGTGGCAACAGATATTGGACCTGGCCTAGCCAAGGCCGCCATGCTGGCCCGCGTAGATGGGGTGGAATGGGACCTGAACCGCCCCATTGAAAAAGATGCGAAGCTGGAACTGATCCGGCGTCAGGACCCAGAGGCCCTGGAACTGATCCGCCACGATGCCGCCCATGTGCTGGCAATGGCGGTGCAGGAGCTTTTCCCCGGCACGCAGATCACCTTTGGCCCGTCCACGGAAGATGGTTTTTATTACGATTTCCATCGTGAAGAGCCGTTCTCAACCGAAGACTTTGCGGCCATTGAAGCGCGCATGCAGGATATCGTGGATCGCGATATTCCCATCGTGCGCGAAGTCTGGACGCGCGAGCAGGTTGCCCAATTCTTTAAGGAAAAGGGTGAGAGCTTTAAGGCCGAATGGGTTTATGAACTGCCGGAACATGAGGAAATCAGCATGTACCGCCAGGGCGACTGGATCGATTTGTGCCGTGGCCCGCATCTGCCCTCCACGGGCCGCCTGGGCAAGGCCTTCAAGCTGTTGCGGCTTGCGGGTGCCTATTGGCGTGGCGATGCGAACAATCCCCAGCTTCAGCGCATCTATGGCACGGCCTGGCGCGATGAGAAGGAACTAAAAGCCCATCTGACGCGGATTGAGGAAGCGGAAAAGCGCGATCACCGCAAACTGGGCCGGGAACTGGACCTGTTCCATCTGCAGGAAGAAGCACGCGGCTCTATATTCTGGCATCCGAAGGGCTGGGCAGTATATCGCGCTTGTGAACGCTATATGCGCGCCCGGTTGGAAGCGGCCGACTATGTCGAAGTAAAGACGCCGCAATTGGTGGACCGTGTCCTGTGGGAAAAATCCGGTCACTGGGAGAAATTCCGCGAGCATATGTTCATCGCAGAGGTGGACGAGGTCGACCATGACAGCGATACGGGCCAGAACCGCCGGATGCTGGCGCTGAAGCCCATGAATTGCCCGGGCCATGTTCAGATTTTCAAACAGGGCATCAAATCCTATCGCGAGTTACCGCTGCGCATGGCGGAATTTGGGTCTTGCCACCGGTATGAGCCGTCGGGTGCCTTGCACGGCATCATGCGGGTGCGCGCCTTTACGCAGGACGATGCGCATATCTTCTGTACCGAAGATCAGATCGAATCGGAAACACGCGAATTCATTGATTTGCTGTCATCGATTTATCGCGATTTCGGGTTTGAAGAGTTCACGATCAAATTCTCGGATCGCCCTGAGGTTCGCGCCGGATCCGATGAAACCTGGGATAAGGCAGAGGCCGCCCTGAAATCCGCAACGGAGGCGGCAGGGGCGACCTATACGCTCAATCCAGGGGAGGGCGCGTTCTATGGCCCGAAGCTGGAATTCGTGCTGCGCGACGCCATCGGGCGCGACTGGCAATGTGGCACGCTGCAGGTTGACTTTGTTCTGCCTGAGCGTCTGGATGCCACCTATATGGCAGAAGACGGCAATCGCTATCGCCCCGTCATGCTGCATCGGGCGATTCTGGGGTCGTTTGAGCGGTTCATCGGGATATTGATTGAACAATATTCTGGCAAGTTTCCGATCTGGCTGGCCCCGGTGCAGGTCTCGGTCGCAACCATTACCAATGATGCCGATGACTATGCCCAGTCGGTGCTGGCAAAGCTGAAAGCCGCAGGATTGCGGGCGCAGGCCGATACGCGCAATGAGAAAATCAACCTGAAGATCCGTGAATTATCGATGCAGAAAATCCCAGCCGTGCTGGTGGTTGGCAAGCGGGAACAGGAAGAAGGAACGGTTGCCTTGCGGCGTCTTGGCGGAAAGGATCAGGAAATCCTTGCGCTTGACGAGGCAATCCATATCCTAGAGGAAGAAGCGCGGATGCCGACTGGTGCAGCTTGAAGGGCAGTATCGGTTAAGCATTCGTGGCTTGTTCAGCCTTAGGCTGAGATTTTTGTAACAACAGCGACCGATAGACAGGTCGAGGAGGCTCCAATACGCAGACCCCACTACGCCCCCCCCGGAACTAAGGAGGGCCCCCGCGTGAATGAGGAAATCACAGCGCGGGAAATACGCGCAATCGGCGCAGAAGGCGAACAGATCGGTGTTATCACACCGGAAGAAGGCATCCGCTTGGCTGCTGAGGCAGGTTTGGACTTGGTGGAAATTTCCCCAAATGCTGAACCGCCCGTCTGCAAATTTCTGGATTACGGAAAATTTAAATACGAGTCTCAGAAGCGAAAGAATGAGGCCCGTAAAAAGCAGAAGGTTATTGAGGTCAAGGAAATCAAGTTCCGCCCCAATATTGAGCAGCATGACTATGAAGTCAAAATGCGCTCCCTGAATAAGTTCATCGATGAGGGTGATAAGGTCAAAGTCACACTGCGTTTCCGCGGGCGTGAAATGGCGCACCAGAATCTGGGTCTGGATGTTCTGAACCGCGTTAAGGCGGAAATGGAAGAAAAGACCAAGGTGGAAATGCACCCCAATCTGGAAGGACGCCAGATGGTGATGGTGCTGGCACCACGTTAAGGCGCCGACCCGTCACAGGTTGTGCAGTCTAGGACTTTAGAGGCGGCCCACCCAATAGGGGGGCCGCCTCTTTGCTTTTCAGCGGATCAAGGGTCAGCACGGCTTCGACGCCAGATTTCTGGCCACCGGCCGGGGAAAAGAAAGCCAGGCGAAGGGCACTTCGATCCACCAGGGCCCGGACGATGGCAAGGCCCAGACCGGTCCCGGAAGCGCCGCTGTCGCCGCGCGCAAAGGGTCGCGCAAGATCGTTGAAACGGTCCGGCGGCACGATTGGGCCCTGATTGACGATGCGGACGGCCCCTGTTTCATCCAGCACGACGGTGACGGGTTCGTTTGGGTCACCATGTCGAAGGGCATTTTCGATAAGGTTGCGCAGAACGATGCCTAAAGTATCCGCATCCACAGGCCAGAAAGGCGTGTCTTTGGCTGATATCTTCAAAGACAGGCGGTGGTAACCCGATTGCGTGCCCGCCAAATCATCCAGTACCGCCTTTAGGATGACGGCAATATCACTAACTTCCCGTGTATTGGGGGCAGGGGCCTCAGCGCGGGCAAGCTGTAACAGTTTTTCTGAAATACTGCCCAGACGGTTCAATGCCGTTTCGATCTGGTGTGCCCGGATTTTGTTCGGGCCATCAGACAGTTCGGAAATCAAACGCTGGGTCTGGGCCAGGGCCCCTGCAATCGGGGTGCGCAGTTCATGGGCGCTGTTTGCGGTGAAGTTTTTCTCAGCTTCCAAGGTCCGTCGAACGCGATCCAGCAACCGGTCGACAGAGCTGGCGATCGGGGCCAGATCCGGGGGCAGGTCAGTCAGGCCCAATGGGCTGAGATTGGCACCATCCCGGCTGCCAATTAAACGCTGTAGCCGACCAATGGGCTTTAACATTTGCTGAACAATCCACCAGATCAGGATCGCGCTTAACGGCATGACGATCAACAGTGGCGGCAGCAGCCCCAGGGTTGCTTCAACCGCAGCCTTTCGCCGGTGTCCGGTCTTTTCCGCCACCTGAAGGAAGTATGTATTTTGAAATGCCGCTTCCGTATAAAAGCGGTAGCCCCCCACATTATCAAATCCGGGCGATAAGTCGGTCGGGAAGGGCGTTTCCGGTGCGTCATGGGATCTGAGCAGGATCGCCCCGGAAGATGTTCGCAATTGATAGATCAGATATTCTTCATGAGGGGCGATTGTGTCGGTCTTGACCTGCTGTGCATCATCGTCATCGCGTTCTTCCAAGCCTTCCAGCGCCAGAGGCAGCAGTTGCTGAGCGGTTTCCTGTAAGGCGCTGTCAAAAACCTCGTCCAATTCATGAGAGATTACATAGAAAGCGGATCCGGCGGCCAGTATCCAAATCGCGAACATGGCGCCGGTCAGGACGAAAACCAGTCTGGTCGGCAGGCCCAATCGCATGGCGCTTACCCCTTTATCCGATAGCCAAGGCCACGGATCGTTTGAATGATGTCATGGCCAAGTTTCTTGCGCAGGCGGCTGACATAGACTTCGACCGCATTGCTTTCAACTTCCGCACCAAAAGCATACAGCGCATCTTCCAGGCGTGCCTTGGATAAGGTGGCATTCGGGCTGTGCAAAAGACAACTCAGAACCGCCCATTCTTGTGCTGTCAGGTCAATCGGCCGGCCTTGTTTCAGTATTTGCTTTGTGGCGGTATCGACGGCCAGATCTCCAAATTCCATTAACGGATTCGGGTTGCCGGAATAGCGCCTGGAAACCGCAGAAATGCGCGCTGATAATTCTGACAGGTCAAAGGGCTTTACCAGGTAATCATCCGCGCCTGCATTCAGGCCGGACAATCGGTCAGATAGCTGATCGCGGGCGGTTAGAATGATAACCGGCACGGCACTGCCGCGCTGTCGCAATCTGGTTAAGAAGGTCAGGCCCAGACCATCTGGTAAGTGAAGGTCCAGCAGGATCAGATCGTATTGCGTCGTGCTTACCGCATCATCCGAATCGTCCAGTCGCTGAAACCAATCCACGGCATGACCGTCTGCGGCAATTTGATCCCGAACGGCGGCCCCCAGGATGTCATCGTCTTCAACCAGTAAGATACGCATTGGGTCCGGCCCTCTTTCCGACGCAAAAGATCATCCAATCACAGGAAGCTTACAATTGCCTGAACGAAGTTTTCGTTCGTTGTCAGGTTCCCTTCAGGAGTGGGGCCTAGGGTGGAACCATCAACAGACAGAGAAAAGGATAATCTGATGAAGAAAGTTTTGTTCGGGTCACTGCTTATCGTCGCGGCTGCAATGTCATCGCCTGTTCTGGCAGATGATGACCAGCATTCCTGTTCGGCGGACAGGGCCAGCTGGCAGTCCCAGGATGCGCTGAAGGAAAAGCTGATCGGTCAGGGTTGGGAGGTCCGTCAGATAAAGGATGAGGACGGGTGCTATGAAGTATACGGGATCACCGAAAAAGGAGAGCGCATGGAAGCGTATTTCGATCCGGCGACTTTGATGCCTGTCCACAGCAAGCGGGAGGATTAAGGCATGCAAGGGGATCAGTACGGCGCTGCAGCGGACACAGAGGTTAAAGTCTGGGACCCGTTTGTACGGATTTTTCATTGGAGCCTGGTACTCAGCTTTACTGTCGCCTTTATCAGCGCCGAAGAATGGGATGATCTGCATATCTGGGCTGGCTATATGGCGGCTGGATTGATCGTCTTTCGTTTGGTGTGGGGCCTGTTTGGGCCGCGTCACGCCCGCTTTATCAGCTTTGTCACAAGCCCTGGAAATGTTGTCGCCTATGCCAAACAGATTTTGACCGGGGATGCGCCGCGTTACCTGGGGCACAATCCCTTGGGGGGCGCGATGATCCTGGCATTGATCTTGTCTTTGGCGGTTGTCAGCGTGACGGGCTGGATGTTCACGCTGGACCGGTTCTGGGGCGTCGAATGGGTGGAAGCGGTGCATGCGACCTTCGCCAATATGATGGTTGGTCTGGTGGCTCTGCATGTCTGCGGTGTTTTGATCTCCAGCCTTTCCCACAAAGAAAATCTGGTGCGCGCCATGGTGACAGGACGCAAAAGGGCACCGTCGCCAAGCGATATCAATGCATAGAACACCATCGATACTGTTAAATCCAAGGATGGGTATAGAATGATTTTCTTCAAAGCCTTGCGCCAGTCCCGTTATGCGATCATCCCTGTAATCCTGATTGTCTATCTGGGACTATCCGGGGCGTTGCGCATTGGACTGATGGTTTTTGAGGGCAATTCCCAGTTACTGACGCTACCGGTAAGTATCGAAATTATGCTGATCGGATTGCTGTATGATCTGGCGGCGGTCAGTTGGATGCTGATTCCCTTTATGCTGAACTCTCTGGTCTGGCCAGCATCGGATCGTGGTCGCAGGGGGCATGCCTGGTCCACGTCCATCCTGCTGGCAGCAGGCCTGGGGGCGGTTTTGTTCGGGCTGGTCGCTGAAGTTTTGTTCTGGAACGAGTTTTCCGCCCGTTTCAATTTCATTGCCGTTGATTATCTGGTCTATACGCGTGAAGTCGTTGGCAATATTGAACAGTCTTATCCTTTGGGATGGATTTTCAGCGGATTGGCCGTGATTTCCGTGATTATGATCCTGATCCTTGTGCCGCCTGTCTGGCGTCTGGCAAGACGGGAAGCACCGCCCTGTAAGCGTCGGGGGCTGATCATCATTGGGTATGCCTGTTTACCTATTGCCTGCTTTTTTCTTGTGAATGAGGCGCCCCATCACGTGTTGGGCAGTCCCTTGGAACGGGAATTGGCATCCAATGGGCCCTATTCCCTGTTTCGGGCGTTTCGGAACAACGATCTGAATTACGATCAATTCTATGCCACGCTTTCGCAAGGCGATATCGGTGGCGTCCTGAAGGCGGAATTGGACGAGGCGAATCTGGGGGATACGTCTGAAGCGGGACCAAACGGATTTGCCCATAAGGTTGTTCCGGTCGGTACAGCGATTCGGAAAAATGTGGTTCTGGTATCGATTGAAAGTCTGGGGTCCGATTACGTCGAATCCTTTGGGGGGCGGGAAGGTCTTACCCCGAATCTGACGGCCCTGACACGCGACAGCCTGACCTTTCAAAATGTCTATGCGACCGGGTTGCGGACGGTGCGCGGATTGGAGGCGATAACCCTTTCAATCCCCCCGACCCCTGGGCGCGCCGTCCCGATCCGGGAGCGCAACAAAGGGATGATATCCCTAGGATCAGTCTTAAAGTCAAATGGTTACAATACGATGTATCTTTATGGTGGATATAGCTTTTTTGACAATATGAAGGATTTTTTCACCGGGGCCGGTTATGAGGTTCTGGACCGGACCGATATCGACAGTGATCATATCCACCATGAAACCATCTGGGGCGTATCAGATGAAGATTTGTTTGATTTCGCTCTGACCCGTTTCGATGACCGGGCTAAGACGGGCACTCCGTTCTTTGGGCATATCATGACCACCAGCAATCATCGTCCCTATACGTATCCAGAGGGTCGCATCGATATTCCATCCAAGACGGGTCGGGATGGTGCGGTAAAATATACCGATTGGGCGATTGGAGATTTTCTGGCAAAAGCCCGGACTCGTCCCTGGTTCAAGGATACCGTGTTTGTTTTACTGGCGGATCATACCAGCCATGGACGGGGGAGAACGGATCTGCCCCCGGAGAATTATCGTATTCCTGTGTGGATTTATGCCCCAGGCTTTGTCGCGCCCGGCCGGATTGATTGGATCGCATCGCAGATTGATGTCGCACCAACAGTGTTGGGCCTTTTGAATATTCCCTATGATTCCAGCTTCTTCGGGCAGGACATCCTGGTTAGTGGTCGATCCCATCAACGGGCCTTTATGGCAAATTATCTGACTGTTGGATATATGGAGGATGGATTGGTCGTATCATTGGGTCCAAACCAGCGCATTCGTGTGCAACGGTCTGACGATGGCACGCCCGTGGATGTAAATGAACCCATCGCGCATAATCTGATTCGGGAAGCGATCAGCTTTTATCAATCCGCCTCAGAGGAGATTGAGCGCATTACCCGACATTAATTCCGCGTTTATTCTGAAAACTTCGGATTGAAGACTCGTCCCGAAACGGTCACATTGTCGTCTATTGATTAGGGGCAATAGAGGCGGCAGCAAATCCGCCCGATACAGGTTGGCTATATGATTAGGACGGAGCACGTCGTTAAGCGATTTGGCGGGATTACCGCCGTCGATGATGTCAGCCTGTCGATTGAGAAGGGCAGCATTACCGGGTTGGTCGGGCCAAATGGCGCGGGGAAGACAACTTTTTTCAATCTGATCGCGGGACGGTTTCCCCCCTCATCGGGCAAAATCTTTCTGGATGGGGAGGACGTCACCGGGCTGGCGCCGCACGACCTTTTCGGGAAGGGCTTGTTGCGGACCTTCCAGATTGCCCATGAATTCACCCATCTGACCGTTCGGGAAAACCTGATGGCGGTGCCCCCGGATCAGGCCGGTGAGACCTTATGGAAAGCCTGGTTTCTTCCGGGCGAAGTGCGCCGCCAGGAAAAGGAAGTGTCCGCCCGCGCCGATGAGGTGATCGAGTTCCTGAACCTGACCCATATCGCGGATGAATTGGCGGGAAATCTGTCTGGTGGTCAAAAGAAGCTGCTGGAACTGGGCCGCACCATGATGGTCGATGCAAAAGTCGTCCTGCTGGATGAGGTTGGGGCCGGGGTCAATCGCACCTTATTGAACGAGATCGGGGATGCGATTGTGCGCTTGAACAAGGAGCGCGGCTATACTTTCTGTATGATTGAACACGACATGGATTTTATCGGTCGATTGTGTGACCCGGTGATCGTGATGGCAGAAGGCCGGTTATTGGCATCTGGCACCGTTGAAGAAATCAAATCGAATGAGACAGTGATTGAGGCCTATCTGGGCGCTGGACGGGACCGCGCGGCGGAAAGGGCCCAGGCATGAGCTATCTTATCGGTAAGGATATGCGCGGTGGTTATGGCGGGGCGGATATCCTGAACGGCTGTACCATCGGCGTGGAAAAGGGTCAGATTGCCGTTGTCGTTGGGCCCAACGGGGCTGGAAAATCCACGGCCATGAAGGCTCTTTTTGGTATGTTGAATCTGCGGGCTGGCAGTGTGACCCTGGATGGTCAGGATATCACATCCATGTCACCGCAAGACCGGGTGGCCTGTGATATGGCCTTTGTGCCCCAGACCAATAATGTCTTTGCGGGCATGACGGTGGAAGAAAACCTGGAAATGGGGGCCTATCTGCGCCGGGATGATTTTTCCGACACGATGGCGGAAGTGTTTGATCTGTTTCCCATCCTGAAGGAAAAGCGGCGACAATTTGCGGGAGAATTGTCGGGTGGCCAACGCCAACAGGTCGCGGTCGGGCGCGCCCTTATGACCCAGCCCAGTGTGCTGATGCTGGATGAACCCACGGCGGGGGTTTCGCCGATCGTGATGGACGAATTGTTT
The DNA here is from genome assembly GCF_048892425.1 of Hwanghaeella sp. 1Z406. Taxonomy (NCBI): domain Bacteria; kingdom Pseudomonadati; phylum Pseudomonadota; class Alphaproteobacteria; order Rhodospirillales; family Aestuariispiraceae; genus Hwanghaeella; species Hwanghaeella sp. 1Z406. The sequence goes on from NZ_JBLZHU010000001.1 coordinate 591,122, forward strand.
GATCGTGTCATCGCGATCAAGAAAACCGGTATTGCCGTCTTGATTGTGGAACAGAATGCGCGCCAGGCGCTGGAAATAGCGGATATCGGCTATGTTCTGGTATCGGGGGAGAACCGTTTCACCGATACGGGTGAGGCGTTGATGGCGGATCCTGAAGTCCGCAAATCCTTTCTGGGGGGATAGGGGCGATGGAAATCCTGAACATGCTCGCCCTGATGTCGAATTATGTATTCGTCCCGGCCCTGACCTATGGGTCGCAGCTGGCGCTGGGGGCTTTGGGGATCACGCTGGTCTTTGGTGTATTGCGATTTGCCAATTTCGCCCATGGCGACCTGATGGCGTTTGGGACAATGGGAGTCGTGTTGATCACCTATTGGCTGCAGGCGCACGGGATTGGCATTGATCCGCTGCCAACGGCCTTGTTGGCGCTGCCCTTTGGCATTGCTCTGGCGGTTGGGGCCAGTTTGCTGATTGACCGAACTGTCTATCGTTTCTATCGAAAGCGACGCGCTGCGCCGGTTATTCTGGTCGTGGCATCTGTCGGTGTGATGTATGTCCTGAACGGATTGACGCGCTTTGTCATCGGGGCAGAGGACCAGCGGTTCTTTGATGGCGCACGGTTTCTGATTTCAGCGGGCGATTTCAAGCGTCTGACCGGGCTGGAAGAGGGGATCACGATCAAATTGACCCAGGCCTTAACGGTCGTTGTTGCGGTTCTGATGGTGGCCGCCCTGTTCTGGTTCCTGCAAAAAACCCGCACAGGAAAAGCCATGCGGGCCTATTCCGATAATGAGGACCTGGCCCTGTTGTCCGGCATCAGCCCGGACCGGGTTGTCGCTGTGACATGGATCATTGCGGCTGTTCTGGCGACCGTTGCCGGGACGCTGTATGGTCTGGATAAAAGCTTTAAGCCTTTTGTGTATTTTCAGTTGATCCTGCCCATGTTCGCCGCAGCCATTGTGGGCGGTATCGGGCAGCCCATCGGGGCGATCATCGGTGCCTATGTGGTCGCATTTTCCGAGGTCATGCTGACATATGCCTATAAGCGGGCGCTGATGTATATCGGGCCGGAAGGATGGGGACCTGAGGGCCTTATGCAGATCCTGTCGACCGAATATAAATTTGCGATATCCTTCCTGATTCTGGTCTTTGTTCTCCTGGTGCGACCGACAGGGATATTTCGGGGGAAGGTGATATGAGCGCGATCCTGACAAGAACCCGTCTGGCGTATTTGGGTATTATCGTTTTACTGCTGTTGATCGGGATTTTTCAATCCTGGTCGGTGGCGCTGGTTATGATCAATCTGTGCCTGATTTCCGCTGTCATGGCATTGGGGGTGAACATCCAATGGGGATATGCGGGCCTGTTCAGTGCGGGAACCGTTGGCTTCGTCGCGCTGGGCGGCCTTGCTGGGGTTTTGATCTCTGAAGCGCCCGTACCGGAAGCCTGGGATGTCGGGGGAGCCGGGCTGGTCTATACCATCGCTGCTTTGGCGGCGTTGATTGCGGCAATATTTATCGTTATGGCGGTTATGAAGCCGGGACTGGCGCGGCGTATTGTTATGACACTTGTCATTCTGGGCGGATACTTCGCTGTCCGGTTTTTCTTTGATCCGGCGACAGAGGCGATTGAAGGGGTTAATCCGGCGGCACAGGGGTTTCTGGGGGGGCTGGGTCTTCCGATCCTTCTGTCCTGGCCGGTCGGGGGGCTGTTGGCGGCCCTGGTCGCCTGGGGTATTGGCAAGGTTGCGTTGGGATTGCGGTCCGACTATCTGGCCATTGCAACACTGGGCATTGCGGAAATCGTGATTGCGGTGATCAAGAATGAAGATTGGCTGGCACGCGGCGTTAAGAATGTCAGTGGCTTGGCCCGCCCCATGCCAAAGGAGATCGCATTACAGGAATCCCCGGAATTCATCGGCTGGATTGAATGGCTGCATTCAGGCGCGCTAAGCACGGTAACCGGTGATGAACGTATCCAAATGCTAAGGGATTTTGCGCAGCAGGATGCCGGGATATTCGTGAAGCTGATTTACATGCTGTTGTTTACCGTTGTGCTGTTGATCCTGTTCGCGCTGGCGCAGCGGGCGCTGAATTCACCCTGGGGCCGGATGATGCGCGCGATCCGGGATAATGAGGTTGCAGCCGAAGCCATGGGCAAGAATGTCACCAAACGACATTTACAGACCTTCATTCTGGGGTCCGCCGTGGTTGGGATTGCTGGTGCGATGCTGACCACCCTGGACGGGCAATTCACGCCGGGCACTTATAACCCGTTGCGCTTTACCTTTTTGGTCTGGGTGATGGTGATTGTTGGTGGATCTGGCAACAATCATGGTTCTGTGATCGGGGGCTTCCTGATCTGGTTTGCCTGGGTGCAGGCGGAACCGGCGGGCATATTGCTGATGGACGGGCTGACCTTTTTCATGGCCCCGGACAATCCGGTACGGTTGCATCTGTTGGATGCGGCGGCACAAATGCGCCCGCTGCTGATGGGGCTTGTGCTGTTGCTTGCGATGCGGTTCAGTCCTAAGGGAATATTGCCAGAGCCGATCCGAACAACGCGGTAACGGGTCTGGTCAGCGGGGGGTGTTCTGGCCCCTGGAACGAGATAATGGAACGCTGCCTCATTGGGGGGTAGTGCATTATGGGAGTGGTAGACATGAAAAAACTTTTGCTTGCGACCAGCGTCCTGGCACTGAGCGCGACCGGTCTTGCCGGCTCGGCCCAGGCCGAAGTGAAACTTGGGGTAATTTTGGGCTTCACCGGTCCGATTGAATCGATCACGCCAACCATGGCTGCAGCCGCAGAAATGGCGATGACCGAAGTCAACGACAGCGGCAAGCTGTTGGGTGGCGAAACAGTGACCTCTGTTCGCGCCGACTCCACCTGCATCGACTCTGCTGCGGCGACCGCGGCTGCCGAACGTCTGGTGACGTCAGACAACGTCGCTGCCATCGTTGGTGCCGATTGCTCTGGCGTGACAGGGGCGATTGCAAACAACGTCGCCGTGCCAAAGGGCGTTGTGATGATTTCCCCATCCGCAACATCGCCTGCCTTGTCGACCATTGAAGACAATGGTTATTTCTTCCGCACGGCCCCGTCTGATGCCCGTCAAGGTCAGGTTCTGGCTGATATGATGAAAGATCAGGGCATTACCGAAATCGCCGTTACCTACACCAACAATGACTATGGCAAGGGTCTGGCGGATTCGTTCCAGGCGGCATTTGAAGCAGCCGGTGGCAAAGTTTCCATCTCTGTCCCGCATGAAGACGGTAAGGGTGATTATTCTGCCGAAGTTGCCACATTGGCAGCAACGGGCTCTAAGGAACTGGCCGTGTTTGGCTATGTCGACCAGGGTGGTCGTGGCATTATCCAAAGTGCATTGGATACCGGTGCCTTTGATAAATTCGTATTGTGCGACGGCATGATCGGCGACAGCCTGCTGGATGCGTTCGGGGCATCCCTGAACGGCACCATCGGCACCTTGCCGGGGAATGATGGCGAAGGCGCGACGAAGTTCCTTGAACTGGCAAAAGCCCAAGGCGTTGATGGCAGCGGTGCATTCGCACCTGAAAGCTATGACGCTGCAGCCCTGCTGATGTTGGCAATGGAAGCCGCAGGGTCAACTGACCGCGCCGCGATCCAGGCCAAGGTGCTGGATGTTGCCAATGGTCCGGGGGAGCCAATTCTGCCGGGTGAATTGGGCAAGGCACTTGAAATCATCGCCAAGGGTGGGGATGTCGACTATGTCGGTGCCACCGGTGTTGAACTGATCGGTCCGGGTGAAGCAGCTGGTTCCTATAAAGAATTGCTGGTCGATGGTGGTAAGTTCACCACCGTTCAAATTCGCTAAGGCGCCAGTCAGTTTAAACGCCTGAATTTTGGAGAGCCCGATGTGCAAACCGCATATCGGGCTCTTTCATTTTTGGGGTAATCAGTTGTATTCTCACGAAAAGAACTCATATGATCCATTGGCTAGATATTGTAATAAAGGTGTTGGGGTTCCGTGACAGCTTGGTCGATAGAGTCAATTAACTGGTCCCGGTTTGATAAAAGCCTGGTGGATCCTGTGCTGGTCCGGCTCGTCAAGGCTGCGGCTTTGGTTGAGTATAATGGGGCCACCTATACAGATTACCTGTGCAATGTTTTTGCCGGGGATGCGGATTTTCAGGCCAAGGCAAAAGAGTGGGGCCAGGAAGAAGTCCAACATGGTCAGGCGCTGGCGGAATGGGCCAAGCTGGCCGATCCGGATTTTGATTTTCAGCATGCCTTTGAGCGATTTACGTCAGGCTATTCCGTCCCGGTGGATGTCGAGGCCTCTGTCCGTGGCAGTCGATCCGGGGAGTTGATTGCCCGGTGCATGGTCGAAACCGGCACGTCTTCATTCTATACCGCGATGAGCAAGGCCAGTAAGGAACCGGTTCTGGCGGAAATAGCCCACTTGATCGCGGCGGATGAATTCCGGCATTACAAATTGTTCTACGATACGCTGAAATCGTATTTGCAGAAGGAACAGATTGGACGTTTGGGTCGCGCCAAAGCGGCGGTCAGTCGCATTCGGGAATTGGCGGATGATGAACTGGCCTATGCCTATTATGCTTCGAACGTTCCTGAATCCGTTCCCTATGACCGCACCGCGTGCAGTAATGCCTATCTGGGGCGGATTTATCCGCATTATGATCCAGATATCATTCGTCGCAGCAATGCGATGATATTAAAGGCTGTGGGCCTGACGCCCCATGGACGGTTAAACTCTGTATTGACCGCTGGTGCCTATCGTTTCGTCAGCTATCGCGCACATCAGCTGGCTGAAGCCGCCTAAGGGCATATGTCTCTTTAAGGTGAAGGGGCTGGTTATCCCCCCTCGTTAGCGATAGGGATAGGCCGACATCGCTTTCGGGTCAGTGTTTTGAGGCTTATGTGACGCGGTTCTTATCGATTGGTCGCGCGACAAGCGTGGCGTTTGGCATTTTCATTGCGCTGGTTGGCGTCTCCACCAGCGTGCAGGATTCTTATGCCCAATCCTTCTCGCTGACCGACAAAGCCTATGAATTGTCCTTCAAGGGCCTTACCAAAGATCAGGACAATATTGAAGACGCGATGCGCGCCAGCAGTCTGCTGGTTCAATTGCAGGAAGAGAAGCCGCGCAGTCTGGCTGCTTTGCGTCGTCGGGCGGAGCGGGATATCGGCGTTTTTGAAAAAGTCCTTCGATCCTATGGTTTCTATGACGGTGTTGTCCGGTTTGAGGTGATCGAGGCCCAGGAAAGTGACGCAAAACCGGATGTTGTGTTCACCATAGAACCTGGAAACGTCTATCTGCTGGAAACAATAACAATTCAGGACGCCGGTGCTGGGAAGGCACAGGAAGCCGATGATGCGCTATTGACTGTAATGGGGCTGGAATTGGGGCAAAATGCGACTGCAGAGGCTATTATCGGGGCAGAAGACCGGCTGGTGCGCCATTACCGGACGACAGGATATCCAACAGCAGCGGCAGATAAGCGGCGCACAACGATCAATCGTGACTCCTACACCATGGCGGTACAATTCGGGATGCAGCCCGGCCCGAAGGCCACTTTTGGCGAGATGAAAATTGAGGGGCTGGTCGATGTCGAAGAGGAATTCGTTCGCCGAAGCATCACATGGCAGCCAGGCGCCCTGTATGACATTCGGGAACTGGAAGAAACACAGCGCAATCTTTCTCGAACAGGGCTGTTCAACACGATCACTCTAAATCCTCTACCGGTTTCCGATAGCGGTGATAATGGCGACCCGGTTCCCGTTGATATTCAATTGACAGCAGCGGAGCGTGACCATCGCTCTATCGGGTTTGGAACCAGCTATTCAACCAGTATCGGCCCTGGGATCAGCGCTTTTTGGGAACATCGCAATTTGTTTTCGAATGGGGAGCGTTTTCGGGTAACAGCATCCGCCTCTCCTGTAGAACGAGGCCTAGATAGCACCTTTCGCAAGCCTATGTATAAGCGCGTTGATCAGGCATTGGTCGCGGAAGCTGAGTTAAAAGACATCACCAGCGATGCTTATGATGAATTGCGATCTTCCAGCTTTGTTGGCTTGGAGCGTCGTTTATCCCCAACCTGGACGGCAACGGTCGGGCCGACACTGGATATCATTCAACAGACGGATGAGGGAGTATCCGTCAGCAACCAGAACAAGCATTTTACCCTGCTGGGCATGCGCGGCAATCTGCGGCGTGACAGCACGGATGATCCCTTGAACCCCAGCCAGGGTAACAGGATGGATTTGGGATTGTCCCCCTATACGGATTTGGGAAACAGTACGAATTTTGTCAGTTCCACGATTACGGCATCGCAATATCTGAAAATCGATAACAGCGGGGACTTCATTCTTGCCGGTCGCGTGCGATTGGGATCCATTTTTGGTGCGGAGCGGGAAAGCATTCCCGCAGGCAAGCGTTTGTATGCCGGTGGTGGTGGCTCCGTGCGGGGCTTTGGGTATCAGATGCTGGGTCCGGTGGATGCGGAACTGGATCCGATTGGTGGCCGATCGGTTGTTGAATTTGGCATTGAATTGCGTACCCGCCTGACCGAGACCATTGGTCTGGTTCCGTTTATCGAGGCCGGGAATGTTTATGAATCCATCATGCCCGACCTGTCAGCCAATGATATCCGGTGGAGCGGGGGGCTGGGCCTTAGATATTTCACAGCAATTGGCCCAGTTCGCCTTGATATCGCCACACCGTTCCGCAAACGTGCAAATGTGGACGATTCCTATCAGCTTTATGTGAGTTTAGGACAAGCCTTCTGAATGCAGACCAATACGCGTGAGCCAGAGTCCGAAGGCCTTCGACCGAAACGACGTCTCCTCAAGTCAGTATTGGGCGTGTTTGCGGGCACTTTGTTGTGTCTGGGCGCGGCGGGTGCCTGGCTTACGGCAACAGAGTCTGGTCTTAAGACGCTGATCAACTGGGGGCAGGCGCCGCTTGAAGCAGCATTGGGCGGATCGGTGCAGATCTCGGGTGTTTCGGGTTCTTTATGGGATGAACTGACGGTTCAGTCCTTTGATCTTTCTATGCCGGATTCGGGGCTTGCTGTATCTGCTAAGGCATTTCGCCTGCACTGGCGCCCGACTAAACTTGTCGGCGGGATTGTTCGGATTGATGAACTGGGGGCATCTGATGTCACTGTTACGCTATCGCCCACAACATCGGCGCCGCCTGTCGAAGAAGAGACTGGCCCCTTTGCGGTACCCAGGCTGCCCATTCAACTGGACATCAGAAAAATAGATTTTCCGGTCGTTAGCGTATCCCTGGATGACAAGACAACCTATCAGGCCAGCGTGCAAAGCGCCCTGGAAAGTCAGCAGGATGGGACGCTGCATGCGGATTTGAGGGTCGCAGCCCAGAAAGATGGCGTGCCTGCAGATAATCTGACCGGAACCGCACAGATTGGAACCGGATCAGAGGCGCCTTTCACGATTTCCCTAACCGGGAAATTGCCACCGGATGGACTGGTATGGAGCCTGACGGGACTGGAGCCCGCCATGCGGCGCCAAATGGACATCGGTCTGGATGTTTCCGGCACAGTTGGCGATATGTCCGGGTCTGTCTCGATCATGACCCGGGATATGGCGACGTTGGATGCGAAAATTACGGGCGATCTGGCCTCTGACAGCAAACGGGTCAGCCTTCAGGGCGTTGTTGATTTGATGTCGGGTGATGCGCTGGGCCTGCCTGCAACACTGAACGGCCCCAAGGATTTAAGTATCGCCCTGCAATGGGATCCAGATCAGACACTGGCAGTGACGCATTTTCAGGTCAGCCAGAAAGACCTGTTGGATGCACAAGGAAGCGGTTCGCTTTCCCTGCAGACTGATGCAATTGATGCCTCCCTTGGGGTGTCCCTGTCGTCGCAAGCGGCATCAATTCTGGATCCTGATCTGTCCTATCAATCCGCAACGGTGTCGGCGCAGGTGTCCGGGACACTGTCTGAGCCGTCCCTGACAGGGCAGGTGACTGTTGGCGGGCTTTCCGGCTATGACATGACTTTTGGGGAGCTTGTCGCAAATCTGGCGGTGCGTGGGGACGACGATGGTTCCCTGGATTATGAAACGGATATTAAAGGCACGGGGGTTTCGTGGCCCAATCCGGATATTCAGGCACTGGCAGGGTCGGAACTCACGCTGCGGTCATCCGGCAGCATCGCCCAGGATTTTCAGACTATAGGGCCATTTGAACTGACCATTGATCCCCTCGATGTGGAAGCATCGGGTACACTGACCCTGGCATCTGATGGGGCGGTAGACGGGGAGCATTTGCGCATCCGCCTGGGGGACCTTGCGAAGTTATCAGGCCTTGCCGGGATTGACTTGAAAGGCGCGGCGGAGGTTGATCTGGCCGGCTTAGCTGTGGCCTCTGATGGTGGAGTTTCGACACAGATTAACATAGCACTGCAGGATCTATTCGTCCTGGATCCAGAAACAACGAGTCGCATCGGTCCAACGGCAACACTGGCTGCATCTGTCCGCCGCGCATCCGATGGTGCGATGACCATCGCTCTGGACTCCCTGCGGGCGCGACCGGGTCTTGTTTCGGGCAATATCGCCCTGTCTTCGGATATGGAAACGGTTCAGGGAACACTGAAAGGAGAGGTATCCACACAGGCGATCCCGCCCGTTCCAGATCTTATTTTTCAATCGGACACTTTGCCTTTTACGCTGGCTGTGAACGGTTCCGTCGCTGCGCCACAGGCAACCCTGAGAACCGAGCCTATTGATCTGCGGTATTTGGCCTACAGCATCGTGAAGTCACAAATATCAGCGGACCTCACCTGGCGGGAGACGGTGCCTGTTGTCGATGTTGACACCAGGGCAGTGGTAAATGGAGAGCCTGTTACGGCAAGCCTGCAATTGGAGGCGGAGGAGTCACAATTCATTCTGAATGATGTCGCAATTAATGGGCTGGACGCCACGGTGACCGGCGATATCACTCTGCCTGATTATGCGATGCCCGCAACCGGTGGGCTGACTGTCACAGCCAAATCCATTCGACAGGCGGCTGGTTTTGCGAGCCTTTCCGGGCTGGAGGGCGCATTGTCTGCCACGCTGACTCTTTCTGCCGGGAAAGATAATCCGACGGCTCAAGCGGCACGGGTCAAGGCATCTTTGGATCGATTTGGGGGGGACGATGACAGCATCGCTGCTGGTATTACCGCCCGCTCCCTTACTCTGGACGGTAGCATCGACGACCTGGTGGAGTTGTCCGGCCTTCGTGCCACGGTAACAGGACAGCGGATTATGGCTGCAACAGTCACCCTGGATCAGGTGGATGCGACATTCTCAGGTGGGGTTGAGGCCGGAGAGGTGACCCTGTCCCTAGTGGGTAAAGACACATCTGACCCCAATCAGGCAAAACCGATTTCTGTGAAAGCCCAAGCCGCGTTCTCCACACAGGGTGAAACGACGCAGATTACACTGGCCAGCCTGTCCGGGGGATATGGGGGTATTCCCGTCAGTCTGGTGAAACCCGGTCGGATTTTATTGGATCCGGCTGGATTGAAGGAGGTTGGCGCCTCCCTGGCCCTGGCGGACGGTCAAGCGGATATCGCATATACGCGCAGCGCCGCCGATGCCGCCACGGCGACGGTGCAGATATCCAAATTGCCGATCAGCCCGTTCCTGGCCTTGCAAGGCATGTCTGATGTATCGGGAACCCTGGACGCGACCCTTAAGGCGGAAGAAGTTTCAGGGCAGGTATCGGGCAGCGGGTCGATTGATCTGTCTGATATCAAGCTTGCTGATCTGGAACAGGCACAGGGAATGGCCACACAGATCACTTTGGATCTGAAGGCCGGTCGTCTTTCCGCCAAACTGACCGGGCAAGGCGCCGGACTGGAAAAGGCGGATATGTCGGGGGAGATTCCACTGACCGTTTCTTTGGCACAACCGGGTTTCCGTATGCAGACGGACGCGCCGATATCTGTTGAGGCAGACCTTCTGGCGGATATGGGCAAGGTCTGGGCGTTGCTGCCCCTGCCGGAGCATGTCGTAACAGGGGATGTTGGCGTGAATGCCCAGATCGCGGGAACCATGGATAGCCCCCGCATAACGGGAACGGCCAGTCTTGCGGATATCGCCTATGAAAATATCGAATTCGGCACCATCGTACGGCATGTAACAGGCAAGGTTCGCTTCGAGGATCGCCGGATTGTTGTAGAGTCTTTGACGGGGGAAGATCCTGCCGGCTCAAAATTTGCTGTGGCGGGGCAGGGGGAACTGGCAGCGGATGCTGCGCAACTGTCCGCAACGGTTAAGGCACAGAATTTTCAGGTCATCCAGAATGATTCGATGAAAGTATGGTCAGATATTGATCTGGCAATAAAACTGGCAGATTCAGACTCCTTGATTTCAGGCACGGTAACGGTTCGCAAGGGAGAGATTAATCTAGCCGCCGCCTTGCCGCCCAGTATACCCACCCTGGATGTGCAGGAAGATGGGCGCGTCACATCAACCGACAAAGATGGCACTGCGGGACCGGCGATTGGCCTGGATATTCAAATCAATCTGCCAGGTCAGGTTTTTGTGCGCGGCCGTGGTCTGGATTCTGAATGGCAGGGAAATCTGAAAGTTGAGGGCACAACGGCAGCTCCAAGAATCTCCGGCTTGCTGAGCGCAAAGCGCGGTAAGTTTGACGTAATTGGCAAGAGTTTCACTCTTGAGGATTCCACCATTCGTTTTCTGGCCGGGGATCGCATTGATCCTGTTTTAGGAATCCGCGGTGTCTATCAGGCTGAAGACCTGACCGTAATCGCACGCCTGGCCGGCCCAGCCAGCAAGCCAGATGTCATCCTGGAATCCCAGCCATCCCTACCAGAAGATGAGATTCTAAGCCGTGTCCTGTTTGGCAAAACCAAGGGACGTCTGAATGCTGCGGAGGCCGTACAACTGGCCGCGTCCGTATCTGAGCTTTCGGGAGGCGGGTCCGGTCTGGATATTCTGGGCAGCCTGCGTCGGTTCGCCGGGGTTGATGTGCTGGAAGTGGGGGCCGGAGAGAGCGGTGCGCAGGTGAAGGCCGGGAAGTATATCGCCGATGGTGTCTATGTCGGCGCCAAGCAGGGGTCAGCCCCTGGCTCCAGCAGTGTGGAGGTTGAGGTCGAAGTGACCCCCAATATCTCCGTGAATACCGAAAGCGGCCAAACCGACAGCAGCGTTGGCGTTCAATTTAAATGGGATTACTGACCCGCTGTTACAGCACCATGCGATAGCGTACATGGCCGTCTTCGCCGCCCGTCAGTTTATCATACAGCGCGCGGGCGGTTGTGTTGCCCACATTGGTGTTCCAGTACAGACGCTCGCATCCGGCTGATTTCGCAGCCTCTTTTACAGCCATGATCAAGGCACGCCCGACACCTTTCCCCCGTGCAGTGTCCAGAACAAACAAGTCTTCCAGATAGCAATCCCCGACATCAATCCAGGTGCTGGGATGCCTCAGATACGTCACAATGCCAAGCGCCGTGCCATCGGCCTGGCGGGCGATAAAACTGTTAATCGTATGATCGGGATCCAGGATACGCCGCCACGTCAATGCGGTCTGAGAATCCGAAACGGGCGCTTTATAGAAGGCACAATAGCCTGCCCATAGGGCATTCCAGTCTGTCCAATCGGACTGTTGAACCGGGGATACTTCAATCGTCATAAGTCACCTCCAGGCGCAGGTCCGGGCGGGCATGCCAGTCCCAGAACAGGTTTTTGATCTTTAACGTCACGGGGCCAGGCGCGTCATTGCCATAAATCCGGTCGTCCAGCCGACGGATAGGCATAATTCCCCCGGCCGTTGTGCAGGCAAAAGCTTCGTCGGCTTGCTTGAATTCTTCGATGGAGATGGGCCTGATTTCACTGGGAAGATTCAGGGTCTGGCACAATTCCAAGACCGTCCTGCGGGTTATTCCCTCCAACGCGCCGCGATTGGGCGTAACGACGGTGTCATTGATTATCGCAAAGACATTGAAGCCAGGCCCTTCGCAGATATAGCCATCCGCATCGGCCAGCAGGGCATTGTCCGCACCCGCATCTTCAGCCTCAAACAGGCCATAGGTCATGTCGCCCCAGTGATAATTCTTCACCGTCGGGTCAACGGATTCCGGCGGAATGCGAATGGATTTAGGGATGATTAGATGGGCGCCGCGCTGAATAACAGGTTCCGGGAAAACCCAGACCCACGGCCTGGCATAGGCAATAAATTTGTTTTCGCATGCGCTGGGCAGACGGGTCGGGCGCACGGGCGTTCCGCGCAGGCAGACCATCGCAACATAGGACGTCCGCAGTCCGGATCGCCGAACACAATCAATCAGGATCTGGCGCATGTCATCGCGTGATTGTGGCACGGACATACGCAAAGCTTTCATGGAGGCGGCAAAGCGGTCCAGGTGATCTTCCAACCGAAAGAACGCCCCATCCCAGACGGAAACCACATCATAGGTGGCATCCGACCGGACCAGCCCCCAATCCCCTACACCGATTTTTGCCTCGCTGAGGGGAATAAAATCCCCCTCCATCCAGGCAATGCCGTCCGCAGGATTAAGAATCTGTTTCTCGGTCATATTGATATCTTATGGTTGAATAATTGTGAGGGTGACGTCATTCTTTTCGTCGTGAAATGGGGCATTTGGGGAACTGTCGCGTGCTGAAGTACCTGCATTTTACAGATCTAACAGGGACGGTAAACCTTGTGGAGGAGGTTGCAAACGCCTTATCTCCGATTGATCCGCCTCATATCGACGGTGTCGATGCCGCTGCACTTTTTGATGCGTTGAAAAAATTGGCAGAGATTTCCCTCAATCGGCGCTACGAATGGAAGAGCTCATCCGTTCGGTTTGCAGATTTGACCGGAAAGCTGCATCGGGCGGAGTTGTATAGGGCTTCCGTTGGCGATGTCGAAGCGTATTTTACCTGTTTGGAAGATGCCAGTGACCAAGACACGGTAAAGATGGTTCTGCTGTCATTTGGCCCGGTTGAGCTAGATCCCTCTCGCGCTGCTGGCAATGAGGCACAAGCGCTGGTGAGCTATCAGGTTTTTTGGGGACTTAGCGCTGCATCACGGGTCATAGCACTGGATCGGTTACGGCGATATCTTAACCGGTCAGGATGGGTGCTTGTTTTTTAACCAACCATTGGTTTGGAATTTTTCGCGGAATTATTATATAGTGTGTGAATGAGAAGGAGTAACAGTCGTGCTGTCGTTTGAAAAATCTTTGAAAGTCATCGATAAAATTGATGATGACGCCGTTGCGGCTCGAAAGAATGATCCGCTGCCTATCGTGCGCGTTGACCTCAGTGATTGTCTAGACTCCAGCGATGTTGACGCTCGTTTGAAGGACCGCCTGGGTGTATCCGCAGCGCAACGTCTTATTGCGGGATAATACGTCACAGTGGATTATTCTTCGGATGATCTAGCGATATTCTCTTCGGCTCTGAGCATAATCGGGTCAATTCTGTTGGCCGTTCCCTTTGTCACAGACCTATTGGGCAAATTAGATCGGTCACGGAAAATCAAAGACGCTCAATCGGAACCTGACGCCATCCGGCGCGCGTTGAGAGATAACCTGACAGAGCAGGTTTTAACCTCAGGAAAATGGTCCACATTTTGTGGGATTGTCGGAATTGTTATGCTGGTCGCGGCAGCACTTCTTTATTATAAATCAATTCACTAGCTAAATTTTCTTATGCGAACGCGTCTTCCCAGGTGCCTTGGGTGGAGGCTTTTGAATATTCGGTCGCCCGGTTTTCGAAGAAGTTTGCGTGTTCAACGCCATTGAGCATTTCATCCATCCAGCGCAGCGGGTTTTTTGCTGAATTATACATTGGCTGCAGGCCCAGTTGGGTTAAGCGACGGTCGGCGATATAGCGGATATATTCCTTCACGTCCGACCCGCTCAATCCCTCAACCGCGCCCATTTCAAAGGCCAGATCGATGAAGGAATCTTCGTGGCTGACAATGGTGTCGCAGGCCGTGTACAGGTCTTTCTGAAGTTGTTCGTTCCAGACTTCCGGATTTTCCGACACGAATGTTTTAAACAGTTTGATGATCGACGCGGTATGCAGCGACTCATCGCGCACGGACCAACTGACAATCTGGCCCATGCCTTTCATCTTGTTATGGCGCGGGAAATTCATCAGCATTGCGAAACTGGCGAACAGTTGCAGCCCCTCTGTGAAGGCCCCGAACACCGCCAGTGTCTTTGCAATGTCTTCCTTGGTGCTGACGCCCCAGACCTGCATATAGTCGTATTTATCCTTCATTTCCTTGTATTTAAGGAAGGCAGTGTATTCGACCTCCGGCATGCCGATCGTGTCCAGCAAATGGCTGTAGGCGGCAACATGCACGGTTTCGATGTTAGAAAATGCCGACAGCATCATCTGGATTTCGGTGGGCTGGAATACCTGGGAATAATGCTTCATGTAGCAATTGTTAACTTCAACATCCGCCTGCGTGAAGAAGCGGAAAATCTGGGTCAGAAGATTGCGCTCCCCCTCGCTCAAGGTGCGATGCCAATCCTTCACATCATCAGCCAGGGGCACTTCTTCCGGCAGCCAGTGAATACGCTGTTGCGTCAACCATGCCTCGTAAGCCCATGGATAATTGAAGGGTTTGTAAACGGGGCTTGCATTGAGAAGGGTCATGGTCGGCCTTTATATAATGCTGGAGGTTTATTCTCTCCCAAGGATAGTATATATGGTGTGGATGGCAAGAGGATAATCTATATATTGTGGTTTATCCCCAGCTTTTCCCCAGACTTGTCCACCGAAAAAATCGTGACAATGGATTCAGTGGTGCTGCAAAGCGTCTTGGACTTGTCTTCTCTCGTGGCATCGGGAACTCTCCTTCAAGATAACAGCAACATTTGTCGGGAGTGAGAAAAGATGGAAAAGCCTAGGACTTATTCTTTGGAGGGCGTCCGCCCGGTCATTGATCCTACCGCCTATGTGCATCCAACCGCTGTTCTGATCGGGGACGCGATTGTCGGGCCGCGATGCTATGTCGGACCTGGTGCGGTCATGCGGGGAGATTTCGGTCGTGTTGTG
The DNA here is from genome assembly GCF_048892425.1 of Hwanghaeella sp. 1Z406. NCBI lineage: Bacteria > Pseudomonadati > Pseudomonadota > Alphaproteobacteria > Rhodospirillales > Aestuariispiraceae > Hwanghaeella > Hwanghaeella sp. 1Z406. The sequence goes on from NZ_JBLZHU010000001.1 coordinate 606,184, forward strand.
ATGGAGGAAGGGTCTAATCTGCAGGATAACTGTATTATGCATGCCTTTCCCGGTATGGATTGCGTGATCGAGGTGGATGGTCATATTGGCCATGGCGCAATCCTGCATGGCTGCCGCGTGAAGCGGAATGCGCTGGTGGGCATGAATTCCGTGGTGATGGATGGCGCAATTATTGGCGACAGCGCCATGGTTGCCGCCATGGCTTTCGTTAAGGCCGGGTTTGAGGTGCCAGACGGTATGCTGGCGGCGGGCACGCCTGCGAAGATTCTGCGCGCCCTGTCTGAAAAGGAAATCGCCTGGAAAGAAGAAGGCACCAAGGATTATCAACGCCTGTCTGAGCGTTGCCACGCGACTCTGACATTGTGCGATCCCTTGGCTGAAGTGGAACAAAACCGCCCAAAGCTCAGCGCCGGAGAGTCCATCCCGCTGTTTCAGACGAAACGGAAGTGATCAGAGATTAAACACTTATGCAGAGGTGGAAATCCGGGGGCGACCAAAGGCGGTGGCGGAAATTGTGCTTTCGATAAAGACCGCAAAGGATCCAGCGACGGTTGCAATTCGGTCATCCCGACTGGTTTCGACCTTCACCTCCAGGGCTCCGGCTTCATCGGCGCGGCTGCGGGCTTCTGTTTGGGCCAGTGTCAGTGCAGTGCTGGCAGCATTTTCCAGATTGTTGAAATCTTCAATCCCAGCTGGTCCATGAACCCGGAACAGCCCTTCCGCGGGGGAGGTGATTAGGATTTGCACCCGTTGACTGACGCCCCCGGCAACAGCACCGACCGCATTGCAGACATCGGCATAGCGCGGCACGTCAAATTCTGTCCGCAAGCGATGGGCGATTTCGGGATAATAGGTTTCCGCCGGTGCCCCGATGCCAATCAAGGGGGATTTCAACGTGATATCAAATTCCACCAGATTTTCTGACTTTTCCTTGGTGGTATTGCTGCTGAAGGCGGCTTTGAAGAACGGGGTCGCACTGCGCAGTGGCATGTCCGTCATCACGGCTTCAACCACAGCCGCACAGGATTGCACTGTCAGTTGATCGATCACGGCCAGGGCCAGTGCGCGTGCATCTTCGGCAAGGGGCATGCCTGGCCTGCGTTCGGTCCGCGCGGTCAGTTTAGCGCATAATTCTGCAGCCTCCGTATTCCAATTGCTTTGCAGGCCCAGAACATGGGATGCATCGGACGGGGTGAAGCCTGACAGGATGACCAGACCCCGATCCACCAGCCGCAGCAACGGTTGTTCCGGTGCGCGACCCGCCAGCAATTGTTCCATGGATTTCGGACCCTCCTGCAGCATGTCCCAAATCCGCTGCTCGCCCTTGCTCAGCGTACCACTTTTCATGTCCCGCAGTTTCAGGGCGAATATCCCATCATTGGGCTTCGGCCACATACGGTCCATCTGGGTTTGCAGGGTCGGTATAACGGTTGCGTGGTCACGGGCCAGCAGGCTGATTGGCACGCGGCGACGGGGACCGACCTTCAGGCATTTTTCCTCATCCAGGCCGATTTCGCTGTCACCACCCAGCCCGACTGTGTGAACGGCAATCGCCTCTACCATCGTGCGATAGCCACCGACATAGGCCCCATCCGCGGCCAATACGGGTTTTCCGTTCTTTAAAACTGCGATATCGGTGGTGGTGCCGCCGATATCTGAAATCACGCAATCTTCTCGTTGGCTCAGGAAGTTCGCGCCAACAACACTGGCCGCAGGACCGCTGAGGATTGTCTCAACAGGCCGGGTCAGGGCGGTATCAGCGGAGATTAGGGAGCCATCGCCCTTCACCACCATCAAAGGTGCGGTGATGCCATGGGTTTCCAGCATGCCACCAACCGCCAGGATCAATTGATGGATCAACGGCACCAGACGGGCATTCAACAGGGCGGTTAAGGCGCGGCGGGGCGCATCCAGCGCATTGGCCAGTTCATGGGCGCAGGTAACGGGTAGGGCGGTTTCCGTACGGACCAGATCGCGAATGGTGGCTTCATGACTGGGGTTTCGGGTGCCGAAATAGCCGCAGATCGCCACGGCGGAGACCTTTTGCGCCAAGGCCTTAATCTGCGGGCGCGCTGCATCCAGGTTCAACGGCTCGCGCTCTCGGCCATCCGGGTTATGTCCGCCTGCGAGGAACAGCACTGGATCAGATCCCATTGCCTGGCGCAGTCCGGCACGATCCAGGGCCTTATCGTCCTGTCCAATCAATATCAGGCCGACAGGGAAGCCATGTTGTTCAACAATTGCATTGGTCGCCAGCGTGGTCGACAGGGAAACAAGGCCGATAGTGGATGGGTCAAAATCCGGAAGGCCTGCTAAGGCCTGGGCGGTGGCATCGCTGACGCACAGCGACAGATCATGCTTGGTGGTCAGGGATTTTGCCGATGACAGGACCTGGCGTGTTTCGTCATCAAATAACACGGCATCGGTATAGGTTCCCCCAGTATCAATGCCCAACAGAACCGCCATCGCTTAGAACCCATCTTTGGTAAAAGAATACACTGGATGGTTAGCCTATTCGCATTGGACCGGAAAAGCGTCAATCGTGGTTTTACCTAAAAAAGCCCGGATTGCGACATCGCGAATGGTGTCGTGGTAGAGTACGGACTTCAGCACCCTGAAAACCGCCTCTCAGCTGCGCTTTCTGTCCAGGACATAGTTGCTGAACGCCATATCGGCGGAGAAAATATCGTCGATCAGAATCCGGAAAAGGTCTCGCAATTCCTCAATGCCGATCTGATCGCGCAATTCACATTCTCCAAGTATGCGATATACGGTTCCCAGTGATTGATCATGATGGACCATATGCTGATGCAGATATGGATAATTATAGTCTGACATCAGGCGCTCTTCATCTTTGAAATGGGCCAATAACAGATTTCCTACTTCCCGTGCCTTTTTGACTGTTCTATATTCTGGATTATCGATGTTCTTGCGAACATCATCCAATGCAGCGACAATTGTGTCATGATCGTGATCAATCTTATCGACATTTATCTTGCCTGATCTGGGCACGAAGAATTGAAGATTCTTCATTCCATCCCCCTATCTTTCATCCAGGACACTGTTTTTTATCTTTATAGATCGTTACGGTTTCACCATTCTTGGGATACTTAAACTACTATTTCACGGTATTGTTGTAGGATAGGAAGAATGAGATGAAGCAACCCGCTAGTGTCGCCTCGCTTGAGGCCTTGGGGCGCGTTCAACTAAGCGAAAACTTTTTTATGCGTGATTTCCTGTTCAGTGAAATCGCTGCGATGCATGGGTTATCCAATGCACCGGAAGAGCCCGATGTCGCGATTGCGGCTGGAAAAATGCTGTGCGAAACGCTGCTGGAACCGTTGCAGGAAACCTTCGGGCGGATCGCCATCCGATCAAGCTATCGATCCCCCACAGTGAACAAATTTGGCAATGAGAATAATTTGAACTGTGCCCGGAACGAAGCAAACTATGCGCATCATATCTGGGATAAGCGGGACGCACAGGGGCGTCTGGGGGCCACGGCCTGTATCGTGGTTCCGTGGTTTGCAAAACGGTATCACGATGGCGCCGACTGGCGGGCCTTGGCGTGGTATATTCACGACCATATGCCGTATCATACGCAATACTTTTTTCCGAAGCGCGCGGCGCTGAACCTGAATTGGCGGGAACAGCCAGAAGGGCGGATCGATAGCTATATCAGCCCGAAAGGCTGTCTGACCAAACCGGGTATGGATAACCATTCCGGTGATCATGGGGACTGGTATCCGGACTTTCCGACGTTTCGCGGATAGGTGCTTGCCCGGCATTGCGCCGCACTTTAGGGTCACCCTAATCCCTATCCAAGAAAGCGTCGGTCATGAGCCATACCGTTGAAAAAATCGCCTTGAAATCCCCTGCGCCTGGAACCGAGAGATTCCTGACAATTCACCGCTTCGGCACGATCGGGGCCAGGCCAAAAGTGTATTTGCAGGCTGCGCTGCATGCGGATGAATGGCCGGGCCTGATGGCGCTGAATCATTTGATTCCAATGTTGGATCACGCTGACAAAGCCGGCCGCATAGTGGGGGAGATCATTTTGTTGCCCTATGCCAATCCAATTGGGTTGGATCAACGGCTGGGTGGCGCAATGCCAGGGCGCTATTCCTTTGATGGGGCGGGTAATTTCAACCGCAATTGGCCTGATTTGTCCGCCGCTGCCGCCGCGCATATTCCCCAAGGGTTTACCGGCGATACAGGTCAAGATATCGCCACATTGCGTGCGGCCCTGTTACAGGCCGTGGCGGACCTGTCGACCCGGACGGAAATTGATCATTGGCGCGCGCAGCTATTAGGGCTGAGTATCGATGCGGATTATGTAATCGATGTGCATTGCGACCAGGAAAGCCAGGCGCATCTGTATTGTCATATTTCCCACACGGATATTGCCAAACGCATGGCTGCGGCCGGGGATATCCCGATTGTGTTGCTGGAGGAAGAAGCCGGCGGGTTCAGCTTTGATGATTGTAATGCGGGCGTATGGCGGCGCATGGCCGGTTTGGTCGACAAGGCCGACACACTGCCCATGGCTTGTTACGGCTGTACGCTCGAACTACGGGGTAAAGATGATGTGAATGATGTCTATGGCCAAAAGGATGCGGCGGGTTTGATGCGGTTCATGATCGCTGAAAGGGTCATTCAGGGGGATACATCGAACCTGGAAGGGCCCGAGCCGTATCGTCTGGATGAAGTGGACGTGATTTATGCCGAAACCGGTGGTTTAATCGCCTATAAGGCGGAAATTGGAGAATATGTCCAAGAAGGTCAGTTGATTGCAGAGGTGATTGATATCACCGCATCAGACCCCCTGACCGCGCGCACACAATTGGTGTCCAGAACAGCGGGACTGTTTTTTGCCCGGATTGATTTGCGGTTGATTTCAGCGGGCGAGGGGGTCGCCAAAGTCGCTGGCCGCAAGCCTCTGGAGCATCGAAAGAAAGGCGCTCTGCTGGAAGCCTGAATACCGCCGCCGTGCAGCGTTATTTTGCTTTTTTGGTTATCTCATTCGGGTCTCGAAGAACATATCCGCGGCCCCATACGGTTTCGATAAAGTTCTGACCATTTGCGGCATTTGATATCTTTTTGCGCAGTTTGCACACAAAGACGTCGATGATCTTTGCTTCCGGTTCGTCCATGCCCCCATACAGGTGGTTCAGGAACATTTCCTTAGTCAAAGTTGCCCCTTTGCGCAGCGCCAGAAGCTCCATGATCGCGAATTCTTTTCCGGTCAGATGAATGGGGCGTCCTTCAATCTCTATCGTGCGGGATTCCAGGTTGATCTTTAAATCGCCCATCGTGATGACAGGCTGGGAATGACCATGGGACCGGCGCACGATGGCCTGAATGCGCGCCATCAGTTCGCGCTTATCAAACGGTTTCGTCAGATAATCATCGGCGCCATAGCCCAAGCCCTTGATTTTGTTTTCCATTTTTCCGAGCCCGGACAGGATAAGGACCGGTGTGTCGATACGGGAATCGCGAAGACGACGCAGAACTTCGTATCCATCAATATCGGGTAACATGATGTCCAGGATAATCATGTCATAGTCATACAGTTTCCCGATTTCCAGACCATCTTCACCCAGTTCTGAATGATCAACGATATAGCCTTCAGATTTCAGCATCAGTTCAATGCTTTGTGCTGTTGGCCGATCATCCTCCACAAGTAGTATGCGCATGTCGATATCCAGTGTTTCGCCTGCGTTTGATATAGGGCTGTAAGGTATCACGATGCCACACCAATAAAAATAGCCATTGCTGTGACAGTTGTGCAAAGGGGCTGTTGAAACACCGGAATCTGCCATAGATTTCCACTAGGCAGTCATGAAAGGAATAGCGTGTCGACTTTGTTGGACCATCTGATTACGGATCTGTCCCGGATCCCCGATCGTCGGATTTTTGGGCGGGTCGCGGCTGTTCAAGGGATGTTGGTAGAGATTGAAGGCGTCGAAGGGCATCTTTCAATCGGGGATCGATGTGTCCTGTCCGCCCGGCGCAACAAACAGATCATCTGCGAAGTCATTGGATTCAGGGACCACCGTGCGCTGGCGATGCCCTATGGGGCCTTGGAAGGGGTTGCGTTGGGCGCGCGGGCGGAGGTGCTGAATTCTGAACCGGTATTGCACCCCACGGAGGATTGGTTGGGGCGTGTTATCAATGCCTTCGCAGAACCCGTTGATGGCAAAGATCCATTGGAAATGGGGGAAACGCCCTATCCTATCCGAAGCGCTCCCCCTGCGGCTCATACCAGGCGGCGACTTGGGGGCAAAATCGATCTGGGCGTGCGATGTTTAAATACCTTCACCACCTGTTGTCGCGGTCAACGGATGGGCATTTTTGCCGGGTCCGGCGTCGGGAAATCTGTATTGATGGCGATGATGGCGCGCTTTTCCGAGGCTGAAGTCATTGTCATCGGCCTGATTGGGGAACGGGGACGTGAGGTTCAGGAATTCATTCAGGATGAATTGGGTGAAGAGGGGCTGGCCCGTAGCGTTGTTGTGGTCGCGACCTCTGATGAGTCGGCCCTTATGCGGCGTGAGGCGGCGCATGTGACATTGACGGTGGCGGAATATTTCCGCGATCAGGGAAAGGACGTCCTGTGTCTGATGGACAGTGTCACCCGCTTTGCGATGGCGCAGCGTGAAATTGGGCTGTCGGCTGGGGAGCCACCTGCAACCAAGGGCTATACCCCAACAGTCTTTTCCGAATTGCCACGCCTCTTGGAACGGGCTGGTCCCGGACCAGATATCGGAACGATTACCGGCCTTTTTACGGTTTTGGTTGAGGGGGATGACCACAACGAACCGATTTCAGACGCCGTGCGCGGCATTCTGGATGGTCATATCGTTCTGGACCGCACCATCGCCCATCGCAATCGCTTTCCCGCAGTCAATGTTCTGCGCTCGGTCTCGCGAACGATGCCCGACTGTAACACGCAAGAGCAGACAAAGCTGGTCAACAGGGCACGGCAATTGCTGGCATCCTATGACGATATGGCAGAATTGATCCGGCTGGGCGCCTATCGCAAAGGGTCGGATCAGTTGGTTGATGAGGCCATTGCGTATAATCAGCCGCTGGAAGGATTCATCGGTCAGGGAAAGAACGAACTGACGTCCTTGGAGCAAGGCTATATCGACCTGGCCGAGGTACTGAATGAACCCTATGAGGCTGCAGGCTGATGGCGCGGGATACACTGGACACCCTGATACGCTTGGCCGATGCGGAGATCGATACCGCGCGGCTGGCCCTGCAAAAGGTTCTGGCAGAGGAAGACGCTGTCCGGGAGAAGTTGAACGAACTCGCAGTCCAGGTGGAACATGAAACCGGTTTGGCAGCGAAAGATCCTGATCTTGCGCGGCAATATGGCGTTTTTATTGATCATGTGAAACGGAAACGGCAAAAGCTGAATGTGCAGCTGGATGCCATCAAGCCAAAAGTCGAAGCAGCCCGCGATGCACTGGCGGAGGCGTTCGCCAATCAGAAGAAGTATGAGATCGCGAAACAGAACCGTAAGGATGCTGCAGACGCAGAGGGTAAGCGCAAGGAAGGTCTGGTCATGGATGAATTGGGATTGAATGCGTTTCGACGCTCGCAATAGGAACGGCTCACCTTACCCCTGAAGGATACATTAGAACGTCATATTTTATATTTTACGCATAATTGTTCGGTAAATTTTTATAGAACGATACTTTGTTGTGTTTTTTTTAAACCATCACTTTCAATCTGGACTTTCTTGTCTACCCAGATATGGTGCGCGCGTTTGGGGGCTGGATTTGTTAAGGATAGTCAATGCCCCACACTATGTCATCAACTTGGCCCACGCTTGAAATACAGACGTCGGGACGATTAGGTTTTGACGAGCAGAATGAGATTCTATCGTCCGTTGTTGAAATATTAAGAGCAGCGCCTGTTTCTGTTGTTCATATTGATCACAGCACAGCCGAAATTGTTGGTACTACGGAAGAAGCGCATGCCTTTGGGCACCGTGTGGGAGAGGCGCTGAAACCGTTCGAGAAAGTATTTGTTGCGATCTTTGTCGGGAATGAAGCTCGTGTTGCACCGTTGGTGGATGTTTCGGTTATGATTGCCAAGAAACTGGGCGTTCGGATCAGTACATTTAACGACTTTGACCGATTGGTTCTACAAACCAGTCGTCATTTGACGGACCTGATCTAAAATCCTGGAAGGCGGGACAACAAGGCCGGATTGTCCCAGCGCGGGCGCCGGTCTTCTATTAAAACCGCATGGCCGGCATCCAGCCCATCCCGCGAGGCCGTGACGCAGATTTGCAGGAATCGCGGCACCAATTCGTTGTTCAGATCGTCCAAGACCATTGCCGCCAGGGATTCCAGCGTTTCCGTCTCTGGCAAGGCCGCTAGATAAATGCCAAACGCATCTTCCTGAATCAGGAGCTTATCCGGTACATACCGTAAGCACACCGTAGCGGCATCGTCGCTGCTCTTGCCGACAACTTTACATAGATAGTCGACCCGGGGCAGGGGATTGCGGGTCGTTTCTATACGCGCCTGGCGTTCCAGCCGCGCCTTTACAATTGCGGCATCCTGGGCCAGGGCATCTGCGGCGGTCTGGGAAACATCTTTTCCGGTTTCTGTCATACGGTCAGCCCTCCTGCGCCTGTTCCATGACTATCACGATCTGGAACCAAATCAAATTTGGGCGTCACCATGAAATCCACCCGCCCTGTCAGTCCTAATGCGGTTATAGTATCCGCGAATAGATCACGAATATCCTCTCGCCCTTCCGGGGGCAGGGGGCGTTGGGTGCGCACCATCAGGTCTACCTGACCTTCCCGCGCCAGACCATCCAATTGAATGGGTCCCAGGCGGCTGAAATCGGCTTCAATCACAAATCGTTTAGGTTGCTTGCCGTCTCCCGTATTGCCCTCATCACTGTCTTTGTCGGGTCTGTCGCGGATATACAGGCGGATCTGTTCAACCTGACCATTGCTCATGAAGGGTAATGTGCTGACGCGCCAATCCTGTCCTGCGGAATCGCTGGCGCGGCCCTGGCTTTGCGCCATATCACGATCCAACCGGGACAGCGTGCCGGACTTACCGCTGTCAGCGGCTTTCAGGCTGCGGGCGATATCACTGCCCAGCCATTTATCCGCCCCGCCCTGTCGCAAAGTGCCCGCCAGAAAGGCAACCGCCAGGCCTAATTGTCCGTTGGGCTGTGGTATCAGGGATTGCGTCAGGCGTTGGGCGGCGGTGGGATCGGTGCTGCGCAACAAAGTGATGGCATCCTGTAGGGCCTGAAACCGCATTCCGCCCTGGTCGATGCTGGCAAGTCCGGGGGCAGGCAGTCTGGGTGCGCCCACCATATCCAGCATCAACTGTGTTCCAGCGGGGGGAGAATTGGGCAGCGATATGGAAACTGTACCAGCGGGGCTTTGAACCAGGGTGGTGCCGCCGCTGGATTGTCCGGTAACAGTGCCGGTGAAGCTTGTCGTTGTTGCGGTACCCGTCAGTGCCTGTCCCTGGGGGGCAATGCCCAGAACCCGCAATTGAACAACGGTCCCGTTGGGTAAGGCGGGTGTGACTGGCGCGGGTGCTCCTTGTGGTGCGGGGGCTGGGCCGGGTGTTTGTCCGGACGCCGCGGTTGCCTGCACCGTTGATTGCCCACTTATCGCGGATGGCACAATAGTTCCTGTCAGTACGGACCCTTGTGTCAGGCTGGTTACGACGGCGGGTTGTGGAACGGTCTGTGCGGGGGCAGTGCCCGCCTGGGACGTGGCAGTCTGTTGTTGCCCGCCTGCCGTGGCGGTGGCGCTTCCGGACTGTGGCTGCAGGGTTAAGGTTGCCGGCGTGCCCAGGGATTGCAAGGCCATGGCAAGACTGGTCCCCGTTGGCAGGGCAAGGCTGCTTTGCACCGTCAGGGTTTGTCCCGATTGTGTTGTCAGGGTCAACTGACCCGGTTCAGGTCTGGCCGTGACTTGTGCTGCAATGCTGCCGCCATTCTGCAAGCTTTGCAGCAAGGCCGGGGGGATGCTTGGTATCGTGGCCGTACCTGACGGAAGTGGCGTCGCAGGGGCGGCGCCAGCCGTGCTGACAGGGACGGATCCCGCAGGAGGCGTTGTCGGTGTCTGCATCTTTCGTCCAGCCGGTTCTCCGGCCGCCCTTCTGATGTCCAAGTGTATCACAGGATCCGGGTTGTGTCCGTTCTGACCCAAATGCCCAGATTTAATAGAATGCAATACGCAATATTCAGGCCATTTGGCCCTTCATAAAGGAACAGAAAACGGAATCAGTATAGATTGCGGGCGATTGCCTCTACATCTGTTGCCGCCTCTGATGTCGGGGACCGCGTGATCAGCGGTTGCTGAGCGCGAATGGCCTCTCGCACGCGGGGGTCCCGACGGACAATCCCGGCCAGACCTGGCGTGCGCTTCAGGAAGCCCTGACAGGATTTCGCAAGCGTGTCATACGTCTTGCGCCCCCGATTGACGCTTTCTGCGGCATTTACGACAACCTGGATATCCATGCCTGGATGGCTGGCCCAGCCCAGCTTTATAAAGGCATAGCCATCCGTCAGGGAGGTTGGTTCATCATTCACCAACAGCATCACCCGGGACGCCTGTGCGGCCAACATCTGTACGGTCTTATCCACGCCTGCCCCCAGATCAATCAGGACATGTTGATAACTGCCGGCCAGCGCAGTCAGTTCACGCCCGACCCGTTCAATGCGGGGCGGGGGCAGGGTCGCCAGGCTGCCGCTGCCGCTGCGCCCGGCCAGAACATCAAAATTGCCTTCCGGGAATCGTTCCACGCATTGGCTCATCCGGGCCTTGCCGGCGATGGCCTGGCCAAGGTCATGTTTCGGCATCAGGCCCAGTTGGATATCAATATTAGCGAGGCCAAGATCGCCATCGAATAACAGAACCTTACGGCCAGCGCGGGCCAGGGCATGGGCCAGGGTGATGGCAAACCAGGTCTTTCCTACCCCACCTTTGCCGGATGCGATAGCGATCAGATTGTTGGTGGGCCCTTCAGCCGTCATGATGCGCGCACTCCTTTGTCGCGGACATCCACTTTCTCCTTAGCCTCGTTCGGTAACAAAAGGCGCGCCAGCATGGTTGGATCCAAAGGGGTTAGCCCGGCCCCGATTTCCGGCGCCATGGATACATCGGTCAGGCTTATCCCGGCGGCATATGCGGCCGATAGAACTGACCCTAATTTCTTTGCCATATCCAGACCGGTTGTTAACAAAGTGGTGGGGCCAACCGGGCGAAATGCTTCTGCCAGGTCGGCGGCTTCCTGCGCATCGCGACCGGCGGTCAGAACCAGCACGGTCAGGGGCTTGCCAGCCTCTGCCAATTCCACCAGATGGGCCAGATCCTTCATATTGTATGGGTTGGTTCCCGGTGTGTCGATCACGACCATTTCCTTGCGCTTTATATGTGTCAGGATCGATCCCAGCGCCTCTGCGTTCGGTGCTTCATAAAAGGTCGCATCCAGCCGTTCCGCATAGGCACGCAATTGGTCGATTGCGGTGACGCGCACGGGATCCGCCGCCACAAGGTTGATGTCGAACCCCTCTGCCAGCGCGGCGCGGGCGGCGATTTTGGCGCAACTGACCGTTTTGCCAACCCCAGGCGGCCCGATCAGCATGATGGGCGCATCCCCTGGGCGTTGCGGCAGGGCGGCGAAGGTGAAAACCCGCGCCAGGGCGTTTGCCAGAACGTCGGTCGGGCTGCTGTCTGTACCATCGGTCGCGGCGTCGATCAGCCGATCAATCAGGGGGTTAGGCACCCCGTGCTGTTCCAGGGCTTTGGTCAGATATTCCAGGGTTTCTTCTGAGGCACCATCACTGAAAAAGTCAAAATTCTGTTCGTCGGGATCAATCGCCGCGGTAACCCTTGCGCCCCGACTGGCGTCATCCTCGTGGGTTGCCACAATAATGGCATGGGACCCCAATGTCTGGCGCACAAGTTCCAATGCGCCAGCAAGTGTCTCTGCGTGAAAGGTCTTAAGTCTCATAGACTACACATACCGTTTCACTTAAATTTGGTCCACCGTCTTGATCTTGGCCTTGGGGTGGATTTCGTTTTGGCTGATCACAACCGTAACCGGACGGAACCGTTCAATAACGGATCGGACAAAGGGCCGAATGGGCGGGCTGACCAACAGGGCAGGGGTTTCGCCCTGCATGGCCTGGCGCTCAAAAACGGTTCGGACTTGATTGATAAAGTCCTGCAGTTTTGATGGTGCCATTGCCAACTGGCGCTCTTCGCCCTGTCCGACGATGCTCTCCTGAAAGCTCTGTTCCCAGGCGGGCGACAGGGTGACCAGAGCGACAAAGCCGGAGCTGTTGGTGTTGTTGTCTGATATCTGGCGCGCCAGCCGTGATCGCACATGTTCCGTGATCTGCGTCAGGTTGCGGGTATAGCCAACGGCCTCTGCAACGCCTTCCAGAATTGTTGGCAGGTCGCGGATGGAGACCCGTTCCGTCAACAGGTTTTGCAGCACGCGCTGTACAGCCCCCATGCTGATGGCGGTGGGGATCAGGTCGGATACCAGTTTCTGCTGGCCCTGCGGCAGTTCGTCCAACAGCTTCTGTGTCTCTGCATAGGACAACAGTTCGGACATATGGTCCTTGATGATCTCCGTCAGATGCGTGGTGATGACGGTCGCGCTGTCGACGACAGTATAGCCGCGGAACATCGCTTCTTCCCGCTGATTGTCCTGAATCCAAACGGCGGGCAGGCCAAAGGTTGGTTCCACGGTTGCTTCACCGGGCAGGGAAATCTTCTCCCCGCGCGGATCCATACATAGCTGCATCGCGGGGCGCAGGTCACCGCGTCCAGCCTCAATCTCTTTAACCCGGATGATATAAGTGTTGGCCGGCAGTTGCAGGTTATCCTGTATGCGAACAGCGGGCATGACGAATCCAAGGTCTGACGCCAGTTGACGGCGCAGCGCCTTGATCTGGTCCGTCAGTTTATGTTCCTGCGACGCATTGATCAGGGGCAGCAGGCCATAACCCAATTCAAGCCGTATCAAATCGATTTGCAGGGCTGAAGAGATCGGCTCGTCCTTGGGCACGGCTTCCGATGCGGCTTCTTCATCCAGGATGCGGGATTCTTCGTCCAGTTTCTTCTTCGCATTGGCTTGGGAAACCATGAAGGCGGCGGTCCCTGCCAGTGCGGCCATCGTCAGGAAGGGCCAGGCGGGGATACCAGGGATCATCGCCATCAATGTCAGCAGCGCCGCCGCGATCCCCAGCGCGCTGGGATAGCCGGATAACTGACCAAATAAGGCCTTGTCGGTTGCGCCGGTGACGCCCGCCTTGGTGACCAGCATACCGGCGGCCACGGATACGATCAGGGCGGGGATCTGGCTGACCAGACCATCACCGATGGTCAGCAGCGTATAATTTTCCGCAGCATCAGCCATGGACATGTCGCGCTGGACCACACCAATAATGATCCCGCCGATAATATTGATAAATGTGATCAGGATCCCGGCAATGGCATCGCCGCGCACAAATTTGGACGCACCATCCATCGCCCCAAAGAAGGAACTTTCGCTTTCCAGGTCTTTACGCCGTTGGCGCGCCTGATCTTCATTCACCAGGCCAGCAGATAAATCGGCATCAATCGCCATTTGTTTGCCGGGCATGGCGTCCAGGGTGAAGCGGGCGGCGACTTCCGCGATACGCCCGGCACCCTTGGTGATAACGATGAAGTTGATCAAAACCAGGATGGAGAAGACGATTACCCCGATGACATAGTTACCGCCAGCGACAAAGCCGCCAAATGCTTCGATCACCTGACCGGCGGCATTGGTGCCGGTATGTCCTTCCGACAGGATCAAACGCGTGGACGCGACGTTCAGCCCCAGTCTCAACATCGTGGAAATCAACAGGATTGTTGGAAAACTGGTCAGTTCCAGCGGGCTTTGAATAAAGACAACGGTCATCAGGATGACCACGGCCAGAGTAATTGAAATCGTCAGGGACAGATCCAACAACCACGTTGGCAAGGGGATCAGCAACAGCACCAGAATGGCCATGATGCCGATGGGCAGGAACAGTTCCGGGCTGGTCATACCCGCACGAATGCGGCGCCCGGTGACGCTGTTAAATCCCGTTGTTCCGGGCGTCTTTTCTGTCCCTTCCGTCTGCGACATGGCTATTAGCCACTCCTTATGACGTCACACCCGGTGGCGGAAACCGCCACGCATTCACCACGTCTGTCACGATTCGCCGGGCGCGGGGACGGCGTATCCTTCTTCGGAATATTGTTTCAGCTTATTGCGCAATGTCCGGATTGAAATGCCCAGGATATTGGCCGCATGGGTGCGGTTGCCAAGATAATGGCCCAGCGTATCGATGATCAGGTCCCGCTCCACATCCGCGACGGTGCGCCCAACCATTGCGCCTCCCGCTTGTTCCTTGCCTGCTTGGTCCTTGCTGGCATGGCTTTGATCCTCTGCCCCAGAAGGCAGCGGTGACATCGGGGCCGCAGGGGCTGGGGCAGGAGAGGACGGGGCAGGCGACATAGCGGGCGCAGGATCGGTAGCAGGGGCCTTGGGCTTTTCTGTCAGCAGGATCGCATCCGTGTCGATCTCTTCCCCCGACGCCAACAACACGGCGCGATGCATGGTGTTTTCTAATTCCCGCACATTGCCTGGCCAGTGATAGGCTTGCAGCATGGCGCTTGCCTCTGCCGACAGGGTGCGCGCGGGCGCGCCGTTCGCCTCCGTATATTTCTTGACGAAATAGCTGGCCAACAGGGGGATATCCATCGGGCGTTCCGCCAGCGACGGCAGATCCAGATTGACCACGTTCAGGCGGTAATACAAATCTTCCCGGAATTCCCCAGCCTTCACAGACTCCTGCAAATTGCGGTTCGAAGTTGCCAGGATTCGGACATCAACCTTGACCGGCTTGCTGCCGCCGACTCGATCGATTTCACGCTCCTGCAAGGCGCGCAACAGCTTGGCCTGAAGACGCGGATCCATTTCGCTGACTTCATCCAGCAGCAACGTGCCGCCATTGGCTTCTTCAAACTTGCCAACGCGGCGCGCGATGGCACCGGAAAAAGCGCCTTTTTCGTGCCCAAACAACTCGCTTTCCAGCAGGTTTTCGGGAATGGCGGCACAGTTGACGGCGACGAAGGTTCCTGTGGCCCGTCTGGATTTGGCATGGATATAGCGGGCCATAACCTCTTTACCGGTCCCGGATTGTCCGGTGATCAGGACAGAGGCGTCGGAGGGTGCAATCTGGTCGGCCAGCTTGATCACCCGCTTGGTTGCGGGATCGCTGTGAATGATGCTGGTGCTTTCTTCGGCAACGGCTTCCAGAACCGCAGCAATCAGTTCCGGATCCGGCGGCAGGGGAATGTATTCCTTGGCCCCGGCGCGGATGGCGGCAGCGGCGGTCTGCGCGTCAGTACCGTCCATGCCGCAGGCAACGACGGGCGTATTGATCCGCTCCGCCAGCAGGGCCTTACACAGGCGCTCTATATTCAGGCGCACGTCGATCAGGACGACATCAGCCCCTTTGCCATTGCGTAAATGCTCCAGCCCCTGGTCAATCGCATCGACCGCCGCCACTTTCGCGCCGCGTTGGATGGCAATTTGGCTGGCGCCTGTCATGTGCCCTTCAAGGGTTCCGATGATGAGTAGTTTCATGGCCTCTTATCCGAAGTAATCCACCCGTTCGGACGGGGGCAGTACGGTGTTGAACAGCATTTCCAGGCGGCGCGGGTTTTCCTGACGACCGATAGACGACGCCGCCATGACATAAAGCTGATTGAGTAACATATCCTCCGTCGCATTTCGTTCCATCTTGGACGCAAGCGGCGTGAACACCACATTAGCCAACAGCGCCCCGTAAAAGGTGGTCAACAGCGCCACAGCCATGGAGGGTCCTATGGAATTTGGATCATCCAGATTGGCCAGCATTTGTACCAGACCAACAAGGGTTCCGATCAATCCCATAGCGGGCGCGATCTCTGCAGCCTTTTTCAGGATCGATACAGAACGTGTCTGGCGTTGCGCAATTGCCTGAACTTCGCGGCGCATGATCCGCTCTACATCCTCCCCCGGCGTGCCATCGATGACCATGGCAAGGCCAGCGCGCAGCATTTCGCGGTCTTCAACGGCAGGCATGTAGTTCTGAATGGCTAGAACTCCGCGATACCGCGCGATCTGGGCCAATTGCAGCAGCTGCATCGCAGCCTCTCCCGCATTCAGGCCACTGCGAAAGACGGTCCGGCCCAATGTCGGGAACAGGGCCATCATATCCAGTATCGAAAAACAGGCGGTAACGACCCCAAAGGTTCCCCCAATGACAATCAGGATTGAGGGCCAGTCGACAAAGGATCCTGGACTGCCGCCCAGCACAATCGCCGCCCCAATAAGGATCGCCGCGCCAATAATCCCGAAAATTGTCGCAATATCCACCGACCCCCGCGTGGAAGGTTGGGTGAGGGGGCGGTCTCCGCCAGAGCCCGGTTGGGTATCGGTTGCCATTCCCGCCGTGTATCCAATCAGTTCGGTGATTTATCGGATTTGATGATTTCCGTCATGGTGACACCAAGTTTGTCATCCACCAGCACCACTTCGCCCCGCGCCACAAGGCGATTGTTGACGTAGATATCAATTGCTTCGCCGACCTTGCGATCCAGTTCAACGACCGCCCCGCGTCCCAGCTTCAACAATTGGCTGACCTGCATGGATGCCTTGCCCAGAACGGCGGCGACCTGTACTGGAATTTCATAAACCGCTTCCAGGTCGCGCGCACCGGTTGGGGCCATCAGTTCGGCCGCACGTGCGTCCAGATAATCTTCCTCGCCCGCGCCTTCTCCCAATTCCTGAAGGTCAAAATCCGCCATGGACCCGGATTTCTTTTCTGGCGCGTCGCCACTTGCCGCGTCGGTCGTTGGGGTGTCGTCGTCAGTATCATCGGCCATAAAATTTACTCCTTATCTTGTACATCGCCTGCATCCGGTGCATCGGTTTCCAGTGCGCCCTGGTCGTCTGTAGTTTTGTCATCGTCCATCGCAGGCGGCGTTTCCGGCTCACTGTCGGCTTCTATTGATTCCAATGTGCGTGTCACGGCGCGCTCAATTGCGGCATCGACATCAGCCTTGATCGTTTCATAGCGTCGTTCTGCCCCGCCAGCACCCCAATCAACCCGCACATCAGAAGCCCCCATATCTTCTTCTGGACGCAAGCGGATCACACCCTGAAATCCGGCCCGCTCCGCAGCTTTGTTCAGGCGATCTCCCAACAGGTCCGCCGTTTCCTCAGACAGGTGAATTGACAGCCGTCCGGGATCCTGTAATTCGGCCAAACATTCCGTAACCACCGCCATCGCTTCTTCCGCGCCGTGGTTTTTGACATAGATCGGCATCAACTTGTTCATCAATTCCTGCACCATGCGTGCCATATTGGCCTGCGCACGCTCATTTGCCTTGCGCTGTTCTTCGCCAAGTTTGGACACCATCGGGGCCAGTCGCTCCAACAGGTCATTCAATTGCCGCTCCAGCGTATCCATCGCTTCGGCATGGCCCTCGCGAAACCCGTCCGCATGACCATCCATATAGGATTGTTGCTTCTGGGCGTTCATTTCCTCTTCGCTGAAGCTGATTTCTGGTTCCGGCTCCGGGATATCCTCCGGCGCGGGCTCGGCATTGGCGGCCGGCTTTTTCTTTTCCTGGTCGAATTCATCGAAAGACCGCTCAAACATGAACGGTTTCATTTCCTCTGTTTTCGCCACTTTCGCCATCACAATTGGGCCTCACCCTGCACCGACATTAGTAAATCAACTCATCTTCAGCGCCACCTTCGGAGATAATGATCTCTCCTTTCGCGGCAAGGTCTTTGGCCAGATTGACCATTTCCATCTGCGCTTCATCCACATCCTTCAATCGGACAGGTCCAAGGGCATTCATATCTTCACGCAGAATTTTCGCCGCGCGCTCGGACATGTTCGAGAAGAACAGTTCCTTGATCTGCTCTGACGAGCCCTTCAAGGCTGTGCCCAGTTTGTCCTTATCGACATTGCGCAACAGCGTTTGAACACCGCCCGGATCCAGTTTTTGCAGATCCTCGAAGGTGAACATCAGGGACTTGATCTTCTCGGCACTGTCGCGATTGCGTTCTTCCAGCAAGGTCATGAAGCGGTTTTCAGTATTCCGATCCAGGGCATTGAAGATTTCCGCCATCATTTCATGGCTGTCACGCCGGGCCGTGCGCGCCAGGTTGGTCATGAATTCGTTCCGCAATGTGCGCTCCACATCGTCCAGCACTTCCTTCTGTACGGCTTCCATGCGCAGCATCCGCATGATGACTTCCATCGCGAAACTTTCCGGCAGGGCACCCAGTACACGACTGGCATGGTCGGACTTGATCTTGGACAAAACAACCGCAACGGTCTGGGGGTATTCGTTCTTCAGATAGTTGGCCAGCACGACTTCGTTCACATTTGCCAGCTTGTCCCACATGGTGCGCCCGGCAGGACCCCGGATTTCTTCCATGATCTGGGATACTTTGTCAGGATCCAGGGCCTTGCTGAGCAAGCGCTCTGTAGATTCATAAGACCCGACCAGTGATCCTGTAGACGAAATCTGTTCGGCGAATTCCGAGAAAAGCCGCTCCACCAGATTTGAGCTGATTGTGCCCAGATTGGCCATTGAAGAAGAGATTTCCTTGATCTCCTCGTCATCCATATAGGTAAAGAGCTTCACCGCGTTTTCTTCACCAATGGCGAGGATCATCATCGCGGCTTTGTCTGGCCCGGTCAGGCCCCTATAATCGTCGCGTATTCTCATGGTGCTGGTCGTACCAAGTTCTCTGTTGCGCCCCAGGAATCATCATCGCTGCGTCCAGCCGATGCGACTTCCCGTATATCAGTCATCCCCTTTATAAAGCGAGTCCGCATAAACCAACATGAGAAACCTACATGCCGTGTCCAATCAAGCATTCCAGAAGGCAAGACGGTACCGGCACGCGGCTTAATCAGATCCTTGATACATCCATGTGCGCAGGATCGATACAGCTTCTTCGGGATGCTTTTCGATAATTTCGCCAATTTTCTTAAGCGAAGACGCCTTCACGCGCCCTTCAATATTGGCGATATCAATCATATGTTCGAATTCTTCCGTACCTTCTTGCGGCATCATGCCCTGACCACCGGCTGTTGCAATCGCATTGCCGCTTTGATCGGTCAGCATGGTGGGGGAGTCACCCGCGCGACCGGCGGCGGTCTGGTGCTGCATATCAAACAGCTTGGTAATCAGCGGTCGGACAATGATCAACGCGATCAGCAGAACCACAAGCCCGATGACACCGGTTTGAACCAGTGACCAGATCCGGCTCTTGGGCAGACCGAACATTTCTTCTTCATCCAGCGTATAGACCGGAACATCTTCGAAGCGCAGATTGTGGATCGTCACCTGATCCCCGCGCGACAAGTTCACGCCTGCGGCGGACTCGACCAGTTCCCGCAGGACATTCATCTCGTCCTCGCTGCGCGGCTCATAGGTGCCATCCGGCTGGCGGATACCATCCACAACAACGGCGACAGAGAGGCGATCCACGCGTCCCGGGGGCACAATGCGCTCTGTCTTGGTGTTGCCGGTCTGGAAATTCTGGATTGAATCGGTGCGGGCGCTCGTTTCGGTATTGCCCACCGCGCCACCATCCAGGGCACCTGCATCCGGCAGATTGTTCCCAACAGTCACGGTATCCTGATTGGCTTCCTGAGACGATGACGTATCTTCAATCTCTCGCGATGACACTAGAACCTGCTGTTCGGGGTCATAGGACTGAATGCTGGACGTTTCCTGCGAGAAATCCATTTCCGCGGATACTTCCACGCGGGCTTTGCCCACGCCGACGACCCGTTCTAACATCTCAGTGACCTTGCCGGAAAGGCGACCCTCAAAGCCGGACCGCATATCCGCAACATTATCAGGATTCAGCGTGCCATCACCCTTGTCACCGCCGCCATGCAGCAGGGTACCGCGATCATCGACGATCGTGATACGGTTTGGATCCAGGTTCGGCACAGCGGTGGAGATCAATTGCTGAATGGCGGATGTCTGGGACCGATCAAGCCGATTGGCGCCCTGCATTTTAATGACAACGGATGCTGTTGCTTCCATCGGTTCACGGGTAAACAGTTCCCGCCGCGGCAGCACGATATGCACGCGGGCGCCACGGACATTATCGATGGAGGCAATGGTGCGGGATAACTCCCCTTCCATTGCGCGCAGCTTGTTGATTTCCTGAGTAAAGCTGGATTGGCCGAGACTTTGATCCCGGTCAAAGATATCATAACCGGGGACTGTGCCGCTGAGGCCTTGCTGGGCAAATTCCAACCGCAAGGGGCCAACCTGATCACGCGGCACGGAAATTTGGGATTGATCCGTCGACATGCTGAAATCGATCTGGCGGCTGGCAAGTTGATCCGCGATCTGGTTGGTGGCCTGGGGATCCAGGTTTGAATAGAGCAGGGCCATTTCCGGTTTCGTGCCAGAGATCAGCAGGAAAATTAACAGGCCCAGCATGACGGCCGTGCCAGCAACGCCCGCCGTCAGGCGCGCCATCCCGAAACTCCGAATCAGATCAATTAGATTGCCCACAAAACCGCTCCTCGTATTTCCGACCGCCAGCGAGAACACGCCCTATTGGCCAATTCTCTTGTCGGATCCCCTTGTGTCAGATCACACTTGGTACTCAACGTCACTGCAACAGATTACGCACTTACCGGGCGCCTGAGCGCTTCTGCGCCATGATCTGCCAGATCCTTCTTAACACGCATGGCGTCCCTCGCGGAGGACAACCAGTCTGGCTCGTCAAAAAAGGCATTCTGCCTCGTAACTTTCGTAAAAAATGCAACTCCCGCAAAATTCACACCAGTACGACTCGATTCTGCTTCCTGGCGAATTACTTACAACGACTCATCGATTCGATAGTTTGTAAGCATATCTTCAAGCATTCTTGCCCAAAGTAAAATTAGGAATTCGCGCGGCAAATTTTGCCTATCTCTCGGCAAAGATAGCCGATATTCGCACCAGCGCAATGATAAAAACACAACATATTGAAGAAAATACAATGTAATTCGCAGCATTCAGTAACGCATTGCAAGAACTCGTCACGACGCGTTTCTGCAGTGTGTGAGTCTTTTCAAGTGTTTACGATTCGCTTTTAACTTATCGATACTGGCGCAAGCGTGTGACGCGTAGACCCCGAACACCATGCTGGGAAATCAGGATACGCCATCCATTCAACTCTTCCCTGGTCAGGTCATAGCGTTTGCAGGCTTCGTCTTCGGTCAGGACGCCCGTATCAATCGCTCTGACAACCTGTGCTTTTCGTGAGATCACCCATCGTTCGGTATCTGCCGGGGGCAGGGCGTTATCCTGCTTGGGCTCTCTGTGCTCTATCTTGCTTTGCTGTCCTGTCATCCGGGCCGTTGCTCCAGTTAAAGAATTTATGGGACGTTGCGTCCGCTGCCGGTCGATTATGGTTTTGTGAAGACCAGCAATTAGAAACAAATTTATATAAAATTTTATGAAATTCGCAAGTAAAATCCCAAAAAATAATGGGCGCGCCCAGAGGACGCGCCCAAGTAATTGAATTCAATGAGTTTACAGAGTTAGCGTTTGGCTCTGATAAGTTCGTCCAACATCTCATCTGCAGTGGTGATAACCCTTGTATTCGCCGCAAAGGCGCGCTGGGTTACGATCAGTTTTGTGAACTCGTCAGCCAGATCGACGGTGGATTGTTCCAGGGAGGAGGGGGCAATCAACCCAGCCCCGCCCGTATTGGCAACTTTGACCACGGCCTGACCCGAATTGTCGGTCTGGCTGTAGACGTTCCCCGATACCGGTTTCAGGCCATCGGCATTGTTAAAGGTGACCAGCGGAACCTGGAACAACTGGCGGGATTCGCCATTATCGAACAGGGCTGTTACGACACCCAACTCGTTGACTGAGACAGAAGAGAGGGAGCCAAATTGCTTCCCATTCTGATCCACATCATTCAGCACGCTGGTACCGTCAAACTGTGTCACACCATTCGTGCCGCCAATTGTCCCGAAGTCGATTGCGATTGTTTCACGGTCCTCAGAGGTGGCACCATTGCCGTCATAATCTATTACCAGATCCAGGACACCCAGCGCCGAATTCCCTGCCGCAGTGATATCCCCCCCGGCAAGGTTCGATCCGACCGAGGCCAAGGTACCGTTCGGATTGAAGGTAATCGTGCCCAGCACGGCGCCGTTCGCAATCAAGGCTGTATCGGCGACGCTGTCAGTTTCTTCATCCCCATCGGAGAGAATGCCATCGCCGGCAGTACCACCGCTTGCAGCGGGTGTCCCATCATCGATTGTGATTGTGCCATCATCGTTGGCGTCGATATCAACCAGGGATGTGCCGGCGCTGGTCGCACCGGTGATGGTCCAGGTATTTGCAGCTGCGCCTGACTTCGTGAATGTCAGGGTCAGGGTCCGTTCCGCCCCCTTGCGGTCGAAAATCTGGACGGAGGTATCATAGGTTCCGCCGGTCGCCGTCGCGTCCTGCAAGTTCGCGCTGAGCGATACAGAGGAAGTCGAGACTGGTGCTGCGGATTGACCCGCCACATTGACGCCATTCATGGCGCTGAGCACGTTTGTCACATCAAAACCGGTATCCGTTGCATTGCGCGGAAAGCCCATCAGATAGAACCCGGCGGTATTGACAAGGTTTCCGTCTTTGTCAGCGCGAAATTCCCCGGCCCGTGTATAGAAAATGTCACCGGTGGGCTCATAAACACCGGTTGTCGTGTTGAAGGTCAGCCCATCGGTCACAGCAAAAAAGCCGTTTCCGGAAATCGCGATATCCGTCGATGCCGTTGAGGCGGCCAGCAGACCTTGAGCATTGATTTCCCTACCCACACTGGACTGAACACCCCCAGAAGCGAAGGCTGATTCAGACCCTTGCGTCGTTACCAGAGTCGAAAACCGGGCGCGGTTCACCTTATAGCCAACGGTATTCACATTGGCGATATTATCTGAAATCATCGCCATGGATTGGCTTTGAGCGAACAAGCCCGACACGCCTGAGCGCAGACCACCGAAAATACTCATTGCCTAACTCCTCTTTTCCTCAAAGGCGCAATCTGGGATCATATCCTGATACTGCGCGGGGCCATTGCTAGGCCGTTGGATCCTCAACACGAAGCACTTTACTCAGCGGAATTTTGACAGGGCCCATCAACAGCGTTGTTGTCCCGCCGTCAAATTCGACACCTGTTACGGTTCCGCCGGTTTTGTAAGTTGGATCAATTGGTTCATCGTCTTCCGTCACGGCACCAACCTGGAAGCTGTATGCCCCGGGCGGGACGGGGTTGCCGTTCTGATCTGTACCGTCCCATGAGACGTCATGATCCCCATATGTGGTTGGCATGTTCTGAACCAGTCGCACCAGTTCCCCCGCGCCATTATAAATTTCCATTGTCGCGCGCTTCGCTTCTTCAGGAAGGGCATAGGACAGGGTAACGGGATCACCCTGGAAGTTGACTTCGTTATAGTCAGCCTTGATTTCCTGCCCAATGTAGCCGACGGCGGCCGTAGCCTCGTTCTGGCGGTTCAGGGTGATCAGGTCTTCCAATTGACCGCTTTGCCGCACGGATTGTTCGACATCCGCAAACATGACCAGCTGATTGGTAAATTCGGTCGTGTCCATAGGGGACAAGGGGTCCTGATTCTGCAACTGGGTCGTCAGAATGGTCAGGAAATTGTCGAAGTTATTTGCAAGACTGTTCAACGCCTCCGTTTGCTTCTGGGATTGCGTTGGCACATTGGTCTGCGTCGATAACAACGAATTGATATCATTGGCCATGGTTTGCTCTCCTTATGCCGATGTCGCAACGGATATGTCCGCCACATCGGGCATGGTTCTATCCGGAATTGGGCGCTTAGATTTTAACATCCAGTCGCCCATCTCCATCGAAACCACCGGTTTGTTCAAAAATGAAACCTGTATTGATCAAGTCATCCAATCCATCTGCGGTTTGGCCTGACACATTATTCCCCTGGGCATGGTTCTGCTGTGATCCATTGCCCGAATTTTGATTCTGAAGCGTGAAGCTCAGACTGTTCTGGTCTGCCTGAAGACCGGCATTGTTTAATGATTGCAGAAGGGTGCGCGCATCCTGGCGCAGCATATCCAGAGTTTCCGGACGTTCTGCTGAAACAATCGCAGTCATCTTGCCTTCATGGGTCATTTCCATTTTGACCTCGACGCGCCCTAATTCAGCCGGACGCAACTGTATGGTGATGCGATCATTGCCCTGGGCCAAACCACGACTGATATTTACAGCCACTTGATCTGCCACGACATGTGCAGGAACGGGCGGCGGGCGTGAGGCGTTGGCTGTGGGGGCGGGCGTACCGCGCTGTTGAATGCTGTTATTCGCGCCCAGGCTGGCTGTCGTACCAGTGGCGGCGTCGACAGTGGTGCCGCTTTGCGTTGATCCGGTCAGGCTGGAAGCTTGTGTGCCCATACTGGTCGCGACCTGTTGTGTATTAACGGTCGGATTAGCAACGGCGGCGGCCTGTTGTGCGGCCGCTCCAACCTTCGAAGGATCCGCGCCATTTTGCGCGGCATTTGCGCCTTGTGCATTTGCCTTCTTGGAGTCGCCTTTAACCCGGTTAAAGATATTATTGACCGCAGAGTCTGCCTCTGCTGTGGCATCGCCTTCCGCCTCGGCCTGAGACAAGGCGGCGGCATCGCCCTTTTTGGCTGCGGTGTCGGCGGCCACTGCGGCCTTTGCCGATAGGGTGTTTTGTGGTTGCGACGAAATCTGTGCCGCGTCATCCGTAACCGTTGCCGTCATTTTTGGTCCCGAATTCTGGACGGCCTTCTTAGCCTGCTCCAGAATCTCGGGGGAGACGCTTTCTCCCTTCGCAACCTGGGCTGCTGCAGCCTGTTGCGCTTCTTTTGCTGAACCGTTGGATTGCGTGGCGGCTGAATTGGCTTTCGCGTCGCCCGCCTGTGTGGTGCCTTTTTCAGAAGAAGCCGGGGCGGTGTTCTCGTTAGCGCCTGTGCCAGTCTGCGCGACGGAACTGCGATCCGCGGGTCCATTCTGTAAATCACGCCGCTGGGACGGCTCCACTGGGGCGTGGGCAACTGGCGTTGTGCGATCATCCTGGTCCCGATCATCCCGGGGCGCATCGTCAATGGATTGGTCGCGCGCACGGTCGTCGCGGCGATTGTATATCGGTGTCGGGTTCTTGTCGGCGCTGGCCTTTTCCGGCATTTTAAGCTGTTGGTCCGCACGGGTGAAATTGACATTGGTTTCAAGGCGACCCTTCAGAATCTGGGCAAATCGCGCTTCGGCAGAAGGCGCAGTCTCCTTGTCTGCGGTGTTCGCGCGATCTTGTTGCGAGCGGCTGGTGTCCGTCGCGCCAAACAGGTCTTGGGTTTTGTCGTTCACAGTGTTTACGGACATAATGTGTCTCCGGGGTCATTCCTGCCTGGTTAACAGCAATCTCCGGGCCAGTTTCAATTGGCATGCTTAAATATATGAATTATATATGATTTTTAACGTCGGAACAGAATGAGGGGGAGTATCGAAGCGTCCATGTGGGCAGTTTCATCCGAGCAGATTTAGTGCAAGCGGGAATCTTCTGCCGTGGGGCAGTCGGCATCATCGCCCATCCCCAAAAAGCAAAAATGCCCTGGATACAAGGCACCCCTCAGCGCCCCGAAACAAGCGCTGTCTGTTACTGAAACGTCCTACGCCGAATAATTCGGTGCGTCAGATTGAGGTATCAAAGGCGCGAGACGCCGAGTCCCCGCGAGTGCTGATACGGTCTACCTGAGACTGCAGAAATTCAATCAGGTTTTCCGATGGAATGCGGCGCAACACTTCTTCCGTGTTGGGCAACAAAACTTCCAGGAAAACCACATCGGTTTCCGCATCAATACCCACACGAGTCTTCAGGCCCTGAATCTGCAGTTCTGGCAGAGCAGAGACACCCTGTTCCCGAACGGAGCGTTCCTGACGACGCAGGGCATCATCCTCACGGGTATTGGGTTGCGCAGAATCAGTCGTCGCGGTGACGACATTATCAGGCACGTTCTGAACCGTGGTGGTGGCCCCGGCTTGTGTGGTTGCGTTTGGTGCCTGCTGAGTCTGGCTATTCTGCGACAGCGGCACAGGGGGTGTAACGTTGATTTCCATTTTAAACCTCCTCGACAGCTTCTGCTATCGTTCTTATGGTCCTTAGAGCATTCAAAAACCGGCAAAAGTTCCTAAAAACTCTAATCCATAGTGCATAATATGGCTGATTTTGTGCAAAATTGCAAGAGGTGTCGATTCGCCGCACGGGTTGGCGTTGTGGGCGACACGGCTTATAGTGAGGTCTAGTCCCGCTGCAGATGTTATTAGAGGAACCGGTCATGCCCCTGCGCATTAAACTACCATCGAAAGAACGTATCATTATAAATGGGGCCGTCCTTGAAAATGCGGGGGAGGCGACAACGATCATCCTGCACAATCACGCCGACATCTTGCGCCGCAAGGAAGTGATGAGTGAGGCCGACGCGCAAAGTCCGGCGCGTCGGGTCTATTATGCTCTGCAATGTGCTTATATGTTTGAAGATGAGCGTCCACGCTATCAACAAATGGCGCAGGAGTTGCTCAATCAATACAGCTCCGCTGCGCCCAGCAGTGCAGATATTATTACAAAAATTCAAACGGAGATCGGTGCAGGGCGTCTGTACAACGCGTTGCGGGCGTCACATTCCTTGATCGAGCACGAAACAGAACGCTTCAAAAGTCTTGGTCTTTGGCCAGGCCTTGAAGAGGAATCTGAATTTTACGATGAAGACCAGGACGCCTGATACCGCGTCAGCTAGACAGATTTTTTACAGGCATAAAGCCGATTTAAGGCTTCGGTGAACGGCGTTGTCGGCGTTTGCGTTGTAACGGACCGCATTTCAATTAATATCCAGTTATTGCATAGTGAGGGATATCCCTAAGTTTTGTTGACAATCCTAGTTTCGTAATGTTACTTAGGGATATGGCTAACTATGAATCAAATCTAGACCTCTGCTTCTCAGCTCTTGGTGACCCAACAAGACGTATGATCCTGCAGCGTCTTGCCCAGGGGGAGGCAAGTGTCAGCGAACTTGCCAAACCGCATGACATGGCGTTGCCGTCCTTTATGGAACATCTGAGAAAACTTGAAGCGGCGGGTTTAGTAACGACCAGAAAGCAAGGACGCACCAGGACATGCGAATTGTCCCCGACCGCTTTTACACCAGCAAAAAACTGGTTGAGCGAGCAAAGCGCTGTATGGGAAGCGCGTCTTGATGGTTTTGATAATTACATCAACACCTTGATGAAAGAACCAAACACATGAATCTCGACCCAAATACCGACCTTACATTTACCCGCAGGCTCAATGCCCCTCGTTCTTTGCTATGGGAATGCTGGACGACACCGGAACACATCAAACATTTCTTCATGCCCAAACCACATTCTATTGATAGCTGTGAGATTGAGCTGCGGGTGGGGGGCAGGTTCAATACCGTCATGAATATCGATGGTAATCAAATACCCAACGAAGGAGTATTTCTTGAGATCGTGGATGGTCGGCGTCTGGTGTTCACAGATACGTACAGCGAAGGATGGAAACCTGCGGCTGATCCATTCATGACCGCCATTATTGAATTCGAAGACGACGACAAGGGCGGAACAACCTACACAGCGACAGTTCGGCATCGCTCGCCGGAAGCCCGCCATACGCATGAAGAAATGGGGTTCTTCGAGGGATGGGGGACGGTCGCAGCCCAACTTGAAGAATACGCGAACCGCCTCGGGTAAGATGGTGGCACGGCGCTATCAAACTATGGTTTGTTTGAATTGCAGTTGTTAGCGCCGGCCGCCGCAAGGGGCGGCTAGCGGTTCCGATTCCTGATGAACCTATCGCGGTCGTCCGAACGTGCTGATGGGTGTGTAGATCCAGTTGAATGCACGAATTCGGCGGTCCAGTTCCACCGGATCCACATTTCCCGGGACAACACGCATGGCATTGTATTGGGCCTGTGTCGTTTTCTGTCCCGACCACTGGACGCCGTTCCCAGGAATGTCCCGGTCCAGTTGTGCAAGCGCGGTTGCGTTCATCAGGAACAAGCGGGCCAACCGCTGATAGGCCAGGATTGCGATTGCATGAGATGTATTGCAGTTGGCAATTGAGAAGATCTCACAATCCAATATTTCCCCTTCATCGACACGCGGCACCATGCGATGGAATGTGACGCCGTATTCCTGTTCACCCGCATAGCAGGCAAAAGCAGACGGGCGATTGCCCGGATAACTGGGGGGGCCTGGATGAAAATTGTAGCCGCCGTTGGAAAAGGCGGCCAGAGCATAGGCGGGGGCGATAATGGATGTCGAAAAACCGATCAGTCTGGCGCGCGGCGACAGCTTCGGTAGGGCTTGGTCTAACATTTCAAGGGTGCTGGCATGTGCCAGGCTGAGGCTGGTATCGATCCGTGAAAAGGCCGCAGCCTGAAAGGCGGCTTCCGGTTCATTCATAAGCAGGACGATATCGATTGGGATGCGCGCCGATAAAGGGTCGGGCGGTAGCGAAGACGCTGGTTTTTCCGCGTCTTCTCTCACGCCTCTCGATCGGTTTTGTCGGCGCTGACCTGACTGTCTGCCGGAATGTTTGCCGGGGCCTCTGCCGCGTCGGCCGGGGGCGTCAATCCATGCAGCTCAGCATATTCTTTTCGCAGCCGTTCTGCCTCTTGCGGGTCATCCGAAGGGCTGCCCAGAAGGCCTGCGCCAATCTGCCGGTTGATGTTGATCAGCACGGGCAGCTTGGAGGCATCTGGAGTCCCGATTAACTCAGCAGATTTCTTGTCGATAAAATTTGACAGGTTGATCAGGTTTTCCCGGATTTCACGGGGCGTCTGGCATTCTGGATCAACCAGTTCTGCCTGAAAGATTGTCCAGACACGCCAGTTCAATCGAACGACATCGCGGATCGCCGCGCCGTCGTCTGGGTTTCGTGCAGCCTCATCCATGCGGCGTGCTAATTCAACCAGCGCATATCCTTCCGCTGCTTGAGGAGGCGCTTTTTCAAGTGCTGCACGTTGTTGACTTGCATATGGATTGGACATGCCTACCCGTTCTCTTGTTGATAATCTATCGGCAAAGGGATCACTCTAAAGATGCTGAATTGCTCCGATGTTCTCCACCTTATACTTTGTCAGTATAGAATACATTCGTAAAGCGAGCGTTAACGTAACCTGGGACAAAATTATAAGTAATTTACGAGTGATAGACGGTTTGTATCGGCGATTGTTGAATAAGACGCTTCCAACTGTGTACGCAATGCGGCAATTCGCGTCGCGACTTCTGCATCATTGGCGACAGTCAGGTCGGTCAGTGCAGATTGTGAGATGTTGATGAAGCTGGTGTGTATTTCCTTGGTGCGCGACAGTTCATTGATAACTGTGCCGTTGCGCGCCTGTAATTGCCGCAGTTCAACGCGCGCGTTATCCAGGGTGTTGCGGGCTTCCCCCAGGAATTCTTCGCGTTCAGGCTCTGTCAGACCAGTTTGCGCGGCGGACTTCAAGCGCAGGAGCCCCTCAATCAAATTCTGGAAGGCGGGTTCATTGGCCGTGATATTATAGACGATTGGTTGCGAGTCGGCGATTGTGACCTTCATCGCCTCATAGGCTTTTGAATCGACCGTGCCTGCCGCTGTGAAGCCGGTGTGATAGGATTCTGTCGTGGCGGCGCCGCCCGCATCAACCACATGCTCCGGCAGCGTATCCGCGGTTTCAATTGCATTCGCCGCTGCCGGGGCAGAGCCCAGGTCGGTGGCGTTGTAAAGCGACAGGGTACGAAGGTCGCGCACAGGCGCATCGCTGAAATTGGTGCCAGCAAAAATAAACCGGTCACCCAGTTTGATATTCAGGTTGGCCTCTACTTCCAGCATGAAGTTGTTGGCCAGAACCGTTGTCGTGTTCGGAAAGTCCACATCATTGGTCGACAGCGGCTCGGCGGCATTCAGCGCATCCGTTGCCACCTGGACAAGCCGCTCCAGGATCGCGTCATAGGAATCCGTCGTGCTTTCCGTGATATCGATCGAGTTTGTGTAGGCTTTTCGCGCCTCTATATCTTTGCGCAGGTCAACAATTCGCGTTGAATCCTTGCCATAGAATTTCAGCTCTTCAAATTTATTCCCGGTGCCAAGCGAATAGTTCAACTGATTGAGCTTCGATTGACCACTGTTGATCAAGAAGAGATTCTGGCTGAGCGTGCCTGTCGCGCTGACTCTTGATACCATGACGTCCGTTCCTTGTTCTGGCTGGTTTCCTGAAGGTCCGCTTCTGCGGGTACAACTGTTTAGCCTGATAGGGTTTAAGCAAACTATGTGCCAGAATATGGCGTGAACGACATGGGCGGGGTATTTTCTCTGTCAGGCGATGGAATATTTTTTTGAAAAAGGCTCTTGACAGGGTTGTAGGTCCGCCCTTATCTTCCGGGTTACCGAACAACTCGGTCCGTCTCGCAGAAGCGTGACGTTATATTTGGCAATCCAGAAAGGACCATAGCCATGTCTTCAGATATTACCCTCACAGGTGCACAACGTAGCGCTCTGCTCACACTGCAGAACGTTGCTGATTTGTCTGACCGCACACAGAACCGTTTGACGACCGGTAAGAAAGTAAACTCGGTTGTCGATAACGCTGTGGCGTTCTTCCAGTCCAAATCCCTGAATGACCGCGCGGCTGACTTTACCGACCGCAAAGACGGCATTGATCAGGGCATTTCATCCATTACCGCCGCTCTTGGTGGTCTGGAGCAGCTGGATCAGTTGCTCAAGCAGATGAAAGGTGTCGCGGAAGCATCGAAAACTCAGACAACGACGGAACGTGCTTCTGCAACCACTCAGTTCCAGGAATTGGGCAACCAGATTTCCCTGCTGATCGAAGACGCCAGCTATCAGGGCTTGAACCTGTTGAACAATACCGGGTCTCAGCTGGATGTTGCCTTCTCAACGCGGACATCATCCCGCCTGCAGGTTGATGGTTTTGACTTGAACGCGACATCCGTGACGGCGACCGGAACCCGGTCTTTGTTTACCGGGATCAACACGGTCAATGCTGCCGGTGGTTTTGACGCTTCGCTTGATTTCGTTGGTATTTCGGCTTTGTCGGGTACCGGCTTGGCCTCTACCGACGCAATGACCTTCTCGAACTTTAACCAGATCGGGACCAACAACTCCTATATCGGCGCTGTTGATCAGATCATCACCAACTTGGACTCCGCCATTAGCCGCGTTCGTGCGACATCGGCTGAATTGGGGACCAACGTTGCTATTCTGCAGACCCGCTTGGACTTCACGAATGAATATGTGAATACCCTGCAGGGTGGTTCGGACAAGTTGACCCTCGCGGATCTGAACGAAGAAGGGGCCAACCTGGTCGCCTTGCAGACCCGCCAGCAGTTGGGCATTCAGTCTCTGTCAATCGCCGGTCAGCAGCAGCAGGCCATTCTGGCGCTCTTGAACTAAAACAGCCTTAGGGTTGTGACGGACTATTGATTTTGGGGGCCCGGTTTTTATCGGGTCCCCATTTTCGTTTCAGCCATCATGGGGTGTGCCTGTTATCGGATCTCTGCAAGAAAAGCTGTCGAAAGTCATCGAATCATAAGACTTTCACGGTAGCGGTCCTGTACCGTCACTCGGCGCGTCCTCCATTCAGAAAGCCTTGGCCCGATGTCTGATGATTTCCATCTAAATATTTCTGACTTTGACATAGATTTTTCGACCCCATCGGGATTGGGAAGCACGTCTGATCCCGTGCAAGAGATTCTGACGCTGTTGGAAGAGGATAAGACAGCCGAAGCGTTGGATAAGGTTGATGCCTATCGGTCTGTTGTTGGCGCGACCCCTCTCATGCGCCACTTGCTGGCTTTGACGATCTTCAGGCTGGGCCGTTTGCTTCCTGCTTTGAAAGTGATGCGGGCTGCCCATGAAGATTTGCCCGATGCCTATGAGCATGCCGAAATATTGTCTGTGCTTTACTCCTCTGTTGGAAAGCACAGTGATGGCGTTTTTTACGCGAAACTCTCTACCGCATTGAAGCCGTATTATCCACAATATCAATTGGTTCCGTCCTGGATGACGTCTGCTGGGACTGCGTTATTGGCGACAGAGGAAAATCCCCTCGTGGATTATGGCCATGGCTATCTGTCGAATGGCGATGTCACAAAGGCGACGGCCTGTTTCCTGGATGCAATTGAACTGGATCACCAGAACGCGTCGGCCTGGCGCGGATTGATCGAAGCAAAACAGCGAAATGGTCAGGTCGGTCACAGCCTTAAGGCAGCCGAAGCCCTGGTTGAATTAGATGATCATAATGCGGATGATTTGTTGCTATACGCACGTTGTTTGGTAAATGCCGGTATGACAGGGAATGCCTGGACCGCCGCGCAGCGGGCACTGCAGGCTGAGCAGGAAGATCCCGTTTCTATCGCAAAATGTCTGCCGGGGCTGGTGCGCTATGATGAAACAGTTTCGCCAGATCGAGCCTTGGAACTGGCGCGGTCCTGGAATACCCTTGCTGATCTTCCCAGAGAGCCATTGAAAATCACCACACGGAATTCCGATGATGAATTGTTCCGCGTCGGTATCCTCAGTGGGTCGATGCATATCCGCTCAGAACGTGCGCCGTTCCTGTCGACGATTGAGGAATGCCTGTCACGCACCGCGCATATTTACTTCTATGCAAATAATCAGGTGGAAGATGCCATATGCCGTCGCCTGCGACGGGGGGCGGCCGCGTGGCGCAATATCTATCGCGTGGATGATGAAACTGTCGCGACCATGATGCGCAATGATGAAATTCAGGTGCTGATTGATCTGGATGGGTTCGATTGGACGGGGCGCCCTGGAATTGTTCAACGCATGCCGGCCCCGGTGGTTCTGTCCGCCTTTGGCGCGCCGGGCTGTATTCCCGGGGCAGACAGGGGCGCTTTGGCATTAGGGGAACCAGATTTCCCGCTATATACCGACGCAAAACAGGCGGTTGATATCCCCACCGGTCTGTCGACCTGGCCCCTATACGAGGATATGGAAGAGGATATTCCAGACTCCAAGGTGACGGGCGCGATGCGTGTTTTAATCGATGCCCCGGTTGGTCGACTGTCCGAGTCATTCTTGCAATGCGTGGCGGATTCCGTGCGCCAGGGCTTTCATGGCACGCTGGTCCTCTATGGAGAGGGCGATAATGACGAGATTACGCAGGAGATACTGCGGGAGCGTTTTGCAAATGCTGGTCTGAATCTGAATACGGTTGAGCGTGTTTCAAGACAGAGCCCGTTGGATGAAGTGATTGATGGCGTTGATTTGGTGCTGGATACATTTCCACTTCCCAGTGTTGAGGTCGCGTTGACAGCGCTGCGCCATGGGGTGCCTGTATTGACCCTACAGCCGGATCGGCCCGAAAATGCGGCGGTGGTCAGTCTGCTGCGCAGTCTGAAACTGGACAGATGGGTTCAATCGGATGCGGCCGGCCTGGCAAAAGAGCTGGCAAATCTATCAGCTGATCCGCAATCCTTAAGATCTACACGGCAGGATCTGGCAAAAAGTGTGCTGGATGCAGGGACAGTTTTGACGATCAATCAGCGTGGCCGGGAATTTGCGGCCCTGTTCGATAAACTTCTGGCACAGGCGGCGGAGCAAGCATGATTAAGATACTGGATCTGACCAAGGACCCCGAAGCGTGCGAAAGATTTGAACGCAATCTTGCTGCCCTGGCGCGGCATGATCCGGACCTGGCACAGCAATTGCGCGCGATTGATACGCCTGTTTCAAAGATCGTAGAAGTCGGCGACGATCTTAATCTGGATATCGGTCATACGTTATTTTATGACACCGGCGTCCGACAATTCGTGGATGAACAGTATTCAGCCTATGCCGCCGATCCCTACCGCATTGAAATTGGCTGGCCTGTTCGGGATAACTTCCCCCCGCAATTGATGACCAAAATGGCGATTAAGCGCCTGACCTATGGCGCAACGGCGCTGGGCATCGAAAAGCAGAAAGAAAACAAGCAGCAGGGCATAACTGGATTTGCCGTCTCTATCGGTGTTGGTATTGGGGATCATATCGGCCGCATGCTGAATGATTATGAGGCGCAATCCCTGATCGCCGTGGAACAGTTCATCGAATTCCTGTGGC
The DNA here is from genome assembly GCF_048892425.1 of Hwanghaeella sp. 1Z406. NCBI lineage: Bacteria > Pseudomonadati > Pseudomonadota > Alphaproteobacteria > Rhodospirillales > Aestuariispiraceae > Hwanghaeella > Hwanghaeella sp. 1Z406. The sequence goes on from NZ_JBLZHU010000001.1 coordinate 640,426, forward strand.
ATTCCTTATATCTGAACCCCTGGGATGAATGGATTGAACTGGTTGAACGCCGTAAGGGTCAGGTTTTCTTTATTCTGGATGACAATGCCGTTTCCGTGTCTTCGGAACTGACAACCGCCTTGCGATCAGACAATGGCGGCACGCTGGATGGAACGCTGGTTTACACCCATTACCGGTCGCATCTGGTGCGGGAAATTCACAAGGGCCTGTCGGATCAGATATCCTATATCGGGTCCAATCGTGGATTCTTTGAAGACGAAAACATCATGATCATGAACGCAACGCGCAATTTCCTGGCGCGCGATTATGCTGTGTGGCGAACCCGGCCAAGACGGGAAAAATTATGTCCGGCCTTTGTTGTGGCGGCGGGGCCATCGGTCGATATGGCGCTGGATACGATCCGCAAATACAAGGATCAGGTGGTCCTGATTTCCTGTGGGTCCGGCCTTAAGGTTCTGCTGTCTCAGGGGATCCGGCCAGATTATCATATCGAGGTCGAAAACACCTTCGGTCAGGCGGAAATCTTAGAGCGTGTTGCGTCCCAATATGACCTGTCGGGCATAACCTTTGTTGGGGCCGCGACGGTTAACCCGCGCACCGCCGCTGTTTTTGACAAGGCAATATTCTTTCATCGCGACACGGTCTGCTCGTCTCGTTTTTATGAAATGAACGAAGAACCGATGTATCTGGCGGTGCCAACGGTTTCCAATGGGGGCGCCCGTTTTGCCTTGGGGATGGCGTTTAAGGAGGTTTATCTGTTCGGCGTCGATTTGGGCAGCCGGATACCAGATTATCACCATTCCAAGTCGTCTGGGTATTACACGGATAAAGACTTCATGTTCTCTTTCCATGGCACGAAAGAGTCGACCGAAATGAACCTGACGATGGACGGGAATTTTGGCGGCACAGTAACCACCCATGATGGGTTCCTGCTGAGCCGCCTGTTCATGCAGAAACTGACAAAAATGTTCAGCAGTTACACGGTTTACAACTGTTCGGATGGTGTCGAGATTCCGGGTGCCATTCCAAAACTGCCCCAGACGATTAAACTGACATCTACGCCCAAGGACCGGGAAACCGCCTTAATGTATGCGGATCGTGAAGTGGAAAAATTTGCCAAGGGTGAAGGCGTTCCCCTGGATCGGTTCTATGATCTGCGGCAGAAGACGGTCAATTGGTATCAGGACATTTACGCAGCCATCGCTGAGATGAAGACCGTGACCAAACCGGATCCATTCGCATCCTATGGAACTTTATGGAGCCTGTTTCAACCAAAGCCCGGCGAAGGGTTTGACCCTATCATGGCTGTGATCTGGCAGAACAATTACGGGACTTTGATGACCCTTTTTAATGTGTATTTCCGAATGCACCGTCGGGTGACGGAAGAGGAAGCACCCGCCATTTATCAGCTTTTTCTGGATGAGCTGAAGGGGTTCCTGAACGATATGGAAGTTATCCTGTTGAGCGTCCTAGATGAGTTGATTGGCGAGGTCGAGGCCGTAGCGGCAGAGAAGGTCAAAAGTGCTTAGGCACGGAGAGCGGGATTTAAAATGCACCTGTTTGGAATTGATCTGGCGGAACGACCGGCCCTGATTGCGGAAATTGGCGTCAATCATGAAGGCGATGTCGATAAAGCGGTTGAATTGGTGCGCCTGGCCGCGACGGCAGGGGCCGATGCCGTAAAGTTTCAAAGCTATACGCCAGAGCGCTTTATCGGCGCGGCGGATCCAGATCGCCTGGCCCGTGTCACGCGCTTTGGTCTGGATGAAGCAGCGCATCTGCGTTTGAAGGCGGAGGCACAACAGCACGGCGTCGCGTTCTTCTCCTCTGCAATCAGCGAGGATTGGGTGCCCTTTCTGGCACAGCATTGTGCCGCGATAAAGATCGCCAGCGGGGATGTGGATTTTGAACCGGTCATCCGTGCGTCTGCGGCCACAGGATTGCCGGTTATTCTGTCGACCGGTACGGCGACATTGGAAGAGGTCCAGGCAGCGGTGGATTGGGTCATTTCCGAAATGGGGATGGAGGCAGCGTCGGCGCGACTGGCCCTGTTGCATTGTGTTTCTGCCTATCCAACACCCCTGGAACAGGCGAATTTGTTGGCGATTTCGACACTGAAGGCAGTATTTCCGGATGTCACTATCGGCTATTCCAATCACGTCATGGGACCAGAGGCCCCGATTGCCGCAGTCGCCCTGGGCGCACAGATTGTCGAGGTGCATTTCACGGATCAGAAGGAGGGAAGGGCATTCCGCGATCACAGCCTATCTTGTGACGCAACGGATCTGGCCTATCTGGCCCGTATCCTGCCGGGCGTGGCGGCAAGCCGGGGCGACGGCGTGAAGCGACCACAGCCCTGTGAAGACGGGGTTGGGCCTGCCATCCGCAAAGGGCTGGTCGCGGCAAGAGATCTGCCCGTGGGGCATGTTATCACGGGTGCTGATATCTTCTTCGCCCGGCCTGCGACGGAATTTCCGGCGTCCTGCTATCACGACGTATTGGGTAAAACCGTGACAGAAGCGGTGGCCAAGGGGCATTCCTTGCGCCGAACCGCCATTTCGGGATAGGGCATTATGTGCGGCATTGCCGGGCGCCTTGCCACATCGCCGCTGTCCCCAGATCGGCGCGCTGTTGCCATGTCACGCATGACCCAGCGGGGACCGGACGGCAATGGTGTATTCGATGTGCAACGCCCGGATGGTCAATTCCTGGATCTGCTGCACAGTCGCCTATCGATCATCGATTTGAACACCAGATCCGATCAGCCCTTTCGCAAGGATGGCTGGGTTCTGATCTATAATGGCGAAATATACAATTACCAGGAACTGCGGGCGCAATTGCAGCAGAAGGGTCACAGATTTCAAACCAGCGGCGATACAGAGGTTTTGTTGGAGGCGTGGCGCGCCTGGGGCTTAGGCGCGCTGGACCGTTTGGTTGGCATGTTTGCCTTTGCGATTTATCAGGAAGACAGCGGGACCCTGACCCTGGCCCGGGACCGGTTCGGGGAAAAACCCCTATACCTTTGGGATCGGGGATCAGAGGGGCTGTTTTTCGCATCAGAGATCAAGGTTCTGACCGCGCTGGCCGGGGCTGTACCCGCCATTGATAGCCTGCATATGCAACGCTATCTGGTGAATGGCTATAAGGGTCTGATGAAAGACCATCGGACATTTTTTGCTGATGTTCGGGAAGTGCCCGCCGCCCATGCCCTGGTGGTCGAGGCCGGCGAAGCCCCGGTTTTGCAGCGCTATTGGCAACTGACCTATCAGCCACAGGATATCAGCGCGAAACAGGCGCAAGAGGCTGTGGATGCCGCGCTGGAGAATGCGATTTTCCGAACTCTTCGGGCCGATGTCCCCGTGGCTGTCCGGCTGTCGGGCGGCATTGATTCCAATGTGATTGCGGGCATGGCGCACCATCGGCTTGGTCAGGATATAACCTGCTTTTCGATTATCGAAGAAGACTGGCGCTATGATGAATCCGCGATGATCGCCGAAGGCCTGAAAGGGTTGGGCGTGCCCAATCACCAGATATCCATTCCACGGGAGGGATTTCTGGATCGATTGCAGGACATGATCGCCTATTTCGATGGGCCGCCTTTGACGATTTCCTATTATCTGCACTATCTGGTCAGCCAGAAAATTCATGACGAAGGGTTCAAGCTGTCCCTGGGCGGGACCGGCGCGGATGAAGTGTTCAGCGGCTATTATGATCATTACCTGTTCTGGCTGGCAGAAATGCAGGATGAACCGGATTTTGGGGATCTAATAGCCGGGTGGCGCGGCAGCTATGGGCAATTCGTGCGTAACCCATTCCTGCAAAACCCACGGGCGTTTATTCAGCATCCCGATAATCGTGACCATATCTTTCTGGGCGCGGAGGATTTTTCGGAATTCCTGACACAGCCCTTTTCGGAACCGCATCAGGAAGATGACCTCTGTGCGGCAATCCTGCGAAACCGCATGATGAATGAATTGGCGCGGGAAACCGTTCCGGTCATGCTGCACGATGATGATCTGGCCGGGATGCGCTGGTCTGTCGAAAACCGCGCACCCTATCTGGATAAGGATCTGGTTGAGTGTCTGTTTTCCATTCCCAGCCAGCATTTGATCCAACAGAATTTGCCAAAGTATCTGTTGCGTCAGGCGGGACGGGGAATGGTGCCAGACGTCATTCTGAACAATCCGCGCAAACAGGGAATCAATGCGCCGGTGACATCTTTTGTCGATTTCACGGACCCTCAGATAAAAGAAACGTTGTTGGCTGACAGTCCGTTTTTTGACTATGTGGACCGGGATCGATTTGCGGCATTTCTGGGGTCTGACATTGCGCGCAATAGTGACAGTAAGTTCCTGTTTTCATTGCTGGCTGCGCGCTTGTTTGTGGATCATCATTCACGGTTGAAGGAGTAAGCCGATGCGCTATTGCACCCAGTGTATTTTGCCCGATACGCGCCCTGGCATAAGCCTGGATGCGAATGGTGTCTGTACGGCCTGTCACGGCCACAGGGATAAGGAAACCAGGATTGATTGGACGGCGCGCGAGGCGGCGTTCCAGACCCTGGTGGAGCAAACCAAGGCGCGTTCCCAAGGCTATGATTGCATCGTGCCGGTCTCTGGCGGCAAGGATAGCTGGTATCAGGTGATCATGGCAAATAAGTATGGTCTATCGGTGCTGGCGGTGACCTGGCGGACCCCGGCCCGAACCGAGATTGGTCAGAAAAATCTGGAAGGAATGATCCAGAATCTGGGCGTCGATCACATCGACTATACTGTGTCGCCTGATGTAGAGCGCCGCTTTATGAAGGCCGCGTTTGAAGAGCGCGGGACGACAGGGCTGCCGATGCATATGGCCCTGTTTGCGATCCCCATTCGACTGGCGGTGCAACTGCGTATCCCGTTGATTTTGTGGGGTGAAAACCCACAATTGGAATATGGCGGCAATGAGCTTGAGCGGCTGTCGGATACGCTGGATTCGGATTGGCTGGCGCGGCATGGCTGCCTGGAATCGACAGATGCGGATTACTGGTGTGGCAAAGAAGGGCTGACGAAAAGTGACCTGCTGGCGTATCAGGTGCCAAAGGATACCGATTTTACAGTCCGGTCTGTCTTTTTGGGAGCATTCTTTAAATGGAACAGTTACCAGAATGCCCGTATCGCGCAAGATTCGGGATTTGAATATGGTAAACAGGATTTGAAAATTGGAACCTGGGACTTTGCCGATATTGATTGTGACTTCATTTCATTGCATCATTTTTTAAAATGGTACAAATTTGGATTTACGCGTGACTTTGATAACCTTTCTGTGCAAATCCGCTATGGCATGATTGACAGGGGGGAAGCAATTGCCCAAATCAGGGAAAAGGGGTGGCAGGCACCTGAACAAGATATTGCCGCTTTCTGCCGGTTTCAGGGGAAACCGGAATCCTGGTTCTGGTCTGTATGTGAAGGCTTCAGGAACACGGATATTTGGACGAAAAGGGCTGGCGTTTGGTATATCCCGGACTTTCTGATACCAGACTGGCAATGGACTTAAACAGATTTGATTGGTTGGATATTTTGCGATGATGGAGCCTAAAAACCTGCGTGTGGGGATACTGACAACAGATACTCCCCATCATACGCATTTCGTCGAGGCCCTGTCCAAGAATTGGAACATCGTCCGCGTTTTTGAAGAAAAGCGAACGACCAGCGCGACGTTTGAAACCAATCACCAGTTGGAAGAACAAGGCGCGCAATACGAAATTGAGTGTTGGTTTGAGGGAAAATCGCGGGGCTTGTCTGATGTCGCGGACGTACAGACATTCGCTGATTTGAACGATCCGGACGCGCTGGATGCAATGCGCGATGCCCATTGCGATGTGCATCTGGCATTTGGCACCGGTCGCCTGGAACAATCGGTTATAGACATCACCCCGGATCGGATTGTTAATCTGCATGGCGCAGATCCAGAACATTATCGCGGGCTGGATACGCAGTTATGGGCGGTTTATCACCGTGACTATCGGGGGCTGATCACCACCTTGCACAAGGTCAGTCCGAATCTGGATCGGGGCGGCGTTATCATGAAAATGCCCCTGCCGTTGACCCGCGATATGCAACTGTATCAACTGCGCAAGGTGAATACGGAAGTCTGTTTGGATATCTCGCATCGCGGTCTGGACATGATGGCGACCTATGGGCAGTTTATCAGCCAGCCACAATTGTATATCGGGCGGCATTATTCCTTCATGCCCGCCGTGCTGAAGGATCGCTGTATCAAACAATTCGCGGAATTCACGGCAACGCTGTGACCCAGGAACCCCCGCAATTCGATCCCGCCTGTTTAACCGACATTAATTGCCCGGTGACCGGCGCGATGGATTGGGAAGTGGTTAAATCCTATACGGCTCCGCCCGATGGTGAAACGGACTTTGGCATCACGCCCTATCGGCGCGATCTGTTACGCAGCCCGTCAACGGGGCATGTTCTGAACCATCACCATTTTGATCTGTCCGGTCTGTACAGCGGCGACTATTGGGATCGCACCTATGGCGGTGGTCGTATGGCCCAGACCTATGACAAGATCATGGCGCTGCCCCCTGAGCAATCCGACAACCGTCAGCGCGTTGCCTATGTGCAATCGGTTTGGTCCACCTATGGGCCCAGGGGAGGGGATCGCACCGTGCTGGATGTCGGGTCCGGCCTGGCAGTCTTTCCATCGGCAATGGCCCAGGCCGGGTGGACCGCAACAGCCCTGGACCCGGATCCCCGTTCCGCCCAACACGCAATGGAAAAGGCCGGCGTAGAGGGTATGGTCGCAGATTTCATGACGGACACGGTCTCTCGTCGTTTTGCGCTGGTGACATTCAATAAAGTCCTGGAACATGTGCCAGACCCGGTCGCCATGTTGCGCCGCGCCCGCCCGATCCTGCTGCCTGGTGGCGGAGTTTATGTTGAACTGCCAGATGGGGAGGGGGCTCTGGCCGCCGTTGGACCAGACCGGGAAGAATTTTTCGTGGAGCATCACTGCGCCTTCTCGGCCCTGTCATATGCCATGCTGGCCCGAAAAGCTGGCTTTAGAGTGCAACGATTGGACCGGGTGATAGAACCCAGCGGCAAATTTACTTTGCGGGGGTATATGATGCCTGAGGAGACCCCCCAATGACCCCTGTGGGCTTTTCCGAACGCCCTTTCGATGCGTCTATCCTGGGCAGACCGGTATGGTGCCTTGACGATGTCGCGCAGGCAAAAAATGCGGTGACCGATGCCCAACGAGAGTCTATCGGCCTGATGTTCCGGCGGGGGGACGCCTCTGAAGGGGGAATTCTGGAACCCCTTGGTTTTCGTAAGATTGAGACATTGATAACGCTTGGCTGTGCGCTGCCGGGTCAGAAGCAAAGGCTTCCAACTGGGATCGGTATCGCGCAGGCCACGGATGCAGATGCAATCGCGGATCTTGCGGCAAGGGCCTTTCGCAGTGACCGCTGGCACAGTGATCCTGAAATTCCAGATGATCGCGCGGATGCCTATAAGGCGGCCTGGGCCCATAATGATGTTTTGGGCCGTGCGGGTGTCACGCTGGTTACCCTGAATGCTGCTGGGGAAATCACGGGGTTCAACGCCTTGTTGTTTCGCGACGATGCGCTGGTTGTCGACCTGATCGCCGTTGCACCGGATCATCAGGGACATGGAAATGGCAGCCGTCTCGTTACAGCCGCAATCGCATATGGGGCAGGGCGCTTTAAGACCCTGCAGGTTGGCACTCAGTCCGCGAATACTGCGTCATTACGTCTGTATCAGAAACATGGACTGCAAGAGATCAGGCGTGCCGATACCTGGCACTGGACACCTTCATGAACAAAGGGGCAATGATCAGCCCCTTCATTCCTTCTGTGGCAGGCGCGAGAGCAGGCGCGTGCCAAGCCCGCTGGGTAAGGCCCGCAATATCCAGCCGATACAGCGCATTTGCCAGGGGAAGGATATCTTTGCCGTTCCCGCGCTCAACCCTGCCAGTATGATCTGTGCGGCACGGTCCGCTTCCATGAAAAAGGGCATGCTGAATGTGTTCTGATCCGTGATGCGGCTGCGCACGAAGCCTGGACAGATCACGCATATCGTCACGCCGTGATGCGCGTAACGCCCCCGCAATCCTTCGCCATAGGCCAAGACAGCGGCTTTGGCTGCGCTATAGGCCGGTGCGCTGGGCAAGCCGCGATTGCCTGCAATGGAACTGACCATCCCAATCGTACCGCGCCCCCGCGTCCTCATACAGTCCAGGGCCGGATGGACCGTGTTCAGGACACCGGTCAGATTGACATCGAATATACGGCGAATGGTGGCTTCATCCTCGCCCCCTGAAATGCCTGCATTTGCCAGCACGATATCCAGCGGTGCAGCAATGTCTGCATCAATGATCCATTCACGCATCGCAGTCTGGTCCGTGACATCAACAACCGTGGCGGATACGGTGGCACCCTGATCCCGGCAGGCTGTTGCGACAGCCTGCAAACGATCCGAATCGCGCCCGGAAAGCGCAAGCGTGCAGCCCCCCTGACCATAGCGTTGGGCATAGGCCAGGGCGACAGCTGCGCCAATGCCGCTGGACGCGCCGGTGATCAGGATCGATATCATAGTTGTAGTGTGGCGATGGCGGGCACGGGCTGCAAGCGTCCCATCATGCTTCCATAATCATGCGGATCATGACAAAAGACCCTGAATTACAGAAAGGATGCCCGATATGACCGTATCCAGCATGACTGGTTTTGCCCGGACGGAGGGGGAAGACGACCTGATCCGCTGGGTCTGGGAAGCACGCAGTGTGAATGGAAAATCGCTGGATGCGCGCATCCGGGTGCCATCCGGCTGGGAACAGTTCGACCCTGTGATCCGCAAGGCGGTTCAGGAGCGGTTTAAGCGCGGCAATCTGACGATCAATCTGGAGGTAAAGCCAATCCTTGGAAAATCCATGGTGCGCATTAACGACGCCTTGTTGGATGATCTGATTCAGCGGTGCGAGGCATTTGGGGAACGCCCGCGTCTGGATATGCTGTTTACCGTGCGGGGCGTTGTAGAGGCTTCGGAGCAGGATCCTGGTGATCTGGCCAGTGATCCAGATCGCCTGTCGGCGGTTCAGGGCAGCCTGGATGATGTTCTGGTCCGCCTGTCGGATGCCCGTGCAGAAGAAGGCGCGCGGATCGACACGGTCCTGAGGGATCACTTGGGGGAGATTGAGACCCTGGTCGAAGATGCCGAACGGTCGGAAGAAGCAACACCCCAAGCCATTCGGGATCGATTATGGGCCCAGATTTCTGATCTATTGCCCCAGGATGGCGCGATCCCTTCAGAACGACTGGCGCAAGAGGCAGCCATTCTGGCGACAAAGGCAGATGTGCGCGAAGAGATTGACCGCCTGAAGGCGCATGTCGATGCAGCCCGCGATTTGCTGCGCGATGGGGTCGGAATTGGCCGTCGGTTTGACTTTTTATGTCAGGAATTTAACCGCGAGGCCAATACCCTGGCGTCGAAATCCTCCTCTCTGGACCTCACCCGAATCGGACTAAACCTCAAAGCCGTTATCGACCGCCTGCGTGAGCAGGTTCAAAATCTAGAATAAGGGTGCCAAGCCTATGGCCGAACCATCGCACGACCTTTTTCCCATAAAGCGGCGCGGCCTGATGCTGGTGCTGTCCTCCCCCTCCGGGGCGGGGAAGTCGACGATTGCCAGATCCATCCTGGACAGCGATCCGGAAATCGATATGTCGGTTTCTGTCACCACCCGCCCGAAGCGCCCGGGCGAAGTGGAAGGGCGCGATTATATCTTTATTGATCGCACCGAATTCGACCTGATGGTCAATCGTGGTCAATTGCTGGAACATGCAAAGGTTTTCGACAACTATTATGGAACGCCCAGAGCAGCGGTGATGGACGCCCTGGCCGAAGGCCGTGACGCGCTGTTTGATATTGACTGGCAGGGCACACAGCAATTGGCAGAAAGTGCCATTGATGATCTGGTGCGCGTCTTCATCCTGCCACCAAACTCTCGGGAGCTGGAGCGTCGCCTGAACACCCGCGCCCAGGATTCCCAGGCCGTCATCGCCGCGCGCATGGCCAAGGCATCAGATGAGATGAGCCATTACGCGGAATATGACTGGGTCATCGTCAATCATGATATTGAAGAAAGCGTTGAACAGGTCCGTGCCATCCTGTGCAGTGAGCGCCTGAAGCGTAAACGACAAGTCGGCTTGGGTGAGTTTGTGAAGGGTTTACGTGCGGGGTGAAGCCTCTGCTTATGAAAGATCGCGCAGCGCCTTTCTAAGAACGTCCCGCTGGATCTTTCCTGTCGCTGTGCGGGGGATTCTGTCCAGGAAAACCAGTTGTGTCGCCCCAAATACCGACGGCAGCAGGGGCGTTAGTTTGGGGGTTATGGCGCTGATTTCCGCTTCGGTCATCTTATCCTTGCCGCCGGTTACGATAGCCAGCCAGACCTTATCTCCCTTGTCAGCATCCGGCACCATACACAGCCCGACATCCTGGAAGTCAAAGGCATTCAGGATTGCTTCTTCAATGGGTTGAGGGGCAACCTTTATGCCGCGTATGTTTAGCTGATCATCGGCGCGCCCGATCAGTTTTAGGATGCGACTCTGGTTCAGGATTCCCAGATCACCGGGATAGAACCAACCCTGCTTGAACATCCGTTTTGTGGTGGCGGGGTCATCGCGATACCCCTGAATTAGGGTCTCGCTGCGCATCCGGATCACGCCCGGTTGGTTGTAAATGGGGTCTTCCGCATCATTGACGACTTCCAGGTCGACACCGGGCAGGATTGCACCAATGCCATCGGCCTGCATCGTGCAGATATAGGCGGCCTCGTTCGTTGCATAGCTTTCAATCAGGCTGGTCGCCAGCCTGTCCTGTACCCGCTGGCGGATTGACGCGGATACCTGGGCACCGATCGTGAAGATGCGCAGATTGGTCGGCTTCTGATACGCCGCTGGCAGGCGATCCAGAATATCGATCAGCGCATGGGGGATCAGCGTGACATGGCTGGCATCGTGCTGCTGGATCACATGGGCAAGGGGTTGGCGGCTGTCTGCTATGCAGGTGCCGCCCGCACGCAAACAGGCCGTGCAATGGGTGTGATAGGCCTGAATGGAAAAACCCAAAGCGACGGCATAGCGCGTGGCATCGTTCATGCCGGCCAGAAACTGGAATTGGCGCAGGCGACGATTCTGCATGTCCCAGGTTAGTGTCAGGGTTTTCAGGCTACCAGTGGTGCCTGATGTCTTGATAATGCGGTACGGGGCGTCAGGGGCAAATCGGGTCTGGATCAGGGGCTGTTCTGGCGATTGTTCGCTCAACATGGTTGCCCAAGCCTGATCCAGGATTACCGTGTTCTTTGATTGCGTCGGTGCGTCCTGGGCGGTGCATAAAACAAGATCGAAATCTTGAACAATTGGTTCAATGCTGGCCGCTTCATTGGCAGCAAATGACATTGAACAAATGCCCAATGCTTCCAGCCCCAGGGTCAGGACCAGGTGCATATACAGGTTCTTTACCTCCACCGCCGCCTTTGGGTTTTCGCCCAGGTTCAGACTGCGCAGGTAGGTGACTGATTTACACACATCCAGGTAAAGCTGGGCATAGCGATAGGCGACGCCATCTTCCAGAACTGCAACATGCTCCGGGCGGGTGACCGCATAATAGGCCAGGATATCGATTGTGCTGGCGGGGGGCGGTGTATAGGGCGTTTTGGGGCTCACGTCACCTGTCCGGCTTTATGCGCTTCATAGCGTCGTTTGTTTTCCTCATTGGCAGGATACAGGCCGGGCAGCTTTGCGCCGTTTTTCACTTCTCCTAAAATCCAGGCTTCAAGAGTTTCCTGTTCCTGGGCCAGGGGCAAAACCTCGTTGACCATCGCCTGGGGAATGATGACGGCACCATCCTTGTCGGCCACGATCAGATCGTCCGGATAAATCGCTACACCGCCACAGCCAATCGGTTCCTGCCAGTTCACAAAAGTCAGGCCTGCAACAGAAGGCGGGGCGGCCGCCCCAGAGGACCAGACCGGCAGCCCAGTTCCCAAAACCCCCTCCAAATCCCGCACAACGCCATCGGTGATCATGGCGGCAACGGACCGGACCTGCATGCGCTGGCACAGAATATCGCCAAACACACCGGCATCCTGACAGCCATCGGCAGCGATGACGGCGATACATCCATCCGGCATCGCCTCAATCGCGCTGCGGGTGGAAATGGGGGAGGACCAGGATGCAGGTGTCGCCAAATCCTCTCGCGCCGGAATAAAGCGCAGGGTGAAGGCTGGCCCTGCGACGCGCTGCTGCCCCGGTGTCAGGGGAAATGCGCCCCTGATCCAGACATTTCGCAATCCCTTTTTCAACAGAACGGTGGTCAGGGTCGCTGTCGTAATTTCCCGGAATTGGGCCAGCAGGTCAGGCGAATATATGGACATAATGTCTGCTTTCTGGATTAAGCATTAGGATAGGGTGGCGCGGATCCAATCGTGGAAGCTCTTCACATACTGTTCTTCCGGCATCAGGACACCGTGATCATAGCGCATAGACCGCAATCCCTTCTGGTTCAGTTCCGACGCTTTGGCATCCTGATCCATCACCATGATCGCGAAATCGGTGATATTCTCCAATCTGAAATCCGGTCGTTCCAGGGTTTCCGGCAGGAACAGCCATTCCACCTCAATCTCCGTCTCTTCCGGTCCTGTGGGCAGGACACGCACAGTGCGCATATAGTCGCGATGCCCGGCAATGAAGACCGATGGCAGGCTGATGAAATAAACCTGCCCACGGTCTTTTTCCGCCTGAGTCAGGGTCTTAAACCCATCGGGCAGGGCGGTGCCATCGCAAGACCAGCTTTCCGCGCCCGGTCGCAAGCCACCGCGATAGCGCGCATCGGGGTCCGATTGATGCTGGGACCAATCAGGATCATCCCGAGGGCCGGAGATACGCCGTTTATAGATCGGTACCAGATCACACAATTCCGGATGAATATTCGGGCAGTGAAGACATTCATTGAAGTTTTCCCAGAAGACCTTCCAATTGCACTGCATTTTCTTGCGCCAGGTATGCCCAACCTTCAGGGATTCCAAGGGCCAATTGTCGATGCGGTCGCTGCCCCGGTCAAAGCTGTCTTCCAGTTTCGGGGGATCATCGGCCAGACAGACAAAGACACATCCGCGCCATTCCCGAACCGCGACCGGGTGCAGGGGATAATCCGCCTTGTTGAAATCCGGTGCCTCGGCCAGGGATGTGGTCGCCAACAGGCGCCCGTCCAGCCCATAGGCCCATTGGTGATAGGGACAGCGAATGCTGCGGGTTTTCAGCTTTCCCTGTGCCTCCTGACACAGGATCGAGCCACGATGGCGGCAGGAATTGTGGAATCCCCGCAGGGTGCCGTCTTCGTCCCGGACCAGAAAAATTCCCTGCGTCCCGATGGTGAAGCTGCGAAAGGCGCGGGGCTCGCTGAGGCTGCTGGCGTGGCACAGATACAGCCAACTGGTATAGAAAATCTGATCCAATTCGCGCTTGTACCAACCGTCGTCCCAATAGGCAGCGCCAGGCAGGGTGGCCACGGTTTGGGTCAAACCATCAAAATCTTCTTCACCGGTAAGGATGCGCATGAAACTCTCCTTTCACGCATCAGTTTGCCACGGGAAAGGATGGGGTGTGCAACCCCTTTTATCGATGTGTTTAGTCCTTCAAAAAGGCATGAATCAATTTTCGTGCCCCAACCGGGGCAGGGGTTTCACCGGTCGCAACAGCCTCTTGTACGGCAGGCAATAGGTCGCGCAGTTTCGGGTCCTGACGCAGGCGATGGGCAAATTCCGCTATCAGTTCATCCCATAGCCAGGTTTTGGCCTGATGTGCCCGCCGTTCGGCCAGGGTGCCTGCCTTGGCTAAGGATTCGTGGAAGGTGCCGATCTTTTCCCATGCTTCTGGAATGCCTTGGCCGGTCAGTGCGGAACAGGACAGAACTGGCACGCTCCAACTATTTCCACCCTTGCTCAATAGGCGCAGCGCACCATGATAATCTGCTGCTGTGCGCTTGGCCTGATCGATCAATTCACCATCCGCCTTGTTGACCAGGATCATATCGGCCAGTTCAACGATGCCTTTCTTCAATCCTTGCAGTTCATCCCCGCCGGCGGGCAACAGCATCAATAGGAACATGTCAGTCATATCCGCCACGGCGGTTTCGCTTTGCCCGACGCCAACGGTTTCCACCAGGATGATATCAAACCCGGCTGCCTCGCATAAAAGGATGCTCTCCCGGCTGCGTCTGGCGACGCCGCCCAGTGTCTGCCCGGCGGGAGAGGGGCGAATGAAGGCATTTGGGTTGCGCGACAGGTCTTCCATTCGTGTCTTGTCACCCAGAATAGACCCGCCACCGCGCTTTGAGCTGGGATCGACGGCCAGTACCGCCAGGCGATGGCCCAGATTGGTGACATGCGCGCCAAAGGCTTCAATGAAGGTGGATTTCCCAACGCCGGGCACCCCAGAAATCCCGATACGCATGGCGGTGCCCGTATGGGGCATGATCTCCGCGATCAGGTTTTCCGCCTGGATGCGATGGTCGGTGCGGGATGATTCAACCAGGGTGACGGCTTTCGCAAGCGCACGCCGATCCCCGGCCAATAGTTTCGGGGCCAGGCTATTGGCAACAAGGTCGCTGGGAAGTTTGGATCGTGGGGAGGAGACAGCAGGTTTACTCACAATGGTACGGATCACTTCTTGGGCTTAGAGGAGACGCCAAGCGAGGTTTCGGCCATCTGGCGCAAACGGTCCCGTTCTGCGGGGCTCAAGTCACTTAAGGCATTTTGTTTGAAACGATGAACACTCAGTGCAGCATGGATCAGATGGCGTTTGCGTTCAACCGCGGCGGCGGGATCTTCCGATATGCCGCTGCTGTTGGATCTGGCTTTAGCCTGTGCGCGGGCGGATTGCTGTAATCGTTCCTCCCGGTCGGCTAATTCTTTCTTGGCCGTCTCAATGGCGGCCAACACGGTCAGCGCATCCATTTGATCCTTGCTGGGCTCGTTTGATCGCCCGGTTGACTTGCCGCGCGGGGGGGCTTCGACGCTTTCATCGGGGGCCATGATGGGCGGCATTGCAGCCTTTGCCTGTATTTTAGCGGACTTTTCGGATTTTTTCTTGCCACCAAATAAGTTCCACGCCATTGGTCCCTCCAACAGAATTGATGCAAAGCATCATGCATTTACACAGGATACTCTCGCCATTCACTCTTTCTGCTAATGCGTCATCGCAAATGTCTTCGTACCCGCGGATTTACTTTAGCATTCCGGGTCAATGCAATCTTTGGGCCCAATCCATTTCGCCATATGGATTTCATCACCATAACGGATCCGCGCGGATGACGATTCCGGCCCATACCGTACTGAACGTCGACGACGACCTTCTTCATAATAGCCGAGTCTCTTATAGAAGTCCCGTGCACGTCGATTATGCGACAAGACAGTGAATTCCAGCCGTTCCAGGGAATCTTTGCGGGCGCGGTCTTCCAGATCCGCCATTAGAATCTGGCCTAACCTTTGGCCCCAATGGCGGCGCAACACACCAATTCCCAGAATTCCGATATGGGCGGTACGATACAGGGGCCCGGGCACAAGAATGCCTTCAGCTATGGCCTGATTGCCGTGCCAGATATTGATCATGTGCCATCCCCGTCGTTCCTTGTAGGTGGCGGCAATTTCCGCCATGCCCTGAGCATTAATGGCGCGTTCTTCGGGTAATCTGGTGTAGTAATCTGTTTCCGAGAGTAATGATTGGCCAAGCAACAATAATTGCGCGCTGTCCTGTGGCTGGGCTTCCCGCAGGGTCATGGAGGCCGGTAAACTGGAGGGGGAGGATTGTGTCAAATGGCATCTGCCTTATCGCGAAGAAAGCCGGGTGCCGGCAATTATAGAACAATCTGTTATTTCTACCCAAGAGATGATTATGGTAAACAAGTGACTTGCGGTCTGGTAAAAATATACTTTACCTAGGGCGGGGCAGTCATTGTGATAATGTGGGTCGTCTTTAGAATGACGGGCCATGTTTTTTGATAAGTTATTATCATTGTGAGGGTTTGTTACGCATGTCTACCCCGCCAGAAAAAGGTGTGACGAACAGAAAAGCCAATAATCCGTTGCTTCCGGAGACATTCGAGCAACGAGGGGTTTACGTTCCCTTTACCACGCCCATTCTGGCCTATGCACGGTTGCGCCGCCCGATCGGTGGGTCGCTGGAAGTGCTGATTCCCGGTCTGGCGGGGGGATCTGAAACCTATATTATTCCATATAAGGTTCTGCCCGATGTCCTTAATCTGCTGGTGCATGATCGCGCCTTGCATGAGGAATTGCTGAATCTGCGCAAGATTTCACCGGGTCGGGTGCGTCAGTCCGCCAACCTGATTGCGATGACCGGATTGGGTGGTCCGGCCCTTGCGAAACGTGCAAAGCAGGACAAACAGTCGGAACTGGAACTGCCGACATTGATCCTGTTTAGCTTAATCCGTAATGCAATCAGCCAGTTGGCCGCCAGTCATCCCGGTGTTGCCGAACTGGATGGCCGAAAAATTGCGACGCCTGAAGGGTTGAATTTGGCCCGTGACGCCTTGAGTGGTTATGGTCAAACCATTGGCGAAAGCGGGAACAAGATATATGCGCGCCTGGAACGCTGGGCAAATGCGCTGGCGCCCCTTGGCTTGTCGGATGGGTCGATCAAGGGGCCGTTGATGATCCTTTTGACGACGCTGGAAGACTTGACGGTGGAACTGTCAAAATGGCTGATTCAGGAACCTCCAGATACTGCAGAAATGGCACAGCGCACCGTCACCGCCGCCCGAGCAGCGGCGCAAAGGGCACGGGATCACTTGAATGCGATTGCGGAGCTGGAACAGGACATGGCGGAACCGCTGCGCAGCTTCGATGAATCGGAGAATAAGATCACACAGCATATCGAGCGGATTTCCTTGATGCTGGACGGGTGGCAACGGGTCATCGACCTGTGGGAAATGGGTCGCGATGGGGACCGTTTCTTCCAACGCGATACATTGGAGGGTTTTGCGCAGTATCTGCCGATCCTGCCGGTGGAGGCTGTCGGGGAGAACGTAGAGTTGTGGGAAAACCTGCGGGAAAGCCAAAACAGATGGAGCCGGACCAGCGAACACAGTATTGATGCCGGAATGGACCAGGAGACAAAGACCAAATTGTCCAAGTTCCGAAAGGAACCGGTATGAGTAACGCGGGAGAGCAATTACAGGGGTTTCTGAATCAACTTCCTGAGAAGGAGTTGAAGATTCTGGCGGCAAAGATTGAACTGGATCGCGGCGAAAACAGGTTCGGTATTCCCCATGATGCAATAATGGCGCTGTTGCGCCCCCGCCTTGCTGAAATGCGGGCGCCGCGCATTTTTACACCGCAACGGGTCTTGTGTCTGCCGTTTGAAGATATGCTGATCTTTAAGGACCCGGATCCAAAACAGCCTGGAAAAATAGCGCGTGCTGCCATTGGTCCGATGTGGAACCTGTTGATGGACCGCGTTAAGCCAAAATGGGACCCGATTGCAGACGCCTTTATCGCGGCGCAAAAAAAAGGCGATGAGACCACGAAGAACCAAACCGCATCGGCTTTGTGGGCATTGGCCGCGCAAACGTTGAAGGAATGGGATACAGAACTTGGCACCGATGCCGGCGAAATTCGCGCGGCGGCCAAAAAGATCGGCGGCACCAAGCGGCTGGAAGATTTGCGGGAAATGATGGCGATTCTGGCCATCGCTGATATTGTCGAATCCCTGAAAGAAAAGCTGCCCCGGAAACCGATCCTGAATTTCACCCCCGAACATGTGACAATTGTGAAGCGCCATTATGACATGGTGGGTGATCAGGCGGCAGACCACGAGGTCTATCTGTTATTGGCCCTGATGGGCCGGTTGCTGCAGCCCTTTCCAATCTTGAAAGTGTTCCGGGCCTTATCGCGCAAGCTGGATGATACGCTGACCAGCAGCACGGATTTGGGCATTGCGGGAAACATTGTTATAGAGGCGTTAGAGCGCGACGCTGATGCTGTTGCCGAAGCCGCCGACGCCCCCAATGCTACGGAAACCGATGTGATCGCCAAGGCCAAACGATTTTCGTTGGCGTTCAAAGGCATTACGGCTGATATCGGCATCCGCCGGGATGGCGATTGGGGTAAGCGCATGTATGGATGCCGCGGCAAAGTCAGTCACGCCATCGAAAACCTTGTTCTGTCAAATGCGCAGGACGTGATCCTGAATATGCTGCCCAATAAAGGGAAGGGCATTCCGGACTTTTCAGATTTCCCTGATGAAGCGAAATTCGAAATGGCAGAGCGGCGGGCGCGGGCCTTAGGAGAGGCTTCCCGCATGGCAGAACAGATCGGGCTGCAATCCGCCTGTCAAAGCAAGGTCAATCAACTGCGAAAGGACCTTGAGCAATATGCGGCCAAAATCATTGAAAAGCTGCCAAAGGTTGGCCCTGATAACAAGCCAGAGGCTAGTGCGCATCTGGCAACGACCGTGCGATTGGTTGAACTGATTACCAATTCTGATACGGCGGATTTGCTGCGGCGACGCGGCAATGCCGCACTTACGGGCAAGACATTGAATTAAATTCCTTTTCGTGGTGTTTTAGGTATCTGGAATATCTGGTGGATCGACAGTTTCGTGCGGGCTAGTATGCGCCTCTTCCTTGGAGGACGACCTCCCCCATATTGGGCAGTAATGACCAGGACGACCTGGACCCTTTAGACTTGGGAGGGGTCAATGGCCTGGTTCTACCTTCTTGTTGCCGGCATTCTCGAAATTGTTTGGGCGTACACAATGAAGCAATCTCTTGGCTTCAGTCGGCTCATACCATCTCTCATCACAGTGTCTACGATGGTGGCCAGCTTCTGGCTGTTGGCCCTTGCCATGCAAACCATTCCGCTTGGAACGGCCTACGCGATCTGGACTGGAATAGGCGCGGTAGGGGCCTTTATCGTCGGGATAGTCTTTCTGGCTGAACCTGTTAGTGCATTGAGACTGGTTGCTATTACCCTTATTGTTTCAGGGTTGGTGCTGTTGAAGGTATCGAGCGACTGATCTTTCATGCTTGTTTCCTGGTGGTCCGCCGCTGAAACACCTGCCGGGTTTGCCATTTAATTTTTAAGGGGCAAGTCGTGCATTTTACGCATGGCTCCCCTGCGTAATGAAGATTACTCGTCAGCGTCACTTGGCTATATATCGAAATTCAGAAGACAGACGCTCGAAGCACGTGCCACTGGCCCCTGCGATCGGGAAAGGCCTCCCAAGAAATTGGATATCCCGGCCCCACCGATCCTGTCCCCCCTCGGCGAAAGCCGTTTGAGGATGGGTGTATGTAACGACGGAGGCGTCCTTTTTGGACAGTTTGGGTAAAGCGGTTCCAATAGTGGGATCGTCCTACCCCATCCTTAAGGGAGTGCCGGGATATGACTATCGTACACGGCGGCCTAGCGGTCGCTGAAACCTCTGCTATTTCTATCGACAATGTGCATGCCCATGGTTTGCATCTGGTGGATGCTGGTACACCGGCTCCAACCGCGCTGTCCGGGCGTTTGGCGGATTTCGTCGCCAATGCGCGCTTTGACCGCCCGACCCTGGTGATGGACCTGGATGCGGTCGCCGAACGCTATCGTGTGTTGGCTGCGGCTTTGAGCCCTGCCCATATTCACTATGCTGTTAAGGCGAACCCGGCCCCGCAATTGCTGGCCCGCTTGGCTGCTGAAGGCTCAAATTTTGATGTCGCCAGCCGTGGTGAAATCGAACAGTGTTTGGCGCTTGGTATCCCGGCCTCTCGTTTGTCCTATGGCAATACGATCAAGCGTCGCGCCGATATCGCCTTTGCTGCGGCTGCTGGCGTGACCATGTTCGCGTTCGACTCAGAAGCGGAATTGACCAAATTAGCTGATGTCGCCCCGAACACGACGGTTTATTGCCGCGTTTTGGTGGATGGCACCGGCGCTGAATGGCCTTTGGGTAAGAAATTCGGTTGTGCCGATCAAATGGCGGAAGACCTGCTGATTCGTGCAGTGGAACTTGGCTTCCAGCGCCCCGGGATCAGCTTCCATGTTGGTTCTCAGCAGACCGATCTGGGGGCCTGGGATCGCTGTTTTGGCCGTGCCCGTGCCTTGATCGACCGTTTGGCCGCACGTGGCGTTGAAATCGGCCTGATCAATCTGGGCGGCGGTTTCCCGTCCACCATGACCCGGTCCAAGGCTCAAGAGCCCCGCCAGTATGCAGAAACCGTTCGTGCACATGCGCTGCGTCATTTTGGTGATCTGAATGTTCACATGATTGCCGAACCTGGCCGTGGCCTGGTAGCGGATGCAGGCTGTATCGTCAGCGAAGTTGTTCTGGTCTCTGAAAAAGGCGATGGCGACGACCGTCGTTGGGTCTATCTGGATATCGGTAAATTCTCCGGTCTGGCAGAAACCATGGACGAAGCGATCCGTTATCGCTTTGAAACCCCTGACAATGGTGGCCCGGAAGGCCCGGTTGTCATCGCGGGCCCTAGCTGTGACAGCGCAGACGTAATGTATGAAAAGAACGCCTATAGCTTGCCGATCAGCCTGCAGGAAGGCGACCGGGTTCTGATCCTGGCGACCGGTGCTTATACCACCACCTACAGCTCCGTTGGGTTCAATGGGTTCCCTCCGTTGGATGCCGTCTGCCTGTAATCAAGGTGATTGTTAACCCGTCCCTATACGGTGCTTGCCGATGGGGACGGGCTGCATTTTGAGATAGAGCGTTAAATTTGCTCTAATTCTGGTATTTTTCGCCAACGCCTGCTATCTGCTAGTCCGCAGTCACGCCAGCGCGGAAGGAACAGCAAAATGCGGCAGGCATCGGTTGAGCGAAATACAAAGGAAACCAAGATATCCGGCACCGTTGGAATCGACGGGGAAGGGCGATATGACGTCGCCACGGGTATTGGCTTTCTGGATCATATGCTGGAGCAACTGTCCAAGCATAGCCTGATTGATCTAACGTTGCGCGCCGACGGGGATTTGCATATTGATTATCACCACACGACGGAAGATTCCGGCTATGTGGTTGGCGAAGCCCTGATCAAGGCCCTGGGCGATCGCAAAGGGATTGAGCGGTATGGGCATGCCTATATCCCTATGGATGAAACGCTCACACGCGTCTCCATTGATCTGTCCGGCCGCCCCTATCTGGTGTGGAAGGTGAATTTCACCCGCCCGAAGTTGGGGGATTTCGATACAGAGCTTTTCAAGGAATGGTTCGCCGCCTTCGCGCAATCGGCGGGGGCGACGCTGCATGTCGAAAACCTGTATGGGGAAAACAATCATCATATCGCGGAAAGCTGCTTCAAAGGGTTGGCCCGCGCCTTGAAGGCCGCGGTGACGCTGGACCCGCGCAAGGCGGATCAGATCCCCTCGACCAAAGGCACATTGGGCGGGACCCTGTAATTGATGCTGACCACAATCGTTGATTATGGGTCAGGGAACCTGCATTCCGCCGCAAAGGCGTTTGAACGCATGGCGGGGCCGTCTGATCGGATTTGTGTCACGGACGATGTTTCTGTAATCGCCACGGCAGACCGCATCGTATTGCCCGGAGTGGGGGCTTTTGGTGACTGTCGTGCAGGCCTGATGAAGGTTGAGGGACTTTACGAAACCCTGCAGAAAACCGTGATTGACCAGGCCCGTCCCTTTATGGGTATCTGTGTCGGTATGCAGTTGATGGCCACAGTGGGGGAAGAGCACGGAACACATGATGGCTTCGGATGGATATCAGGCACGGTGACCCCGATCCGGCCGGATGATCCTGCGCTGAAGGTTCCGCATATGGGGTGGAATAATCTGGTGAATTGCGCGCCGCATCCTGTTTTGGACGGCATATCAGCGTCGGCTTACTGTTATTTTGTGCACAGCTTTCATTTGAAGACGGACAAGGCCACAGACTGCTTGGCACAGGTTGACTATGGTGAAAGGCTGACGGCGATGGTGGGGCGCGACAATATGGTCGGTGTCCAATTCCATCCAGAGAAAAGCCAGGCCCCTGGATTGCGACTGATTTCAAATTTCCTAACCTGGACGCCCTGAGTGGCAAAGTGAGTTATCAATGATTCTGTACCCCGCGATTGATCTGAAAGACGGCCATTGCGTGCGCTTGTTGCGCGGCGATATGCAGGCGGCAACGGTTTTTAATGAAGACCCTGCAGCCCAGGCCATGGCTTTTGTAGAAGCTGGGGCAAGTTGGATCCATGTCGTGGACCTGAATGGTGCATTTTCCGGAAAGTCAGAAAACGCGGATGCCGTGTCGTCCATCCTTAAGGCCGTTGGCAGTCGGGCAAGGGTTCAACTGGGCGGTGGCATCCGGTCGGTTGGGCATGTATCCGCCTGGTTGGACCGGGGCGTGTCGCGGGTTATTTTGGGAACAGTTGCTGTCAAAGACCCCAGTACCGTCCGCGCCGCCTGCGCGGCTTTTCCCGGCTGTGTCGCGGTTGGCATCGACGCGCGCGACGGCAAGGTCGCTGTTGAAGGCTGGGCAGAGTCGACAGAGATTGAAGCCCTGGATCTGGCCCAGAAGTTTGAGGATGAAGGGGTCGCTGCAATCATCTATACCGATATTGATCGCGACGGGGCCTTGCAGGGCGTCAATGTCACCGCAACCAAAACTTTGGCAGATGCCCTGTCGACGCCGGTTATCGCATCGGGCGGGTTGTCTTCATTGGATGATTTGATGGCCTTGAAGGCAGTCGGGGGTATCGCTGGGGCGATTTCCGGGCGGGCTTTGTATGACGGGCGCATGGATCTTGCCGAAGCCCTGGCCGTCTTGAAACAGAAGAAGGATTAGGCGCGATGCTGACCACCCGCGTGATACCTTGTCTGGATGTGAAAGACGGCCGCGTGGTCAAGGGTGTGAATTTCGTTGATTTGCGCGATGCGGGCGACCCGGTGGAACAGGCCCGGATTTATGATGCGGCTGGCGCGGATGAGCTAACCTTCCTGGATATCACGGCCAGTTCTGACAATCGCGAAACCATCTATGATGTCGTTTCCCGCACGGCAGAGGTTGCCTTCATGCCCCTGACCGTGGGCGGTGGGGTGCGTGTCGTCGAAGATATCCGCAAATTGTTGTTGGCCGGGGCCGATAAGGTATCGATCAATACCGCGGCTGTGAAGCGCCCCGAATTTGTGGCCGAGGCGGCGGAGCGGTTCGGGTCGCAATGTGTTGTCGTGGCGATTGATGCCAAGGCAGTAGCCCCGGATCGATGGGAGATTTTCACCCATGGCGGGCGAGAGGCAACGGGCATTGATGCTATTGCCTTCGCACAACAGGTCGTCGACCTGGGTGCCGGGGAAATCCTGTTGACGTCGATGGATAAAGACGGAACCAAGAGTGGTTTTAACATTCCGCTAACCCGCGCTATTTCCGATGCTGTATCCGTGCCCGTCATTGCATCAGGCGGCGTTGGCACCTTGGATCATTTGGTGGAAGGCGTGCGCGATGGGCATGCCTCTGCGGTTCTGGCTGCTTCCATTTTCCATTTCGGTGAGTTCTCCATTGCCCAGGCCAAGGCGCATATGGCGAAGAGTGGCATTCTGGTGCGCCCCGTGGATGGCGGCAGCGCCGCTGTTACAGAAAGGAAGTAATACAATGCCGATGCCCGCAGATTCGACAATTCTGGACCGGCTGTATCAGCGTGTGGCAAGTCGCAAGGGGGCGGACCCAACGACGTCTTACACCGCTAAACTGTTTTCCAAAGGCCGCCCAAAGATCGCCCAGAAGGTGGGGGAGGAGGCGGTGGAAACTGTCATTGAGGCGCTGGGCGGGGACAAGGATGCGCTGGCCTCGGAAAGTGCTGATCTGCTGTATCATCTTTTGGTCCTATGGGCCGATGCAGGCTTGAAGCCTGACGATGTTTGGGCGAAGCTTGCCGCGCGTCAGGGCACATCCGGCCTGGCGGAGAAAGCCGCAAGGCTGAAGGAATAGCGGTTAGAGATGGGAATAGGATCACGATAATGGCCTATAATGATCAGAATATATTTGCGAAGATTTTGCGGGGCGAGATTCCGTGCAACAAGGTCTATGAAGACGATTATGCACTGGCCTTTCATGACATCGCGCCTCAGGCCCCGGTCCATGTTCTGGTGATCCCGAAAGGGCCTTATATTTCCCATGCGGATTTTTCAGAGAAAGCCAGCGATGCCGAAATCGCTGGTTTCTATCGCGCCGTTGGCACTGTGGCGCGTCAGTTAGACCTGGATGAACCTGGCTATCGCCTGATTGCCAATCATGGCGCCGCAGCCTTCCAGGAAGTCCCGCATCTGCATGTCCATATTTTCGGCGGACGTCCGATGAAGGGCATGGTGCCAAAGGCAAATCAGTAAGGGGTTTATTTGAAGATCCCCTCAAAGACAGGCTTGCAGAAGCTGTCCCTTGGATTCGCAAGGCAATGGGTGACCAGTTTTTCGGTGGTTGCACGTTCAAAGGCTGCGGTCTCTATATTGCGCACAACGGTGCTTCGAATTGCGTTGCCATAAAAGCCCATCCATACGCTGGACAATGACAATGCGATCAGGATCGTGATGCCAAACTTTTTGGTATTCGGATCAGGCGCTGGGGCATTGTCTGAGGCCTTTATCGTATCCTTTCCAATGATATAAGTCACAAAGCCGCCAACCAAGGTAAGCAATGCTGGTAAGACAGCACCCACGACGGGTGATTGGCTTGCGCCGGTAAACAAACCGATGGTCCCACCGACCAGACCAAACGCAATAGCCAGTAGAAAGGCAGTTGAAGCCCCCGTCACGAATTTAAGGAATGGGAGGAGACCGACGACAGAGGAGATCAGGACTGCGACAAGCAAGGGTGCCATTATATCGCCGCCAACAGAAGCCAATGTTTGCCAGGGATCAAAGGCGTTTGGATTTGTTGCCATGGCTGACGAGTCCTACCCGCGGAATTCTTGTCTGTTCAGTTGGTTCGTCATGTCTCTATAGACATCAATCCCCTCCCGATATTTTTCAATTCCTACAAAGTAGTTGCCCAGATTTTCATTGTATTTCTGCAGGTCGATATCGCCGGTGGCAAACAGTTGATCCAGCTTTTCCCGGTAATTTTCAACAACCTCAACACGCAGGGATTCAAGGCCTTCCCGATAGTTTTCCAGTTCCGCCTGAGAAGCCTCTTCGGGAATGTCGATGTTGAAAACCTTAGCCAGAATATTAGGATTTTCGGCTATGGCCGCTGTGACATCGATATCTGTTGTTAAGCCTACAGCCTGCCAAATTTGCGGCAGGGACGCAAAAGCGCCCGGACCGCCCGTCCGTTCACAGCGGGTGACGCAGGGTTCGTCGCTATAACTAAAGGAGCACAGGCATAACGTTAAATCAGTGTCATCGCTTGCATCAACGGCGACGTCGTTCGCGCCGGTGGATTGGGATGAAGTTTCTTGCGCAACTGCGAATTGAAGCGGCATAAACCCGGCGATTAGTGCCGTGAAGACAAGTATTTGCACCGTCTGTTTCATATCTGCGTCTCCCAAAACGATTCGTTGGAAGTATAGCGCAGAGAAATGCAATCAGCAATTGGCAGTTGTGGCGGGATTTCTGTGGCCAGCCCTGGCGGCTGGCTATGCGCACAGCCACAGATACTCCTGGGATGCCTTGTAAAGATAATAGATCGGTCCACTCGATCTGCTGCTATTCCGCTGGTTGCGCTAGGGGGCGAGAGGCAGACAAGGTGGTTTCATTCCCTTCATGCGGATCCCTTGGGATCAGCAGGGCCAGCAGCAGTGAAATCACAGCCATCCCAGCGCCAATGAAAAAGACCATCGATGGATTTCCCAACCAGATAAAGCCAAAGACAGCAGGCAGGCCTACAGCGGCGATATGGTTGATTGTGAAACTGACCCCCGCGGTCGATGCGATGTCCTTGGGCGCGGCGATCTTCTGGAAATAGGTCTTGATGGAGATCGCGAAGGCAAAGAACAGGTGATCTATGACATATAGGGCTGCGGCGATGATATGATCGTCTACGAAAGCATACCCTGTGAAGACGCAAATTAGACCGATATACTCAAAGATCAGTGTGTTGCGCTCCCCAAAACGGCGGATCAGCCGCCCCAAAGTCGGCGCGATGAAAATATTGGCAATCAGGTTAATCATATACAGAAGCGTGATCGCGGTGACGTCATAGCCGAATTTCTCCACCATCAGGAAGGCGGCAAAGACCATGAAGATCTGGCGACGCGCACCGCCCATGAAAGTCAGCGCGTAATACAGCCAGTACCGGCTGCGCAGAAACAGGGTTTTTGTCTGAATCTCCGGCCCTTCATAAAAGGGATAATAGGCCTTGCAGAAAACGGCGACAGCCAACGTGAAAATACCAGCCCCAACATACAGCGGCACATAGCCCAGATTGAACCCGGGAAAGGGGTTTTCGACACCAAAGAAATCCTGCACCAACAGCATAAGCTTTTCATCAAAGCAGATCATGATCACGATGAAGATTGCCAAGGTGCCCAAAGAGGCGGCTTTCAACTGAGTTGCCAGATGAACAGCCGCATTTTTCTTGTCGATTAACTGCAGTGTGAGCGACTGGTTCATGGTTTCGTAATAGTGAAATCCTGTCGACATCAGCAGCGTCGTGGCATACAGCCCAAATTCAGTGGGGAAATAGCCAGTAAGCGCGGTCCCGATGCCCAGCAAGGCCAGTGACAGAAAGGCCAGGTTCTGTTCCCGAATGAAGGGCAGCAGCAGCACGGCTGCAAAGGACAGAAAGCCTGGAATTTCTCGAATAGACTGTAAGAAGCCAATCTCTCGCCCGGTAAAAGCGGCCCGTTCCACCACGAAATTGTTCAGCAGCGCGAACCAGGCATTCATGCTGACCGCCATGGCAAAGGCCATCAGGATTAGCATGCCGCGTGGGCCTTGCAGGAATTTGGGAACGTAACGGGACATAGGGGGCTCCAAAGAAAAGTGTGGAGACAGATATACGCCCCACTGGATCGGCTTGCTTGCGATATAATGACATTCGATATTTAGAAACAGCCAGATGATCTAATTAAATATCCCGAGCAATTCGACGGTCTCTCCCCCCATGCCTTCTTTGAATTTTTTTACGGCACGGGCGGCCCCGTCGCTGACGCCCCCCAGGTCAAAATCTTGTATATTACGATCCTGCAACACTTGCAGGGCATTCCATAACAATAGGTTATGCGCATTGCAGGCGCGGCCTGCGGGTGTTGTCCAGCCGGTCTGATAGGTAGCACTGCGCCCATGACACAGGATCATGATGGCCGCGACGGTTGTCGCCCCTTGCTGGGCCCGCCCGATAAGAAGGTTCTGTTTGACACTGAAATATCGGGCCAGGATTTGCAGCAGCTTTGACGAAGGCCCCTGATACCCCCGGTTTCCTTTATCGGCGACATAGCCGTTTAAAAGCATTGGGAAGGACGTGCCATCACTGTCCCACTGAACCTCCAGATCGGATCGTTCTGCCTTGGATAGAGGGCCGCGCCATTTGCTCTTGAGATTCCCGCGCAATACGTCAAGGCCTGGGCGCAAATCCAGCCAGATGGTTTGATAGCCTGGACCGGCAAGGCGCGTGAATCCCAGCCCCTCCATATCTGCCACTGATGCTTCCCGCATAGTCAATTCCGGAAAAATGCGTCGTTTGCGCCCCAATCGGCGTTTATACAGGCGATCAAATTCCTGCCAGAATGCGACATGGTGGTCCTTTGTACCAAATCCGTCCAGCCACAGCGGCCCCCGATCCACAATGATGGCATGTATCGCATTGTTCAGCACACCGGCCTCCATCAACTGGCATATACCAGCGGGTTGTCCATCAATCTGGATGAAGGCCTGACGCGGCTTCTGACCCATGAACTGGCCATAGGACAGGCCGTATTCGATGCTTTGCAACAGGTTGGCGCGGCGAGTTTGGGCGAAGCATGATTGCCATTTCGCCATATCCCTCAATGTTTTGCAGATCATAATCGATATCATGGGCGCGGCTGAACCTTGTTGTCTTTATGCGGACATGTATCGGACAGTAGCAGCCTGTCGCTGAAAAGAAATATCGCTTTCTGGGCGGTTTTACGATATATAATTGAATTATGACGCAAAAGAGACAAAGCCCACGTTCGCCGGTTCCCACGGCACTGGCCCGCTCCGTAGAAGTCCGTGCCTTTGATATGGCACGAGAGGAACAGTTTAACATCCATGCCCATGACTGGGCGCAATTTACTTATTCTGCCGAAGGGGTTTTGACTGTCGTGACGGATCAGGGGCGGTTTCTGGCCCCACCCGCCATGGCGGTCTGGCTGCCGCCTGGCGTCATGCATACGATTGAAACCGTCAGTTTCGCAAAGTTTCGCAGCCTGTATATTGCAGCGGATCGGATTGGGGGAATGCCGGAAACCTGCACGGTTCTATCCGTTGACCCGCTGCTGAGGAATCTGATCCTGGCGGCGGCGGCGCTGCCCCGTGATTGGGATGAAGAGGGGGCAGATGGTCGTCTGATGGCGTGCCTGTTGGACCGCATTCGCGCAGCACTGCCCGCATTCCTGCATCTGCCATTGCCCAACGATCCCCGGCTTAAGGCGGCAACAGATGCATTGCTTGCCGATCCGTCGGATCGTCGCCCGCTAGAGGAAATAGCCCACAGCGTTGGTGCGGCGGGCCGAACCCTGGCGCGATTGTTTCAGCAGGAAACGGGAATGACCTTCGGGGCGTGGCGCCGACAGCGGGTGTTGTTATCGGCGTTGGAGCGCCTGTCTGCCGGAACGCCTGTGACAACGGTTGCACTGGATTTGGGGTATGAAAGTCCGTCTGCTTTTATCGCCATGTTCCGTCGGACTTTGGGGGACACGCCCACACGCTATTTGCAGGCAGGCTATCATTGAAAATCCGAAACGACCAAAGACGGTTAGCTGCGATGCAGCCACCAGCGTCCGTCGGTGATTGAGAAAATGGGCTTGTAATGTTTGATGCGGGTTGAATCGATGACCTGTGGAATCTGGTTGTCCAGCACAAGGGCCTGATCGTTGATATACACAACCAGGATGGCATGGGCGACATTCAGGTTCTGATCCTGCAAGACGACAATGCGCATATTTTCCTTGGGCCATCCCAGATGAACCAGGGATACATATTTGCTGATGGCATAGTCTTCGCAATCACCGGTGCGATACATGAATTCCTTTGGGGTCGCCCAGTAATCTTTTTTGCCATAGTTGATGGGATCCAGAAGATAGGCGTATTGGTTCAGGTACTTATTGACGTATTCCAATTGATCCAGGGGCGCCAAGCCCTTCAATTTATTCAGGAATATTCGCCATTTGGCGATATGACAGGGTTCCGATGCGGTGATCTGGCATTTTGCCAGTTCATTGGGTTCGTCCTTGGCATAACGTTCCAGCACGCCGGTCCACTTTTCAAACTTTTCCAGTTTTGTGGAACTGAGTTCTTTGCTGCCAAACAAATTAACAGCGGCCGATGCGCCGCTTGTCCAGATAAGCGACAGCGTCAGTTGGGCGACCAGCAACCCTATTATGCACATCCAATTTGATCTGTTTTGTGCCATAGAGGCCTCTTAAAGTCGAACCAACAACGCCGCGACTATAGGATCAATCCGTCGGGCCTGCAAAAATTTTGCATGAAAAATTGCTCGAATGTCAGGGACCTTTTAAATTTTACTGTAAAGGGTGTACGAGCGTTCGGTTTTTGGGCATTATCGGTCCGCGAAAAAACGCGAATTGGTCTGAGCGCCGTTGGTGAGAAACGTTTCAGGCTTTAAGGTATTTGACCGGGGGGAAGGTTTTGTGAGCAGCACGACCAAAGACGATAGTAAAGCAGGCAAGGCAAGCATGAGCGCCGGCCTGAAAATGGCTCTGACGGGGGGCGGCGTTGCGATTTTCATCGCCGTTGGCGTCTTTCTGATGATGCAGTTCGCGACGTCTGAACGGGATCGCGAAATGCGTCAGTGGCAAAGCCGTATGTCTATCGTCATCGACAGCCGTTATACGGACATTAATCGTTGGATTGACCGGCAATTGGCAGATTTGCGCGGGATTGCGGATAATGCGTCTGTGCAGTTGTATCTGACCGTTTTCCATGAATCCGGCACCAGCGCCAGTGCAGATGATGCCCCGCCAGAATTAGGATATCTGGGTAATTTGTTGGAAGTGGTTGGAGAGCGCGCGGGTTTTAAAAGCGATGTTCAGGGCCCTCAGGTGAATGCCAATGTGCAAAAGGCGGGCGTCGCTGGCTTGGCCCTGATTGACATGGACAATTTCATCATCGTTTCCAGTTCAGGTTTCCCCCCTTTGCAAGGGCCTGTCCGGGCCTTTTTGGAACAGGCGGAACGGGGTGTGACCTCAGTTTCCGATGTATTCATTAACGAGCGCGGAAATTCTGCCATGGCCTTCCTTGTGCCGGTTTATGCGGTACAGGCCGATGAGTCAGCGGAATCCCAATTGGGGTATGTGGTTGGCGTTAAGGAAATTGCCGACGAACTGTATCCCCTGTTGGAACAGCCAGGCGCGACCGAAGAAACCGCTGAGACCATGATCGTGCGTCAGAATGGCAACAAGATCGAATATCTGACACCGCGCGCCGATGGGACGGCCCCGCTGCAGAAAAGTCTGGCGGCTGATACGCCCAATCTGGCGTCGGCCTGGGCGGTGCGCACCGTGGGGGGCTTTGCGACCGTTACCGACTATGCCGGGAACGAGGTGCTGGCAATCTCCCGGGCCTTCAATCAGGTACCGTGGACGTTGGTCTATAAGGTGGATACCGCAGAAGCCCTGAAGGAATCGGAAGACCGACTGCAATTGCTGATGATCGTTTTCGGGGTGATCATCATCCTGGTTCTGATCGGGATGCTGGCGCTGTGGTATTATGGAACGTCCCAGCGTGCGACGGAAGCGGCGGCCAAGTTTGAAGAACTGGCAAACCGTTTCCAGGGTCAGCGGAACTTTATGCACACCGTGACCGACAGCCAGCCCAACAGCATCGTGATTCTGGATGAAAATGGTCATTACCGCTGGTTTAACAAAACCGCGCTGCAATTGTCCCGCATGGATCGGTCTGACATGTTTGACAAGCACGTCTCCGCCATTTTGGGGCCAATTGAGGGCAAGCGTATTCATGCCTGGGTCAAAGAGGCATTGGCGAAGAACGAGCGTCTGACCGTCACCCATGAAATGGAATTGGGGAATGATGGGCCCAAGGTCTATCGGACGGATTTCCAGCCACTTCCCGCACGGGAAGATTTCCCGCCGGGCGTTCTGATGGTCAGCCAGGACATCACTGAAAGCGTGCTGGAACGCGAAAAGCGCGAAACCGTTATGCGACAGTTGGTCGGTACATTGGTGTCAGTCGTGGATCGCCGCGATCCATTCTCTGCCAATCACTCGGTTCGTGTGGGTGAAGTATCGCGCGCCGTTGCGCAGGAAATGCAGGCCGAGCGGGTGATGATGGAAACCGCTGCGATCGCGGGCAGTCTGATGAATCTGGGCAAGATCACGGTACCCGAAGAACTGTTGACCAAACAGGGTAAGCTGACCGATGAAGAGGTCAGGATGATTCAGGAGTCGGTGTTGACCAGCGCTGAACTGGTGTCCAAGATCGACTTTGATGGGCCGGTTTATGATACCTTGCGCCACTTGCAGGAACACTATGACGGCACGGGCACGCCTGATGGTCTGGCGGGCAAGGATATTGTCATTACGGCGCGCATTGCAGCCGTCGCCAATGCCTTTGTCGGCATGGTCAGCGCACGGGCCTGGCGGTCGGGCATGAGTGTCGATAAGGCACTGGATATCCTGCTGGCCGATGGGAACAAGAAGTATGACCGCGCCGTTGTGGTGGCGCTGGCCAATTATCTTGATAACCGCGGCGGTCGCGAAGAATGGGCCAGCTATGGCGAGGCCCCCACGGAAACAGGAGCTTAAGGCATTCCGGACCCGGACCATGCGTCGAAATATTATGCACCGCAGGGTGAATGCCTGATCGCGGTGGGTGATGTTCATGGTCATTTGGACCTATTGAATAATCTGCTGTGCCAGATTTCTGATCGCCCTGATCGAAGGAGACAGGGCAGGACGGATCGTTTGATCTTTCTGGGGGATTATGTGGATCGCGGCCCGAATTCCGCTCAGGTCATTGATCGCCTGTGTCGTGTGCAACAGGATGATCCCACCGCAGTCTTCCTGAAAGGCAATCATGAAGAAATGATGGTGGCATTCCTGCAAGCCGGGGATTTGACCAAGGGGTATCATTGGCTGCGTAATGGCGGTGACATGACATCAGCAAGCTATGGCGTTGAGACACCAAATGATCTTGATGACACCAATGCACTGATTGAATTCCGCAGTGTCTTGGCCACCGTGGTGCCCGACGCGCACTGGCGGTTTCTGGAAGGCTTGCAGGTTTCCTATCGGGCTGGGGATTATATCTTTGTGCATGCAGGTTTACGGCCCGGCATTCCATTTGCGGATCAACGCGATGAGGACATGATCTGGATTCGAGACCGCTTTCTTCACTCTGATGCTGATTTTGGGGGATGTGTCGTTCATGGTCATTCGCCCAGCCCCAAGCCGGATATTCACCCCAACCGGATCGGTTTGGATACCGGCAGCGGGAAGGGGGGATATTTGACGGCGGGACTGTTCTGGAGTACCGAGGGATCCTTCCTTCATGCCTATCCAGACAGGATTAAACACCAATGAGAGATACCGATCTTGCGGCCATTCTGGAGCAGATAAGCGCAGCGGCTGTGCTGTGTGTCGGCGATGTGATGCTGGACCGGTTCGTTGAAGGGCAAGTTGAGCGAATTTCGCCTGAAGCCCCGATCCCGGTCTTGAGTGTAACGCGCGAGCGCGCCGCTCTGGGTGGGGCTGCCAATGTGGCTCGAAATGTCTGTGCTCTGGGCACACGCTGTGTTCTTGTCGGTGTGGTAGGGGATGACAGTGCGGCGCAAGAGGTGCAGGGGCTGATTGATGGTGTCGTGGGGGCGACGGCCCATTTGATTCCTGCCAGCGACCGCCCGACAGCAGTCAAGACGCGGTTTATGGCCGGGCGCGCGCAATTGTTGCGTGCCGACCAGGAACGACGCAGCCCCTTGGAAATCCCGACGGCGGATGCGGTGCGCAATGCGGCCTTGTCCGCCCTGCCTTCTGTCGGTGCCCTGATTTTGTCTGATTATGGCAAAGGGGTGCTGTCTGACCGCCTGATTCAGGATTTGATTGCGGCAGCGACGGCCCAGGGATGTCCGATTATCGTGGATCCGAAGGGGCGTGATTTTTCTAAATATCGCGGCGCGGATCTGGTGACCCCCAACAGGGCGGAACTGGCATTGGCAAGTGATGCACCAACCGATAGTGATCCGGCTGTCATCGCGGCGTGTGAAAGCGTTGTTCGCATCAGTGGGGTGAAGGGCGTGTTGGCGACCCGGTCCGAACAGGGCATGACCCTGTATCGGCAGGATCCATCAGGAACGGTTTCCGTGGACCATCTGCCAGCCCGCGCACGGGAAGTGTTTGATGTGGCGGGGGCCGGTGACACGGTGGTTGCGGCCCTGGCGGCGGGGCTTGCCGCTGGTCTGTCCCAAAAGGATGCGGCAACGCTTGCCAATCGGGCGGCGGGGATTGTTGTTGCGAAAACCGGCACCGCCGTTGCCTATCCCGGCGAAATCTTAAATGACAGCCATGAAGAAAGTTTCGCACGGGGGGAGGCCAAGGTCCTGACCCTGGCGGAGGCACAGGATCGGGTTGCCGCCTGGCGACGGGCGGGGAAATCCGTTGGCTTTACCAATGGCTGTTTCGATCTGCTGCATCCAGGCCATATCTCCCTGATTTCTCAGGCGCGGGCGGCGTGTGACCGCCTTGTGCTGGGCTTGAACAGTGATGCCTCTGTCGCGCGCCTGAAGGGCCCCAGCCGCCCGGTTCAGGCAGAGGTCGCACGGGCCAGTGTCCTTGCAGCACTGGCCGATGTCGATATGGTCGTGATCTTTGGCGAAGACACCCCCATGACCCTGATCAAGGCGCTGGAACCGGATGTTCTGATCAAAGGGGCTGACTATACCCGGGAAACCGTGGTCGGCGCTAAGGAAGTGGAATCCTGGGGCGGTCGGATCGTTCTGGCCCAATTGGTGGAGGGGCAATCCACCACCAACACCATCGCCCGTCTGTCAGGGAAGTAACCAGAGCAACCATGAATGATTTGAGTTTGCTCTAGCTGCCACTGGCATCCTGCACATAAGCCGTGATGGCGGCTGCGATCGCTGAAGGATCGCTGTCGTGGGGGAACAGGGTCAGGAACCCACCATCCGGCCCCATCAGATAGGCATTTGGCGAATGGCTGACAAGATAATCATCGGGCGCGGCCCCTTCCGGGAAAACCTTTGCCCGATGGACGCGATAGGCGATAACTGCCTGCTTCACAGCGTCCGGGGCGCCCGACAGGCCCAGAAATCTTGGATGAAAGGCGGCGGCATAAGGGCCCGTAATGTCCGGTGTGTCGCGTTCCGGGTCCACGGTGATGAAGATCGGCTGCACCCGATCAGCATTTTCTGGTGGCATGCTGTCCAACGCCGTTGCCAGTCTGGATAAATCGCCGGGACAGATATCCGGGCAAAATGTATAGCCGAAATAGATCAGCATGAATTGACCGCGAAAATCCGCATTCGTGACCGTGTTTCCCCTTTCGTCTGTCAGACTGAAGGGACCGCCAAACAGATTGGGGGGAAACACGGTATCTGCCCGGGCCGTTCCAATCCCGATAAAGATC
The DNA here is from genome assembly GCF_048892425.1 of Hwanghaeella sp. 1Z406. NCBI lineage: Bacteria > Pseudomonadati > Pseudomonadota > Alphaproteobacteria > Rhodospirillales > Aestuariispiraceae > Hwanghaeella > Hwanghaeella sp. 1Z406. The sequence goes on from NZ_JBLZHU010000001.1 coordinate 675,247, forward strand.
AGAACTGCTATCAGAAAGGCCTTATTGCGGGACATAAGGTACGCCCGGCAGACCCAGAATACCGGTTCTTTCTAATTCGGCCTTAATCGTTGGATCTTTTTCAAACCAGCGATCCGCATCCTGACCATTGCGTTCGGCCCAGTCTTTGGTGAACCAATTGGCGCGGCTCCATTTTCCATCAGGCAATTCCCGTTTGAACTGCAGCGCGAACATGGTGATCTGATCTTTTTTGATCAGTAGGCCGTCTGCTTCGATCTTCTTGCCACAGAAGGGGATCAAATCCGCCGTTGCGCCTGCAAAAATATCATTATTCTTGGCTGGCAGCAGCAGGGTTCCATCATCCTGCAACAGGCCAAGTTGACGTGTGCCGTCGCCGCAATTGTCGGCGCAGTTTCCTGTCAGTTCACATAACAGGTCTACCACGGTGACTTGAATGCGGGCCTTTTCCTCACCATTAATGCCCCACGAATCGGCGGCCTGAATGGGGGTGGAAAAGCCTGTAAGGCTGAGCATCAGGAAAGGAAGGAACCGCTTCATCATCACTTATTCTCCTCCTCAGAACGGCTGAATGCCAAAATCTTCATGATTTACATGGACGATGCCATGATCATCGGCGACCTGATCGACAATCAGGTAATTCACACCGTCACGGGCATATAAGTCGCCGTTCACGGTGACCTGATGGGTTTGAATCTGCACCAGCCGGGGATTGGCGACGCTGGTGTCATCTTCTTCCACCTTCAGGATCACATAAACCTGATCATCGTCGGTGCGAATGCTGACGGGGATGCCGCCCACGGCACACCACACAGCGCATTTGTGATGGGCGGTGCCCAGCGCATACATGATTTCAGACGTGTAGCACCAGGTATCAATCAATTCCCCTGTCAGGGTGACGCGCTGCCCTTCGGCTGCGTGGGTTGAGGATAGGGCGAAGCTGGATAGGGCGAAACACAGTGCAAATGTCAGTTTCTTCATCAAACCTTACCTTATCTCTTGGTGTGTTGAACCGCCGTTAGAATAGGGCCGGGTTCTTGATCCGCACAAATCACAGTCGGTTTATCACAAGGTGACCGCATGGAACGGATTGACCCCAGGGCCAGATCGTCCGAAAGAGGATGACCGTTTTTTTTCGTTGAGGCCTTATGACCCAAACATCCCGACTGTCGGCGTCACAGCGCGTCATTACCCCACCGCCCTTTGCCGTTGCGGGCTTGATTTTGTCCATGGCATTGGTGGCGGTTGGGAATGGTCTGATATTCGCCTATGTGCCGACCCGGTTGGGAGGATTGGGCTATCCCCCCTCGATGGCGGGATGGATACTGACAGGTATGGCGGCAGGGGGATTCCTGGGATGTCTGGCCGTTGGGCGCCTTGTGAAGCGGGTAGGGCATGCGCGGGCCTTCATGACATTGGCGTCGGTCATGTTGCTGACCCATCTATTGATCGGCATGACCCTTGATCCAATCCTGTGGATCGGGGCGCGGTTTGCCTATGGATTTGCTGTGACGGGCCTGTTCATCATCGCGCAAAGCTGGATGAATGATTCCTGCCCCAATGAGTGGCGCGGCCGCGTTATGGCAATTTTCTATATGTCTTATGTGCTGTGCATCGGACTTGGTGGGTATCTGATCGCGTGGATTGACCTTGAAACACCGATTGGCCCGATGATCGCGGTGCTGTTTGGGACTTTGGCTATTTTGCCGGTGGGGTTGACCAATTTACCCACCCCGCCACCGCCAGAGGCCGTTAAGGTCGCACTGCGCGCGGTGTGGCGCATATCCCCTGTGGGTCTGGTTGGGTTGCTCGCTGTTGGTGGATTGACCATGATGGTGCAAGGCTTCGCCCCAATTTATGCCCAGGAAACAGGGTATTCCCAGTCTGATATCGGGCTGCTGGTTTTCCTGATGCAGTTTGGCATGATTGCGGTGCAGATGCCGTTGGGTGCCCTGTCGGACCGAATGGATCGCCGGATCGTTCTGATCATTGCCTGTGTGATCATCGTGGTTTTTGCATTGATCTGTACGCGGCTGGAAGGAATGAACCTATGGCTGATGATTGCCTTGTTTGGGATCTGGGCCGGGGCGACGGAGACGATTTATGCTGTCGCTACTGCCCATGCCAATGACCGGGCAGAGCCGCAATATTATGTTTCACTGTCCATGACGATGCTGTTCGCCTGGTCGGCATCGGCCTTTATCCTGCCTGGCGCGACAACAGTTCTGACCAGTTTTTTGGGCGTTACGGCCTATATGTATGTGGCAGTGGTGATCGCCTGTAGCTATGGGCTGTTTGTCGCCTATCGCATTATGCGCAAAGAGCCGGTGCCGGAGGAGGATCAGGAAGCCTATGAACCCCGTGCTGCCCAGGCCGCCTATGCCCCGGATTTAGCCGCCCCGGCTATCGCAGAAGAAATAGACCAGCAGGTGCCCCGGTAAAGCATCACGCGTCCGCGTGATGCTTTCGTTACGCGCGCAATCCTGCGACGGCGGAAAACTGTGCGGCGTCTTCCAGGGCCTGGGCCGTCTGTAGCAGGGTTTCCTCATCAAACGGTTTGCCGATCAATTGCAGGCCCAGCGGCAGGCCCTTGTGGTCCAATCCGGCAGGGACGGCAATTCCTGGCAGCCCCGCCAGATTGACCGTCACTGTAAAGACATCGTTCAGATACATCTGGATCGGGTCATCCTGCTTGTCATCTATGCCAAAGGCGGCAGACGGTGTTGCAGGCGTCAGCATGACGTCGCATTGAGACCAGGCATTGCGGAAGTCTTCTGCAATGCGCGTACGCACCTTCTGCGCTTTCAGGTAATACGCATCGTAATACCCGGCGGACAGCACATAGGTACCAATCAGAACCCGGCGCTGTACTTCATTGCCAAAGCCATCGCGACGGGTGTTCGCGTACATCTCATCCAGGGTCTTGCCCTCGCTGCGCAGGCCATACCGTACGCCGTCATACCGCGCCAGATTGGATGAGGCCTCCGCCGGGGCGATGATGTAATAGGCGGGCAGCGCATATTTCGTATGGGGCAGGGAGATATCCACAATTTCCGCACCGGCCGCCCGCAGCCAATCAATGCCGCGTTGCCACAGATCATCGATTTCATCGGCCAGGCTTTTCAGGCGGTATTCCTGTGGAATGCCGATGCGCAGCCCTTTGACGCCCCGTTTCAGGGCAGCTTCGAAATCAGGGACAGCGATATTGGCGCTGGTTGAATCCTTCGCGTCATGTCCGGCCATCGCACCCAGCATAATCGCGCCATCGCGAACCGTTCGTGTGAAGGGCCCAGCCTGATCCAGGGAACTGGCGAAGGCGACGACACCCCACCGGCTGCACCGGCCATAAGTCGGTTTCAGGCCCACAGTACCGGTTAGGGCCGCAGGCTGGCGGATCGATCCGCCGGTATCTGTACCAATGCTGGCCAGGGCGGAGCGTGCGGCAACAACCGCCGCCGACCCGCCGGACGACCCGCCGGGCACCAGGGCCTTGTCCGGATCGGTCTTATCCTGCCAGGGATTACGGACGGGCCCATAGAAACTGGTCGTGTTGGACGACCCCATGGCAAATTCATCCAGATTGGTCTTACCCAACAGCACTGCACCTGCCGACCACAGCTTGCCGCTGACCGTCGATTCATAGGGCGGCTTGAACCCGTCTAGAATGTGAGAGGCGGCTGTCGTCAGCACCCCTTCGGTACAATACAGATCCTTCACACCCAAGGGGATGCCTTCCAATGGCCCCGCCGTGCCTGCAGCCAATCGCTTGTCGCTGTCTGCGGCCATGGCGCGGGCCTGGTCCGGTGTTTCGGTGATATAGGCATTCAGCACCCTGGTCTTATCCATGGCGGCCAGATAGGCCTCTGTCAGTTCAACAGCGGTGAATGCTTTCTTACGCAGGCCGTCTCGGGCATCTGCCAGGCTTAAATCCAGAAGGTCGCTCATCGCCCCCAGCTCCTATTCAACAACTTTGGGGACGGAGAAGAAATCACCGACCGGGTCTGGTGCATTGGCGACAATCTTTTCCGGATAGCCACCATCTGTCACTTTATCCTCCCGCCATTGAGCGGTCATCTCAACGGCCGATGACATGGGTTGCACGCCGTCCGTATCCACTTCGGACAATTGCTCGACCCAGGCGACGATCGTATCCAGTTCTGCCGCCAGCGAGTTCTGACGGTCTTCTGGCAATGCGATGCGCGCCAGATGGGCAACGCGGGCGACGGTTTTGGTATCAATGGCCATGTGCGGCTCTCTGCGTTGAATATCGGGATGAATTTGTGCGCGGAAACTATCACCCGCCTTCCAGCGCGGCAAGTCGTCAGGCTTGCCCAAAGGCTGATCACGCCCTATGCACAGTCATGATCTTAGAAACCGTCTATGACCTGCCCGCCGGGGTCAGCCTTTTAGGCCTTGATCTGGGGGAAAAAACCATCGGGATCGCCATTGGGGATCCCGCCGGCAGCATTGCGTCGCCCCTGGAAACCATCCGGCGCGCAAAGTTCACGCAGGATGTCGCGCGGCTGGCTGAAATCGTGGCGGATCGCCGTATTGGCGGCCTGGTCATCGGCCTGCCGGTCAATATGGATGGAACGGAAGGCAAGCGCTGTCAGTCGTCACGCCAATTCGCCCGCAATCTGATTTCCGTCGCGAAATGGGACATGCCCATCGCCTTCTGGGACGAGCGTCTGTCGACCAGCGCGGTGGAACGTGTGCTGATCGAACAGGCCGATATGACCCGCGCCCGGCGCGGTCAGGTGGTCGACAAAATGGCAGCCAGCTTCATCCTTCAGGGTGCCCTGGATGCAAGGCGGCTGCGGCCCTTATAGCATGCTGGTATGGCCGTCCACGCTGATGGCCTGGCCGGAAACCCGTGCACCGGCCTTGGAGCACAGGAACAGCGCCATTTCGGATATGTCTTCTGCGGTCACGAAACAGCGCATGCTGGTATCTTTCACATAATCCGCACGGATCTGCTCAACACTTTTTCCGGTCGTTAAGGCTTCGTCCGCAATTACCCTGTCCATGCGGTCGCCTTCGACGGAGCCGGGGCACAGGGCATTGACCCGCACACCGGACGGGCCAGCCTCTGCAGCTGCCGTTTTGGTCAGGCCGATAATTGCCCATTTCGCCGCACAATAGGGGCTGCGTTCCGGATAGCCATACAGGCCGCCTGTTGAGGAGAAATTGATGATGGAGCCGGAGCCCTGCGCCTTCATTGGGCCCAATACCCGCCTGAGGCAATGATAGGCACCGGTCAGATTGACATCGATGCAGGCAGCCCAGGCGGAGGGATCGGTATCTTCAATGACGCCGGTTGGTCCCTTTATTCCCGCTGCATTGATCAGGATATCCACACCGCCCAGATGGGCTAGGGCGGCATCAAAGAACGCATCAACTTCTATGCGGTTTGAAACGTCACAGCGTTGATAGGATATCCCATCGGGCAGACTGGACAGGCCCTTGATATCAACATCGCCAGCAAAGACCGCAGCGCCCTCGCGATGTAATTGTTCCGCGATGGTCCGTGCGATGCCGCCCCCAGCGGCGGTCACGATGGCGCGTTGTCCGTTAAATCTGCTCATTTTTGCTTGCCTCATAGGGTGGGGACTCACACTGTTTGCGCACCATGCTGGACACGGAACAAAGCGACAAGAATGAAGTGCAGGAAGGGCAGGGCGATGATCGTCTTTTCTGTGCGAAATGCCATGCCACAGTGACGCGGCAATGTTTCGCCATTCATAGGCGCGGCGCACATCAACACACGGTCTTCAATCCGGCAGGCCACGTCTTCACGGTACAGTGTTTTATTCACGCACCAGGCGCGGGTATGTTGGGCCGGCCCAGCACACAATTTTCCTGGTTTCCGGGACTCGCATGGCGGGTTGCGCTGTGTGTTGAATGCGGAACCCATATCGGGTGGGAATTCAGTGGGCCCGAAACGTTCTTTGGCCTGATCAAACTCGCTTTGACAACCAGCCCAAATCCTTAGCCTCTTGATCCTTCCCGGCGGGACAGGAAGGCCAGACGCTCAAACAGATGTACGTCCTGTTCATTCTTAAGCAACGCGCCATGCAGCGGGGGGATGGCCTTGCTGGGGTCTGTTTCACGCAATGTTTCGGGGGAGATATCTTCCACCATCAGCAGCTTGATCCAATCCAGCAATTCAGAGGTTGAGGGGCGCTTTTTCAGGCCTTGAACCTCGCGCACCTGGAAGAACAGGGCCAGGGCCTCGCTCAACAGCCGCTTCTTGATATCGGGAAAGTGAACCTGAACGATCTGTTCCATGGTCTCAGGGTCAGGGAAGCGGATGAAATGGAAGAAACAGCGTCGCAGGAAGGCGTCGGGCAATTCTTTCTCATTATTCGACGTGATGATCACGATGGGGCGCTTTTCCGCCCGGATCACTTCCTTTGTCTCATAGACATGGAATTCCATGCGGTCCAGTTCCAGCAACAGATCATTGGGGAATTCGATATCGGCCTTGTCCACCTCGTCAATCAACAGGACAGGGGCCGGATCAGTCGTGAACGCCTCCCACAGTTTTCCTTTGATGATGTAGTTGCGGATGTCATGCACCCGCTCATCGCCCAACTGGCTGTCGCGCAGGCGACTGACGGCATCATATTCATACAGACCCTGCTGCGCCTTGGTGGTGGATTTCACATGCCATTCGATAAAGGGGCGGTCCAGGGCGGTTGCGATTTCCCGCGCCAATTGCGTCTTTCCGGTACCAGGCTCTCCCTTGACCAGCAAGGGGCGTTGCAGTGTGACAGCGGCATTCACGGCGACGGCAAGATCTTCGGAGGCGACATAGCTGGACGTGCTGGTAAAGCGCATTGAGGATAATCCTGAGGGCAAGGGTTACGGATGGTCACTGACCCTAGTGTGCCCCCCTTGCGCAATCAAGACTCTAGCCTTGAAGCGCGATCAAAGTCCGCAATGTTCCAGAAGCCAGATTTGAGGAAAACCCTGCATTGATTTGCGCGGTTCCTGCGGAATTTGCTGCTGCCAGATTGGAGAGTAGGGAAACCTGGGACGCCAGGGATTCTGTTGGCTCTCCAGCCGCCTGAGCCTGTGACAGGGCCGATTGCATGAATCCGAGCAGGTCGGTCTTCTCGTCAAGTTTTCCGCCAGAGTAATAATTGCCCGGCAGATTTGACAGGAACTCTGAGCCCTTGGTCTGTAACTGCAGGATATCCTGATCACTGGCAGCACCGCTGTCTTTCAACGCGCCTGCCAGTTGGTCAATCTCGGTTGGGGATATGCCGGTGACATCGAACATTTTTGCAATGTCGGCAAAGGACAGGCTGGTTGATTTTACCTCTTTGTCATTTGAATTGAAGAGGTTGGCGATAAAAGAGTTTGCGTTAGAATCGGCAACGTCCTCTTTTTCCGGACGCTTTTCTGTTCCCGTTAATAGGGAGGCTCCAGCACTGAAAAGGCTAAACGCTGCGGCTTCCAGCATAACCCAAATCCTCAATCGGTTTGCATTGAGGGTATTTATGCAAGCGTTATGCCAATGGCGCGCGGATCAGCTGGGCTTTTTAATGGCCGAGTGCTCTCGCAGGGGTTCGCTTTCTACAATCAATTGCGTGCGGTCACTTGCATAATAGGACAGGCCGTACTCAATTGCGCGCCCGTCCAGATCCACATTGATGCTTTCTGTCTGCAGGACGGGGCGTGTTGGAGGCTGCTGTAAATGAATCGCCAGTTGGCGCGTTGGCATTGTGGCGGTGATGCGTGTGGAAAACCTTTTGTAATCGTGCACGCCACAGGCATCCAGGGCGGCGGTGATCGATAAAGTGTCACGAAAGGCTGCAATCATTCCCGCAAATCGTTTTGCGGGGAAGTAATGAGTGGCAACACTGATCGGGCGACCATCAACTTCACTGACCGCTTCCAACAGCACGACGGGGGCACCCTTCCGCAGATCCAGATTTCGGGCAATGACCGCGTCGGCACGGACCTGTTCGGTCCGCAGCAGTGTCTTGCTGGGCATGCGGTTGCCACTGGTGATGTTTTGGGTGAAGCGGGTACGCTCCCCAATGGGATATTCGATCAGGTCACTTTGGACAAATGTGCCGCGCCCTTGTTCAATTCGGACCTTGCCAATTTCCTGAAGGTAACTCATTGCGCGGCGAACGGTGTGGCGATTGACAGCAAAACGACGCGACAGGTCGGCTTCTGTGGGAAGACGGTCCCCCGGCTCATAGACGCCCTGGTCGATTTCGGCCTCTAATGAGCCGGCAATCTGTCGCCAAATTGGTTCTCCATCAGAAAGATACACGACTTGCCCCTTTGGTTATGCCACCCGTCACAAGAATTTCATCATCAATGCCATGCTTCGATCTTGCAATTGGGTCTAAGCTTAGGCATCTTATATTTGTCTAGACGTCTATACGAAAAATTGACGACTGTCTAGACCTTTGACTGGTTTGTTGAGTGTCGTGGCATCTTTGTCTTAACAGGAGGCGGTTTGTGAGGAATGAAAATTCCAACCCAGATATAGAGGATGATCGGTCCTGGCGGGCGCCTTTGTCTGATGACCAGCGCGCCCGGCAAGCCTGGATAGGGGTCTTGTCCATGGCCCCTTCCGCCCGTTTGTCAGACTTGTTCGAAGCGGTACCTGAAAAACCGGATTATGAATTTCTTCGGAAGCCGGAAAGCGGGTTGATCATGACCCAGGGCCGAATCGGTGGGGCCGGTGGAGCCTTTAACATGGGCGAAATGACGGTGACACGCTGCAGTGTGAAATTGTCTGATGGGACAGTCGGGCATGCTTATCAGGCGGGCCGTGACAAGAAAAAGGCGCGCTGCTGTGCCCTGTTGGACGCGATGCTGCAACAGCCGGAGCGTCGACTGGAAATCATGAATTCAATCATAGAGCCGTTAAAGGCCGAACAGGCGGCGCGGGATATGGCGCGCGCTAAAAAGGTTGCGGCGACGAAGGTTGATTTTTTCACCCTTGTGCGAGGGGAGGATTAAACGATGACCCTTACCGATTTGGCCCCCGGCTTTGCAGATCCGGTTCGCGATGCTGCAGTCAGTTTTCGCACCATTCTGGATGCGATGGCCCGGCCGGGTGAATTGAAATTACTGCCTGTGAAGGCCCCGGTTCCTGCCCCCTTGAATGGGGCGGCGGTCTGCATTGCCTTAAGCCTGATGGATCCAGATACGCCCTATTGGTTGGCGCCAGATCTGCGCAATGACCGTATCATTGGACATTTCAGCTTCCATACCGGTGCCCCCTTTGATGCGGATATTGCAAAGGCACAGTTCGCTTTTTTCCCGGTCGCGGATCTGCCGCAAGTCATGCTGGATTTAGCGATTGGCACGGATGAATACCCAGACCGGTCTGCGACAGCCATAGCATTGGTGCCCGGATTCGATGTGGTCGGGGGCGCGCGTTTGGCCGGGCCAGGCATTGAAACAACGTGTGATTTTGCACCTGGTGGAATGACCGCGGACGCCTGGGACGCCCTTGAGCGCAATGCGATGCTGTTTCCATTGGGGGTGGATACCATTTTCGCGGGACCAGACAGTCTTGCCGCGATCCCCCGCAGCACACGCCTAACCCGATTGGAGGCTTAGACCCATGTATGTTGCTGTAAAAGGCGGTGAGCGCGCGATTGATAATGCCCATCGCTTGCTGGCCGAAGATCGGCGCGGGAAGACGTCCACCCCGGACTTAACGGTGGATCAGATCCGCGAACAGATGAAGCTGGCCGTGGGGCGTGTGATGACCGAAGGGTCCGTTTATGATCCAGATCTGGCGGCCCTAGCGCTGAAGCAGGCGCGCGGAGATATGATTGAAGCGATTTTTCTGGTGCGTGCCTATCGCACGACATTGGCTCGTTTCGGCAATAGTTTGCCGGTCGAAACTGGCGCAATGAAAATTGATCGCCGTATCTCTGCTGCATTCAAGGATGTGCCGGGCGGTCAAATTCTGGGCCCGACCTTCGATTACACGCATCGGCTGATTGACTTCAAACTGGCGGCAGATGGCGGCAGTGCAGAGGAAGCGATTTCCATGGATGAAGCGATGCCTCAGGCGCGGCACGTGCTGGACCTGCTGGCAGGCGAAGGGCTGGTGGAGACACCTGAAGCATCCAAGGATCAGGCACAGCCTGGGGATATTACCCGTACCCCGGTCGAATACCCGATGGATCGATCGACCCGATTGCAAAGCCTGGCGCGGGGGGATGAAGGGTTCCTGCTGGCCTTGGGGTATTCCACCCAACGTGGCTATGCCAAGAACCATCCTTTTGCCGGTGAAATTCGTGTCGGGCGGGTAGCGGTTGAATTTCAGCCAGAAGAGCTGGGATTTCCCATCCAGATCGGCGAGATGGAAATGACCGAATGCAACATGATTAACCAGTTCAAGGGCTCCAAGACTGCGCCGCCGCAATTCACGCGGGGTTATGGCGTCGCGCTGGGACATGGGGAGCGCAAGGCCATGGCCATGGCGCTGGTGGACCGATCACTGCGGGCAGGGGAACTGGGAGAGGAACGCACAGCGCCTTCCCAAGATGAGGAATTCGTCCTGTCCCATTGTGACAACGTTCAGGCAACGGGCTTCGTGGAGCATTTGAAGTTACCCCACTATGTGGACTTCCAGTCGGAGCTAAATCTGGTGCGGAAAATGCGCAAACACGTGGAAGAGGGTACAGCCTTCGAAGCAAAGGAGGCCGCAGAATGAGTACGGAAACACAAGACGATGAGCTGGAATACAATTTCGCCTATCTGGATGAACAGACCAAGCGGATGATCCGCCGCGCCTTGCTGAAGGCGGTTGCCGTGCCGGGTTATCAGGTTCCTTTTGCCGGGCGTGAAATGCCCATGCCCTATGGTTGGGGCACGGGCGGTATCCAGGTCACGGCCTCAATTCTGGAACCTGACGATGTTTTGAAGGTGATCGACCAGGGGGCCGATGACACGACCAATGCGGTTTCTATCCGTAAATTCTTTCAGCGTGTCGCCGGAGTCGCGACGACAGAAAAGACCGAGGATGCGACCCTGATCCAAACCCGTCACCGCATCCCCGAAATGCCGCTGCATGAAGGGCAGATTTTGGTCTATCAGGTGCCGATCCCGGAACCGCTGCGTTTTCTGGAACCGCGTGAGACCGAGACCCGTAAAATGCATGCGCTGGAAGAATACGGCCTGATGCATGTGAAACTGTATGAGGATATTGCGCGCCACGGTCATATCGCGACGACCTATGCCTATCCGGTGAAGGTGAATGATCGCTATATCATGGACCCATCGCCGACGCCGAAATTTGATAATCCGAAAATGAATCGCTGTGCCGCCCTGCAATTGTTCGGCGCGGGTCGGGAAAAGCGGATCTATGCCGTGCCGCCCTATACCGATGTGGTCAGTCTGGATTTTGAGGATCACCCTTTTGAAATTCAGGCCTGGGATGAACCGTGCTCTTTATGTGGGGAAACCAACAGCTTCTTGGATGAGGTGATCATGGATGATCAGGGCACGCGGATGTTCGTTTGTTCTGATACCGATCATTGTTCGACACGTCAGCAGCAGGGCTATCAAGGCCCAGGGCAGGAGGCCGCAGAATGACTGAGACCGAAAACGCCCAAACGCCTTTACTATCGGTCCAATCCGTTACCAAGACATATGGGCCGCATCTTGGCTGTTCTGATATCAGCTTTGATCTGTATCCAGGGGAAGTGATCGGCATCGTCGGAGAATCCGGGTCGGGTAAGACAACGCTGTTGAATTGTCTGGCCGGCCGACTGACGCCGGATTCAGGGGAGATTCTGTATACAGATCGCCTCGGCTCCGCATTGAATGTGCATACTGTATCAGAGCCTCAACGCCGTATGTTGATGCGCACCGACTGGGCCTTTGTGCATCAACATGCGCGGGACGGATTGCGCATGACAGTCAGCGCTGGCGGCAATGTGGGCGAACGGCTGATGGCAGGCGGTGCCCGCCACTATGGCAATATTCGCGAACAGGCACTGGATTGGCTGGAAAAGACCGAAGTGGATGTCAGCCGCATCGATGACCGCCCGGACACATTCTCTGGCGGAATGCAGCAACGATTGCAGATCGCACGAAATCTTGTGACCGGTCCGCGTCTGGTCTTCATGGATGAGCCGACAGGGGGGCTGGATGTTTCAGTTCAGGCCCGATTGCTGGATCTGTTGCGGGGGCTGGTCTCGGAAATGGGGCTCAGTGCGATCATCGTCACCCATGATCTGGCCGTGGCCCGGTTGCTGTCCCATCGACTGGTGGTGATGCGGCGTGGCCTGATCGTTGAAACGGGACTAACCGATCAGGTCCTGGATGATCCGCAAGATGCCTATACCCAGCTACTTGTATCCTCTGTCTTGCATCCATGAGACGGGGAGGGAGCTTTTATGACTGATTTACTGCGCCTGACCAATGTTGAAAAATCCTTCACTCTGCACAATCAGGATGGGATCACATTGCCGGTTTTCAAGGGATTGACCATGCAGGCCCGTGCCGGGGAATGTGTTGCCCTGGCAGGCCCATCGGGCATGGGGAAATCCACACTGATGCGCATGATCTATGGCAATTATCTGTGCCAGGGGGGACAGGTAGAGGTTTTGCATAAGGGGGGCTGGGTCGATATCGCAAAAGCCAATGCACGCGACATCTTGCAGGTGCGGCGCTGGACATTGGGCTATATCAGCCAGTTTCTGCGGGTCGTGCCCCGGGTTTCGACGCTGAATGTCGTTGCAGAACCATTGATAATGCGCGGCGTTGATGGCGCAACGGCTCGGGATCAGGCCGCCGTGATGCTGACCCGGGTCAATTTGCCGGAATCCCTGTGGCACCTTGCCCCCGCGACATTTTCCGGCGGGGAACAACAGCGTGTGAATATTGCACGGGGATTTGTTGCAGATTATCCGGTAATGCTGCTGGATGAACCAACCGCATCGCTGGATCAGGCCAATCGCGAGGCGGTACTGGATTTGATCAGATCGTCAAAAGCGGCAGGACGGGCTTTGGTTGGCATCTTTCATGATGCCGATACACGGGCGGCGATCTGTGATCGGGAATTCTCGATTGGCGATTTCAAGGTATCCGCCTGAACAAAAGATATGGAATGGGACATGAACGATATTCGAAGCACCACCAGGAACGCCAATCTACAGGATGCAATCGGGACAACCATTTTTGCCAATGCGCGGGTAATTCTGGCCGATCGCGTGATGGGGGCCGGGCGTGTGACCGTGACAGATGGTCTGATCACGGCCATTGAAGAAGGAGACGCGGTTCCGTCCCTGCCGGGTGCGCAGGTCATTGATTGTGCGGGTGATTATCTGATGCCTGGCATGATCGAGCTTCATACCGATAATATCGAAAAGCACATCATGCCCCGCCCTGGTGCGGTCTGGCCGTCTGTTGCGGCCTCTATCGCCCATGACACGCAAATCATATCTGCGGGCATCACGACGGTTTATGACAGCGTTTCAGTTGGGGCCTTTGACGAAGGCGATATTCGCCTGAAGGCGTTGCAGGATATTTGTGATGCGCTGGAGACGGGCGAAAGGGACGGCCTGTTCAAGGCGCGCCATCTGGTGCATCTGCGCTGTGAAATATGCTTCCCGGATCTGGAAAATTTACTACAGCCATTGATCAATCGCCCCTTGACCGGACTTGTGTCGATCATGGACCACACACCCGGACAGCGCCAATTTGTCGATGAGAGCAAATATGTCCAGTACTACAAACACAAAAAAGGCTTCAACGACGAACAGATGAAGGTCTATATGGATGAGCGCCGGGTGGAACAGGGCCTGTATGGCGAAAAAAACCGTCGCTATGCCGTCGATTTGGCCCATCAGCACGGGCATGCCCTGGCCAGCCATGACGACGCGACCGTAGACCATGTCGCCGAGGCCGTATCCGACCGCATGACGATTGCGGAATTTCCCACCACAGTCGCAGCGGCGGAAGCATCCCATGCGGCGGGCCTGGCCGTTCTGATGGGCGCGCCGAATCTGGTGCGTGGCGGGTCGCATTCGGGGAATGTGGCTGCGATTGAATTGGCCAGACTGGGACTTCTGGATATTGTCTCCAGCGATTATGTCCCGGCCAGCCTGGTCCATTCTGCCTTCCTGCTTGTCGATCAGGCCGACACTATGGACTTGCCAGCGGCTGTGGCGACAGTGACTCGCAATCCTGCGCGGGCCGCCAAACTGACGGATCGTGGAGAAATTGCGGTGGGGTTGAAAGGGGACGTGGTGCGGGTTCATGACCATCCGCACCATCCTATCCTGCGCGGGGTCTGGCGCGACGGCATTCGGGTTTCCTGACCCATGACGCGGGGGCGTTTTATTGGCGTGGTCGGCCCCAGTGGCGCTGGCAAGGACAGCCTGATTGATGCCGCCCGTCGCCATTTCGGGGAGCATGGCCCGGTCCGCTTCGTCACACGGGCGATTACCCGATCCCAAGATGCAGGCGGAGAGGCCCATGAAGCCCTTTCTGAAGCTGAGTTTCAGGCCAGAGCCGCCGCTGGAGGGTTTACCCTGCATTGGCAAGCGCACGGTTTGTCTTATGGGATCCCGATTGATATCGAAGAGACTCTGGCTCTGGGCCGCTCTGTCCTCGTTAATCTGTCGCGCAGTGTTATCGATGATATCCGCACGCGATTTCCCAACCGCCTGATTCTGGTTGTCACCGCCAGCCCTGACATTCTGGCACAGCGGCTGAGTGTGCGCGGCAGAGAGTCTGCGGCTGATATAGAAGCCAGATTGCGTCGGGCGCCCCCGCTGTTCCCCCATGGCCCCGATGTCGTCACCATCCAGAATAATGGGTCTTTAGCGGACGCAGAAGCAGCATTCATCGCCGCCTTGAATCAGCGGGCGTCACCCTAAGGGGATGCGCGCAACGATGCGGAACGGGCTGCCGTCTTCCGGTTCCCCATAAAGGCACAAATCCTGTAACACAGTAGGCGCTGTCAGTATTGGGCTCACTCTGGGGGACAAAGTCGCAGCGACTGTCTGTCTCTCCTTGTCTTGTAACCGGCTGGTTAGGGTGATGTGGAAGCGGAAGTCATCCAGCACATAGGGATAGCCCCAGCGCAGCAGGTTTGAGTCCTGATTGGGCGTCAGTCCGGCAGCGCGTCGCTTTTCAATTTCACCTTCCGATGCGGGGCGTCGAAAGGCGTCCAGTTCTGTGACACAGCGTCCTGCCAAAGCGCGCAAAGAAGCCGATGGTTCCGTGGGACACAGGGCCAGGAACCCGTTTAAATCTTTCAGATATAAGGGCGACAGCGTTACTGGACTTAGTGTTGCGGCAAGGTCTGATACCGCCTCTTTCAGGGCGTCATACTCTGTGCCATCAGCTAAGACAAAAGGCGGCTTCAATGTTCCGTGTAGGGCATAGTGCCTGGGTGCCTTGATGATCGCTGAATGCATATCCTCGGAATGTCCGGGCAAAGGACTGGTTGGCAGGGACGCGCCGGTTTCGGGATCGATCCCAAACCAGAATTTCCCAAAATCATGTAAAGGTTCATTCGGCCTTGGCCCAAAATAGACGGCATAGCGCTTGAAGCCCATAGGGTGGATCCTAGCCAGTTCTTTTTAGGGACTTATAGAAAACGGTCCGATCACTCTCAACAAAGTCCAACGTCGTGTAGAATTTCTTTAGATTTTGTTCCAATCCATCGGGGGTTACAACCACACTGACCATTTCTGCCCCTTGATCCTGACAGAAATCAATGACCGTTCGCATCAGGTGCTTTGCCAGACCTTTCCCACGATGGGCAGGCAGCACGAAAAGATCTTCCACCTCTGCGCAGGCGCCAAATTCCACGCCCCAGGTAATTGTAGCGGTTACAAGCCCGACAAGGCTGCCATCGGGGGCGACTGCCACCAGCATTTTGGATCCAGGCGCCCGGATCATGGCCAGCAGGTTTTGCCATTGGCGATCTGGGTCCAGCACAATGCCTTCTTCCGCGTAAAAGGCGGAATACAGCGACTGAAGCGCGGGACCATCCTGTTCGGTCGCATCGCGCAGGGGAAGGGTGTCTGTTTTGCTCATGGGAGTGTTTTAGGAAGACTTTGTAATAAGGTCAAACTGTTCAATTTGCGCATCGCGCCCTATATGATCTCTTGAATTTCTCGACCAATCCAGTCGGTGCTTACATCGGTGTTGAGCAGGAATTAAATTCACATACAGTCGTGTGGTCATTCTGTGGCTCGACAATGGGTTTCATTTCAAATATCGGTAAATTGAATTCATTGATAGGACTCTCTGACAGTCAGGGATTTCCTTGATCCGTTATGTTTTCGGGGATGCACAAGGTGACAGAAACTAACACAAACACGCCAATCAGCCGTCATCGGCGTCTGCCATCTTTAAGCGCCTTGCGGGCGTTCGAGGCGGCGGCCCGCCATAGCAGCTTTCGGATGGCTGCGGATGAATTGAATGTGACGCATTCCGCCATCAGTCATCAGGTCAAGGCATTGGAGGATCATTTATCCGTTCCCCTGTTTTCGCGCGGGGGGCGTGCTGTGCATCTGACGGAAGAAGGACGAATCCTGTTTCCCATCCTGCGGGAGGCGTTTGATAACATCATTGCTGGGACGGAAATGCTGCGCCGTCAGCACAGTTCCGGCCCGTTGACGATACAGGTTTATGTCACCCTGGCCGTGAAGTGGCTGCTGCCGCGCCTTCATGCGTTTTCGAAGGAACATCCCGATGTTCAAATAGCCCTGGCGACATCTTATACCGATTGGGATTTTGCGCGCGGAGAGGTGGATGCGGCAATCTTGTTCGTTGAGACAAAACACGCAGACCTGGACTATACATCCCTGGGAAAGGCAAAGCTGTTTCCGGTTTGCGCGCCCAGCCTGTTGGAATCCGGCCCGCCCTTGAAGCGGCCTGAAGATTTGCGTCATCACCGATTGCTGGAAGTCTATCCGGCAAAAAATGACTGGCCTGATTGGTTGAATGCAGCGGGTATATCCGACCTTAGCCCATCCCCGAAAGGATCGCGCTTCGACAGTTACCTTCTGGCCTTAGAAGAAGCCGCCGCTGGCGAGGGCGTGTCCCTGGCGACCCAGGCTTTTGTGGCGGATGATCTGGATCGTGGTCGCCTGGTAAAGCCCTTTGAATTTTCCGTCGAAAGCCGCGCACCCTGGTATTTCGTATGTCCGAAAGAGCGTCGGAACGAACCGCGTATCCTGAAATTCAAGGATTGGTTACAGGCTTGTCTGAAGACATCGGCCGAAGGAGCCGGGCTTGATTGAACGTGGTTAAATCTAGACTCGCATGACGCGCTTTCATCGGGTATGTATTGATGGCCCAGAAGGGTGTTAGGGGACTTAAAAGCCATCAACGCACTGAGTCGATTGACGGCGCATCGCTGAGCCAAGAACCGGCAGATGCGCCACAATCTGAGTCACTGGTATTCAGTAATGGGCAGGTATGACGGATTTCCAGACACGGGCGGGCCAGACAGGTTCGGGAACAGGCAAATCTATTAAAGCGAAGCTGGCGCGGCTTTTTCGGGAGCGTGAACTGCTTTTGCGGTCTGAAGGGCAAGTCCGCTATTTGCGGCTGAGGCCCGTTCCCCAGATGGTTATGACGGCAGCGGTTTGTGGCACATTTCTGTGGCTTGCCGGTGCCAATGGTTTTGTCTGGCTGCAGAACCGACATCTGGATAAAAAGCAGATGGAAATTCTGGAGGCCCGTGTTGCCTATGAGCAATTGCGTGGTGACTTGCAGAATTATCAGAGCCAGATTGCGGGTCTGGCGCAGGGTATCTTGAGCCAGAATAACAGCGCGGCGCCTCAGGGGGCCGTCGAATTGCAGGAACTGGCAAGTGTCACGACTGGTATTGAAAGCGCATTCGATCAGATCAATCGTGACCTGGATCTGACACAGGCGGATCGGGATCGTATTATCCAAAGCCGGGATGCACTGCATGCCCGGATTGCAGAATTGGAAGATGCGCTGAAGGGCAGCCAGAATGCCGTCGCCAGTCTGGAGCAAACCGTATCCGAGCGCGATGATGTTCTGACCAGGGAACGACAGAAAATCGTATCCCTGACCGATACGGGCGAGGTATTGCGCGATAAGGTGGCGGCGCTGGATCATTCATTGATTCAGGCAAATGGTAAGATTGATACGCTGGAGACCCGGCTTCAAATCACAACGGCTGCCTTGTCGGAGGAACGATCCCGCGTTGAAGGGCTGGATGACATTCGCGCCCGTTTGGCGCAACAGGTTGAAACCCTGCAATCAGGGCTGTCGGCGGCAGAGGCCCGAGGCGAGCGCCTGACAAACAATGTCGCGAATTTAACTGAGAGTTTGAAGGAACTGGAAACCGAACGTGTTGCCATGGCTGGGGAGCGGGAGGCGTTGACATCGGATCTTTCAGTTGTAGAGGCGGAATTGAACCTGCATCAGGCCGCAACGGATAAGACCCGCCACCGCCTGGAAGTGGTTGTCGCGCGGTTGGCGGAACTGACCAATGACACCTATACCGGACCCAAAGATGCGGGGGATGTCAGTGCATTACAGGCACTTGAATCCCAGATCGGGGATTTGTCAGCGGAACTGCGCACGGCGCGCAATAATGCGGTGGATATGGAAACCGCGATTGGTGAGGTCGTCGTCGGGCTGGCGCAGGTTGCGGGCGATTCTCCCGCCCGTTTGGATTCGCTGAATGCTCCGGAGCAAAAGGTTTCACTGACCCGTGAATTGTTGGATGAAGTGACCAGTGTGCAGCAGAACCAGGCCGTTCTGATCTCTCGCCTGACGGACGAGGCAGAGCTTGGCATTTCGCGCAATGAGGCCGTGTTGGAAATGGCCGGTTTGGATGTTGATCGGCTGTTGCGCAGTGCGGGTTTCGAGGCCGGGACGGGTGGGCCGTTGGAAATTATCCCTGAGACGAATGGGGCGCTGCCGGATCATGGTGTTCAGGTGGCCAGCGCCGACGCTGGGGAGGCGATTGGTAACCCAGGTGCAGAATTGGCAGCGGATGTTGATATCCTGCAAAGTCGCCTGGCGCGTATGTCAGCCTTGAATGACCTGATGCGTTGTGTGCCTTTGATCTCTCCGGTCGATAACTACCAACTGACATCGCCCTTTGGTCAGCGGAAAGATCCGATTAATGGAAAACTTGCGATGCACAGTGGCATTGATATTGGCGGATGGGCCGGTATTCCGGTTCATGTCTCTGCGCCAGGCAAGGTGATTTTCGCAGGGCGCAATGCCGGATATGGCTATATGGTTGAAGTCGACCACGGCTGTGGCATCAAAACCGTCTATGCGCATTTGCGGCGCATTAAGGTCAAGGTGGGTGAGGTCTTGGAACATCGCACCGTAATCGGTACACTGGGCAGCACGGGGCGTAGCACGGGACCGCATGTCCATTATGAAATTCGCGTTGACGGCGCAGCCATGGACCCGGTCGGCTTTATTGAAGCAGGGCGTCATGTTCACAAAATCTAAGCGTAACAGTACTATGTCAAAGCAACCCTCTCACACAGCAAACACCGGAAAGCCGCAGCGTCCTGGGCCGCCCTCTATTGTGGCCGCAGATATGCGGATTGTGGGTGATCTGGAAACCGAAGGCGATGCTCAGATTGATGGCCGCATCGATGGTGATTTACGGACCCGCACGGTCACGATCGGGCAGGGCGCGACAATAAACGGCTCCATTTGTGGTGATACGATCAAGATTTCTGGCACCGTGAATGGGGAGGTCCGGGGCGGCACAGTCATCCTGACATCGACGGCAAAGGTGATAGGGGACATCCATCACAAAAGCCTGTCTATTGACGCCGGGGCGTTCCTTCAGGGGTTGTGCAAGCGGATGGTCGCAGATGCGCCAGATGCGCCAGGGAATTCCCCGAATCTGGTGACGCATCAGCCTGAAAAATCAGGCTCAGAGCCGGCATCGACTACTGCAACGGTAACAGCGCTTTCTTAAAGCAACGCCTGCGCAAACAGACCCGTTGGCAATGTCGTATTATCTGAAAAATGTGGTAAGGGCACCCTGTGTGATAACATGATGTTCTGGCGTCATTTAATTTTGGCTGACCCTGGCGCCGTCAGCGAACCCAGCTGTCATCGGGTGCGCGACGCCATGCGGCCAGAACACGCCCCGCCCCTGAAGCATCGATGCGTTCAAAATAATCGATGATCTTTGTATAGGCAGATGTTTGACGGAACTTGTCAGGCTCCCCACCACCCTGCAACAGAGCCAGCAGATCCCCAAAATTTCGTCGATCAAAACCACAGGCCTTGCAGGCAATGGCGATCGCTTCCGGACCGGAATCATACAGGACACGTGTGGCGCCTTGTTCGGTCAGGTCGGTCAGCTCCTGAAACAGTTCCTCAAACCGGAACAGGTCATTCTGCTGTAGCGCGCCCACCAATTGCCGGGGATGCGGTCGCAGGCCGGATCCCGCCGTTTCATTATGCCCATCGGGTTGATCCAGATGCGATAGAAAATCTTCCTGTTCCAGGGCTTCGGCGATTGCCTGATCAACAACCTGTTCTATGTCCATTTCGACATCGCTGCCGCTGGCGACGATTTTCTCTTCTAAGCCTTTGCGCATGGCCTGCCCGACGAATTCGTACATCTTCCGGGCCTGGGCGGTCGATAGTTCCTGGCGCTGAATCAATAGACCTTGCAGCCCTTCATGTTCGCGCGACAGACCGACAACATCTTCAAGTACACGTTCGGAAAATTGCGCCCCTGTGTTGGAAAGCGCGGCGGCGATCACCGAAGAATTTTCTGTCCGGACCAGGGATTCAGTAACATTTTGCGGCAGGCTTTCCCGTTGCGCCACGGCTACCTGATGGGATTCCGCCTTGCTGACGATCATATCGATCAGGTCATTATCCTGCAAAACAACACTGCGCATAATGACGGGGCGGGCGACTTCTATAATGTCATTTGCCAATGTCACGATCAGGGAATGCGGCGCGTCTTTCTGGTCTGCCAACTGATGCGACAGCGCGGCCCGGACCTGCGATTCAACGTCTCGTATCAGGGCCGATATGATGTCATAAGCCAGCGCCTTTTCTTTGTTGGACAGGTTGCGCCCGGTCTTAAGGCACAATTCACCAATCGCTTCCGCCAGAGCAGAACGATCTTCCCGCCGCCCACTGCGTGCGACATCCACCAGATTTTCCACCGGAATGTTTCTCATCCCGCGTTCCTAATATTGGATAGCTTTTCACCTGGATGCATTTGAAAAAATCCCGAATCCAAGCGCATATCCAATCGCTAAAAGGTCCAGATTTATTTCTTCTTAAGACCACATATGAGAATAAGATAATGTGATTCTGGGAGCAAGTCTGATTATTTCGTGCTTCATTTGAAATATTCTGAAGCGTTTCGATTATTTGGATTTTTTCATAAATGCTTTTGATCCTTGGATCATGTCCTTTTGACCGTTAGTATTCCTGTGTAACATCATAGAGGCAGTCCATGTTTCCCACGCTATTCTACAAGCTTAAATCTGCTGGTGTGCCGGTTAGCCTGCGGGAGTATCTCAGCGTTCTAGAAGGGCTGTCTCAGGATATTTGTGGGCGTGAGACAGAGCAGTTTTACTATTTTGCGCGCGCGGCCCTGGTGAAGGACGAACGCTATCTGGATCGGTTCGACCGTGTCTTTTCAGAGGTCTTTCAGGGTGTCTTATCAGAAGGTGGTCCCGAAGCCATGGCGCTTCCTACCGAATGGCTGATGAAACTGGCAGAAAAGCACCTGACCGACGAGGAAAAGGCGATGGTTGAGGCCCTGGGGGGCTTTGACAATTTGATGGAAACCCTGAAGCAACGCCTGGAGGAACAGAAGAAACGTCATCAGGGCGGCAGCAAATGGATCGGCACGGCGGGCACCAGCCCGTTTGGCGCTTATGGTTATAATCCCGAAGGTGTCAGAATTGGTCAGGATGAGAGCCGCCATCGCAAGGCGGTGAAGGTATGGGATAAGCGCGAGTTCAGAAACCTGGACACTAATGAACCCCTATCCAATCGCAATATGAAAGTGGCTTTGCGCCGGTTGCGGCGCTTTGCCCGCACGGGGTCGGGCATGGAATTGGATATGGATGGCACCATTCGCCGCACGGCTGACAATGGCGGCTATGTTGATATTCAATGGCAGCGCGAAAAACGTAATGCGGTGAAGATCATCGCCCTGTATGACGTGGGGGGCAGCATGGATGATCATATCCTGGACAGCAAAAAGCTGTTCGATGCCATGGGAACGGAATTTAAGCATCTGATATCGCTGTATTTTCATAACTATACATATGAATATCTATTTTCTGATATGCGCAATCGCCATCGCAGTCGGATCTCGACTTGGGAGTTCCTGCGCACCTATCCAAAGGACTATAAGGTCGTCTTCGTAGGGGATGCGACCATGTCACCCTATGAGATCGTCTATCCAGGTGGCAGTGTTGAACATTGGAACGAGGAGGCAGGTCAGGTGTGGATGCAGCGCATTCTGGATCATTTTGACCGGTCTGTTTGGATCAACCCGCAACCACAGGCGCGCTGGGGCTATCACCAGTCCATCAAATTGATTCAGCAGCAGATCGAAGGTCGGATGTTTCCAATGACGGTGCAAGGTCTGGATGACGCTATGAGGGCTTTGGTTTGATTTGATGAAAACAGACTTGGTTCGTTTGGAAAAATCATGCCATAACCGCGATATGAAAATGATCGTGACAATTGCCCCCGGTAAGCTGCTGATCGCCGTCGCGCTGTGCGCGGGTGTGCTGTCGGCCTGTGCGGAACCGCCAACGACAACCGGGACATTGGCGACACCTTTATCCAAGGACCCGCGTGTCGCCCTGTGCTATTCCGCCAGCAACACAACACGGGAAGCATTGGCGGAACTGGCGCTGGAGGCTTGCCCGGATGAAACGCGGCGGGTTGAGGTCTGGGACCACGACACATTTTTCAATGATTGTCCCATCAACAAAAAAAACCGCGTCACCTATCGCTGTCTCAAGTGATAGGACGGTTGTGGTTTAGGATTTCCTCAGCGGGTGAATGGCAGCACCATTCTGATCAGATGCGGAGTCTGTCTGGTTAACCGGGGCATCGGCCTGCAGGCGCTCTGCTTCGCTTTTTAGGCGTCGATAACTGGCAAGTGATAGAGGGATCGTGGCCAGATAGGCAAGGCCGACCAGGCTGAGAACCTCCCAGGGGGCACTGGCAAGACCTGCAATCAGCAAACCGATCAATACCATGAAGGGCAGGACAAATTTGGGGGCCAGTTTGAATTTCTTGAAAGAATAGGTCGGGACTTCGCTGACCATCAACAGGGCCGCACAGACCATCCAAATGCCGGCGGCCCAGGCCGGAATGGTGCTGGGGTCACCCAGCGTGAAGCCAATCGCCAACGGCAACAGAGCAATCGCTGCCCCCGCCGGGGCGGGAACCCCCTGAAAATAGTTGAAAGCATAGGGGGGCAATTTATCCAACCGGCTGTTGAAGCGCGCCAATCGCAATCCGCCACAGACCGCATAGAACAAGGCAATGCCCCATCCAATACCGCCCAGTTCTGACAGGCCCCACAGCCAGACGATCAAGGCGGGCGAAACGCCAAAAGCAACGAAGTCGCTCAAAGAATCCAACTGGGCGCCAAAGTCACTGGTGGCGCGCAACAACCGCGCCATGCGCCCATCCAGGGCATCCAGCAGGGCGGCAACCAGAATGGCGGCGACGGCAAATTCCCATCGTGCCTCCAGTGCATATCGGATGCCCGTTAGGCCGGCACAAGTCGACGCCACCGTAATCATGTTGGGAATCATGCGCGCTACCGTTGTGCCCTTGAACCGGGCCGGGCGATCCTTATCGGACGGGCGTTTCCTTAACATGAATAAGCCTCTTTAGTGGCCTTGGAATGAAATGACGATATCATCGGATGGCGCCTTCCCGAACGCCTTCCTTCCCCTTTACCCCGCCCATATCCGCCAGCACGGTTTCTCCAGCGACGGCGCGTTGGCCTTCACAGACCATTGGGACCACATTGGGCGGCAGATAGACGTCGACGCGACTGCCGAAGCGGATCATGCCGATGCGCTGCCCGGCCTGAACATCATCCCCGGTTTCGACATCGGCCAGGATGCGCCGCGCGACCAGCCCTGCGATCTGAATAACCGCCAGTTCCTTGTTCGTCGGTGTTTCAATACGATAGGACTGACGTTCATTATCAACGCTGGCCTTATCCAGGGAGGCATTGAGAAATTTGCCAGGGCGATAGTCCATTTTGGTGATTGTCCCATCGACCGGCGACCGGTTCACATGGACATCAAATACATTCATGAAGACACAGACGCGCCAGACGGCCTTGTCGGGCATGTCCAGTTCAGCAGGGGGAACCGCCTTGCCGACGCTTTGCACAACACCATCGGCCGGGCTAATGACCAGGCCTTGCCGCGTTGGGGTAACGCGGTTCGGGTCGCGAAAGAAATAGACACACCAGGCCGTCAGGACGATGCCCACACCCCATAGCGGGGCCCACAGCATGCCGATCCCTAATCCGAATACGGCAAAGAGCAGGATGAACGGATACCCTTCACGGTGAATGGGCACCATAACTGTTTCCAATGCACTCTTCATCATTTCAATCCTTGCCAGTCGATTGCTGCGACGGTGTTGTCAGGAACAAAAGGTTCACCAGCCTTAAAATGGGCGCTCTGCCTGGAAAATCAAATTGAATTCCAGGCGGTTGAATGCTCCCGGTGACCTTGCCTCAGTTCTTTGGAACCTCGAAAACCTGTCCTGGATAAATCAGATCCGGGTCGATGATCTGGTCACTGTTGGCCTCATAGATCACCGTATAGTTATAACCGCTGCCCAGGGCCCGTCGGGCGATCCGCCACAGGCTATTGCCGGGTTGCACGATGATGAACGCATCGCCTTGCAGATCCGTCAGCGGAGCCGCGCGGCTGAATGGAATTTCCAAGCGGGCAATCACTGAATTGCCGCGCACCGCGTCAAACCGCATCGTGTAAATGCCAGGGCTGATTTCCTGGCTTGGATTGATGCGCCATTTGCCGCTTTCATTGACATGGCCGCTGCCAATCAACCGATTGTCCAGATAGCCTAAAATGACCGATTCCAAGGGGCCTTTGCCCGCAACAGAAATGTTCCCGGCCGAGTCATAGTCGATGGTTTCAACACTTAACGTGCCATCTGCATTCTGCACGCCGCCCGGTTCTGACAGGCCGCTGCTTCTTGGCGGGGCCTGCAGCAATTCCGCGCCCGGCTTGTTCTTGTCGGGGACCAGCACGACGACGGGCGCTTGCGGTGTTTCGCTGTCTGTGTCGCGCCCGGCGATATCTTTGCCCGGTGCAGGAACCACCAGAACCACCTTGCCGTCACCGGTAACAGGCTCATTTTCTGGCATTTTCGATCGCAGGGTTAGTTCATGTGGGCCAGGGTCCAACGGGCTGCCGGGTAAGAAGACCCATTCCCCGCGACTGTCCGCATCAACTACCCCCAGATCCTTTTCATTGTCGATAATGGTGACTTTGGACCCAGGCTGAGCACGACCAGCAATGACCGTATCCCCATTGGGATCAATGCGAACAACGTCGAAGCTGGGCGGGCTAACCGCAGCGGGTTCAGCGGGTTGCGCTGCGTTGGGAGTCTCAGTGGATGTTTGCTGAGTGTCCGTCACAGTTTCACTGGCAGCCGACGCGTCAGCAGCGCTAGAGTCCGCCTTGGGGGGTGCCTCAGTGCTGGCCGCATTGCTGTCTGACGCCGCCGTGCCAGTATCCGTCCCCTCAGATTGCTCCGTCGGGGTAGCGTCTATGGGCGGCGGTGTGCTGTCCGTGCTGAGCCATGTCAGAAGCAGGGCGAGCAAAACCAACACGCCCCCGATCACGCCGATCAATACTGTTCGGTTCACGCTAGCCCCCACTTTCATTCCACACTCACATCTATCGTGAGTGCCTGTTTCGTGCCGCAGCATAATGCGCCACGCCGTTTCGTGCAATTCCAACGCTGTCCCTGACAGGATCACGGAAAATTCGGCTTTTACCCGTCTGGTCAGGGGCGGTACACTGCCAGCGTTATCAATCAGACGCCCCGTGCGGCAAAAGGATATTGAACCAGTGCATTCTTCAATCGGATCGGTTTGTGTTTATTGCGGTTCCAGTTTCGGCGGAAGACCGGCCTTTACAGAAGCGGCCAGACATTTGGGAACCTTGTTGGCGCAGTCGGATATCCGGCTGGTCTATGGCGGCGGCGCGGTTGGCCTGATGGGGGTCGTGTCCCAGGCCGTTCTGGATGCAGGCGGGCGTGTGACGGGGATTATTCCGCATTTTCTGGATCAGGCCGAAGTCGGTAAGATGAATGTGACAGAGCTGATTCGCACGGAAACCATGCATGATCGCAAGGCTCGCATGGCGGAAATTTCCGATGGTTTCGTGGTATTGCCCGGTGGATTGGGAACCCTGGACGAGACTTTTGAAATTCTGACCTGGAAGCAGTTGAACCTGCACACCAAACCCATCGTTCTGTTAAACAGCGAGGGCTATTGGGACCATTTTGTGCATTTGGTCGAACATCAGGTTCGCGAAGGATTTGTGCGCGAACAATATTTGCGGCTGTTTCGCGTCGTTGATCATGTCGACGATGTCTTGCCGACCCTGATGGAAGGCGCGGCTCAGGCGCGGACGGGTCAAGACCGTCTGGATCGCGCCTGAGCCGGCTTCAGTTCGAAAAATGCGGCGGGGTTATTCTGCCGCGTTCAGTTTATCCTGGGTCTTGGTGTCAAAATCACTGGCATTGTGACGTTCGTGCAGTTGCTCTGATGGATCTCCGGACATCCGGTTGACCATACGCCCACGCTGAACTGCGGTACGCGCGGCAATTGCCTTTTGCCAGCGACCGACATGTGTGTAGCTGTCGGCTTCCAGGAAGGTGGCGGCGTCACCATATTGCTTTCCAGCCACCAGATTTCCATACCAGGGCCAGATCGCGATATCAGCAATCGTATAGTCTTTACCGGCCATGTATTCGTTTTCCGCCAGATGACGGTCCAGGACGTCTAATTGACGTTTCGTCTCCATGGCGAACCGATCAATGGCATATTCAATCTTGATGGGGGCATAGTGATAGAAATGTCCAAAGCCGCCCCCCAGATACGGGGCGCTGCCCATTTGCCAGAACAACCAGTTCAGACATTCGGTACGGGCGGCAGGATCAGACGGCAGAAACGCGTCAAACTTTTCCGCCAGATACAGCAGAATCGCACCGGATTCAAAGACCCGAACCGGTGGATTCGTGCTGTGATCCATCAGGGCTGGAATCTTGGAATTGGGATTAACGTCGACAAAGCCACTGCCGAATTGATCGCCATCGCCAATCTTGATCAGCCATGCGTCATATTCCGCGCCGCTATAGCCTTGGGCCAGCAGTTCTTCCAGCATGATCGTGACTTTTTGCCCGTTGGGCGTCGCCAGGGAATACAATTGGAAGGGGTGTTCCCCAACCGGCAGGTCCTTATCATGGGTCGGCCCGGCAATGGGTCGGTTGGTGCTGGCAAAGGCACCACCATTTTCTTTTTCCCATTTCCAGACTTTCGGGGGTGTATAGGTCGAAGTATCAGTCATGATCACCTTTCGGGTTGGTTAGACGGCGCCGTTATATTCTCCGCGCGCCGGATAGTTGTTCTTGATGGCAAAATCCAGGGCGCCAACCAGTTCGGAAAAATGTGGCCGCACGAAGGGCATGGTCTGCACGGATCCGTAATACAGGGTTTGCTCTGGGGTCACCATAAACAGGCCTGGTTCAGAGAACAATGCAGGCTCTTCAATCCCTATTGAGGTGGTGCCGCGAGAGGTAGAGATGTAAAGCCCCCATTCTCGTGCCTTTGCCAAGGGCAGGTCATAGGCGAAGCGCAGGGCCTGGGCGCCGATCTTATCAGCCATTGCCTGGCTGCGCTCCCTGGTATCGGAACTGATCGCGATGGTTTTCACGCCACGTTCCGCGAAATCAGGAACGCGCTTTTCAAACTCTGCCAGATAGTTGGCGCAGATCGGACAATGCAGCCCGCGATAAAAGCAAATCACAGTACCGCGTTCACCCCCATCGCTGGCCAGATCGAATTCACCATCTTTCAGGGTCTCAAGGGTCAGGGACGGGGTCTTTTGTCGGGGCAGCAGCATCGTCGTTCCAATCTGTATTTGCGTTGATATGGGGATGAGTATAACAATATAAAAGTCAGAAAAATCCGAAATAATCGATGGTTTACCCGAAATGTGCCCTTACGATCGCCTTGCGACCTTTTTGAAACGGTTCAGTCTGGATGTCCGCCCGGCACCCTTGGCGCAGGCGACACTGGTATTGCTGGCCGGTCCGGATGGTCTGCCCAGAATGGTCCACTATCGTCTGGACAAAGACTGGTGTGATATTGACGAGGCGGCCCTTTTGTTCTGTGCCGCGATAGAGTGGAGCGGCCTGTCGAACCCCTTGATCGCGGCTTTACCGGATTGTGTCACGCTGGACCTGAAGCAGGATTTGGAAAGTGCCAGCCTTGCCGCCCTGATCCAAAGTGAGCTAACGGGGAAACGCTGTGGCGGAGATCCGGTGATCAGTCGCCTGTGTGAAGTGCTGATCATACGCTTGATGCGGATGCAGATTGAGCGGGGGTCAGATCGGTCTGGCTTACTGGCCGGTCTGTCAGATCCCCGGTTGAGCCGCGCGCTGGTCGCGATGCATGACAGGCCAGGGCGCGATTGGCGCAATCAGGAACTGGCGGAAATCGCCGGTCTATCGCTCAGTCGTTTTACCGAGATTTTCGCTCTGACAGTCGGCCAGCCTCCCAGTGCTTATCTGCGCAGTTGGCGCCTGACCCTGGCGCAGCAGGATGTCGCCAAAGGCGATCGGGTCGATACCATCGCACGGCGCTATGGCTATAAATCATCGGAAGGCTTCACCCGTGCGTTCAGGCATCGCTTCGGACAGAACCCAATCGCCCTGCGTGGCCAATTCGTCCGGTAGGGGTCTTTCCAGCCGTGCATGCGGGCGCATGATGGTTTTTGTTGCGCTCATGCGGGCGCATGATGGTTTTTTATCGCGCTCATGCGGGCGCATGATGGTTTTGTTGTGCTCATGCGGGCGCATGATGGTTTTTTATCGCGCTCATGCGGGCGCATGATGCGTGGGCAAAATTATATGACATATCCACAATCATGTGCGGGATGATTGCGGGTTCCGGGGCGGTCTTGTATGGTCCGCGCCGAAAGTCATTGGGGCCGATGCCGGGCGCGCGATGCGGCTTGGTCTGCGGTCCCTCCTATCACTGACGTTGAGGGGAGCCCCACGCATGTCAAAGATTAAGGTCGCTAAACCGGTTGTAGAACTTGATGGCGATGAAATGACCCGGATCATCTGGCACTTTATTAAGTCCAAACTGATCCTGCCCTATCTTGATATCGATCTGAAATACTATGATCTTAGCATTGAAAAGCGCGACGAGACGGATGATCAGATCACCATCGATTCCGCGAATGCGATCAAACAGTATGGCGTTGGCGTGAAATGCGCGACAATCACCCCCGATGAACAGCGGGTGGAGGAATTCAAACTCAAGAAGATGTGGCGCTCTCCCAATGGTACGATCCGTAACATTCTGGATGGCACCGTCTTTCGCGAGCCGATCGTCTGTCAGAATGTGCCGCGTTTGGTAACCAGCTGGTCCAAACCCATTATTGTCGCGCGTCATGCCTTCGGGGATCAGTATAAGGCAACCGACTTCCTGATCCCAGGTGCTGGCCTGCTATCGATCACCTTCACCCCGGAAGACCCGGATGGGGAGACCATTCGCCACCAGGTCTTCAAATTTGAAGGCTCTGGCATCGCCATGGGCATGTACAACCTGGATGAATCGATCCGCGGTTTCGCTCGGGCCTGCATGACCTATGGTCTGGATCGAAGATTCCCGGTCTATCTGTCGACCAAGAATACCATTCTGAAAGCCTATGATGGCCGCTTCAAGGACCTCTTCCAGGAAGTCTATGAACAGGAATTCGAATCGATCTTCAAAGAGGCTGGCATCTGGTACGAGCATCGTCTGATTGATGACATGGTTGCCTTTGCGATGAAGAGCTCTGGCGATTTTGTCTGGGCCGCGAAGAACTATGACGGCGATGTTCAGTCGGATTCTGTGGCCCAGGGCTTTGGCTCCTTGGGTCTGATGACCTCTGTCCTGATGACACCAGATGGCAAAACGGTTGAGGCGGAAGCGGCCCATGGCACGGTGACGCGGCATTATCGCCAACACCAGGCAGG
This sequence comes from Hwanghaeella sp. 1Z406, assembly GCF_048892425.1. NCBI lineage: Bacteria > Pseudomonadati > Pseudomonadota > Alphaproteobacteria > Rhodospirillales > Aestuariispiraceae > Hwanghaeella > Hwanghaeella sp. 1Z406. The sequence continues at coordinate 705,526 of NZ_JBLZHU010000001.1, forward strand.
CAAGGAAACCTCCACCAACCCGATCGCGTCGATCTTTGCCTGGACGCGCGGTCTTAAGGCCCGTGGCACATTCGACGATACGCCCGATGTCATTAAATTCGCTGAAACGGTTGAGCGCGTTTGCGTTGAAACCGTCGAAAGCGGCCACATGACCAAGGATCTGGCGCTGTTGATCGGTGAGAACCAGAAATGGCTGACCACAACCCAATTCCTGGATGCCATTGATGGCAACCTGAAAAAGGAAATGGATACCTGGTAAGGGCGCATCATGGCGGGACTGACCTATCGCGATATCGGCCCCGCCGACCTGACCACGGTCATTGCCTTGCTTGCGGATGATGATTTAGGCCGGATCCGGGAAAACCGTGATCCGGCTGATCCGCTATATCTGAAAGCCCTCGCTGAAATCGATGCAGACCCCAACAACCGTGTCCTGTTGGTGGAGCGCGATGGGGAGGCCGTCGGCACGTTTCAATTGACCCTTATTCCCAGCATCAGCCAGCAAGCCAAAAAACGGCTGCAGATAGAAGCCGTGCGCGTTCGCAGTGATTTGCGCGGCCAGGGGATCGGCCAGGAAATGATGCTGTGGGCGATTGATCAGGCGAAGGCGGCGAATTGTGGGTTGGTACAGTTGACCACCAACACCGCTCGTCAGGACGCCAAGCGCTTTTACGAACAGGTGGGCTTCGTCGCCAGCCACCATGGCATGAAATTGATGCTATAGAGGCGGGCTTTTAGGTCGCCCGAAAATGTTCGATGAAAACGCGGAGTAAACGAAGCGACCTGAGTGGCTTGGAAAAATATAGGAAGAAGCCGGGGCGCATCGGCGTATAATCCGCTAAGACTTGGACCAGTCGGCCTGTATCAAGGTCTTCCTGGACGCCTCGTTTAAGGGACCAGCCAATACCAAACCCACGAGATGCAGCATCGACAACAGACCTTAAATCATTGAAAATAAGTCCACCCTGTGGGGATACCGTGTAGTTTTCTTTCGTGCCCGTAAACTGCCAAGTCGCAATGCGTCCAGAACTCTGCCATCGATGCCGTATGCAATGATGGGTCAGCAGGTCCTGGGGTCTGTTTGGTGTTCCGTGTTTTTCGAGGTAGCGGGGTGACGCGATATAAGCGGCCTCCTCAGTTGCGGAGAGTCGTGTCGCAATCATGTTCTCTTGCAAATGGTCGCCCAGACGAATTCCTGCATGAAATCCGCCTTGAATGATATCTGTTAGCGATTCTTCGATTGTTAAGTCCAGTTCAATACCTGGATAGGTATCTTGGAAACCGGCGAGTTTTGGCGCCACGATCACCTGCCAGGCGCGGAATGGCAGCGTTATACGAAGCTGGCCTGTCTTAGCCTGCGCGGCATTTCTGGTGTTATCAACAGTATCTTGAATCGCTCCCAACAGATAGCGACTACCATCATACAAAGTCTGCCCAGCATCGGTGAGTGTGACAGACCGTGTCGTTCTAACAAATAGCGGCGTTCCAAGGCGATCTTCAAAGTTCTTTAATTGATGCGATATGGCCGGTGGATTGACACCAAGAACACGCGCAGCCGCCCTTAGGGACCCTTGATCCGCAATGGCTAAAAACGTTTGCAGGGCGTGAAGATCAGATCGGTTCATTGTTCGATTTCACCAAACATTAAAGTAATTTTGAGCTTACTATTCGCTATTATCTAATGCTGATAGACAGTGGGCAAGCCTTTAGGAGATCGGCCATGCCCCATTCTATTTCTGTTTCTAAACAGACTGTTATACCGCTTGCCATTGGTATCGCGACAATTCTCGCGACGGTTTTCGCAATGGCGCTGGCGGATGCGTTCGTTAAAAAATCCAGCTCCGACATGACGCTTTGGCAGATATATGTTCTACGATCTGTGATCGTCGTCCCAATCCTCTTTTCGATCACCAAAAGAAAGGTTTATGTAGCCGGGTTTGGCTGGGTGTTTTTGCGCAGCATCGCACTCGCCCTGATGTATCTCAGTATCTATGGTGTGCTTCCTGTCCTGGACCTGTCAGTGATTGCCGCAGCACTTTATACGGCCCCACTCTTTATTACGGGATTGTCTGCATTTGTTATGAAGGAGCGTATCACCAGCAGGCATTGGATCGCTATTCTGATCGGTTTTGCCGGTGTGTTGATTATTGTAAAACCCACGACCAGTGATTTTTCACTGTTGGCCTTAGTTCCGGTTTTCGCGGCCTTCATGTATGCCATTGCGGCCATTCTAACGCGGGCAAAGTGCAGTCACGTCTCGGCACCCATACTTGCACTGTGGCTCAATATGACGCTGTTCACCGTTGGATCCGTGGTCAGCTTGCTAATGAGCTTCATTGGCGACGTATTCTGGTCGGTGAATTATCCATTCCTATTGGGCGCATGGAGCTTTATGACGGCGCAAAACTGGCAGGTGATTGGGATTTTAGCCGTGTTGATGGTCGGGATCAGCATCGGTCTGGCAAAAGCATATCAGTCACCCCATCCGCAAGTGATAGCAACCTTCGACTATGCCTTTTTGATCTTTGCTGGTTTCTGGGGATACGTTTTCTTTGGAGAAATTCCAGACGCGACCACATTGGTTGGAATGGTGTTCATTGCGTGCGCGGGCATAATCGTTCTCTTCACACGGCCGTTGGATCGGGCCCCTGTTATCGCCCCTTGATGATTTGTGCCTTTGCAGAAACTGGGGTTCCTCGGATGTTTTCGCGCCAGAACGAGTACAGGCCACTGGCGACGATCAACAAAATGCCACCGATGGCGACTTTGTCTGGAAGCTCGCCGAATACGACCACCCCCCACATCACGGCCATGGGCATGGCGATGTATTCGAAGGGGGCGGCGATGGTGGCTTCGACGGATCTGTAACCCTGTGAAATCAGATAGGCGCCACAGGCTGATAATGCGCCAACACCAAGCATCACCAACAGATCATCGGTGCTGGGCATGCGCCAGGCCCGTAAAAGGGCCAGTAAACTTGGGTCTTCCAACCCTTCTGCGAGGCGGCCATCCCCAACGGTAAGCCCGGCCAGCGTGCAAAAGCATAAGAAGGTTAGCTGAATATAGAAGGCCATGACCGAAGCCTTTTCGGTGACCCCCAATCGTCGTGCCGTGATCTGCATCGTCGCATAGGCCAAAGCGGCCAGAATTGGCGCAAGCGCGGCCCATTTGAAGGCATCGGTGCCCGGTCGGATGATGATGATGACGCCCATCAAACCGACACTGACCGCTGCCCAGCGACGAAACCCCACTTTTTCACCCAAAAAGGGGACGGATAAGGCCGTGATGAACAGGGGGGCGACAAAGAAGATCGCCGTTGCATCGGCAATGGGCAAGGATGCAACACCGGTAAAAAACGCCATATTGGCGATAATGACACTGCAGCCGCGCAGAATATGCAGCGGCATGCGCTTGGTAAGCAGATTGCGATAGCCGCCTTCCAACGGCACGAAAAGACCTGCGATAATGCACAATGCGACGAAGGCCCGCACAAAGATGATTTCATGCAACGGATAGGTGCCGCCCAACCATTTGATCAGCATGTCGGAGGCGGAAAAGAACATCACCGCCAGCAGGACACATACTATGCCCAGTGTGTTGGGACCTTTGAGTTTAAATGCCACGAACCATCAAGCCTCTATTGGAAAAACACGGAGATCTGCTCCGCCTCGAAAGCGGCCTGAACCTCCGGCAGGGCCTGACAGGCCAGCGCATGGCGTCGGATACTGACATTGGTGGAGGGCAGGGGTGAGATACCAAACTGTTCCCCCCAACCCGCCAACATCAATAGAAAATAGTCGGCGCAACTGGGCGCGATACCGCTGATCCAGGGGCCCGACGTTGCCAAATGCTGATCTGCGGTCTTGAACATCTCGACAAGTCGGGCGCCGGTCAGTTCGCGCAAGGTCGCTTTTTGCGCGTCTGTTTGTGCGTATCGAAAATTGTAGTTCCAGACCATCAGGTCGGCCTGCACCGTGTTGGTCAGGTATATCAGCCAATCCAGCGCAACGCCTCGATCCCGGCTTTTGGTGGGGGGCATCAATCCGGCTGCGGGAAACTGGTCATCCAGATACAGGCAGATAGCAGCGGCTTCCCGCACAACAGTGTCCCCGGTTGCAGGGTTTCGATGTACCAGCGTTGGAACGCGTTGATGGGGGTTTAACGCCTTGTACCAATCGCTGTTCTGGTCACTTCTGGATTTATCAATCATCACCAAATCAAACGGGACGCCAATTCTGCGCAGCGCAATATGCGGGGCCAGAGAGGCATTGTCAGGTGCGTAATACAAGGTCAGTGACATAGTAAGGGCCCGAATAGTGAAAGGAACACAGCGGTATCATTCGTTTTATATCCGCTGACGTAAGACAGTCCGAAAGCGTATTGGGCGAACCTTATCCTGCATGGTCACGTCTGGCGACCCTGCGTTGTGTCCATTTGTGAATAACTGTGGTGCTGGACAGACTTAAGCGCGGACTGGTTCCTGACCGGTCTGTTGTTGCTGAGTTTGTTGACTAACGATTGCCTTCCCGTATCCTGCGCACAAGCTCATTCTCGATGGTCTGGTGTAGGGTTTTCGATGGAAGATTTTGAAGATGTTTTGCTGTCGCAACGCGGCAGCGTCGGGTTCATCGTGTTGAACAGGCCAAAGGCCCTGAACTCGATCACGTTTGATATGGTGACCTGCATACAATCCGCATTGACCAAATGGGAGGCTGACCCAGGTATCAAGGCCGTGGTTATTGAAGGGGCAGGGGACCGGGCCTTTTGTGCCGGCGGCGATGTTATTGCGGTCAGTAAGGCCGGTCAGGCACAGGATCCTTTAAGCCGGGAGTTTTTTCAGGCGGAGTATCGATTGAACCGGGCCATTCACCTGTATTCAAAGCCCTATATCGCCTTTCTGGATGGAATCACCATGGGCGGTGGCGTTGGCCTGTCGGTGCATGGCAATTGTCGTATCGTCACGGAACGAACTGTTTTCGCCATGCCGGAAACCGGGATCGGCCTGTTTCCGGATGTGGGCGGCAGTCATTTCCTGTCACGCTGTCCCGGCCAGGTTGGGCTATATCTGGGTTTAACCGGCGCGCGTCTGGGGGCGGCTGATATGCTGTCTATCGGATTGGCCGATCACTACATGCCAGCATCGGCGCGAGAATCGTTTTTTTCAGCGCTAGAAGCGGTGGACTGGTCCGCCGGATCGCCGGGGGACATTGTTCGTGCCTGTGCCGCCCAGCATGTCGCAAAGGCGGAAGCATCCGCCCTGGATGCCTTGCGGGGTCAGATTGACGAGATATTTTCTGATGGATCGATGGAAGATATTTTGGCCCGCTTGCGGGCGGATGGGGGCGATATCGCGCAAACCATTCTGAAACATCTGTCGACAAAGTCGCCAACCTTGTTGAAGGTCACACTGGTCCAACTGCGACGGGGCGCACAGCAGGATTTTGATGCGAATATGCAGATGGAATACAGGATGGTTCGCCATGCCCTGCGAGCGGGGTCCGATTTTCATGAAGGAGTCCGCGCGCTGTTGATTGATAAGGATAAATCGCCGCATTGGGCGCCAGATACAGTGGAGGCGGTCCAAGACGCAGATGTTGAGGCATTCTTTCAGCGGCCGCTGGAAGGGGACTTGCAATTCTGAGTGTTTGCGTCGGCGTTTCGGAACAGTAAAATGAAGAAATGGACGCGCTAGGATAGGGCGCGCCACTTGTTAGGGAGAAGTGCCATGAAAATTGGATTTATCGGTATTGGGAATATGGGGGGACCCATGGCTCGCAATCTTATTGCGGCGGGCCATGATGTGACTGTTTTTGATTTATCGGAAGATCATGTCGCATCCCTGGTCAATGCCGGGGCGACAGGCGCTGGAAGCGCCCGTACGGCGGTAAGCGGGGTCGATGTAGTCATCACCATGCTGCCTGCCGGGCCGCATGTTCTGAATGTCTATGAAGGCACTATTCTGGGGTCCGCGCCGGCGGGCGCTTTGTTGATCGATTGTTCGACCATTGATGTGGAAACCAGCCGCATCGTGGCGAAGATGGCGGCCGATAAGGGCTATCCCATGGTCGATGCGCCAGTTTCTGGCGGTGTTGGTGGGGCAGAGGCCGGCACTTTGACCTTCATGGTGGGGGGCAGCGATGCGGATTTTGCCAGCGCCAAACCCGTGCTGGAAAAGATGGGCAAAACCATCGTGCATTGCGGTGGTGCCGGAAACGGTCAGGCTGCGAAGATCTGTAACAATATGATGCTGGGTATTCAGATGATTTCTGTTGCTGAAGCATTTGTTTTAGCAGAGAAATTGGGTCTCGATCATCAGAAGCTGTACGATGTTTCATCCAAGGCTTCTGGCCAGTGCTGGTCGCTGACAACCTATTGCCCGGTTCCAGGGCCGGTACTGACCTCTCCTGCCAACCGGGACTATAAGCCTGGCTTTGCGGCGGCCATGATGGTTAAGGACCTGCGGTTGAGCCAGGGGGCGTCGAAAAGCTTTCAGGCACAGACTGAATTGGGTGCGCGCGCATTGGAAATGTATGAGCGATTTACCGATTCGGGAAATGAGGGTATGGATTTCTCTGCTATCATAAAAATGGTGCGCGACAGCTAGGCCCATAAATCGAGGCTAGACAAAGCTTTAGCCCGTCGATTAAGGTTGCCGCTATGCGATGGGAGCAAATGGGTGTAACACAATTGTCGTTGGTGGTTCGGTTGGTCGAATACGCCAAGGCAATGGTAAAACGATAAAAGAGATGTGCCGGTGAAGGAGGAGTATCTTAGCGTCATCCGATTAATCGAACGGCTGCATCGACAATTTCTCGAAGTGGTCAAAGGTGAAATTGATCGGCTTGGCATTCGCGACATCAACAACATTCAGGCGTTGATTCTCTATAATATTGGAGAGGATGAACTGACCGTGGGTGAGTTGACGCACCGTGGCTATTACCTTGGCTCCAACGTATCCTATAATGTGCGGAAAATGGTTGAGAATGGCTATCTTATACAAGAGCGCTCAACCCATGACCGCCGGTCGATCCGGGTGCGGTTGTCTGAAAAAGGCCTGAATGTTCGCAACAAGGTCAATGACGTTATTGATGAACAACAGGTGAAGCTCAGTGAAAGCGGTATCAACGCAGAACAGTTGCAATTCACCGCAACCGTGCTGAACCGTATAGAACGTTTCCTGCTGCACACCTACGGATACGGCCCGGTTCGCTGACGCAAATGTTGCCCATGGATGCCACTGGATAAGCAGCGCCAGGCAAATTAGCCGATCTTGGCCTTCACGTAAGACCCTGGCGCTGGCTCTATTGTCTTTTTGCCACAGCCGGGCGGGCGGGCGTCGATCTGGGCACCGTCGAATTTATCCAGCCAGTTTTTCCATTCCGGCCACCATGAGCCTTCATGATGCGTGGCTTTTTCCAGCCAGGCCTCTGGATCCTTCACCTTGCGGTTATACAGCCAATAGCCATATTTCTGCTTGTCGGGATTGGGCGGATTGATCACGCCTGCAATATGCCCTGATCCGGCCAGACAGAACTTCACGGGTCCGGAATAGGTATTCACGGCGGCGTAGGTCGATTTCCACGGCGCAATATGATCTTCACGCGTTGACAGAACAAAGGTCGGCGTTTTGATGGTCGACAGATCTATCGGCACACCATCCAATTCAATGCCACCCGGTTCGATCAGTTTGTTTTCCAGATACATCTTGCGCAGATAGAAGGAATGCATTGCCGCGGGCATGCGGGTTGAATCGCTGTTCCAGTATAACAGGTCGAACGGGAAGGGATCCTTGCCCATCAGATAGTTGTTCACCACAAACGACCAGATCAGGTCATTGGCGCGCAGCATGTTGAACGTGGTCGCCATTTCCGACCCTTCCAGATAACCGCGCTCATTCATCTTCGCTTCCAGGGACGCCAATTGCTCCTCGTCGATGAAGACTTCCAGTTCTCCGGCTTCCGCAAAATCGATCATGGTGGTGAAATAGGTGACAGATTTGACCTTCTTTTCCTGCCCTTTCGCCTTTAGATAGGCCAGGGTCGCGGCGGTCAGCGTGCCCCCCAGGCAATAGCCGATCATATTCACCGCAGGCTCGCCAGTCAGTTCCGTAATCTTGTCAATCGCGGTGACCGGGCCTTCCAGCATATAGTCGGTAAAGTTCTTCTGGGCCAGGGATGCATCCGGGTTAACCCAGGAGACGACAAAGACCGTCAATCCCTGAGAGACAGCCCATTTGATGAAGCTGTTCTTTTCCCGCAGGTCTAGGATATAGAACTTGTTGATCCAGGGGGGGACGATCAACAAGGGCACTTTATGGACGGTTTCCGTCGTCGGGGCATACTGAATTAACTGTATCAGGTCATTCTGATAGACGACTTCCCCCGGAGAAACGGCCAGATTACCCCCTACCTCAAACGCGTCGGCGTCGGTCATGGAAATTTTCAGCTTGCCCTTGCCGCGCTCAACATCGTCCAGCATGTTTTCCAGGCCACGAACCAGGTTTTCCCCTTTGGTATCCAGGGTTTCACGCAGAACTTCCGGATTTGTCAGGACAAAATTGGTCGGGGCCATGGCATCGGCGAATTGGCGGGTATAGAAGTCGATCTTTTTCATCGCCTTCTCGTCCAGGCCTTCCACATCGTGCACCGTTGACTGCATATAGCGGGCGGTCAGCAGATAGGATTGCTTGATATAGTCAAACAGGGTGTTTTCGGTCCAGGTGGCGTCTTTAAAACGGCGGTCGTCATTCTCAGGTGTAATCGTTTCTTCGGATTCCTGCCCCAGCATTTTCCGCGTCGTTGCGGTCCACAGGTTCATATAGTCCGTCCACAGATTCAAATTCGCCTGCAAGACAGCCGATGGATTCCGCATCATTGCCTGGGTCATTTCCAGGAAGGTGTGACCGATATGCATTGGGTCGCCGTGACCAAAGGGGCTTTCTGTATCTTTTGCCTGGCGTTGCAGAAAATCCTGAACCAGTCGCTGGCTGCGTTCCGCAATGGCGACCATATTGTGCGACCACTCTACCGGATCACCCCAGTTTTGTGGATCGTCGGGTTCTGGCGTTTGCTGGCTCATGCTACACGATCTCCCACTATGACCACTCGTTTCAGGGTCGGCACATCGTCCAATAGCGCCCGAATGCGAAAGGCTGGACGGCGTGCGTCGACTCTCCGATAAAAGGCTATGCTGGTTATACTGAACTGCAACGTAAAACCCAAGGCCAGTGAATCCTGATACGTCGAATTTAGGGGTATTGGTTTGTAATCGCTCGGTTGCCGCTGGCGCCTATGGCTTCTATGATGCGCCGCTTGGGAAAAGGGCGGGATTTTAAAAGGGTGACAGGTCTGATGTTGGTTCTAAGAGCGATGGGTGACACGGTGATGCGGCGATCGATGCATATTCTATTGGTGGCAGCCGTGCCGGTCCTGTTGACGGCCTGTGAATCCAGCAAGGACGTTGTGGATGCCGTCAACCCCGTCAAATGGTTTGAAGGCAGTGACGCGGATAAGGCGGCTGAAAACACCGAACCCAAGCCGGTTCCAGGAGCCAACGGGCCCTATCCGCAGTTAGGGGCGGTGCCCGAAGCGCCGGAAGAACCTTCGATAAAGCGGGAATACATGAAGCTGTCGGATGTTTTGGCCGCAGATCGTGAAAACGCACTTTATACGGACGAAGTTATTCGCCGCGAAGCACCTCCGGTGCGCATGTCAGCCGCCCCATTGCCAAGCGCGGTTCCTGAAGAGCCACCAACGGCGTCTTCTATCACACCACCGCCGGAAAGTTCAGCGCCAGCACCGGCCCCTAAACCGGCGCCAGCGCCAGCACCTTTGGCGACTGCCCCAACCCCAGCACCAACCCCAGCACCAACCCCGGCGCAAACCCCGGCGCCAGCCCCCAGCGCAACGGCCAGCCCTGCGCCAAAGCCTGCACCAACCCCCCAGCCTTTGACATCATCTTCTGCCGGGACGGCTCCGGTGCAGCCTTCTGCTCCGCCGCCTTCTGCTGCGCCAATCGCCCAGCAGACAGCCAGCGTGGCCGCTGCCCCCACGGCAACACAGATGATCGCAACAATTTACTTTCCGTCTGGTGGGGAGGCTCTGACCGAACGGGACCGCGGAATTCTGAGGCAGGTCGCGCAGATTTATCAGCGTGATGGCGGCAAGCGGGTCGTTGTTGTGGGCCATTCCAGCCAGTCCGGCGCGCAGGGTTCGCAATCTCAACAAGCGCTTGTGAACTATAAGGTATCGCTGGACCGCGCCGCCTCTGTTGGCCAGGCATTGGTCGATGCGGGCATTCCCCTGGATGATATCGTCGTTGATGCCAGGGGCTCCACGGAATTGAAATATTCAGAGGAAACCGAGGCGGGAGAGGCTGGAAATCGCCGCGCCGAAATCTTCCTGCAATATTAAAAGCAGAGAATTTCAGTATGACCGTCTTGGCCTCATTGTAGGGACCTAGACAGAGAGACTGGTGTTCAGTCGTAGCATGAGGATGCGGTTGTAATGTCCGATTTTCACAGAATAAAACGCCTTCCCCCCTATGTCTTTGCAGAAGTCAATGCGGCAAAGGCCAAGCTGCGTCAGGCGGGTGTTGATGTGGTCGATTTCGGTATGGGCAATCCGGATTCCGCGACCCCCCAACACATTGTCGACAAGATGATTGAGGCGGTGAAAGACCCCCGCACGCATCGCTATTCCACCAGCCGCGGCATACCCGGTTTGCGCAAGGCATTGAGCGGGTATTACGAGCGACGCTTTAACGTGTCGCTGGACCCTGAAAGCGAAGTGATCGTGACGCTGGGCTCTAAAGAGGGGTTGGCGAATCTGGCTCAGGCGATTACCAGCCCGGGCGATGTTGTGCTGGTTCCAAACCCCTGTTATCCCATCCACAGCTTTGGCTTCATAATGGCCGGCGGGGCTGTGCGCAGTATGCCAGCGGGGGGCGAGATGGATCAGCCGCTGGACGTCTTTCGCCGCAGCTTCATGGAATCGCTGGCCCGCGCTGTGGCGCATTCCATCCCCAAACCCCTGGCGGTGGTTTTGAACTTCCCTCAGAATCCAACCGCGCAATGCGTTGATTTGGATTTCTATGCGGAGGTCGTTGATTTCTGTCGTCATCACGAAATCTTCGTCCTGTCCGACATAGCCTATTCTGAAATTTATTTTGGCGATGTGCCGCCACCGTCGATTTTGGAGGTTCCGAATGCCAGAGACATCGCCGTGGAGTTTTCGTCCCTGAGCAAGACATATTCCATGCCGGGTTGGCGTATCGGCTTTGCGGCGGGCAATAAGCGGCTGATCGCGGCCCTGGCGCGGATTAAGTCCTATGTTGATTACGGGGCGTTCACCCCCATCCAGGTCGCAGCAACCGCGGCGCTGAACGGGCCACAGGATTGTGTCGCCGAGGTTCGCGCCCTGTATAAGGAACGCCGCGATGTGTTGGTTGAGGGGCTGGCCCGCGCTGGGTGGGTCGTTCCATCGCCGGAAGCCACCATGTTTGTCTGGGCACCCTTACCACCCCGGTTTTCGAATATGGGATCATTGGAGTTTTCAAAACTGTTATTGGAAAAGGCGGAAGTGGCCGTCGCGCCGGGCGTTGGATTTGGAGAATATGGCGAGGGGTACTTGCGTTTTGGGCTCGTGGAGAATACCCAGCGCATACGCCAATCGCTGCGCAACATCCGCAGTTTTCTCGGCGGGGCGGATGCATGACCGTGCAGGCGCCGAATTGGTCTTCGCATAGGGGGTAGTAAACGGCTATGGCCGAGGTATTGAAAGTTGCGGTGGCAGGGCTTGGTACCGTTGGTGCCGGTGTTGTGTCCTTGTTGGCACGACAGGCGGAATTAGTGGCGCACCGCAGCGGTCGCCCCATTCTGGTGACTGCTGTTTCGGCGCGGGATCGTGATCGCACGCGCGCCTGTGATATCGGCTCGATCGCCTGGTTTGACGATGCTGTGACAATGGCGTCGCAGGCCGATTGCGATGTGGTCGTTGAACTGATCGGTGGCAGCGAAGGGACCGCGAAGGCGGTCTGCGAGGCAGCCCTAAAGGCCGGGCGTCATGTGGTGACCGCAAACAAGGCCCTGATTGCAATCCACGGCACGGAACTGGCAAAACTGGCAGAAGAGCAAGGGGCTGCGCTGAGCTTTGAAGCGGCGGTTGCCGGGGGTATCCCTATTATCAAGGCCATGCGGGAAGGCCTTGCTGGCAATCAGATCGAAAGTGTTCAGGGCATTCTGAACGGCACCTGTAATTACATCCTGTCGACGATGCGCGATACGGGTCGTGCTTATGAAGAGGTGCTGCAGGAGGCTCAGGAGCTGGGTTATGCCGAATCTGATCCGACCTTTGATGTTGAGGGGATCGATGCCGCCCATAAGCTTGCCATTCTGGCGACATTGGCGTTCGGACGGGCGGTTGATTTTGACGGTGTCTATATTGAAGGCATCAGCCGCATCGCCGCCGTTGATATTGATTTCGCAGAAGAACTGGGCTTTCGCGTCAAACTGTTGGGAATGGCTTCCGCTGACAGTGAGGGTGTGATGCAGCGTGTCCATCCGGTTCTGGTGCCAGCAAATTCGCCGATTGCCCGTGTTGAAGGCGTGTTCAACGCCGTGGTGACACAGGCCGATCCGGTGGGCACGACGGTTCTGGAAGGACGCGGCGCAGGGGCGGGGCCAACGGCATCTGCGGTTGTCAGTGATATCATGGACATTGCCGCAGGGCGTTTCGGACCGATTTTTGGTGTTCCTGTCTCGCATTTATTGCCCTCTGCCAGCCATCCAATTGAACGGCGGGAAGGGGCCTATTACGTGCGCCTGCGTGTGATCGACAAGCCAGGTGTGATCGCGGGCGTGACAGCCGCGCTGAGGGACGAGCATGTTTCGATGGAATCGATTATACAACGGGGCCGTGATCCGAATGAACCTGTGGATGTCGTCTTGACGCTGCATGAGACGACGGAAGCGGCAATGAAGCGGGCGCTGGGCCGGATCGAAGAACTGTCGGCGGTGATAGAACCGCCGCATGTGATCCGGATCGAACGATAACCGGGGCCTGATAAACATTCGGTGTCGCCAAGCGGCCCGAACAATACATGTGATAAGAGGAAGCGATAAATGGTGAATATGGATCGGAATTTGGTGCTGGATGCAGCCCGCGTGACAGAAGCGGCGGCAATTGCCTCTTGGAAATGGTGCGGACGCGGCGACAATATGGCAGCCGATCAGGCAGCAGTGGACGCAATGCGGACCGCGCTGAACCGGCTGGACATTCGCGGTCGTGTCGTGATTGGTGAGGGAGAGCGTGACGAGGCCCCGATGCTGTTCATCGGTGAAGAGGTCGGAACCGGCAAGGGTCCGCGCGTCGATATCGCGCTGGATCCGCTGGAAGGCACGTCGATTACGGCAAAGGGGGAGCCCAATGCCCTGGCGGTCCTTGCCTTTGCAGAAGATGGCAAATTGTTGCATGCGCCAGATGTTTACATGGATAAGATTGCCGTTGGTGGCGGTCTGCCACAAGGGATTGTCGATCTGGATGACACCCCGGCGGAAAATCTGCGCCGCGTTGCCGAAGCAAAGAATTGTAAAGTTTCCGACCTGATGGTCTGCATTCTGGACCGATCCCGCCATGCCGATTTGATCAAGGCCGTGCGGGAGGCTGGGGCCGGTATCAATCTGATTGGCGATGGCGATGTTTATGGCGTGATGGCAACCAGCCAGGCCAGCAGCGGCATCGATGTCTATATGGGCTCTGGCGGCGCGCCGGAAGGAGTTCTGGCCTGTGCCGCCCTGCGCTGTATCGGGGGGCAATTCCAGGGTCGCCTGATGTTCCGCAATGATGAGGAAAAGGGCCGCGCCGATCGGATCGGGATCAAGGACCTGAACCGTAAATATGATATGATGGAACTGGCCGCAGGCGATGTTATCTTTGCAGCGACCGGCGTTACCGATGGGAATCTTTTGCATGGGGTGAAGATGACCGATGGCGGTGCCCGCACCCAGTCTCTGGTCATGCGCTCCTCCACCGGGACCGTGCGCAAAATCGAAACCGTGCATGATTTTTCCCGCAAAGACTGGATCAAAATTTAACCGCGTTTCGCAGAAAAGGATGAATACACCCGATGCAGGCCGATGCACTGCCGACAGATCAACAGTCTGGCTATCTGGGTGTTTCCCTTTCCGCCTCTGGCAAGCGCTGGGAGGCGCGGGCGGATGAACCCCGGCTGACCGCCGCCCTGGCACAACGGTTTGATCTGCCAGAGCCTGTCGCCCGCGCCCTGGCGGCCCGTGGCATTGGTCTGGAAGGGGCAGAGGCCTTTCTGGATCCAAAGCTGTCGCGGGACCTGCCAGACCCGATGCATCTGCTGGATATGGACAAGGCGGCCCGCCGGATTGCCGACGCGATCAAAGCGGGGGAGCTGGTTGCCGTCTTTGGCGATTATGATGTGGATGGTGCAACGTCATCGGCCTTGCTGATCCGCTTTGTTCAGGCGGCAGGCGGCAGAATTATCAGCCATATCCCAGACCGTATTGCAGAAGGCTATGGCCCGAACTTGCCCGCCCTGATCTCCCTTAAGGAGAAGGGGGCTGCGGTCGTGATCACCGTTGATTGCGGCATCACCGCCTTTGACGTGCTGGCGGCGGCGGCGCAACAGGGCGTGCAAACCATCGTCATTGATCACCATGTCGCTGAACCCCGCCTGCCCGACGCCCTGGCCGTGGTTAATCCAAACCGATTGGATGAAGACAGCCCCCATGGCCATATGGCGGCGGTTGGGGTCACCTTCCTTCTGATCGTCGCGGTCAATCGCCTGTTGAAAGACGATGGCTGGTTCAAATCCCGACCGGCCCCGGATTTGATGTCCTATCTGGACCTGGTCGCATTGGGCACTGTCTGCGATGTCGTGCCGCTGGTCGGGGTCAATCGCGCCCTGGTATCGCAAGGCCTGAAGGTCATGGGATTACGCGGCAATATTGGCCTGAATGCCCTGGCGGATGTCGCGCGGATGAATGAGGCACCCGGCACCTATCATGCCGGTTTCTTGATGGGGCCCCGGGTCAATGCGGGCGGGCGCGTGGGGGAGGCGGCACTGGGCACAGAATTGCTGTCGACCCATGATGCGACCCGTGCCCAGGTGATTGCCCAGCGTCTGGATGCCTATAACGAAGAACGCCGTGAAATTGAGAAAATCTGCCTGGATGAAGCCATTGCCCAGGTTGAGGCGTCTGGCGATACCGATGCCCCCTTAATTCTGGTCGCCGCCCAGGGCTGGCATCCAGGCGTGATTGGCATCGTCGCGGGCCGTCTGAAGGAACGCTATAACCGCCCCGCCTGTGTCGTTGCGCTGGATGACACCGGCATGGGGAAAGGGTCTGGACGTTCTGTGCCCGGCATTGATCTGGGATCGGCCATCATTGCCGCGCGTCAAAGCGAGCTTTTGATCAATGGTGGCGGGCATAAGATGGCTGCCGGTTTCACTGTTGCTGCCACCAGCCTGGCGGACCTTCAAGCCTTCCTGCAGGACAGGGTGCACAGGGAAGCCGGGCAGGGCGGTCTGGTGCCTGTGCTGCGCCTGGATGGCACGGTCAGTGTCGGGGGGGCGTCTCTGGCGCTGGTCGAAGCGCTGGAACGCCTGCAACCCTTTGGTCAGGGCAATGCAGAGCCGCGATTTGTGATACCCGATGCGCGCCTGTATCAGGCCGATATCGTGGGGGAGGATCATGTGAAGCTGTTGATCGGGGATGCGATGGGTGGACGCCTGAAAGGCATCGCCTTTCGCTGTGCCGATACCCCGATGGGGCAGGCCTTGCTGCGCGCAAGGGGCGACCGTGCCGTGCATCTGGTCGGGCGCCTGCGCAAAGACAGCTGGCAGGGCGTCGACCGAGTTCAGATCATGGTCGATGATGTGGCCGAGGCCCGCTAGAGCAAATCCCAAACAAACGGATTCGTTTATGACGACGTATTTGCTAAAAAACTAGCTCTTAAGCTCGGTTGCCGTGCGCACCATTTCATCCACCGTCTTCAAGCTTGTCGCGGCGGAGGAATAGGCCCGTTGCGTCATGATCATGGTGCTGAATTCCAGGGCCAGGTCGGTTGTCGATTGTTCCAATGAATTGGCAGAGAAGGTGACGCGGCTGGTATTTGCCAGATCAACCAGTTGCAGCGTGCCTGAATTCGCGCCCAGTTTGAAATGAGTATCGCCTGTCCGCACCAATCGGTTTGGCTCGACAACATCGCCCACCGCGATCCGCCCGATGGGACGCTGAAGACCATTGGTGAAGTTACCAATGACATTGCCATCCTTGCCAAATGTGACAGAGCTTAATTGACCCTGAACGCTGCCATTCGACGACAAGCTTTCCTGGGTGACGCTGCCGCCATATTGCGTGGTGCCGGACAGATCCAGCGTCATGGTATTCGTCGCGCCGGAATCGGCCCAGGAAACAGAGATGTCCAGGGGGGTATTGGCGACACCGTTTACGGTCGTCAGATTGCCAGAGGCATCAAATGTCACGGCGACAGGCTGAACGGCCGGGGTGGCGACGGTACCGCCTGTCCCGCTGATTGTCATATCCCAGGTATTTGCAGCAGCATTTTTGACGAAAGTCGCGATCAGTTGCTGTTCGTCACTGAAACCGTCATCGTCGCCCGTGCCATCATAAACCGGCAGGTCAAAACTATAGGTTTCTCCGGTTGCAGCGGTGCCGGGCAGGTTGACCTTCAGGCCGCCTTCCGTGGTTGCCACGGCCTCATAAACATTGCCTTCCGGATCGATACGGATTGGCTGAAGCCCGGCGGTAGAGTTTGTGTCGACGGAATATGTCTCTGTCGCCACATCATACGGCCAGCCCATAAGGTAATTGCCCTTAAGGTCGGTCAGATAGACCTCTTCGGCCCCACCATTGGAAACGACGGATTCGCCGAATATGCCTGCATCGGTCAGTTCCAGCGTATCATCGGACGGCGTCAGGCTGGGCGAGGTGATAAAAAACCCTGATCCGGAGAGCGCCGCATCCAGGCGTCGCTGGGTGCCATAAATGACGCCTTCCTTGTCCCGGAAAATCTGCTGATTGGCCTGTGTGCCCAGAAAATTGCTGAATGTGCTGCCTTTGGATTTAGAGGCGACCATCTCCTGAAAGCGGACCTGTCCGGCCTTATAGCCGGTGGTCGTGCTGTTTGCGATGTTGTCACTGATGTTCTGAAAGGCCAGCGATTGCGCGTTCATCGCGCTCACGGCTGGGGAGAACATAGAATAAGCAACCATGGCAAGCCTCTTACCGTTAATAAGTGGACCGCAAACAGACGGGCCCACAGATTTGTATGCAATCCCCATGCCGTTTTAGTCATTGCCCCAAGTTTAGGGGGCGATTTCACAGATTTTTCAGAAAAGTCGATAGAATGAAAACTGGCGCTTGACCTAGCCCCCGGGTCTCGGTAAATCCCTGCGCATACGAAGCGGCGTCACCGCCGCGCCTCGATCGCGACCCCTTCGTCTAGAGGCCTAGGACACCGCCCTTTCACGGCGGCAACACGGGTTCGAATCCCGTAGGGGTCGCCAATTTTTCAATGACTTAGATAGCGTTGGTTTAGGACTTAGGACTTAGGACTTTTTTAGGACTTTTTCCTATGGTCCGGTTTGGCTTTTTTGGCCCTGTGACGGTTGGCGGCGGAAATGTCGTAGGGTGATGCATTCCTACCGGCAATGTTGGCAAGGATGCCGAGTGCGCGCTTATTTCGGCGTCTTGTCTTTGGCGTCGATTGCGATGCAACGAAGTAAAATGTTCTCGCCATTCTTGGGCAGCCGTTGCTCTAGCTCTACGCGATGCTGACCGTCTTCGGCGGTTAAACGTCACCGGTAGCGCCCCATTCTCGATATAACAAAATTATACCGGCAAAGTACGATGACCATTCGCCCCCCTAGGACGACCTGTAACACCACGCTTGTCGGCATCGCTACGAAACTGAAAGCGGTTCGCGTCGCCCATAATTCCATGTGGCTTTAGGAGTCGCGTTCCATCCCCTGTGTGTATGGGGGAATATTAACGTAGTGGCCTTTATTCCGAGAGTTCTCTGGTAGTTGCACCGCATTGAGGGCATGGTATCAACCTAATGGATTCCTTAAACTCTGTCCGCTTATCCAGAAGGATTTTTACCTTCCAGCCGGTAAGTTGCTCTTTGTATCCACATTTTTGACAGACAATCGATTTCGAACGTAGTTTGACCGAACCGTCTTGAATTTTATCAAGTGAAGGAAGGTTTATTCCAAACTGTTCGGTAGCTACTTTATGCAAAGCCTCTCGATAGCTTATTTGAGAAAAACTACCCCCACTTATCACAACGAAATGTCCTAAGCCGTATTCGCCATCATATGGGAACCGGTCTTTTGTGATAGGTACAGAGATCGTAGAAAACCATTCTCCGAACAAACCGATGGTGAAAATCATATGTTTCCGGTCAATATCAACTAATACAGACGCACCTCCAAAATGTTTAATTACAGCCTCGTGAACTCTATGTGATTGCTTGTGCTTATCATTATTTTTATCAAATAAATAGTCCGTATATAGAACTTTATTTTTTCTTAGAACGCTCTGTTCTACTTCATGAATAGGTTTGAGCGCTATCCTAAGTTCGTTGTGGAGAGCATTTTTTCTAAATTCTTCTCCAAAAAGATAGTGCCCGGTTCCAAGGGCGACTTTCGCGCTGAACGGCATTCTTATGTAAGGATCAATCTTAAATTTGCTTGTTATCTGTTCGGTGCCAGTTGGCAGGCTATTGACGACATGTCCGGCTATTGGGTCGAAAAATTTTAACGTAGATTGGTCAAACACGAGTTGAAATGGAGCACCAGATTCTGTCCTACCGTTCTTCCAATTAAAAGTCTTTGCACTCCCTTTAAAACTTACGGAGCGTACTCTTTTCATGCCGAGAATTGGGTCATTTGCGACAGCTCCATCTATGAATGATCCTAGCTTTGAGTTTGTCTCTCTATCGACATGGATGGTGAATTTGTCGTGCCCTCCCAACGATTTTGGGATGATATGTTCAATGCTTAAGTTTTCTTTGGGGATTTTTTCGCCGAGGTACGGGCAATAGACTAAATCTTTCATGTAATTTTATCTTTCTATACTGTAAAAATATATGATATTTTTATATACGCCTAACTATTTTTCTAGTTTTATGAAAATAATAGCAATAACAGCCATAACTACTAGCGCAATAACAGATATAATCTTGTTGTTGTCTGATACTGAACGGCTACAGCTATCGCACATCAAGAGGCTACCTTTGTGCCGCCTTCCATTGTAGCCGCGCATTACATCGGTCCTTACCATCTCGCTTTTTGGAACGGTTCGTCTGCAGTTTGGGCATACAGGCATGGCGGAAACTCTTAAGCGTAATTATATCCTAAATTGAATTCTTACATAACCTATCCTTATAAAGTCTACTGTTAAGTTGCGTAAATCTTCCTCCTTTAGAAAACGCTAATCGAGCCTCTTTATCATTGGTTCAAAAAGGTTGAACCGCTAGGAACAGTTATACAATCGTGGTATAAGATTTTTTCCAAAGCGATTGAAAATAAAAGATTAGTTCGAATGCCGTAGGGGTCGCCACTTTTTTCAATGACTTAGCAGTTTCTATTTTGGGAATTTATGGGGCATTGTTTCTAGGGTGTTGCGTGCGCTTCTGCGTTCGTGCTGCATCCGGTTCTCTTTTTCCTTCTGATTGTAATCATCTCTATATCTCAAACAAAGTCGGGGCCTTGCCGTAAGGGCAAAATATCGTTATAAGAAAAATGCGAAATTCTTATAGCTGGGGTTAGTTTCGTGAAAACGATTGATCTTGCATACCGCACGATGTTTGCCGAATTGGTGCAAAGATGTCTGGATGCAACATTTGAAACTGAGTTTTCAATTGAGGGAAACTTTGTCCGGGTTCCGGTGAAGGGCAGGGATTACTGGTATTTTGAGGTTACCAGGCCAAAAAAAACGCGAAAATATGTCGGACCTGCGGAGGATCCTGAGATTACACAGCGGGTCGAGGCCCACAAAGAGGTAAAGCAGGATAAACGGGCCTTGCGAAAACTGGTGTCAACGCTGACCCGCGAGGCCGGGTTGGCCGCCCCAAACCGCTTTACGGGCGATATTGTGGACGCTATGGGAACTGCCGGGATATTCCGTCTTCGTGCTGTCCTGATCGGGACCGTTGCCTTTCAAACCTATGCGGGATATCTGGGCGTCAAATTACCGGGTGCGGCGCTTCAGACCGGCGATGCGGATTTCGCACAGCATTATTCTGTGTCTTCTTCTATCGAAGAGAGTTTGCCACCGGTAATGGATATTCTGCATAGCGTCGATCCGAGTTTTCGACCCGTTCCGCATCTATCTGACCCGAAGCATTCAACACAATTCGAGAATGCCACCCGCTACAGAATAGAGTTTTTAACGCCCAACCGAGGGTCAGATGAATATCTGGATCAGGCAACCCCAATGCCTGCGCTGGGTGGAGCGGCCGCGCAACCGCTCAGGTTTCTGGATTTCCTGATCCATGAACCCGTTCGCACAGTGATGTTGCATCGATCCGGTGTCCCCGTCACCGTTCCCTCACCGGAACGATTCGCGATCCATAAGTTGATTGTGGCATCCCGCAGAAGATCAGATGCGGCGGGTGCCGCGAAGAGAGAGAAAGATATTCTTCAGGCGAGCCTTCTGATTAAAGCATTGGATGTGACCCATCGCCTGGATGAGTTGGCGGAAGCGCTGACAGAAGCCTGGCACAGAGGTCCAGCATGGCGCGCCGCTATCGATAAGGGCCTTAAAATGATGCCGAAGAAAAATCGCGACACAAGCGTGACGATCCTGCAGCAGGCATTGGCTTCTATTGGCGAAGATCTTGATGGGTTTCGTCTATCGGAAGGTTGATCCGATCAGATCTGAAAAGATAGGGTTATTCTCTGAAACCGTTTAATACGATTGACAATAAAAACATGTGTTGCCCGTCCCGCTAAGAAACCGGCTCCAGTTTGGTTTCGGGCCAGTGGAAGACCGGGGTTCGTTTGTTGGGCGTCTGGGGATTTGGGATGGAGATGCTGTAGAGGCTGCGCGATACCATGTAGCTGGCATCTTCCATGGTCTGGGTCAGGGTGCCGATTTCGATCTGGCCCGTGGCGCAGTTATACGACACATCATCATTATGCAGGGGCAGGTAGAAGCATCCATCCTTCAGCACAAGCGGCGGGCGATGGGTGACCGGCAGAAAGGGCAATTGTTCATTGACCTGAATGTCAAAGGTCCAGTCCTTGCCCAGATCAATCACCATTGGAAATTCATAGGCCGGCTTGAACAGGTAAGGGGGGTCAATGTCGTCCAGTTCTGTGCTGAGCATTAATAGATAGGCGCCGGGGAATCGGTCCTGATCTCTGTATTCGGTACGGATCGCGTAGAAACTGGACCCGGAATTATGCAAGTGCCCGACCAGAAGATTACCGCAGGCGGATTGGTGATAGTGTTTCAGCGTATTCTTAACGATTGTGTTCATACGCGCGCCTTTTGCGGATCGTGACGCCGAATCTGTTTGCATCAGCAAATGGATAGACGAAGATACAAATCCACAAATAAAGTATGGTTTCAATCCTGTCAAAAACGAATCTGAGTGCCAGTTGGGTGCAGAGAATAAGGGATGCCAAAACAATTGCCCGATTCAGCGAATTGGGGGAGAGTTTTTTATAGGGTTTTTCCTATGTGTCTGGCGCTCAGGGCGAGTCTGGGGGCGCAGCGTGTTGCTTGAAAGGGAAGAATAGCAATGCTGAAGGAATTTAAAGAATTTGCGATGCGGGGTAATGTCATTGACCTGGCTGTCGGCGTGATCCTTGGGGCGGCGTTCGGCAAGATCGTCGCATCCCTGGTGCAGGATGTCGTTATGCCGCCGCTGGGCATGCTGTTGGGCGGCGTGGATTTCAGCGAAATCTTTATCAACCTGTCCGACCAGACCTATGCCACCCTGGCGCTGGCTCAGGAAGCCGGGGCGGCGACGATTAATGTTGGGCTGTTCCTGAACAATGTCTTGAACTTCATCATCGTCGCCTTCGCGATCTTCATTGTAGTCAAACAGATGAACCGGCTGAAAAAGGCCCCGCCACCGGCAGATCCGACGACAAAGGATTGTCCCCTGTGCTTGTCCAGCGTGCCAATCAAAGCAACCAAATGCGCGCATTGTACATCTGATCTCTAAAAGTGCCTCTGGACAGGGTTCAGGCGGCGTTCAGGGACCAGTCATACCGGTCGTCTGAGATGGCACTGAACCCGTCCAGGCGGGCTTTCAGGGTGGGGGCGGCGTAGAGCTTGAGATGGTCCAGCAAGGATGCGTCGGTCCCGCCGAAATCTTCGTAGAACCAATCATAAAGGCTGGACAGGATCAGGCGATCACCGTCGATCTGAATGGCTCTTTCTGAATTCACGAAGGCTTCTGCGGCCCCATTCAGTTGCTGTTCCAGAGTATCGGCTATAAAGGCCCGTGGCTGTAAATCCGGGCAGCCGATGGAGGCGCAATTGACGGCATAGTGAATGCGAGGGTCCTGCCAGATGGGCCGCAGGATGCGGTGTTCGATATCATTTAGAGAAAGGTCCTGGTCCTCAACGCGCATCAGGTCCGCACCCCAGGGGCCGGTGGCGAACAGGCCTGGCGAGATGTTGATGTCCTGAATAGACGATACCGGCATGTGATCCAGCACCGTCCGCACGGTCTGGGCATTATACAGATTGACCCAGAAGGTAAATTGCTGGTCCCGGTTCAGGCTGCTGACAGGCACCGCGTGCAACAGGGTCAGATAGTCATCCAATTGTTGCGTGGCGGCCTCGTCAAAATCGCCATAGCGCACCAGATTAACGCCGGGCTGCACGACCACAAACCTGTTCAGAAGGTCACTCCATGCGCTGTGATCAATCGCGCGTGTCGATGCGGGGGCGTGCGCCTGCCATCGGTCCCAACGCTTGGCGCCGGGGGCTAATGCGCGGGAAAGCCCGCCAAATCCCGCCATGAAAGTGACGCCGCAACCCAGCGCCAGCCCGTTGAACAGGCGGCGCGTCACGTCATGCTTGCCAGACTGAATTCTGCGCGCCCATCGCACCATTGGAGTTCCGACCCTGAAACAGATTGCTGTTGGGGGCGGATATGGGGCGATTGGCCTGGGGGGCAAATCACACTGCGGTGAGGGGGCCGATCAAGTCTGCCAGAATTCGCCCGGTGCTGCGATAATGCGCCTGTAACAGCTCTGTTGCCTTATCGGCATCCCGCGCCAGGACCGTGGTCATCAGGACCTGGTGTTCATTGCCGATATCCCGGTCCGGCAGTGGGCTGGAATCCCGCAGGTTCGGGAAGCGATAGCGCTCTGTCTCGACATATAACTTATCGGCAAAATCCAGCAGCCACTGGGACTGACACCCCGCGATCAAGGCGCGATGAAAGGCATGGTGGCGCTCTTCCAGGGCGCGCAGATCCGCATCGTTTACCGGGCGCGGCAGGGTTGAGACGCTTTTCGCCTTCAGCATCAGGGCATGATAGGCGGCAACAACTTGCGCCTCCCAGGCATCGTCGCCCTTGTCGATGGACCGGCGCAGGGCGTCGCCTTCAATCAGGCAGCGGCTTTCGATGGCGTCCCACATTTCGGCAATGGATATCGGGGCAACGGTGAAACCGCGCAGCGCGACATTGACCACCAACCGGTCGCTTTGCAGCCGGTTCAAGGCCTCCCGTATCGGGGAGAACCCGACGCCATAGCGCTGTTTCAACTGCTCAAGCCGCAGCGGTTGATTGGGGGGCAGGGCACCGCTGATGATATCCCATCGGACCTGCTGATAGGCTTGTTCTGCCAGTGTCATGACTTCGATTACTGTTGTTTCTCAGTACTTTCTTCTAGCCTGATTTTTTCATTATGGCAATATTTTCGAAAATCTTTATTTACATCGAAAATATGACAGGCCACACTACGGGTCATTGAGTGCCACCCCGCTTGTGCAGGAAGGATGTGTGTGATGCCAGCAACCCGCCAGAACTATCAGGAAGATGTGGCCGGACGGGCCAATGTCGATGATACGCCGGAGCTATTGGCCTATTACGATGAATTGGATGACCTGAATGCTGGGGCCTTGTGGACGGTTGCCAACAAGATTGAACCGTGGGAGCCGCAGTCCTCCTCTGTTCCCATGCTGTGGCGGTATAATGACCTGCGCGACCATGTGATGCGGTCGGTTGATCTGGTAACACCGGAAAAGGCTGGGCGTCGCGTGATCTATCTGAATAATCCGGGCCGCACCGATGTTGCTGCGGCGGTAGGGTGGCTGTATTCCGGTCTGCAAGTCATGCATCCGGGCGAACGGGCCTCTGCGCATCGCCATTCCGCCTCCGCCCTGCGCTTCATCATGGAAGGCAGCGGGGCCTATACCATCGTTGATGGGCACAAGATGACCCTGGGGCGCAATGATTTTGTCCTCACCCCCAATGGCACCTGGCACGAACATGGCGTGGACGAAGGGGGCAGCCCCTGTATCTGGCAGGATGGTTTGGATATCCCCTTCGTGAATGCGATGGAAGCAAATTTCTATCAGGTGCATCCGGATCTAGGTCAAGCTGTGGGCTATGCCGTGGATGATATGACCAAGACCTGGGGCAATCCCGGCCTGACCCCGGTAGGCGGCGCTTGGGAAAAGGCCTATTCCCCGATGTTCAAATACGAATGGGAACCAACCTATGAGGCGTTGAGCCGATATGCGGCGACGACGGATGGGTCCCCGTTCGATGGCGTGATGATGAACTATATCAACCCTGTGACTGCTGGCCCGGTCATGCAAACCATTGGAGCCAGTATGCAGATGCTGCGACCTGGCGAGGCGACGAAGGCACATCGCCATACCGGCAGCTATCTGTATCAAGTGGCCAAGGGCAGCGGGCATTCGATCATAAACGGTCAGCGATTTGATTGGCAGGAGCGCGACATCTTCTGTGTCCCCTCCTGGGCCTGGCATGAACATGCCAATGCATCGGACAGAGAGGATGCCTGTCTGTTCTGTTTCAACGATTTACCCGTGATGAAGGCCCTGGGCCTGTATCGCGAAGAAGCGTTTGGCGATAATGGCGGCAACCAGCCGCTATCCGCCTGATCCCCAGATAATCTGACGAAAAGGGTGTGTTATGAAACTTGTTACCTTCCGTGCTTCGGTTGAAGCATCGGCCCGTTTGGGTGTTGTGAAATCCGATCAGGTGATTGATGTCGGCTTGCTGGGCGCAGCATTTGGGGAGGAATTCCCGACATCCATGCTGGACCTGATTGATTTAGGGCCGGCTGGCCTGGCTGCGGTTGAAGATGCCCTGGTGGAAGCCGATGGACGCTGGCCGATTGGAAGCGCATTGCCAATTGAGAATGTGACCCTGTTGGCCCCCATTCCCCGCCCGCGAAAGAATATTTTTGGCATCGGTCTGAATTATGTCGAACATGTTGCGGAATCCAGTAAATCCCTGGATACGTCCAAGGACCTGCCGACCCAGCCAGTGATCTTTTCCAAACCGCCGACGACCGTGATCGGTCCCGGTGCCGCCATTGAGCACAACAAGGCCCTAACCCAGCAATTGGATTGGGAGGTTGAACTGGCCGTCATCATCGGGCGCACCGCCCGCAAGGTTGGCGAGGATACCGCCATGTCCCATGTGTTCGGGTACAGCGTCATGATTGATATCAGCGCGCGGGATAACCGTCGTGCGGGTCAGTGGATCTATTCCAAGGGTCAGGATACCTTCGCACCGTTCGGGCCCTGCATTGTCACCGCGGATGAAGTCGACGATCCGCAAGGGCTGGATTTGTGGCTGACCGTCAATGGGGTGGAAAAGCAACGGTCCAACACCCGCCACATGCTGTTTAAAATCCCGACCCTGATTTCTGACATTTCCATGGGCATGACGCTGGAGCCAGGCGATATCATCGCAACAGGCACGCCGGAAGGCGTCGGGGCAGGGCGGACACCACAGGAATGGCTGTGGCCAGGCGATGTCGTTGTTGCCTGCGTCGAAGGGATCGGCAAGATCCGCCATCCGGTCGTTGCGATCAGCGCGGAAGACTAGGGTTCAAGGCAAGGGGAGCAATCAGCATGGATTTCGATGTCGCACAGATCGATCCGCAGATCGCCTATAAGCTGATGACATCGACCATCACGCCAAGGCCCATTGCCTGGGTGACCTCTTTGTCGGAGCAGGGGGTGGTGAACGCCGCCCCCTACAGCTTCTTTAATGCCATGGGCAGCAATCCTGCAACGGTGGTGGTCGGGCTTCTTCGGGATCCAAAGAAGGGATTCAAAGATACGGCGGCGAATATAATGAGCAGGGGGGAATTCGTGGTCAATCTGGTGCCTGAATCCTTGGCGAAACAGATGAACATCACCTCAATGGATGCGCCAAGTGACGTTAGCGAGCTTTCTGCAGCTGGCCTGACAGCACGCCCATCCCTGCATGTGACGCCCCCCCAAATTGCTGAATCGCCGGTTTCATTCGAATGCGTAACCCATACAACGGTCGTGACTGGACCGGGGCAAGTCATTGCCATCGGGCGGGTTCTGGGCATACGCATCGATGATGCCTATATTCTGGATGCTGATAAGGGGTATATTGACACGCCTGCCTTGGGAATGATCGGGCGGCTACATGGCAGTGGCTGGTACACCCGAACGCAGGACAGTTTTCAATTAGACCGTCCCAGCTATGCCGATTGGATCGAAAAATCAGGCTTGGACAAAAAAGAGTAATTTGATCTGCAATGCGCGGAATCGCTTGAATCTCTCTCGTTTTGATTTATGTACGAGGTTGGGTAACCAAAGGGGTTATGGCAAAATTAGCCCCAACCAATCGAAACAGGGAGAGTCATTCATGAAAATTTCAAAGATTATCGGCGCGGCAACCATTGTTGCCCTTTCCGCAACGGGTGCCTTTGCACAAGATCGCACCGGCTGGCCTGACAGCTTTACCGTAGGCACAGCGTCTCAGGGTGGAACTTACTTTGCCTATGGCTCTGGCTGGGCAAATCTGGTGGCCGAAGAGCTGGGCATTTCTGGCGGTGGCGAAGTCACCGGTGGGCCGATGCAGAATATGGCACTGGTCCATACCGGCGATGCCGCTTTCGGCATGACCACAATGGGTCCGGCGCGGGAATCCCTGGACGGCACGAACCCGATTGCGCCTGGTCTGAAAATGACCAATGCCTGCGCGATGTTCCCCATGTATCAAACGCCGTTTTCAATCACGACGCTGAAATCATCGGGTATCACCTCTGTTGCTGATATTCCAGAGGGTGCGAAAATCGGGTTTGGTCCGGCTGGATCGACCTCTGATACCTATTTCCCGAAAATGCTGGAAACCCTGGGCGTGAAATTTGAACGCCGCAATGGGGGCTGGTCTGATCTGGGCGGGCAACTTCAGGATGGCCTGTTGGACGTGATTGCCTTTGCAGCCGGTGTGCCTGTTCCTGCGGTCAGCCAGTTGGAAGTTCAGACCGAAGTGAACATCATCGAGTTCACGGAAGAAGAACAGGCCAAAATCATGGAGGCCTATCCGGTTTCCAATTTCCAAATCAAGGCTGATACCTATACCACGCTGAAGGAGCCGGCGCGTTCGGTGTCCATGTGGAACTTTGCCGTTGCCAATTGCGACCTGCCGGAATCTTTTGTTTACGAGGCAACCAAGGTTGTCATGTCGGACAATGCCCGCATGGTCAATATTCACAAGGCAGCCCGGTCAACCGTTGTTGAAAACTGGGACAAGAACACCTTCCTGCCCTGGCATCCGGGTGCAGCAAAGTGGTTCAATGAGAATGGCGCATCCATTCCCAAAGACATGATCCACGGCAGCATGTAAGACGACGCCTGTGGTTTGAAATGATGATTGGCCGCATCCGATTGATCGGGTGCGGCCTTCATTTTGTGCAATCGTTCTGAGACTATGGCACTATAAAAAAACAGGGATGGCGCTATGAACTGCGCCATAAAGGCTAAAGGGGCAGATAATGAGCAACGATAAATCCGACGACACCGATGAAATCATGCCAATTCACGCCGATGGTGTGGATGAGGAACCGGTTGAGGGCAATCGCCGCCTGTTCGAAGGGCGCGGCCTGTTGTTGATGAGCAGCCTGACGGTTCTCTACTCGTTGTTTCATATTCTGGCGCTAAATGGTTTTTCCGTATCCGGCATGACATCGGACCTAATCAATCTGCCGTTTTTACCGACATTCCCTATGGAAACCTGGAATTTCCGGATCGTTCACGTCGCCGGTGCATTGGCTTTGGGATTTCTTTTGTTTTCAGGGGCCAAATTTGCCGAAGATCCATCAGAGGAAACAAAGACGCTTGGTTATGTGACTTATCTGTTGCTGGCGCTTTCCTTAATGGCGACCGGGATGGCAGCGTATTTCGCCTTCCAGATCTCAAATGGCGTCATGTGGAATGGCATGGATGCAACGATCAAGTTCAATGAAACCTGGTTGTTCGGACTGCCCCTGATGATCGCGACAGTCGGCTCGATTGTCATTTCCTGGTTTCATCGTCGCGTGCGCAGCGGCTATACACTGCCTGATATTGTATTGACGGTCTGCGGGATTGCCGTCGCATTTTATCTGATCACGATCTATGACACACTGATGCGCAATTCCACCGGCACACCGTTCGCGCCGATCGGGATATCCATTTCTGCAGTTGCCGGTGTGCTGTTGATCATGGAATTGACGCGCCGGGTTGCCGGATTGGCCCTGGTTGTGATTTCGGTGATTTTCCTGATTTATGTCTTCGTTGGTCAGTATCTGCCAGGATTCCTGAATTCTCCCCCCATCGCGTGGGAGCGGTTCTTCAGTCAGGTCTATACGGATGCGGGTATTCTGGGGCCGACGACGGCGGTTTCATCGACCTATATCATCCTGTTCATCATCTTTGCGGCGTTTTTGCAGGCCTCGAAAGTCGGCGATTATTTCGTCAATTTCGCTTTTGCATTGGCCGGGCGTGCGCGCGGCGGACCGGCAAAGGTTGCGATCTTCGCCTCCGGCCTGATGGGGATGATCAACGGCACATCGGCCGGTAATGTTGTGGCAACAGGGTCCCTGACAATTCCCCTGATGAAGAAGGTCGGGTATCACAAAAAGACCGCCGGCGCGATCGAAGCCGCAGCCTCCACAGGCGGCCAGATCATGCCGCCGATCATGGGGGCAGGGGCCTTCATCATGGCGGAAATCACCGGTATTCCTTATACTGAGATCGCGATTGCCGCGATTATTCCGTCCATCCTGTATTTCGTTTCTATCTATTTCATGGTCGACTTTGAGGCCGCAAAGTTGGGCATGCGCGGTATGCGCTCAGAGGAATTGCCAAAGCTGGCCAAGATGATGCGGCAGGTTTTCCTGTTCATACCGATCATTATTCTGATTTATGCCCTGTTTCAGGGCTATTCCGTGATCCGCGCCGGAACATTGGCGATTGCGGCGGCAGCAGTGGTAAGTTGGCTAACACCGTACAGAATGGGACCAAAATCCATTCTAAAGGCCTTTAATCTGGCGGGGCTGATGTCCATTCAGATCATTGCGGTCTGTGCCTGTGCCGGGATCATTGTTGGCGTAATTTCCCTGACGGGCGTCGGGGCGCGATTCTCCAACCTTCTGCTGGGTCTTGCGGAAGCATCGCAATTGCTCGCCCTGTTCTTTGCCATGTGTATTGCCATTCTGTTAGGCATGGGCATGCCAACCACGGCGGCCTATGCTGTGGCGGCCTCAGTGGTGGCACCGGGGCTGGTTGAATTGGGAATCCCGATGCTGACGGCGCATTTCTTTGTTTTCTACTTCGCCGTGGTCTCTGCAATCACGCCACCGGTCGCGCTGGCATCCTATGCCGCGGCGGGAATATCGGGTGCCAATCCGATGGAGACATCGGTCGCGTCCTTCAAGATCGGGATATCCGCGTTCATCGTGCCGTTCATGTTCTTCTATAACTCCGCCATTCTGATGGAGGGGGAAACACTGGAGATTTTGCGGGCAGCCGTGACTGCGATTGTTGGGGTCTATCTGCTGTCGGCAGGGGTGCAGGGCTGGTTCTTTGGCAGCCGTGCCGTCTGGTTCCTGCGCATCGCGTTGGTCATTGCAGCTTTGTCGATGATCGAAGGGGGGCTGTATACTGATTTGGTTGGGATTGGCATTGCCGCTGCTGTCATTTTTGTGCAGCGGGTCTTTCGACCAAAGCCAGGCGCAACGATTGCGGTCCGCGGATCGGATTAGGACCCGCCTTTCTAAGGCGCGGGATCTTCCGGTGGGGGCAACATTGGAAGGCGCACCGTCACAGTCGTTCCGACATCGACAGTGCTTTCCAGCGTGATCTGACCGCCATGCTGTTCCACAAGCTCCCGCGCCAGAGGCAGGCCCAATCCGGTCCCGTCTTTGGCCTTGCCTATGGCATAGCTTGACTGCTCAAAGGGAATGAAAACCCGCGCCAAATCTTCCTTGGGAATGCCGACACCGGTATCTTCGACAATCAGGCTTAGCCATGGTCTGTCCAGCCGTGCGGCCACGGTTACCGTGCCGCCCGGATCCGTATATTTCACGGAATTGGACAATAGGTTTACCAATACCTGACAGATGCGTCGGCTGTCGCCAAGAAGGTCTGGAATATCGCCAGGAACGTCTTTTTGCAGAGTCAGTCCGCCACTTCGGGCCTTGGGGGCCAGAATGGTGATAGCATCCTGAACCAGATCATCGACATTTAATAGCTCATGTTGGATTTGCATCTTTCCCGCATCCAACTTGGCGATGTCCAAGATGTCATCGATCAATTGTAACAGCATCAGGGCGCTTTTTTGCACATCCCCCAGATATTCCGAATATTTTGGGGATCCGATCGGACCATGTGGCTGCATTTGGATCAGCTCGCTAAATCCAATGATGCTGTTCAGCGGCGTGCGCAGTTCATGGCTCATATTCGCCAGAAACCGGGATTTGGCGCGATTGGCGTCTTCTGCGGATTCCTTGGCGGCCTTCAGTAGTTTTTCATGCTCTTTGCGGGCGGTTATTTCCTGTACGGTCCCCTCATAGAACAGGGGATTTCCACCCTCGTCGCGAACCACATAGGCATTTTCCGTTATCCAGATACGCTCGCGGGTTTTGTGTCGATAGATTTCCGATTCGAAATTTTCAACACTGTCATTTTCGTCCAGCAGGCGTTTGAATTCTTCCCGACGGTTTGGATCGACATACCATTCCGACGCGATATCATGCACCTTTTTCAAGGTTTCTTCTTCGCTGTCATACCCGTTCAAGCGTTGCAACGCGGGATTGGCGCGCAGTTGTTTGCCATCAAGGGAAGAGCGATAAATACCTTCCGATACACGCTCAAAAATACGGCGATAATCAGCCTCGGTTTCAATCAACCGTGCCTGGGTTTCCACCAGTTCGGTCACATCGGATATTGACCCAACATAACCGGTAACTTCACCCTTGGCGTCTTGTAACGCGGTCGCGTTTTCCGTTATCCAGATAACAGATCCATCGACACGTTTAGCGGCGCTCAAAAATCCCCGAACTTCGCCATGCTTTTCAATCTGGCGCATGAACCGGATTCGATCTTTTGGGTCTGCATAGTAACTGCCGGAAGTGCGGTTTCCAGTCATCAACTGGATGGCGGATTCATAGCCCAGCATTTTAGCCAAAGACAGATTTACAAAACGATATTGCCCATCAACGGTGGTTTCAAACAGGCCTACCCCCGCAAGATCAATCATCTGACGGAGGGTTTTGAACATCACCGACTCCCGGCCTTGCGGCAGGAGAGCGCCTTTATCTGAATCCGTCATAATGTTACAGGCCCAGTAAACTTTCGTAGCAAACTAATGGACTATGGGATGATCGGCAATCGGCAGTCTTGCCAAGCCAGCATTGATCGCGTTCAGTGCCGCTATGAGCACAGATATCCCCAATCTGAATAATGAACATGCATTGCCAGCCCCCGATGTCTTGGCGGCGTCTGTAACACGCCGCAGTGCGTCAAATCTGTGGTTTGTCGGGCGCGCCCTGGTTTCTGAAAAGCGAATGCTGTTTGAGGCTGCTTATGCGACCATGCGGGTGATTGATGATTTTGTCGATGATGATTTTCTGGCGCGATCTGAAGAAGAAAGAATCCGGACGCGCTCTGCGGCCAGGGATCGGGTTGCAGCCTGGTTAACGGCCTCCGAAGCGGCGATTTCCGGTGCACCGGAAACATCGGGCATTCCTGCAATTGAGGCACAGCTATGCCGGGCCCTGCGACAGGCCGCACGAGGCGGAGATTTACCCTCAGATCCCTGGCATAATCTGGCGACAGCGATGCAGTTCGATGTGGACGAGAGGGCCTTAGACTCCTGGCAGGATTTTAAGACCTATTGCGAAGGGGCGACTGTCGCGCCTGCCGCTGTTTTTCTGTATGTCCTGCAAGCACGGATAGGGGCTGATGATACCATTCAGGCGGGCATCCCTGCCGATGTGCTGGCTGCGCAGGCCCGCGATATGGCGATCTTTTGTTATCTGGTTCACATCTTAAGGGATTTTGCGAAGGATTTTGCCAGGGGCGGGCAATTGGTCACGATACCCCAGGAATGCTTTGTCGCCCATAATCTGACACGCCAGCAGGTTTCTGCAGATCCAATGGCTGCCCTGCCGCTGTTACAGGATTTGGCCGCTCGGGCGCAGGAACATCGGGTCGCTGCACGCAGAATGGCTGACAATCTGAAGACCACATTGGGCGGTGTTGAGGCCCGTATTCTGGTGTCGCTGTTATCCATCTATGAACATCTGCATGACAGTTTGTTGCGGGATCCGTCGCCCCTGGTCGACAGAACGGGCCTGACGGCGCGCCTTAGGGATAAATTGATACAGAAATTGGGGATTGTTGGCTGATGCAGGATGGTCCACCAGACAGCGTGTCGGATTTAACCTATTGTGCGGATCTGGTGCGCGATGCGGATGCTGATCGATTTGCCACGGCGATGCTGTGTCCGACGCCGGGTCGGTGGCGGCTGCTTGCCCTTTATGCCTTTAACATCGAAGTCTCCAAGACCCGCGAAGCAGTGCGGGAACCGATGATTGGTGAAATCCGACTGCAATGGTGGCGTGATGCTGTTGCGGAATGCCGGGCAGGCAATCCAAGGCGCCATCAGGTCGTCCATCCACTGGCCACGGCAATGTTGGATAGTAACCTGCCCGAAGCCTGTTTTCTGGAAGTGATCGACGCACGGGCCCGTGACCTGGACGACTTCCCCCCGGTGGATGAGGAAAAACTGAAAGCCTATATCGAGGGATCAGGCGGCGCGCTTGGGGAATTGGCCTATCGCTGTGCCGTGCCCGAAGACGATTTGACGCCAATTGGGCTTCAGGCGGGGCGGGCCGCTGGTCGGGCCTGGGCCTGGATCGGTCTGGTGCGCGGTCTGCATGTTCATTCCGTGATGGGCCGCCATACCATTCCCGCAACCTGGCTGGCGCGCCATCCAGACCTATCGAAAGAGGTGGCGCTGGCACAAGTCGGGGCGGCGTCCAGGGCCTGGACGGAATGGCTGGTCAATCAGGCCCGCGCGGAATTCCCAACTGTCCATAAAGGGGCGGCCAGAACCGATAAATCAGGCCTGGCCGCCCTGGCCCCGGCGCGACTGGCAGCCGTGTATGCCAAACGGCTGCAGAAGGGCGGATATGATCCGTATCACCTGGAAATTAATACGCTGGGCCCGGCGCGGCGCGCATGGTCTTTGCTAGGCACCAGCCTGTTCGGTCGGGTGGTTTAGAGCATCATGCGCAAGCACGAGATGCTCTTAACCACTTTTATTTTCAGCACATAGATCGTCGCAAACGGTTCCATTTGCTCGGGACCTGCTATAACCACCCCGTCAGATCCTGTAAGGCACGGACGGAAATAGCGGCCTTGCGATCACGCCCGCGTTTGCGGGTTTTGCGGTGATCGTCCCCGTCCAGTCCTGGGAACAGACCGAAATTGACATTCATCGGCTGGAACGTCTCTGCCTGCGCACCGCCTGTAATATGCGACAGCAATGCCCCCAGCGCCGTTGTTACCGGGGGTGGGGTTACGGTTTGGCCCAATCGTTCCTCTGCCGCGAACCGACCGGCCAGAAGGCCGATACTGGCGGATTCAACATATCCTTCCACCCCGGTGATTTGACCGGCAAACCGGATCGTCGGGCGCGCCTTTAGCCGCAACAGCGGGTCCAACAGTCTGGGGCTGTTTAAGAAGGTATTGCGATGAATGCCGCCCAATCTGGCGAATTCGGCATTTTCCAACCCCGGAATAGCCCGAAAGATATCCGCCTGAGCACCATATTTCAGTTTTGTCTGGAATCCGACCATATTGTACAGCGTGCCCAGCTTGTTGTCCTGGCGCAGCTGAACCACCGCATGGGCGCGGGTTCCGGTCTTTGGATTGGTCAGCCCGACGGGTTTCATCGGGCCAAATCTCAGCGTTTCACGACCGCGTTCCGCCATCACTTCGATGGGCAGGCAGGCCTCGAAATACGGCGTATCCTTCTCCCATTCCTTGAACTCGGTCTTGTCGCCCGCCAGCAGCCTATCGATGAAGTCATTGTATTGATCTTCTGTCATCGGACAGTTGATGTAATCCTGTCCGTCGCCTTTGTCATAGCGCGACTGGAACCAGGCCTTGTCAAAATCGATGCTGTCGCGGTGAATGATGGGCGCAATCGCATCAAAGAATGCCAATTGCGCCTCTCCCGTCACCGATAGGATTGATTGCGTCAGGGCAGAGGAGGTCAGCGGACCCGTGGCCGCAATCACGCTGTCATAGTCACTTGGATCGGGAAGGGCATTTATCTCACCCCGCGCGATGGTAACTAGGGGATGGTTTTCCAGGGCCTGGGTGACGCGTCTGGAAAAATCATCGCGGTCTACCGCCAGCGCGCCCCCGGCAGGAACCTTTGCCAGATCGCCCATTTGCAGGATCAGGGATCCGGCACGGCGCATCTCCTCATGCAACAGACCGACGGCATTGCCCTCTGGATCATCAGAGCGGAAGGAGTTTGAACAGACCAGTTCCGCCAGGCCATCGGTTTGATGCGCGGCGGTCTTGGCGGTCGGGCGCATTTCCTGCAGCGTGACAGGGACCCCGCGTTGGGCCAATTGCCAGGCGGCCTCGCTGCCAGCAAGGCCACCACCAATTACAAGAACCGGGCGAAGTGTTGACGTCATAGCGGCGATCCAAATGTCAGAGTTTCGAGTCTCATAGGCTCAACGGGCCTGATTGCCCCTGTAATGTCAGAAAATTTCGCCTGCGAAAACCGTCTTTGCGGAAACGATTTGTTCGGGCCCGCCTGATCAGGAAGATTGACGTCGCCTGACGTGTGACTAGCTTCATGATTTATGCTGCAATACCCGCATCTCATTTCCTCCGAAATCTATCGCGCGTCCCGCTATGGGGCGAAGCATCCTTTGTCGATTCCAAGGGTTTCACTGGCGGTTGATCTTATCAAGGCAATGGGATGGTTCCCGGAGGATCGCTTTGTTGAAGGGCCAATCGCAACGCCGGAGCAGTTACATCGATTTCATGATCCGGATTATGTCGCGGCGTTGCTGCGGGCTGAAGAGGGGAATCTGACGGAGGCGGAAAAGGATCGCTGGAACATCGGGCGCAACGGTAACCCGATCTATCCGGAAGTTTTTCGCAGGCCTGCAACCGCGGCCGGATCCTCCATTCTGGCGGCACACATGGTTCGCGACGGGGGGACGGTCCACAGTCCGGCAGGCGGCACCCATCATGGCCGCCGGGATCGCGCCAGCGGCTTTTGCTTCTTAAATGATCCGGTTCTGGGAATCCTGACCTTACTGGATGCTGGTATTGCGCCTGTGGTTTATGTCGATCTGGACGCCCATCATGGTGATGGGGTGGAAATCGCATTCCAGCATGATCCAAGGGTTACCACCCTATCGATCCACGAGGCGGGGCGTTGGCCGCGCACCGGCGGGTTGCATCACGATCTGGGGCCAACGGTGATCAATTTTCCCGTAGAACCCGGCTTTCAGGATGACGAATTCTATTACATTCTGGAAACAGCCATCCTGCCGATCGTCCAGAATGTTGAGCCCGCTGCGATTGTTATCCAATGTGGCGTTGATGGGTTGGCGGATGACCCCATGTCCAAATTGTCATTGTCCAATAATGTCTATCCGGTAGCGGTTTCCGCATTGATGCGACTGGCCCCACGGCACATTGTGCTGGGCGGCGGTGGCTACAATCCCTTTGCCGTCGCGCGGGCCTGGACCTTGATCTGGGCTGCCATCGATGGGCGGGACGGGACGGAAATGGAGCTTCCCCAAGCAGCACGGAATGTCCTGAAGGGTGTGCACTGGCGGCACAGCCTGGCTAAATCACCACCGGCCAGATGGTTTGATCAATTGATCGACCCGCCAAATACAGGATCCATTCGTGACAGCATTCGGGAAACTGTTCGGGCGGTTCTGAATGCGACAGGCTGACACGCAGCGGATCTAGCTCTTTCCCCGTGATGCATTTCGCGGTAATTGAAATGCATCATGTTTCGAAGATTTTTTCTATACGCGGCGCTGAGCCTTGGCCTTTTGGGCGCGATACCGGGTGTCGCCCCCGCGCAGGATATGACGTTTCCGGTCAGTCCCCTGACGATTGTGACGTCAGATGGCGCAAAACATGAATTTGCGGTTGAGGTTGCGTCAGATCATGCACAGCGGGCCCGGGGCCTGATGTTTCGCGATAAACTGGCCGCAGATCACGGTATGCTGTTTGATTACAAACGCGATATCCAGGCCAGCATGTGGATGAAGAACACGCTTATTCCCCTGGATATGCTGTTTATTGATCGAACTGGCATTGTGAAAAACCTGAAAGAACGCGCCAGACCGCATTCCCTGGACCCGATATCCGCGAAAGGCTTCGTGCGGGGCGTTTTGGAACTGCCGGGCGGCACTGTATCGCGATTGGGCATAAAACCAGGGGATAGGGTTTTACATCCCATTTTTAGCACCCCCTGACAGTCAATTCATGTACCGACCCTTGCATATTGTCTGACTGCTGTAATTTGAGGGTGATTTCGATAGAAACACTAGATGTTGGGCGCGAATACGGGTAATAAGACATAGATAGCGGTTTTGATGGGATGCGTCTGGGCATGAGGGCATGAAATGGTGAAATACAGCAAGGCGATTACTTTTGCGACGATAATGGTCGGCGCGCTGGGGCTGGCGGGATGCAAGGTTAATCCCAAAGAGGCCCGGTATTATCCAAAAATCGCAGGCAATACGTATGAACTGCAGAACGAGCTGGGCATTGTGTTGCCTGAGGCGGAACGGATCAACATATCCTACGAATTTACCCAATCTGAGGATGGCGATAGCTATATCGACGCGCCGGGTATGTTTTCAGGGCCGGTCTGGTGGTACGAAGAACGCTCTGCGGAAATGCCGGAACAGTTCCTTGCCATTCATCTATTGACGCGCGATGACAGTTTTGAGGAATCCTCGGGCACTTTGGTGAAATTGTCTCGCAGCAGCTATAATGCGCAAGTGTTCTGCCTGGACACGACCAAGGGTGACATTCCGCCAGAAATTCAGGTCTATATCGACAGCCTGCTCGATCTTGGTCGCCCCGTTTCGACAGATTTGTATGTTCGTCGTTTTATGAACCGGGTTGAGCAGGAAGGGAACCGGCGGACGGATGTAATTTATATCCGCGATGTTGTGCGTTTGGGGTATACCTGTGAAAGCCTGGGGGATGTCGTATCGCCCAGCAATGATCGGGAAGGCATCGTTAACATGTTGCGCACCGATTCTCAGGCCGCCTTCGAAGTCATGAGCTGATTTTCCTACAATTCTGTGAAACAAATCATTTCTTGCGCCCTGCACTGGACGGATCGGTTTGCGCCCGGTATGGTCAGGGGCGATCTGTTGCTTTGGGGCAACACAGACTTAATTCACTGTCTGACGTCAATGCGAACTGGGCTTTTTAGAAAGCTCAAGGGGAAATGATACCCATAGGGTTCCTGTCGTATAATCCAGACGTACGGTCGTGGCGCTGACTTTTCGCGCCCCAAGAAAAAACAACTGAGATTGAGAGGGTATAATGAACGCGTATGACTCTGTTCCTGTCGGAAATGATACTGATCTGGGAATAGGCCGGCGTATTACGGATGCACGGGAAACGCTGGGCTGGACCCAGGAAGACTTGGCCCACCGGATGGGGGTCACAGTCGACACCATTACCGGATGGGAATCCGAAGAACGGGATCCCCGATCCAACCGTATTATCACATTGGCGGGTATTCTGGGTGTCAGCGCCCATTGGCTGTTGGATGGCAGTGCGGAATTCGCACCAGACGATTCTACAAATCCGGCTGCGGCGGCGCGGGCGCAACTGCAATCCGTCCGCATGAAAATTAACGAATTGTCTCAATTGGTCTCTGATATCGAGGCGCAACTGGATCAACTGTAAGGCAATTCCGCCATCTGGCGGCGTCGCGGTCAGATGAAATCATTCTGATTGAAAAAAATGGTGAAAAGAAATTGACTTATATGATGCGCGGTTTTATCAACCGGCATCGCTGATCCCGAGTAGCTCAGTGGTAGAGCAATCGGCTGTTAACCGATCGGTCGTTCGTTCGAATCGAACCTCGGGAGCCAATAAAAAGGGCCGCTTCTTCGGAAGCGGCCCTTTCCTTTTTTGTGCTGTAAGAAATTTTCAGGATTCACTATCTTTATCGGCCCGTTAAAAATCTGAACGGCCAAAAGGTTGTCCCATTCAGAAGAACTACCGCCCTAGCTTTTCTCGTATTTTTTCTTCAAATGTTGGAAGAGTTGTCGGGATGCCCGCAGTTAAACCCTCTACAGCCCGTTCCAGTGTGGTGAACCGAACTTCTTCCACAACGATATTTGGATAAATGGAACCATCCGTTTCTGAGAACGAGACTATAAACCAGATTATGTCACTGTTTGTTACATGTTGAGCATGATCCATTTCGCCCAGAGAGTTAAAAAATGGGCGATCAACCACTACAGCCATCTTTTTTCCCCAGCGACGAAGAGTGGGAACTTTTATTTGAAGTTGTGGCATTAGTCGTTTGGGGCCAGAACTCCGGAAATCTGGTCTTCGATTGGTCCCTGGCATTGGAACATCAGAACCTTGGTGCGATTGTATGTTCTTAAAATCTTTGCTTATTGCGCCGCCAGAGAAATACACAGCTTGCAGCTCAACGGCGCACCAGTTGAAATGATGATCCGTACTGTCAACAAGTACCATATCTATTCTACCAACGTCCTCACTTTGAGATAATTCGTTGTCACTATTAGATTCTGACGGACGAATAAGGAATGGAATTTCTTTTGCAATTTTAGCATTTTCATTTCCCAACAAGACTTCACCTATTTTCCTGAAAACTAATCCATTTTGGTAAAATCTAATCGGACATGTCGCGGTAATTGCTCCAAAGCTTTGTTTATCCATTTTTTGGGTGAAACTTCTTATCGAGCAAACCCCTCCTTTTTTTCCGCATAGTATTGAGGGTTTCCCCTTACGTATTGGCGCAAGTTCCTGGTAACTTTTAAGGTGTGGGCAATCGGGTTGCTCAGTAAGACCTAATAATTGTTTGCGGCGCTCATTTGATACAGTGACAAAACTTTCTCCATATAGTTCTGCGATACCATATGAAGAGCCTGTCTTTACTTTAGATTTCATTATCACTTATACCGTTTAAACAGAGGAACGATTCAATCCGATTATGCTGCCGCATTACCAAGATGATGATTCTGACGCGTAACTTTGATAACGTCACTGTTGGTCGCCAACAAAGCTTCAGCAACTCGTCTTCCTAAGAGCGGGGGAACGGCATTGCCAACTTGAACATACTGATCTGTCCTGGAACCTTGAAACTCAAACCAGTCAGGAAAACTTTGGAGCCTCGCAGCTTCTCTTACTGTGATCGCGCGATTTTGAATGGGGTGTATATATGCACCCCAATGTATGTCACACTTTGTTAAAATGGTGCATGAAAGCCCATCAGTCTTCATTCTTCCGTATCGCTTGGTGTGATCGCTACGCTTTGCTCTTTTCATTCCATTCGGCAAGAGCTCAAAAGGTATGTCACGCCATGAACCACCTTGGGGAATATGACGTATGCGTTCTAGATTAATTGAGCCGAGTTTTGGCGCAACATGGTTATATACCTTGGAGCAATCGCCACGAAGATAACGTTGATACCATGATTTAGAATCGCAAGCATAATTGACATTATCGGGTATATTACCATTCTCAACGAAAGGTAAATCCCCGATGGCATCCCAAATATTTGTGAAGGGAATTAATTCTAATCCATGTGTTTTGATTGGAAAATTAATAGGCATTCCTGTCTTAGTTCCAATAAAAAAGATGCGTCGTCGTTCTTGCGGTACCCCATACTCTTCTGCCTTAAGGACCGCGTGGTTCATGGTATAACCAAGTCGATTAAATTCTGATTTTATAGTTTCTACTATGGCACCATTGGCGATTGATGATATCCCTGTAACATTCTCCATCACGACCCAGTTTGGTTGAGTGCCTTCAACAATGCGAAGATATTCACGGAAAAGATTTGCTCGTTCATCGTGCATGCCTCTTTGGTGATTGTAGACTGAGTAGGCCTGGCATGGCGGCCCACCAATCAATACATCAAGCTCCCCTGGAGAAAGACCTGCAGCATTCATTAAAGCTTGGGCGGATATCGATTGTATGGGACCCAGCAAGAACTTTGCATCAGAATGGGTGATGGAATAAGTTTTTCCAGCATTTTCATCAATGTCATTGCCTGCAAGAATATGAAAACCAGCTTGCCGAAAACCTTCGGAAAGACCACCCGCACCGCAGAAAAGGTCGATGGCAGTTTTTTTCATATGTTTCTCCATGGCTCGGAAATTTTGAATTAGATATCGTAGTCCTTAATGCCAAACAATAGAACATAAAATGAACTATTTGCAAGAGCCATACGCAGTACCGTCTTTTGATTAAATTCGTAGGGTTGAGCAAAATTGCCTTATTCAGGCTGTTTCTCGTATCGCATTTACTGTTAAGAATAATCTCGATTCTAATAAATACTGCAATAAAAAGGGCCGCTTCTTCGGAAGCGGCCCTTTCCTTTTTCAGGCTTAGCGGTGGCTTATTCTGCGGCCATGCGGGGTACTGCGACACCGGCAACCTTACCGACACCTTCGGCATAGCTGGGATCGATCTTTGCCAGATGCCCCAGGGCCCTTTGCACGATGGCTTCTGGCACACCGGCCATGGATCCGCCCATTGCCTGATACAGGCGGTCCTTCTGACCGGCATCAAACAGATTATACAGGGCGCGGACCTGGCTATAGTCGTCATTGCCTTCGCGGTGATTAAATCGATCCGCATCGCCCGATATTTTCAAAGGGGGTTCACGATATCCTTCCTCCTGTTTCGGCCCGTTGAAGCTGTTGGGCTCGTAATAAGCATCCGGGTTAGGGGAGGGCGGATTGAAATTCATCGTGCCATCCTTGTGATAGGTGTGAACCGGACATTTCGGGCGATTCACCGGCAGGGATTCATAGTGCGTTCCCAAACGATACCGGTGCGCATCCGCATAGGAAAAGATGCGTGCCTGTAGAACCTTATCGGGGGAGAAACCGATGCCCGGAACGATGTTGGACGGAGAATAGGCCGCGTTTTCAATTTCCTGGAAGTAATTTTCAGGATTGCGGTTCAATTCCAGAACGCCAACTTCGATCAAGGGGAAGTCGCCATGTGGCCAGACTTTCGTCAGGTCGAACGGATTAAACGGGGTCTTTTCCGCATCCATCTCCGGCATCACCTGAATATACAGTTTCCACTGTGGGAAGTCGCCTTTTTCAATCGTCCCATACAGGGCTTCCTGATAAGTCTCTCGGCTGCGACCAATCTCAGCGGTGGATTCCGCATCCGTGAAATGCTTATGGCCCTGCTGGGTCTTGAAGTGGAACTTCACCCAGAACCGTTCCCCCTGAGCATTGATCATGGAATAGGTATGGCTGCCATAGCCATTCATGAACATCGGTGCCTTTGGAATCCCCCGATCCGACATCAGGATGGTGACCTGGTGCAGGGATTCGGGGCTTTGTGACCAGTAATCCCACATCGCCGTGGCAGAGCGCAGATTGGTCTTGGGGTGGCGCTTTTGCGTATGGATGAAGTCCGGGAACTTGTATGGGTCGCGGATGAAGAAAACCGGCGTGTTATTGCCGACCATGTCCCAGTTGCCCTCTTCTGTATAGAATTTCAGCGAGAAGCCGCGCACATCGCGTTCCGCATCCGCGGCACCAGCTTCCCCTGCAACGGTAGAGAAGCGAGAGATAATTCCGGTTTGCTTGCCGATCTCAGAAAACAGCTTTGCGCGGGTATAGCGCGTGATGTCATGGGTCACGGTGAAGGTTCCATGCGCGCCCCAGCCTTTGGCGTGGACAGTCCGCTCAGGAATGCGCTCGCGGTTCTGGTGCGCCAGCTTTTCAATCAACTGATAGTCTTGCATCAGAACCGGTCCGCGTGGCCCTGCCGTCTGACTGTTCTGATTATCCGCGATCGGATTGCCAGCGGTCGTTGTCATGACCGGGCATTGTCCTTTACTCGCCTTGTTCGTCATTGTCGCAGTCTCCTTTTATTGGTTTGGGATAGCGTTTGCCTCTATCCGATATGGGGACGATACGGGAAATAAAACCATCTGTTAAATTGATTGTTTTTATGATATCGATAGATAAAATCTATTATTGGAAAATCAATGAATCTTCGAGACCTGACATATTTTTGCGCCGTTGCGGAGACCCGCCATTTTGGCAGGGCCGCCGAGCACTGTCACATCAGCCAGCCGACATTGTCCTCGCAGATCAAGAAACTGGAGGATGAGCTGGGGGTTACATTGTTTGAACGCAGCAACAAATCCGTGCGATTAACTGCAGTTGGACAGGAAATCCTGTTGATCGCGCATCGTGTT
This sequence comes from Hwanghaeella sp. 1Z406, assembly GCF_048892425.1. Classification (NCBI taxonomy): domain Bacteria; kingdom Pseudomonadati; phylum Pseudomonadota; class Alphaproteobacteria; order Rhodospirillales; family Aestuariispiraceae; genus Hwanghaeella; species Hwanghaeella sp. 1Z406. The sequence goes on from NZ_JBLZHU010000001.1 coordinate 748,569, forward strand.
CAGGAAGGGGCTGCAGATATACGCAGGACTGCTATGGCACATAGTGACCCGCTGGCTGGCAAGATCAAACTGGGGATCATTCCCACCATTGCCCCGATGATCATCCCCAGCCTGTTGGCGATGACGGGCCGCAAATTCCCGGCACTGCACCTGTCCTTTGTGGAGGATATGACAGACCCCCTGGAAGATATGCTGAGGTCCGGCGCATTGGATGCGGCCATTCTGGCAACCGATCCGATGCATTCCACGCTTGTGGATATTCCGCTGTATGATGAACCATTCTGGGCGGCTTTCCCAAAAGGGCATCGCCTGGAGCAAAAGTCGGAACTGGTAGCGGTGGATATCGACCCGCAGGAATTGCTGTTGTTAAGTGAGGGGCATTGTTTTCGCGATCAAGCGCTTAGCGTTTGCAGGCATGCCGTGTCGCAGAATGCGGCGCAGGCCGATACGCGCGCCACAAGTATGGAAACGATCCTGAATCTTGTTGCGGCTGGCGCAGGCGTCACCCTGATACCCGCCCTGGCCACGCAGGGGGGACGCCTTGCAGAAACAGGTGTGTTGGCGCGCCCCTTTTCGAAGACCAGAGGCGGGGAAGGGGCATCGCGCCGGGTTCGTCTGGTGTTTCGGCGCACAAGCCCCCGCCTGCAGCTTATGCATGCCTTATCCGATGCGATCACAGACGACATGTCGCCCCTTGTTCATGCGGTGCCAAAAGAAGAATAGACCTGTGACACAGATTCTTAAGCAAGGCGAATTCTAGGCTTTCGCATTGCGGCAAAGTCAGCAATTTTAAGGCATGATGCGAGACCGGGTATCGACCTTTCTATTCTTAGGCATTGCCGTTTTCACGGTGATGGGTGAACTGACAGAAATTGGCTGGTTCCGGGATACGGCTGTTGCATCTGTGCTGTTGCTTCTGATTCTGGAATTTACACGCATCCCCTTGATACAGAAAAGTGTTGGGGTCGTGTTGATTCTGGGCGGTTTAATCACTGCCGCATATACCGATGACATGCTGGGCACGCTCTATACGGGAATTGTGCGGGCCTTGCCTTTCCTGCTGTTATTCGCCTCTGTTGCATGGTTGCAGGAACCGTCTTCCCAAAGTCCGTCCCTGTTGGCTGTGCGCGAAATGGTCATGCGTCAGGGTCCAGGTAAGCGGTTTGCCTGGGTAATGGTGGTCGCGCATTTTCTGGGTGTCGCCTTTAATTTGGCCGGATTGTCGCTGTTGACGCCCATGGTTTCCAAAGGGGCAGCGGCGCGCCTGCAAAAGCGATTAAGCCGGGCGATGATTCAGGGTTTCGCTGCAGGCACATGCTGGTCGCCCTTATATGTCGGAACGGCGGTTATCATTGCTTCTGTTCCTGGGGTTAACTGGCTGGAGGTGGGACCAACTGGATTTGCAATCGCCATGGCCATGCTGGTGTGGAGTTGGATCGTGGATCGACTGTTTTCACGCCCGAAACAACCGCAATTAGTCCCGACCCCGATTGCCCTGGATCCGCCGGATCATCCCATGACCGGCCTGGTTTGGTTCAAACTGGCGATGATTCTGATCACGCTGTTTGGCTGCATCATTGGATTGGTTGAAGGATTGGGATGGTCCATTCCCATCGCATTGGCGGTTACTGCGCCGCTTTATGCGATGATCTGGGCCTTCTTTATCGGGCGCAGCGGCACTGGGTCAGGCCTGTTGGGTACGGCCCGGCATGTGTTTCGGGGATTGCCCGGCTTGCGCGGGGAAACCATCCTGTTTACCGGTGCCAATCTGTTGGGGGTCGGCGTGGCGGCCTTGATACCCGACGGATCCGCCGGTTCCGTCATGGCCGATTGGGCCATTCCTTCTGAAATCATCCTGCTGGCGATTATGGTGGGGTATGCGGTTGCCAGCGCGGTCGGCCTGCATCCGGTGGTCACAGTGGTGCTGGTAACAACGATCCTGACGCCAACAGTGATTGGTGTTCCGCCCGCCTTGTTGGCACTGTCCTTGATGGTGATGTGGGGGCAGGGCACGAATGTTTCCCCATTCTCTGCGACCAATCTGTATATGGCGCGGGTGACGGGGCAAAGTGCCTGGGTCACGGCGTGGCGCTGGAACCTGCCCTTTGTCGTTTCATCGACCCTGTTACTGGCAGGGACGATGATCGTGTTGCTAGATAGCGGTTGGGGACTGTAAGGGGGCCGAGGACGGCTACAGGATTGGCAGTGTCGGGCTGGCGCGGCGGGTCAGGTATTCTGGACCGGAGTCGCGGATAACGATGTTCTCCTCATGCACCATGACCAATCCCGGCGCAAAGGTCATGCCGGGTTCCAGGGTCATCACCATATTGGGTTTCAGCACCGTCTGATCCTGAGGCGTGTTTGACGGCCATTCGGTCAGTTGCATGCCCAATCCATGGCCCAGGCGTCCAACATCGTTGCCCAGGGCCCCGGCCTTTGTCATCACATCCTGCATGGCGTGAAATAAATCAGCGCAGGTTGCCCCGACCTTTGCTGCGGCAAAACCGGCTTCTGTTGCGGCATAAACGGTTTCATAAGCCCGCTTTGCGTCATCGCTGGCATGACCAAAGGCATAATTTCGGTCAAAGTCACAGAAATAGCCGTCAAACAGGCAGCCGGTATCCAGGATCAGGACATCGCCTTGTGTAATGCGCCGTTCACGCGGCGGGGAGATAATGTCGCCATAGCCGCCCTGGCCGGCACCCCCGACCAAATAGGATACGTCATCCACACCCTGTTCCAGGCATTTGATTTTGAAGGTACGGAAAACCTCAATCTCACTCATCCCCGTATGGATAAAGTTTGGCAGGTCTTCAAACACATCTGAGACCAGATCACAGATATGGATGATCTTGGTGATCTCAGCGTCCGATTTCACCATGCGCAGGTCGCGCAGAATCGCACTGCAATCGCGTGTGGCGATGCCGGGCAACAGCGTCATCATGCGGCGATAGTCTGATACCGGCATGCGCAGATGGGTCTCCGGCCCTTCGGATATTCCCAGAACGCCGCCTGTGCCCAGGACCTCTTGCAATGTTTCCACCAGCAGGCTGATGCCTTCATCATGGGGCTGTGGGGATGACCATGTGCGGATGTCTTCAATCCAGGTGCGCCCCATACAGGCCGCCCCGATGGTCGGGATCACCGCAATGGGTTTCCCGCTGGCGGGAACGACCAGGAACCAGGGGCGGGTGGGGCTCTGCCAGAATTGCGTCAGATAGCCACTGAAATAGCGCAGTTCGACTTCTGTCGTCAGCAGCAATGCGTCAATGCCAGCATCGGCCATGCGATCCTGTGCGCGTCTGGTGCGCTGTTCGAATTCCTGGGCCGGGAAACCGCGCGCTGGCGCCTCAGCCATGCCAGGGCTCCATCAAGGCATTATCACTGTCGGAATGCTTGTCTATAATGGTTTTATAGATCGCAGGGTCCGTTGCACCTTCACAGCCAAACACCAGAACAGTACTGTCTGGTCCTAAAGCCAGCCGGTCGCGCAGATCTTTTCGGCTGGCCATGCCGATTGCGCCCAGCAGCCCGGGGACAGCCGATTCGCCTGCAATGATTTCGCCCCCGCCTGCCGCACCCGATGCCAACAGGCGCATGGCCGGGCCAATGCCGTCCTCTCCGATGGTGATGAAATCACTGGCCCCTTGCGACAGGATATCCCAGGCCAACAGCGAAACCTCGCCGCAAGACAATCCCGCCATGATCGTTTCTTCCGTGATCTCAACGGTCATGGGTTTGTCCTGTCGCGCGCTTTCCAGGACACAGGCAGCGCGGGTTGGTTCTACAATGATGACTTTGGGCTTATCTGCCCCCATGCTTTGCCAGAACCGGGCGCAGATCGCTGCGGCCAGCCCGCCAACGCCTGCCTGCAGAAAAACATGGCTGGGCCGCGTATCCTCCAATTGCTGAAGAATTTCAGTCGCCATAACGCTGTAGCCCGCCATAACGTGGCGCGGTAAATTCATATAGCCGGGATAAGATGTGTCAGACACGATGAACCAATGATTGGATTTCGCTTCTTCGGCGCACACCTTCAACGACTCGTCATAATCGCCGGAAATGCGGATAACCTCAGCGCCAAAGGCTTCCATAGCCTGTTTTCGTCCCTCGCTGACGCCTGCATGGATATAGATGCGACAGGCACATCCGGCCATTTGGGCACCCCATGCGACGGAGCGCCCGTGATTTCCATCTGTCGCGGTGACAACCGTTAATTCTGATAGAGCGGACCTGTGTTGACCGGCGCGGATTTCAGACAGTGTGACTTTTTTCCCGGTTTTCGCCTCAATCTGTGTCGCAGCCAACCGTAAAACGGTATAGGCCCCGCCCAGCGCCTTGAAACTGCCCAGGCCAAGCCGCGTGCTTTCGTCTTTATAATACAGCGCCCCAATGGACAGGGATGTCGCCAAAGTGTCTAAATTACGCAGTGGGGTTGGTTGATAGGCGGGCCAGGATGATATTTCGGCATAAGCCGCCTTTGCCATGGCGGGTGACAGAATCTCGTTCAGGGTTTCCGGGTAGGGGCCTGACTGTGTCTCACGCCCAAAATGGTCCACAACAATATCTGAATTTTGCATACACTTCGGACCCCAACTGATTGCGTGGTGGGTACCGTGATACGCACAGGACGGCCCTGTCAAGGCAAAGGGGCTGATTTATTTGGAAGATTTGGAGGCGCGGAGCGGAATCGAACCGCTGTAAACGGATTTGCAATCCGGTGTATCACCACTCTACCACCGCGCCTCATCGATCTTGCACGACATCCGCATGCAAGATCTGAGCGGGTCTATAACCCTACCGGGATAGCTGGTCAATATCGGCGGTGAGCAAAGTGGTCGCATCTTCCATTTTCATGCCCCTGGGGCCGTTGCCAATAATGCGTTTGGCTTTTATAAGGAACGCTTAAGCCATCAGCACTATCAGGATCGGGGAATTGCTATGGATTTCGCCCTCGCGCGCCGGAATATGGTTGAATCCCAATTGCGCACCAACAAGGTGACCGGGACCAAACTTATACAGGCGCTGCATCGAATCCCACGGGAACGGTTTGTTCCGATCGCCAAACGTCATCGGTCGTATTTCGATGAAAGCATCGAAGTCGCAAAGAATCGCTGGCTGATGCCGCCGATGCCCCTGGCGCGTCTTATCCAGGAATCCTATCCGCAGGATACCGACAATGTCATGGTGATCGGTGCGGGCATGGGGTATTCATCTGCCTTGTATGGGGCGCTTACCCGGTCGGTTTTTGCGGTGGAAAACGATCCTGATCTGGTCGAAGAAATGGGCGGCGCGCTGACGGATTTGGCGTTGGATAATGTTGTCGCTGTCGAGGCCTCTTTGGCGGATGGATATCCAAAGGAAGGTCCCTATGACATCATTCTGATGACGGGCATGATTGAATATGCGCCCCAGACTTTGCTGGATCAGTTGAACGAAGGCGGGCGTCTGATGGCGGTTGTCGGGGCACCGGGCGATATCGGGCGCGCAACCTTGTTTGGCAAGAAGAACGGCATGACCTCCACACGGGTGCTGTTTGATGCGACAATAAAGCCTTTACCGGGTTTTGCGCGAACTCCCGCTTTTGTTTTTTGAACGACTCCGGTAGGACTTTTGGGTGGTGGTGTTTTTTCCTGATTTTTTAGGGTGTTTTTTCTAGAAGGAACCCTAAATTAAGCCAGCGGATCGAATCCCCAAGTACAGGTATACGTGTTTTAGAGAGGCCCATGGGCATGACAATGATTTCCCTGAAGCGTGTTTTGATGTCGGCGGTTGCTGCGTCGGTCATGACATTTGGAACCCTGGCAGGTCCACAAATCGCGATGGCGCAGTCGCTGGAAGATGCTTTGGAGGAAGCCTACCGATCGAACCCCACGCTTCAGGCGCGGCGTGCTCAATTGCGGGCGACGGATGAATCGGTCCCACAGGCAAAGGCCGGATGGCGGCCCACGGTTGAATTAATTGGCGATATCAACGCGCTGCGGACCAAAAGCACGTCGCGCGTGACCTCTACAGATTCTTCGCGGTTCACGTCGGGCATTGAATTGCAGGTAACCCAGAACGTTTATAATGGTGGCGGGACCAAGGCGGCCGTCGAAGGGGCCAAGGCAGATGTATTAGCCCAGCGGGCCGATCTTTTTGCGGTCGAACAATCGGTTCTGTTGCAAGGTGTTACCGCCTATATGAACGTTTTGCGGGATGAGGCCGTCGTTGAGTTGAACAATCAGAACGTGTCGCGGTTGGAACGTCAGTTGGAAGCAACGCAGGATCGATATGATGCCGGTGTCGCCACGCTGACGGATTCAGCGCAGGCGGAATCGCGTCTGGCGCGCTCCCGGTCTGATTTGTCCGCCGCCCGGGGGGATTTGGAAGTCAGCCGGTCTGTTTTCGAAGAAGTGATCGGAATTGCCCCAACGAACCTGTTCCGCCCGATCCTGATGCCCGATTTGCCCGAAGGGCGTGATGCGGCAAAGAATATGGCGATATCAAATAATCCGGCTGTATTGACGGCGTTGTATAATCGGCGCGCGGCCTTGCACAGCATCGATCAGGAATATGCCGACCTTTTGCCGTCGGTTGATATCATCGGTGCGGCAGGCAAGGACTGGGACAAGGCCTCCGATGGGTCCCGCGCGACGACAGCGCAACTTACCGCCCGCTTAACGGTGCCAATCTATCAGCAGGGTTTCGCGACCAGCCAGGTGCGTCAGTCCAAGATGACGGCAGGACAGACCCTTATGCAGATTGAGGAAGCCCGTCGCGACGTATCAGAACAAGCCATCAGCGCCTGGGAAACCTATCAGTCCGTCGTTTCCACGATTGTCGCGATTCGCGAAGAAGTGCGGGCAGCGGAAATCGCCCTGGATGGTGTGCAACAGGAAGAACTGGTCGGGCAGCGCACGGTGCTGGACGTTTTGGACGCGGAGCAGGAAGTTCTGGATGCGAAGGTCAGTCTGGAACGGGCTCAGCGTGATGAAACGGTCGCCCGTTTTGAATTGATCGCAGCAATTGGCGCCCTGACAGCGCAGGATCTGGGCCTGGATGTTCCTGTTTATGACCCCAGCAGCCATTACGATGACGTGAAGGATGCATTCTGGGGCGTTGGTGAGGACGTGGAACGCATTCCCAGCGATACTGACGCCATGCAGGTGGAACCGTAAGACTGTTTCGCTTGATTGCGCTTTCCCCTATGCCATTGAAGACTTGCGGAATCTGTAGAGACTCAGGCAGTCTGTGACAAATCGCGTCCCTGTATTTTAAGGTGACGCGGCGGGAATCAGCCTATGCTGTCCCGAATGAGGGTCAGGGTAGGACATGTGGATATGGTGACGGAACTATGAGCGATAACCAAGAACCTTCGATGGAAGAGATTCTGGCATCCATTCGGAAGATTATTTCCGAGGATGGTGAGGATGAGCCCCCAAAGAAGGAAGAGCCCGCACCGGAGCCACAACCTGAGCCGGAGCCCGAACCAGAACCGGAGCCCGAACCCGAGCCGGAACCGGAGCCTGAGCCTGAGCCTGAGCCGGAACCTATGGAACTGGAAGAAGAGGTTGAGGAAGAACCCTTAGAGCTTGAGGATGAGGTCGAGGAGGAATTGCCCGACCTGGAACTCGTCGATATGGAAGACGACGAGGAAGAGGAATATGTGCCACCGCCGCCCCCTCCAGCACCACCTGAGCCCGAACCGGAAGAGGAAGAGGAGGAGGAATATGTGCCTCCGCCCCCACCACCGTCCAGGCCTGCGCCGCCGGTGATGAGTGACGATGACCGCATTCTCTCTGACGACGTGGAAGGGTATGGAATTTCACAATTTGCGTCCCTTGAGCGGAAAATTCGCATGGGACAAGCCGGTGAGACGCTTGAAGATGTGGTCAAAGGCCTGTTGAAGCCGATGCTGCGCGGTTGGCTGGATGAAAATCTGCCGGGCCTGGTCGAACGGCTGGTCCAGGAAGAAATCCAACGCATGTCCCATCGCGCCCGCAAACGCTGGGATGATGAGAACTAGTCCAAACATAAATTTTCCATGGAAAAGGCCCCGCTTTGGGGCCTTTTTCTTGGATGGTTGATGCGCATCCGGTTTGACCTGTGGGATGCAAGTCGTATAACCGACGCGGTTTGAAATCTTTGAGAATGAAGGTGTGGTATGCTGGAGAAGACCTATCAGCCGGAACAGGCGGAAGGGGCCCATTATCAGAAATGGGAACAGGGCGGATATTTTGAAGGCGGGCGTCGGCCCGACGCTGATCCGTTCACCATTGTCATTCCACCGCCCAATGTCACCGGCAGCCTGCATATGGGCCATGCCCTGAACAACACCATTCAGGATGTGCTGATCCGCTATCACCGCATGGCCGGGCGCGATGCCCTGTGGCAGCCGGGTATGGATCATGCCGGCATCGCCACACAAATGGTGGTCGAACGACAACTGGCGGCCAAGGGCAACCAGTCGCGCCGGGAATTGGGCCGTGAGGCTTTCATTCAGCGTGTTTGGGACTGGAAGGCGGAAAGCGGCGGCACCATCAAGGGGCAGTTGAAGCGCCTGGGCGCATCCTGTGACTGGAGCCGCGAACGCTTCACCATGGATGAGGGCCTCAGCAAGGCCGTGCTGAAGGTTTTTGTCGACCTGCACAAGGAAGGCCTGATCTATCGCGACAAGCGCTTGGTGAACTGGGACCCGGCGCTGGAAACCGCGATTTCCGACCTGGAAGTGCAGCAGGTCGAAACCAAGGGTAAGATGTGGTTCTTCCGCTATCCCGTTGAGGGGGAAGAGGGCGTCACCCTGACGGTCGGCACCACGCGACCGGAAACCATGCTGGGCGATACCGGCATTGCGGTGCATCCCGACGACGAACGCTATCAGCATCTGATCGGGAAATTCTGTATCCTGCCACTGGTTGGGCGCCGCATCCCGATTGTCGCGGACAGCTATGCCGATCCGGAACAGGGATCCGGGGCGGTGAAGATCACACCGGCCCATGATTTCAATGACTTCGAGGTTGGTCGTCGCGCCGGGCTTGAGGTCATCAATGTCATGACGCCTCAAGCCAAAATGAATGATGATGTGCCGGAAAAATATCGCGGGATGGATCGGTTTGAGTGCCGCAAGCAGGTCATCGCCGATATCGATGCGCTGGGCCTGTTGGAAAAGATCGAAGAAATCGATCACACGGTTCCCTATGGCGACCGGGGCGGGGTACCGATTGAGCCCTATCTGACTGATCAGTGGTATGTGGATGCCAAAACCCTGGCAAAGCCCGCCATCGAGTCGGTAGAGCAGGGCCGCACGAAATTCGTGCCGGAAAACTGGACTAAGACCTATTACGAATGGATGCGCAATATCCAGCCCTGGTGCGTGTCGCGCCAATTGTGGTGGGGCCACCAGATCCCTGCCTGGTATGGGCCGGATGGTGAAATCTTCGTTGAACTGTCCGAAGAAGAGGCCCAGGCCGCAGCAGACGCCCATTATGGCAAGCCCACTGAGTTGAAGCGCGACGAGGACGTGTTGGATACCTGGTTCTCCTCGGCACTGTGGACATTCTCTACCCTGGGATGGCCTGACAAGACGCCGGAACTGGACCGCTTTCACCCAACCGACGTGCTGGTGACCGGGTTTGATATCATCTTCTTCTGGGTTGCCCGGATGATGATGATGACGTTGCATTTCATGAAGACGGAGCCGTTCCACACGGTCTATGTCCATGCTCTGGTGCGCGATGAACATGGACAGAAGATGTCCAAGTCCAAGGGCAATGTCATCGACCCACTGCAGTTGATTGATGAATATGGCGCGGACTCGTTGCGCTTCACGCTGATCGCTCTGGCGGCGGCTGGTCGCGATATCAAGCTCAGCCCTGCACGGGTTGAGGGCTATCGCAACTTTATGACCAAGCTATGGAACGCAGCGCGGTTTTGTGAAATGAACCAATGTGTTCTGGATGAAAGCTATGATCCTGCTTTAGCCAAAGAAACCGTCAATCGCTGGATTTTGGGCGAATTGGGACGGACTCGCGATGCGGTGACCACAGCGATTGAAACCTATCGCTTTAATGAGGCGGCGGGTGCTTTGTATCAATTCGTCTGGGGCACCTTCTGCGATTGGTATCTGGAATTTGCCAAGCCCTTGTTTGCGGGAGAGGATGCTGCAGCACAGGCGGAGACCCGCGCGACGGCGGCTTTCGTGCTGGAGCGTATTTTGCGCCTGATGCATCCGATCTCTCCCTTCATTACCGCTGAATTGTGGGATCATGTGAAGGGGGAGGGCGCGGAGCCCCTGATCGAGGCCGCCTGGCCTGCAGCGCCGCCAGTTGATGCGGCGGTTGAGACGGAAATGGGCTGGGTCGTGCGCCTGATTACGGAAATCCGCTCCACCCGGTCGGAAATGAATGTACCGCCAGGGACTAAAGTGCCGCTGGCTATTCAGGGCATGCGGGACGAGGCGAAAGCCTGGCTGGCAAAGCATGATAGCCTGATTGCCGGCCTGGCGCGCGTTGCTTCTTTCGAGCATGTCACCGACATCCCCGAAGGGGCCATTCAACTGGTCGTCGACGAGGCCACGATTGCCATTCCGCTGACCGGGGTCATCGATCTGGACGCCGAACGCCAGCGACTGGAAAAAGCCATTGCCAAGGCAGACGGGGAGATCGCCAAGCTGACCGGGAAGCTGGGCAATGAGAAATTCGTCGCCAATGCTCCCGAAGCCGTGGTCGCAGAAAACCGTGCCCGCTTGGCCGACGAAGAGGCCCAGCGCGATAAGCTGAAAGAGGCGCTGGAACGGATAGCGGCGGCTGGTTAGGGTTGTGAACGCGCTATTTGCAGCGTTTTATCTCTGCGGCCTTAGCGTTTAACTCTGTACCTATTGAAAGGCAGGCCATGCCGCAAACGCTTCTGGTAACCGGTGGGGGTGGCTTTGTTCTCAGCCATCTGGTGCGGCAATGGCTGGAACGGGCGCCCGATACTCTGGCGATTGTTGTGGATGTGGCACCCCTGGATGCTATGGCGCGACGGTGGTTCTGGGGATTGGAAAATCGCCTGACCTTTGTGCAGGGGTCGGTCAGTGACCCGGCGCTTTGGGCGAAATTGCCTCAAGAGAAGATCACCCATATCGTTCATGCCGCAGCGGTGACATCAATCAATCGCTTGTTTGAGGGGGCTCCGGCGGGGGGCCTGCCTGCCCTGGAGACCAATATGATGGGGCCAGCCCGGGCACTGGCCTTTGCCGCAGGATGTCGGAAACTGGCGCGCATGGTTCATGTCTCTACCGGGTCGGTCTATGGCACGACGGGGCCGGAACCGGACGAGTCTCAGCCGCTGCCCGAAGACGGGTATATTGATCCCGATGGTTTCTATGGCATCACCAAATACACTGGGGAGCAATTGGCCGGGCAATGGGCGCGGCAATTTGGATTGCCAGTGGCGGCAATCCGCTTGTCCAGTGTCTATGGACCGATGGACCGTGAAACCGCGCATCGTGCGGTTAGCCTGCCCCCCGCGGTCCTGATGCGCCGGGCCCTGGCCGGGGAACGGGTGCGGATTTCCAATAGGGGTGGGGCCGGGGATTACATCCATGCCGGAGATGTCGCACGGGCGATCCTGGCCCTGTTCGATGCGCCGCACCTGTCGCACAACGTCTATAATGTTGCCTATGGACAGCGATTGACCATGGCGCAGTTGGTGGATGCCGTGGCGGATATTGTGCCGGGGTTTGGTGCTGATGTGGTCCCGGAAGATCAAGCCGATATCATTGTGGATCCTATGAAGACCGGTGGGCGGTGGAATGCTTATGATATCGCCCGATTGATCGGGGATACGGGGTGGAAGCCAATGCCTCTATCTGAGGCTCTGTCGGACTATCGCGATTGGTTGCGGACCTAATGACAGGTCTGAGTGTGTCCTGAATGTGACACAAACTGTCATAATGGCGAGAATGGGTCGCCTTTTGACGTAAACCGGCGATCCCCTTACGGCGGATACATTATCCTGATTTGACAGAACGCACGGTGCCGTCTGTAATGTGATCACACAGATCAGGGCCCTTTTTATGGCTTTTCTGAGTGATCTTTTCGAGTTCTATGGAGGGAATATCAAATGATGAACAGGATGATTAAAGGCGTAATCGGCGCGGCCGCGCTGGGCGCCATGGCTTTCACGGCCTCATTGGCGCAAGCCGATGCTTTGGATGATATCAAGGCCGCTGGTGTTATTAAGGTCGGCGTGAAGGCTGACTATAAGCCTTATGGCTACTTGGATTCCTCGGGTGCGATCATTGGGCTTGAACCCGATCTGGCACAAGATGTTGCTGACCGCCTGGGCGTGAAAGTGGAATTCGTACCGGTCGTCAGTTCCAACCGCATGCAGTTCCTGGAACAGGGTAAAATTGATCTGATGATCGCCACCATGACCGATCGTCCTGATCGTCGTGAAGTCGTTCTGATCCCTGATCCGAACTATTATTCTTCCGGCACGAACGTTCTTGCGAACAAGAAATTCGGCCTGAAGACATGGGAAGACCTGCGCGGCAAACCTGTCTGCGGGATTCAGGGCGCCTTCTATAACAAGAAGACCGGCCAGGAATATGGTGCCGACATTATTGCCTTTAAGGGCACGGCGGAAGCCTATGCTGCCTTGCAGCAGGGCAATTGCGTCGCGTTTGTCTATGATGACTCCGCCATCGTTGCGAAAACCAATGAACCGGAATTCGCAGATTATGAAATGCCTCTGCCGACGATTGACGATGCCCCCTGGGGATTGGCCGTCCAAAAGGGAGAGACAGCGTTTGCGGATTTCATGAGCAAGACCATTATCGATTGGCACAAGACCGGGAAAATCCTGGAACTTGAAACCAAGTGGGGGGTTGCCAATACGCCCTTCGCGAAGGCCATGCACGATAAGTACAAGTAAGCGACTTGTGTGATGAAGGGCGGGATTTGCCAATGGCATCTTCCGCCCTTTTCGCATATATAGTCAGGCGTCGGAGGGGGATGCATGGATATAATTTACGAGTGGTTTCGTGAGCTTTATCAGACCACTGGAATAAATCTTCCTTTTATATACGACAGTTATGACCGGGGCCGTCTGATCGACGGTTTTCTGACGACGGTTGAATTGTCTTTCATTTGTCTGTTTTTCTCAGTCGTGATTGGGATTATCGGGGCGTGGTTGCAGGGATCCTCCTTCACCTGGACCCGTCGCATCGTGAATGGCTATATCCAGCTGTTCCGAAATACCCCCCCTTTGGTTCAGCTTTACTTCTTTTATTTCGCAATTGGGTCCATGCTGCCCCGTGTTGAAACCGACTGGGGTGGACAGGCCCCGATGCTGGGCAGTTTTGCCTGGGCCGTGATTTCTTTATCCTTTTTCGCCGGCGCTTTTAATGTCGAGATCTTTCGGTCGGGCATTGAAGCCGTGCCGAAGTCCACAGTAGAGGCGGCGGAATCATTGGGATTTTCGCGGTTCCAGATTTATCGCGATGTCACCCTGCCGCTTGCCATTCGTGTGGTTCTGCCATCGCTGAACAACAATCTGGTCAATCTGGTGAAGACGACGACTTTGGCCTATGCGATTGCCGTCCCGGAAATGCTCTATGAATCAGCCCAGATATGGTCGGACAATGTGAATGTACCGGAAATGATGATTTTTCTGCTGATCGCCTATTTTGTGTTGGTTGGAATATTGGTGTGGGGCATGAACCGTTGGGAACGCGCCCTTAAAATTCCAGGATTTGGCTCATGACCCAGCGCTTACGATCCCATGACGCACCGCCTAAGAAAACCGACATGGCGGTCATGTTGCCGGTAAAACGGAAAGCACATGATCCGTTTCGGCTGAAACTGACACCCTGGCATGGCGTGTTTCTGGCCCTGGTCTGCATTTTCACGACCTCATACGGCTATGCGACCACGGCACCTGAAGTTGATTCTATTCGCATGGTCATGCTGCGATGGATGCCGCTATTGCTGGAAGGGTTCCTGTTCAACATATTGATTTCCATCCTGTCCATGGCGGTTGGCACAGCTGTTGGCACGATGCTGGGCCTGGCCCAGATATCGCTGATGCCGCCTATCCGCCACAGTTCTTGGTTTGTGACCCAGTTTTTCCGGAATGCCCCCTGGCTGGTCTTGCTGTTTTTTGCCATGTACCTGCTGCCGTTTGAATTCACGATAGCGGGGGTCACGATTCCCTTCCCGGACTGGATCAAGGCGATTATCGGCTTGTCGCTGCCGGTAATGGCAAATGTTTCTGAAATTGTCCGGGGGGCGGTCCTGTCCCTGCCCAGTGGTCAATGGGAAGCCGCGGAAAGCCTGGCCTATACCCGTCGCCAGACGCTGTGGCTGATTATTCTGCCACAATGTGTGAAGCGTATGCTGCCGCCCTGGATGAACCTGTATTCCATTTTGACCATGGCAACTGTGTTGGCCTCAATTGTCGGTGTGTCAGAAGTGATGACCCTGGCGGGTCGTGTGCTCGCGGCGGAAGATGGGCGAATGGATCTGCTTGCGCCTTTGTATTCCTTCGTCCTGTTTCTGTTTTTCGTATACTGCTATCCGATTGCGCGATGGACCGTGTATCTGGAAAGCAAATTTGCCGTGAAAGGCTAAGAGGTATTGTGATGAGCTGGTCTGACAAAGAGCCGATGATCTCTGTGCGTAACGTCCATAAATCCTTTGGTGATTTTGAGGTGTTGAAAGGCGTATCCTTCGATGTGATGAAGGGGGAGGTGATCTGCATCATCGGCCCGTCCGGGTCAGGGAAATCAACTTTGATCCGCTGTATCAATGCCCTCAACGACATCAATGAAGGGTCTATTCTGGTTGAAGGGCTGGAAGTGAATGATCCCAAGCTGAACAAATTGGAATTGCGCAAAAAGGTCGGCATGGTCTTTCAGCAATACAATCTGTTCCCCCACAAGACCGCCCTGGAAAATGTCATGATGGCCCCGATCCGGGTCCTAAAAGAAGACAAAAAGGAAGTTGAAACCCGCGCCCGCGCCTTGATCAAAAAGGTCCGTTTGGAAGGCAAAGAGAATGCCTATCCCGGTGAACTGTCCGGCGGTCAGCAACAGCGTGTCGCCATCGCCCGTTCGCTTGCGATGAAGCCGGATGTGATGTTGTTTGACGAGGTTACAGCCGCCCTGGACCCCGAAACAGTGGGCGAAGTGCTGGTCACAATCAAGGAACTGGCCGAAGAGGGCATGACGTGCATTCTGGTGACCCATGAAATGGGTTTTGCCCGGGAAGTGGCGGATCAGGTTTATTTCACCGATCAGGGCTTGATCGTTGAACATGGCCCACCGGCTACCTTCTTTGAAAATGCAAAAGATCCCCGGACACGGCAATTCCTGAGTCAAATTCTTTAGTCTTTACCCTATAATGAGTATCAGAGGGCGGGATTATTGTCGCTGAGACTTACTATCAGGAGATTTGATGTGAAGACTAAGACCTATGCCCTTTCAATGGCTGTCTTTTTGGGATTGAGCACTTGGATCGATACTGCGCAGGCGCAGGATATGACCGTGGTGCTTGAAGATGCCGCCTGGGATGGAAACACCATTCCCGATGGCCAACAATGTGCAGAATATGGCGGCAATGGCTCCACCCCCCTGATGACGGTGCAGGGCATTCCCGAAGGGGCCAATGTGATTCTGGTTGAATTTAACGATGAAAGTTATGAGCCCCTGTCGACCGATGGGGGGCATGGCATTGTTGGCTTTGATATCGTTGTCGGCAAGGGAAGCGCCACTTTGCTGTCCGTCCCCGGTGACACGACAACCCTGCCCAATGGCGTGTGGATTGAAGAGGAAAACCGGGATGATATCGGTGTTGTTGGATATCTGCCCCCCTGTTCCGGTGGCGAGGGTAATTTGTATTCCGCCAAGGTGTTTGCAGTAGACTATGATAGTGAAGGCTATAAAGTTATGGCTGAAACCTATCTTCAATTGGGTCGCTATTAAGGGAGAGAGACGATGCAAATTCCAAAGATTGTTGCGGTTGCAGCTGCGTTTGTCCTGTGTGCGGGGACGGCTTTCGCGGATGATCTATCGGTGCGTTTCGCGGATTCCACCTGGACGGGAAGCAAGATCCCGGCTGGACAACACTGTGCGAAGGATGGTGGCAAGGGCGCCACGCCAGCCCTGATCGTGTCTGGTATCCCAGCGGAAGCCAACGCGATCATCGTTGAATTCAATGATCAGGACTTCAACAAGCTGTCCTATGACGGTGGTCACGGCAAGATTGGCTTTATGATCACCCCCGGTCAGGCGGAAGTGACCCTGCCCAGTGTTCCAGGCGGCACAGATGACATGCCCGAGGGCGTCTGGGTCGAAAAGAAGAACCGCGCCACGGGCAACTGGTACACCGAAGGCTATCTCCCCCCCTGTTCCGGCGGGCGGTCCCATATGTATACCGCTGACGTCTATGCGGTGGTCAAGAACGGCGATGACTATGACGAAATCGCAGATACCGACATTCGGCTAGGGCGCTATTAACATAGGTTAGCACGCGCATCCCGACGGCACGCTCTAACTTAAAGCAACAGGGGAATGGTGCGGGTGCTCCTGGATACCCGCCTGCGCATTCCACAAATCGTCGAATTCTCATCCTGAGGAGGCGCGATAGCGCCGTCTCGCAGGAGGGGCTGTAAGGGCGGCTCCCCCTTCGAGACGCTGCGCTCCTCAGGGTGAGGGCGCGTTTGTCTGATACATCGTCACCCCGGACCTGATCCGGGGTCCAGGGCGGCAGGCGCGATTTGTGCGTGTGGCCCTGGATAATCGCCTGCGCGGGTATGACGGGGATGGGAGGCCCCATTCTCATCCTGAGGAGGCGCGATAGCGCCGTCTCGAAGGATGCGCTGAAAGTGGGGTGCTTACAGACAGATCACCCTTCGAGACGCTGCGCTCCTCAGGGTGAGGGTGCATTTGTTGATACATCGTCACCCCGGACGTGATCCGGGGTCCAGGGCGGCAGGCGCGATTGGTGTTTGTGGCTCAGGGTACCCGCCTGGGCGGGTGTGACGAGATGGTAAAGATTAACCGCAGAGGGCGCAGAGAAGGCGCGAAGGACGCTGAGGGGATGGTGCGTTATGGCGTTGCACGTCTGACCTTCCGCTTCGTTCTCATCCTGAGGAGGCGCGATAGCGCCGTCTCGAAGGAGGGGCTGTAAGTCCGGTGCTTGCAGCGGGCTCCCCCTTCGAGACGCTACGCTCCTCAGGGTGAGGGCGCGTTTGTCTGACACATCGTCACCCCGGACGTGATCCGGGGTCCAGGGCGGCAGGCGCGATTGGTGCGGGTGGCCCTGGATAACCGCCTGCGCGAATATGACGGGGCGTGAGGTCCCACTCTCATCCTGAGGAGGCGCGATAGCGCCGTCTCGAAGGAGGGGCTGTAAGTCCGGTGCTTACAGAGGGCACCCCCTTCGAGACGCTACGCTCCTCAGGGTGAGGGTGCATTTATCTGACACATCGTCACCCCAGACGTGATCCGGGATCCAGGGCGGCAGGCTCGTTTGGTGCGGGGGCCCCTGGATAACCGCCTGCGCGAATATGACGGGGAGGGGAGGTCCCATTCTCATCCTGAGGAGGCGCGATAGCGCCGTCTCGAAGGAGCGGCTGGAAATGCGGTGCTTTGAGGAAGGTCACCCTTCGAGACGCTACGCTCCTCAGGGTGAGGGCGCATTTGTTGATACATCGTCACCCCGGACCTGATCCGGGGTCTAGGGCGGCAGGCTCGATTTGTGCTTGTGGCCCTGGATACCCGCCTTCGCGGGTATGACGGGGCGTGGGGTTTCATTCTCATCCTGAGGAGGCGCGGTAGCGCTGTCTCGAAGGAGGGGCTGTAAGTCCGGTGCTTCCAGCGGGCTCCCCCTTCGAGACGCTACGCTCCTCAGGGTGAGGGTGCATTTATCTGACACATCGTCACCCCGGACCTGATCCGGGGTCCAGGGCGGCAGGCGCGATTGGTGCCGGGGGCGTCAGGACTGGCGGTTGGTCAGGAATTCTGTTTTCAGCGCGTCCGTATGTTGTCCGATCCCTGGCACAGCGCCGAACCGGTCGGCCTGGCCCGGCCAGGCTGCGGGTGGTGCGATCAGGTCCAGGTTGTTTCCATCGGGCAGGGGGACTGGGCGATGGCGCAATTGTGGGTGGGCAGCCAGGCCTGCCATGTCATTCAGCATGCCATAGGCAATGGCGGCCTGGGTCAGGCGTTGCGCAATGTCAACCGCCGGGGCGGCAGTGAAAACCGCGCCAATTTCAGCGTTCAAGGCGACCCGGTTGGCAACGCGGGCGTCATTCGCAGAAAACCGTTCATCCTGAGCCAGTTCAGGCTTTAGCAGGACCTGTGTACATAGGCGCTGCCATTCGCGCTCATTTTGGATAGAGAACAGGATTGGGATGCCATCCCCGCATGGATAGGCCCCATAGGGCGCAATGGTCGGATGATTCAATCCAACCCGGCCGGGGGTTATTCCCCCATAGACATGCTGAAGATAGGGGACCGTCATCCAATCGGCCATGCCGCCGAACAGGGAAACCTCAATCCTGCGTCCGACCCCTGTGCGTCCGCGCAGGATCAGGGCTTCCAGGATTGCCTGATAGGCATACATGCCACAGGCAATATCGCAGACCGATACGCCAACCCGACCGGGCGACTCAGGCGTACCCGTCACGGAACACAGGCCGGTTTCCGCCTGTACCAACAGGTCATATGCTTTCATGTCGCGATAGGGGCCGGTCTCGCCATAGCCGGAGATATCGACAGATATCAGTTCAGGCCGCTGCGCGCACAAGGTCTTGGACCCGATCCCCAACCGGTCGGTCGCGCCGGGGGCCAGATTCTGGATCACGATATCCGCCTGTGCAATCATGGCCTTCAAGAGGGCAAGGTCATCGTCATCCTTGAGATTCAGCGCAACGGATTCTTTGCCCCGGTTCAGCCAGACGAAATAGCTGCTGTGTCCCTTGGCCAGGTGATCATAGTTGCGGGCGAAATCCCCTTCGGGGCGCTCTACCTTGATCACCCGCGCCCCGGCATCGGCCAGGCGAGAGGTGCAGTATGGGGCGGCGACGGCCTGTTCAATAGCGACCACCAGAAGTCCGTCCAGGGCATTTGGGGTGGCGTGGGTCATGCCGCGTCAGACCGTGCTTTCGCCTGTTCCAGGGCGTCTTGTGCCTGCAGCCAGGCATCTTCCGTCTTGGCAATGGCGCGGTCCAGGTCTGATGCCATGCGCGTCAGATCCCCCAGTTTTGCGGCATTGCCATGATACAAAGCAGGGTCCGCCAATTTGATATCGATATCGGCGCGCGCCCGGGTCAGCTTTTCCATCTGCGCTTCCAGACCTTCCGCAGCCTTCTTCAGGGGGGCCAATTTTGCGCGGGCATCTGCCTTGCTGCGGCGGTCTGCCTTGCGTTCCTCCATCATCGCGACGCCCTGTGTTTGCTTCGCTGGCGGGGGCTGCTTAACGGGGGGCAGCGGCTTTGGCGCGTCCTGCTGAATCGGTACAGCATTCTCGTCCAGATCATTTCCAGGCGGATCAACAGGGATGGGATCAGGGCTCTTCTTGGCAGCCTTGGCGGGCTTCTTGCTGTCTTCACGCCGCTGGTCCAGCAGGAACTTACGGTAATCGCTGACATCCCCATCAAAGGGAGTGACAGTGCCTGCATCCACCAGCAACAGACGATCCGCAGTCGCTTCGATCAGGTGCATATCGTGGCTGACCACGATGACCGCCCCTTCGTAATCGGCCAAGGCCTGAATCAGGGCCTGTCTGGAATCGATGTCCAAATGGTTGGTCGGCTCATCCAGCAACAGCAATTGCGGGCGGCGGCGACAAATCACCGCCAGGGCCACACGGGCCTTTTCGCCACCGGATAATTTGCCGATCTTGGTATCTGCCTTGGTCTTGGTAAAGCCGAAGCGGCCAAGATGAGTGCGCAGCTTTAAATCCGTGACGATGGGTTCCAGGGCCTGCAATTCCTCGACCGGCGTATGGTCTGAATTCAGCTCTTCCATCTGGTTCTGGGCGAAATAGCCAACTTCCAGCTTTGAGGATCGCCGCAAACTGCCTGATGCAACCTTCAATCTGTCTGACAACAGGCGCAACAAGGTGGTTTTCCCGTTGCCATTCGCCCCCAACAGGCCAATGCGGTCATCCATATCAATGCGCAGGTTTAATTTGCGCAGGATCGGTTTTTCCGGTGTATAGCCCGCCGTGACATCTTCCAGCGTAATCATCGGTGGGGGCAGGATATCAGGCTTGGGCAGCACGAATTGGATACTGGGATCGTCGGTGACGCTGGCAATAGGCTCCATCCGCTCCAGCATTTTAAGCCGCGATTGGGCCTGGCGGGCTTTTGAAGCTTTATAGCGAAAGCGATCCACGAAAGACTGGATGTGGCGGCGCTGCTCCTGCTGTTTGGCAAACAGGGCCGATTGGTGCGCCTGTTGTTCCGCGCGGGTGCGCTCAAACCGATCATAGCCGCCGCTATACAGCGTCAGCTTGCCATTGTTCAGATGCAGGATCGCGGTCGGAATGCGGTTCAGGAAGGCGCGGTCATGGCTGACGATGACCAGGGTGCGCGGATAGCGGGACAGATAGCTTTCCAGCCAAAGGGAGGCTTCCAGATCCAAATGGTTGGTCGGCTCATCCAACAGCAGGATATCGGGTTCGCGAAACAGCGCAGACGCCAGGGCAATGCGCATCCGCCAGCCGCCGGAGAATGTGTCCAGCGTGCGGTTCTGCATATCCTCGTCAAAGCCAAGGCCTGCCAGAATGCGGGCCGCGCGGGCTTCTGCGCGGTGGCCATCCAGGTCAATCAGGCGCGCATGGATTTCGCCAATGTCCGGGTGGTCCGGTTCATTTTCTGCCGCATGCATCAATTCCGCCAGTTCGACATGGGATGCGATGACGGTTTGCAGAGGGGTTTTGCTTCCGTCGGGTTCTTCCTGGGCAACGGTGCCGATACTGTCCCGGTTGCCAGTTTCGATGGATCCACCATCGACTGGAATATCGCCGGTGATCAGGCGCAACAGGGTTGTCTTGCCGGTTCCATTCGCCCCGACAAGGCCAATACGGTGTCCATCGGGTACCGTCGCAGAGGCCCCGTCCAGCAAGGTTCGACCGCCAACGCGGTAGGTAAGGTCTTCGATCTTCAACATAGCGACAGTCGCATAGCATGGTCCGAACAAATAGGAAATCACGGCATCGCGCATTTCCGCCTGCTAGAAGAAAAAACGCGAGGCTTGAAGGGCCATGGCATGCCGTCTATAAGGCGCGCGCAGTGCAACATGAGCCCCACAGTGAAAGGCGGACGGTCGCACAGCAGAGATTTATCGAGTTTTAAACACACAGGGAACCGCCTGACGCGGTTTCCAAGAGAGGGGCAAAGAGACACCATGGCTCTGGAACAAACATTTTCGATTATCAAACCGGATGCGACCCGTCGCAATTTGACCGGCAAAATCAATGCAATGCTGGAAGATGCAGGTCTGCGGATCGTGGCACAGAAACGCATTCACATGACAACCCAACAGGCCGAACAGTTTTATGGCGTTCACAAAGAACGCGCGTTCTTCCCGGATCTGGTTAAGTTCATGACCTCTGGCCCGGTTGTGGTGCAGGTTCTGGAAGGCGAAAATGCCGTCCTGAAGAATCGCGAAGTAATGGGTGCCACCAACCCGGCCAATGCCGACGAAGGCACCATTCGCAAGCTGTATGGCGAATCTGTCGAAGCGAATTCTGCGCATGGTTCCGATTCACCGGAAAATGCCGCGATTGAAATCGCGTATTTCTTTGCAGGCACAGAAATCGTCGGCTAATCGCCGGGTTTCCTGAAACATCAGCCTGACAAAAGTAAAAAAGGGTGCCTTGCGGGGCACCCTTTTTCTTTGACTGTTTGGTGTGGAATTAGCTGGTCAGTGTCAGCGCCATAAGGGCAAGAATGACAATTGCCGCGCCCCCAACAATGACGATCAGCTTTTTCATGCCGTCCCAGGTGCCCAGGTTTTCGCGCGGTGCCTTCACAAAATCCAAGTCTTCCATTTTAAAGCCCTTTCCCCGAACCCGCATGTCCCGCGGTTCCTAAAGTGTTTCCTGTTACCAGTGTACTCATCTTAAGACCATTCTCAAGTAGGCACTGCCGTCATTTTTCCAAAGCATCCCAGGTCAAACGCAGGGGACCAGGTTGGCCATCAATTATCGCCTGCGTGCCTTCGACCTGAACCCGACCGCTGGTGACCAGAGCCAGAGCCTGCGGATAAATCAGATGTTCGCGCGTTAAAACACGCTGTTGCAATGTCTCTTCAGTATCATCCGGCAGGATCGGGACCTCCGCTTGAAGAATCAGGGGGCCGTCATCCAATTCTACCCGCACCAGATGCACGGTGCAGCCATGTATACTGTGACCAGCCTGTAGGGCACGGCTGTGGGTGTGCAGACCCTTGAAATCGGGCAACAGGGACGGGTGCACATTTAACATGCGGTCGCGCCAGTGTTCGACAAAATCCGCAGTCAGAATGCGCAGGAACCCGGCCAGACAGACATAGTCACAGTGATACTCCTGCAATACCGCCTGGATGGCGGCCTCGAAAGCGGGGCGGTCTGGATAATCGCGATGGTTCACGACAGCGCCAGGAATTCCGGCTTTCGCGGCGCGTTGCAGGCAATAGGCACCAGGATTGTTGCTCAGGACAAGACAGATTTCTGTTGGGAAATCAGTGTCTTGTGCCGCATCAATCAACGCCTGCAGATTCGTACCACCACCAGAGGCCAATACGGCCGTGCGCGGTCGGCGTGTCTTCTGAACCATCGCCTAGCGGGTTTCCACTTGAACAGAACGCCCAATATCAGCCAGCGTTCCAACCGATCCGATGCGATAGGCGGCTTCGCCATTGTCCTGAAGCACTTGCAGGATGGTATCGGCCTGTTCCGGTGCCACGGACAGGACCATGCCTATGCCGCAGTTGAAGGTCCGGTACATTTCACTGGGGTGAATGCCGCCCGCGTCAGCAATCCAATCAAAGACTGTGGGGCGAACCCAGCAATTGGGATCAATCCGAACCGCCAGGGATTTGGGTACGATGCGGGGCAGGTTTTCATAAAAACCGCCACCTGTAATGTGGCAGATACCATGAACGCCCCCGGCCTTGATCGCGGCCAGCGCAGATGTTGTGTAAATACGGGTAGGATTTAACAGTGCTTCGCCCACAGACTGGTTTACCGACCAGGGGGAGGGGGCATCAAAGCCCAAACCTTCCAGGGTCAGGACCTTGCGTACCAGACTGAACCCATTGGAATGCACACCGCTGGAGGCCAGACCGATCAATATGTCCCCTTCGGCAACATTTTCACCGGTCAGAACATCTGCGCGCTCAACCGCGCCAACGGCGAATCCGGCCAGGTCATAGTCGCCTTCGCCATACATACCAGGCATTTCGGCTGTTTCGCCGCCAATCAGGGCGCATCCGGCCTGTCTGCAACCTTCTGCAATGCCCTGGATAACCTGTTCTGCGACATCGACGGATAAGCGACCACAGGCAAAGTAATCCAGAAAGAAAAGCGGCTCTGCCCCTTGAACAACCAAATCGTTTACACACATGGCAACAAGGTCAATGCCAACTGTATGATGGATACCGGAATCGATGGCGATCTTCAGTTTGGTACCAACACCATCGGTACCGGAAACCAGCAGTGGATCAGTATATCCGGCTGCTTTCAGGTCGAACAAGGCACCGAATCCACCGATGCCAGCATCGGATCCAATCCGGGCGGTTGATTTGGCTAAGGGTTTGATACGGTCGACCAGAGAGTTCCCTGCATCAATACTGACCCCTGCATCCGCATAGGTCAGACCGTTTTTTTTGCTGTCCTGGGCTATGGCGCCCTCCTGTCTCGGCGGGTATAACGGGCGGGACATTATCCGAAAGGGAGCCTTTTGCAATGGCCGAACGGCCCACACCCCTCAAATCCTGTCGCGCGCACCGCGTGATTGGACCCTATTTCGCTGTTATCTTAGCCTTTTTTAGCATTACAGGCCAAGGTTTCGCACAAGAACTTTACGCCATTACCAATGTCAAGGTGGACGAACGCGCTGCCAGTGAAGTCGAGGCCAAGCGAATCGGTGTCGCGCAGGCAAAGCGCGCAGCGTTCGAGACCCTGATGGAGCGGCTGACTTTGGACGGAGCGGCGGCGCAGGGAACGGCCCCGGATGCGGCGACCCCCGCACCGGAAACCCCCGCACCGGAAGCCGGGGTGCCCGTGTCCCCGTCCGGGGTTGCGATTGCGCCTTCCGACCTATCTGGTGCGGCCCGACCTTTGACAGTGCCTGATGATGGACGATTGGAATATCTGATCCGCGATATTGCCTATCAGGATGAAAAGTTTGGGGGGGGCCGATATCTGGCAAACCTGACCATCCGCTTCCACGCCAATGCGATTAATCAGTTTCTTCAGCGCAGCGGCGTTGCTTATCTTGGATCCAGCAGTCCGCTTGCCGTGATCCTGCCCGTCTATAAGTCCGCGTCAGGGGATTTGTTGTGGAGCGATGCCAACCCCTGGCTGGATGGCTGGTGGCAATTGGACGGGGCTGGCACTGTGGTGCCTTATACTGTGCCATTAGGGGATTTGTCGGATATCAGCGCCATTGATGTGGACCGGGCGATGAAGGTTGATGCGGCGTCTATTAATGCCATTGCTGCCCGTTACAGCGCTGGGGCGGTCATAATCCCCGTCGCAACCCAGACGGATGACGGTTCAATCCTGGTGGAGATTTCCAGTTTTGGGCCCGGATGGCCTGGTGCGCCGGAACTGTTGCGTCTGAACCCAGAGGCGCTGCTTGCGCGGGCAACCGAACGTGCTGGGGAAAATGCGGACCCGTCGACCGATCTGGCCCAGTTTGCAGCGGCAGCTTCTTTGACACTGGACGCTCTGGAAGATCGTTGGAAAACCGCAAATATCCTGCGATTTGATCAGGAATCCACCAGCCTGACCACTCGAATACCCGTCAGTGGTTTGCAGGATTGGTTGGGTGTACAGAAGGCCTTAAACAGCGTTGCCCCTATCAAAGCATGGCGTCTGGCGGTGCTGGCAACGGATCATGCCATTGTCGATATAGATTATATCGGGGATCAGGCACGGCTGGATCAGGCCTTGCGGCGCGTATCCCTGGGCCTGTCGGAGGATTCAGAGACGCCAGGCTCCTGGATTTTGACGCGACGATGAGGCAACGACCGTCTCAATTACCATTGGATCTTTCGTTTCGTCCGGCCAATGGGCGGGATGACTTTGTTGTCGGGTCCTGCAATCAGGTCGCGGTGGATTGGCTGGACCACTATCCCGCTTGGCCCGGGCCGGTAACAGTCCTATGCGGTCCGACTGGAAGCGGTAAATCCCATCTTTTGGCGGTCTGGGGCCACGCGGCAGGGGCGCTTATCGTGCAGGGGCCTGACTTACAGGTTGCAACGCTGAATGATGTCATAGGACACGCCCAGGCCATCGCCGTTGATGCGGCGGATTTGGTCAAGGAACCCGATTGCCTGTTTCACCTGGTCAATATGGTTCGAGATCGCAATGGGCATCTGTTGATCGCTGTTCAGGACCCGCCCGCCCGATGGACCTTTGGCACGGCGGATATGCGATCCCGTCTGGCTGCCGCCCCTTTACTGGAATTGGGGCCACCGGACGATATGGTCTTGCAATCGGTGCTGTTGAAGCAGTTCGATGATCGACAGCTGTTGCCGGATGCCGATGTTCTGCGTTTCTTGACAGATCGCATGCCAAGGACCTTTGATGCAGCCAGGGCCATTGCAACGCGTATGGATCAGCTAAGCCTTGCAGAGCGCAAGAGGCCGACCAAGCCATTGGCGCGCAAGGTTTTAATTGACTTGGGATATCTAGAGACCACCCCAGAAGAATAGTGGGTAACCAGAGGGAGAATTCAGGATGGATTTGGGACTAAAAGGCCGAAAAGCGATTGTATGCGCCTCTTCCAAAGGATTGGGGCGCGCCTGTGCCTTGGCCTTGGCGAAAGAGGGCGTGGATCTGGTCATCAATGGTCGGAATGCCGATGCCCTGAATGCGACTGCTGAGGAAATTCGCGCCGCGACCGGAGTCACTGTCACGCCTGTTGCCGTCGATGTCACCACCGATGATGGCCGCGCGGCCCTTTTGGCGGCCTGTCCTGAGCCTGATATTCTGATCAACAATGCCGGGGGGCCACCTCCTGGAGATTTTCGGGACTGGGATCGGGATGACTGGATCAAGGCCGTCGATGGCAACATGCTGACCGGCATCTTCCTGATAAAGGCCACGGTGGATGGCATGATGGAACGGAAATTCGGCCGTATCGTGAATATCACCTCTTCTGCGGTGAAGGCGCCAATTGCCATTCTGGGCCTGTCCAATGGTGCACGGGCTGGTTTGACCGGATTTGTTGCCGGGATTGCGCGCGAAACCGTGCGCCATAATGTGACGATCAATGGATTGCTGCCAGGCCCATTCAATACGGATCGTTTGAAGGGCACAGCCAGTGCCCGGGCCCAGCGGGAGGGTGTTTCCGTTGAAGAAGCCGTGCGCCGCATCGGGGAAGCCAATCCGGCTGGGCGGGTCGGGGAACCCGACGAATTCGGCCAGGCCTGTGCCTTCCTGTGCAGCGCCGGGGCTGGCTTTATCACCGGTCAGAACCTGCTGTTGGATGGCGGGAATTTTCCCGGTGTGCTGTAGCGCATTACAGCGCCGTATTGTTAAACTTTTGTTACAAAGCAATATCTGTTTGAAACAAAGGTCGAGTTATATTCAATACGGAGCATGGCTGAAAGCGAGATTGAATTAAAACTGAGTTTGGCCCAAACGGAGGTCAGTCGATTCCGACGGGATACTGCTCTGCACCGTATGAAACGGGCACGGGCGGTATCCCGATCACTGTTGGCGGTGTATTTTGATACGCCGGACCTGTCTTTGCGCGCCCATAAAGCGGCATTGCGCATCCGCCAGGAAGGCGCAGATCGCATTCAGACCCTGAAAGTATCCGGCAAGGGCGCTGGGCTTCAGCATCGCACCGAATACAATGCCCCAACCACGGCACAGGAACCGGATTTATCCCTGATCGATGATCCTGCGATGCGACAGGCGCTGATGGCGATGATCGGCGATGATCCGCTGGTTCCTGTCTTCACCACAGATATTCGACGGACGATATGGCTGTTGGATCTGCCGGGGGGGCCTGTGGAACTGGCGCTGGATTTGGGTCAAATCGAAAGCCAGGGGCGCGTTGATCCGGTCTGCGAGGTCGAACTGGAACTGAAGGGGGGCACGCCGCAGGACCTGTTGGATGTCGCGGCGGACCTGGGCGCGCGGTATGGCATGTCGGTTGCCATCGAAAGCAAAGCCCAGCGCGGCTACGCGCTGTTTCAACGATCCGAACCGACCATTCAGAAGGCAAATAAGCTGAAACTGGAGCCGCAGGAACCCGCCTGGCGGGCGGTGACCGGGATTATTGAGGAAGGCACCGCGCAACTGTTGGGCAACGAAGCCGCGGTGCTTGCCGGAACAGATATAGAGGGGGTGCATCAAGCGCGGGTTGCCGTGCGCCGGTTGAGGGCCGCCTTATCTGCCTTTCGTGACAGCATTCCGGATGACTTGCGCAAGCCTTTGAACAAGATGTTGCGGCGGCATCAACTGGCGCTGGGTCCCGCGCGGGACTGGGATGTCTTTCTGACGGAAACTTTGGCGCCGCTGGAATCCGATCATGGCAGTACGAAGTCTTTCAAGGCATTTCAGAAGCGGGTTCAAGTCGCGCGCACACGGGCCTATAAGAAGGCCCATAAGGCACTGCGCTCTGCGCGCTATGACCAGTTGAAGATGGCGCTGATCCGGTTTCCCTATCAACCGGAACCGCAGCATGCCCGGCATATATCAACGGAAACTGTGGCGAAAGAGCTTCTGGATCAGCGATTGTCTGCGGTTCTGGCTGCGGCGGGGCCGGATCCAAAGCAGTTGGATGATGTCGCCCTTCATGCCTTGCGCATTGACGTTAAGAAACTGCGTTATGCCATTGATTTTTTTGCAAGTCTTTACGATCCCAATGAGATAAAGCCCTGGAAGGGCGCGTCCAAGGCTTTGCAGGAATGTCTGGGTGGGCTGAATGATGCTGTGGTTCATGCCGCCTTGTTGGATGCGATGGAAGCACCGGACATGCCGGTTCCAAAATCCATCCGTCGTGCGATTGAAAAAGGCAATACTGCAAAGATTGAGACCGGTAAGGCAGAGTTTGATGCCCGGTGGTCAGAGTTTCGGGTCCTGACACCATTCTGGGCCTGACGAAAACGGGCTTAGCCAGACGCTGAGTCCGGTCTGACTGCCTCGGCCAGGGCCCAATCCCTGAAAGCGATGACTTTCGGAACGGTCTCCGAACTTTTTGGATAGACGATGAAATGCCCGAATTCCGTTGGCATATTCAGGTCATTCCCAAAGGGCAGCACCAATCGCCCGGCTGCGATGTCTCCTTCCACCAGGGTCGATTGCGTCAGTGCAACGCCCAGCCCGTCAATCGCAGCCTGAACCAGCATGGCCTCGGAACTGAAGCGCAGCCCTCGATTGGGATCAATGGTTTTGATATGGGCGGCCTTCAACCAAAGCCGCCAGTTCGCCGCCGCTTCCCGTTCCATTCGCCATTCTGCATGCAGCAGGGTTTGGCCGACCAGATCCGCCGGTGTGGTCAAATGCCTGGCAAGGGCGGGGCTGCAGACCGGGACAGCATTTTCATCCAGAAAGGGAATCACCGTCAGGTCCGGATAATGTCCGGTCCCATAACGAATGGCGATGTCCACCCCATCGCGGTGAAAATCCGTGAATGTGTCCGTTGCATCGAACCGCAGGTCAATATCGGGATGCGCCTTCACGAAGCGTTCCAACCGGGGGATTAACCATTTCTCCGCCATTGTGGGATAGACACTGACCGTCAGCAGGCCGCTTTCCCGCTCAGCCATCAGACGCCGGTGTACCTCCCGAAAGGCGGCAAAACCCTCGCGCACCGACGGCAGGATCGCCGCACCAGCACTGGTCAGGGTCAGGCTGCGCGTCGTTCGGATGAATAGCGGCGTTCCATAATAGTCCTCCAACCCCCGAATTTGCTGGCTGATTGCCGCCGGAGTCACGAAAAGCTCCGCTGCCGCCCGAGAAAAGTTCAAATGTCGGGCCGCCGCCTCAAATCCGCGCAGGGACGCGATGGGGGGTAGAATATCGCTCATAGTGTATCTTAAACCTGAACTTAATAATCTTTCAACAAATCATCGTTTTAAACTCTGCGCATTTGATCCGATATTCAAACACAGAAGGGGATTGTTCCATCAAACCGGAACCAGAACTCAAACTGGTTTGGCACATAGAGGAGTAAGAAATGACCCAATATCCTTTTACAACAGCGAAAATCAGTTTTGTTCCCGCCGGTATTCGGGAGCCAACAGCCACCTATCACGGCGATACGGGAGAAGCTGTCAGAAACTATGAACCGGAAATGAGAGAGGTTCAGATCGTTAATGGCCGCTTACAGCAAGATCGATATACGCTGGATCAGAACGGCTTTGAACTGGTGCATCAGCCAACGCAGCTTGGCCCGGTCACGGATGATGCGGACCCGACCATCAAATCCCATTATTACCCCGAAGTGACCGAAATTCTGAAGCAGAAGACCGGCGCGCGGGATGTATTGATTTTTGATCATACGATCCGCATCACCGGCAATGCAAATGGACGCCTTCCGGTGCAAAGCGCCCATAATGACTATACGGAAACATCCGCCCCCAAGCGGGTACAGGATCTGTTGGGTGCGCAGGAGGCACAGCGCTGGTTGTCCGGTCGCGTGGCACAGGTGAACCTGTGGCGACCTCTGGTGGGCCCTGTGACGGCGCTGCCTCTGGCTTTGCTGGATTCTCTGACTTTGGGGCCGGTCGACCTGCGGCCATCGGCGCTGATCTTTAAGGATCGCACCGGGCAGATTTACCATGTCAGTCACAGCACCGGTCAGCGTTGGACCTATTTCCCGAACATGTCGACAGAGGAAGCGATCCTGATTAAAGGATATGACTCTGACACGTCTGGCCGGGCCAGATTCACCCCGCATACGGCGTTTGTTGATCCGTCGACGCCAGACGGATCTGCGACGCGGCACAGTATCGAGGTCCGGGCGTTTCTGCGCTTCGATTGATCACTCTTAAACAGGGGGAATGCATATGAGTGAGAAACAGGTTCATTTCGGGGGATGTCTGTGCGGTGCCGTCCGCTACAGGGTGGACGGGCCGCTGCGGCCCGTTGTCGCCTGCCATTGCACGCAATGCCGTAAGACATCCGGTCATTTCGCCGCGATGACATCGGCTTCGCATGACAGCCTGACGATCCTGTCCGATGAAAGCCTGACCTGGTTCGACTCCTCACCCAAGGCCAGACGGGGATTCTGTTCCCGCTGTGGTGGGAATGTGTTCTGGCAGCCGCAGGGCGAAGAGCGCATGTCGATCACGGCCGGAAGCCTGGATATGCCAACCGGGCTGCGCCTGACGCATCACATCTTTACCGAAGATGCGGGGGATTATTACGATATCAGAACCGATATGAAACGCTGATCGCACCGAATTTGTCGATACTTTCCTGGGTTTTGTACTCCTTGGACCGGATAATATAGGTGTAGGTCAGGCGCCAATCATCATACTGCATCGCCAATCCGGCCTGCATATCACCAACCAGAATTTTCTTATCCACCCTGGGGCTGTCCTTGAATGTGTTTCCATCCAGGAAGATGTTGCGTGCGACCGCGCGCCCGCCAATGCTGGCAAATGTGTACCAGTTGAAACCGTCCGCTTCCCGCACATAGGCACTGCCGGGCAGGCTGGGGCGGATTCTGGGCGGTCCAAGGTCGGTTGTCAGATCCTTACCCAGGCGGAAGGTGATGCCGCTGGACAGATATGTCGCGATGTTACCCAGGGCAAATCCCGCATTGGGCACGACATCCACATTCATGCCCAGCCCGACACCGCTTTCCCACCATTTGCGTTGATGTTCATAGACCAGACTGAATCCGGGCTCGTCCTTGATTTGGTTATCCCACCCACGCGGTTCCTGAAAGTCGAATGCGGCATGCCAATGGGTCTGGGTATATTCCGCGCCAGAGGACGGACCAACCACGCCCAGTTCCAACACCATGGCGTCGCTGCGGTCTGCATTTGGGGAAACCGCGATCAGGCCGCCGCTGACATACAGCCAGCCCGCATAGGGGCGGTCGTTGGGTCTGAGATTCGGGTCCGAAATATCATCTGGTGTATACATGTTCTGACCCAGGCTGTAGGTCGCGCGCGCCCGCGCACCATTGGGCCAAAAGGGAATCAGCCGCGCCATAAAGGACACGGGTTCATTTTCCAGTGGGACATATTCCTTGGTCGTATAGGTGATCTTGATGCCATTGGTGAAATGGCGATCCGTGCCGGCGCCAAACAGATCGTTTTCCAGCATCAGGCTTAATGTGCCCTTGTCATCGGGCATATCCTGCGCCACCGCCGATGGCCCGTCGCACAAGGAAACAGCCATAATTGTACCGGCAACAGCCCAGTATTTTAGCGCAGTTCGCATAAATCTCTTTTCCCAAACCCTCAGGGGCCCCTACATTGGAAGTCCAACACATCAGAAAGTGCATTGATACGATGAAACTAACAACAGCTAATCATTGGGGCAGCTATGTGGCGGAGTTGCGGCAGGGTCAAGTCGACTCTCTTTCTCCGTTGGTTTCGGGCGATGACGTGTCCGATATGTCAGCCTCCATTCTGGATACATTGGATGGAAAATCCCGCATTCGGCGACCGGCGATTCGGGAAAGCTGGCTGAAGGGGGGGCCCGGCACGGACGGTCATCTGCGCGGCGCAGACCGATTTATAGAGGTTGAATGGGACCAGGCGCTGGACCTGTTGGCCGGTGAAATCACACGGATACGCGGCACCCATGGCAATCAGGCGATCTATGCAGGGTCTTATGGCTGGGCCAGCGCCGGGCGGTTCCACCATGCGCAAAGTCAGATCCATCGATTCTATAATATGGCGGGCGGGTACACGAAATCGGTCAATGCCTATTCTTTCGCTGCGGGGGAGGTCATTCTGCCGCATATTCTGACGGATTTGCGCAGCACCATGTATGAGGCACCCAGCTGGTATGAAATCGCGGAACATACGGATCTGATGCTGGCCTTTGGGGGATTGGCCCTGAAAAACACCCAGATTCAGAATGGGGGATTGGGCCAACATACCGCGCGGGACTGGATGGCGAAACTGGGTGCGGGGAAGGGGCAGTTTATTGGCATCAGCCCGATCCGCGATGATATGACACCGGAATTACAGGCAGAATGGATGCCCATTCGCCCGAATACCGACACCGCACTGATGATGGCGTTGGCCTATTGCCTGGATCAGGCCGGTAAGGTCGATACAGCCTTTCTGGCACGCTATACAACAGGCTATGACGCCTTTCGCCCCTATCTGATGGGGGACAGCGATGGCATGCCCAAGACCCCGGCATGGGCGGCACAGATTACCGGTATTCCTGACGCAGACATAATCGCACTGGCCGACCGAATGACCCGGGGCCGGGTTCTGATATCGCTGTCCTGGTCCTTACAGCGCGCCGATCATGGGGAGCAATCCTATTGGATGGGCGTCGTCCTGGCGGCGATGCTGGGTCAGATCGGTCTGCCGGGGGGCGGTATCGCCATTGGTCTGGCGGGTGAACATGGCAATGGTAATCCCGACCCGCAATTGCGCTGGGCGGCGGTGCCTACGGGCCGCAATCCGGTCGAAAGCTATATTCCCGTGGCGCGCATTTCCGACATGCTGCTGAATCCAGGGGCGGAATTCGACTATAATGGCAAGCGCCTGACCTATCCTGATATCCGTATGGTGCATTGGGCGGGCGGCAATCCGTTCCACCATCACCAGGACCTCAATCGCCTGCGCAAGGCCTGGGCCAGGCCCGAAACAGTTGTGGTGCAGGAGATATTCTGGACACCTGCGGCGCGCCACGCTGATATCGTTCTGCCAGTGACCACCGTGATGGAACGCAACGACATCGCGGTTGCCCAGTTGGATGGTTGGGCCGTTGCGATGAAGAAGCTGGTGGCGCCTGTTGGTCAGGCGCGCAATGATCATGACATCATGGCGGATGTGGCGGATCGACTGGGCTTTAAGGCGCAATTTACTGAGGATCGCAGCGAAATGGACTGGTTGCGCGATATCTGGGATCGCAGCCGCCAGGAGGCCGGTCGGGTCGGGCGCGAATTGCCCTCCTTTGATGATTTCTGGAAGGCGGGACATCTGCATCTGGAAGGCGGGCCCGAAACGCGCTGTTTCCTGGGGGAGTTTCGCAAGGACCCGATTGCCAATCGATTGAAGACCCCGACGGGTAAGATTGAGATTTTCTCTAAGACAATCGCTGATTTCGGGTATTCGGAGATTGCCGGGCATCCAACCTGGACCGAACCGTATGAATGGCTGGGGGGCGCCGCGATTGAACAAACCCCGCTGCATCTGATATCCAACCAGCCAAAATCACGCCTGCATAGCCAGTTGGATCCAGGCCGGGGCAGCGTTAAAACCAAGATTCAGGGGCGGGAACCGATGCGGATGAATCCGCAGGATGCGAAGGCGCGCGGTTTGCAGGACGGTGCCTTGGTGCGGGTGTTTAATGCCCGTGGGTCCTGTCTGGCCGGGATATTCCTGGATGAAGCCATCATGCCAGGCGTGGTCCAACTGGCGACCGGGGCGTGGTATGACCCGGAAGCGCCGGAGCGGGATGGCAGCCTGGATCGCCATGGCAATCCAAATGTCCTGACGGCGGACCGGGGAACATCCCGCTTGTCTCAGGGCCCCAGCGCTCATACATGTTTGGTACAGGTGGAGGCCGTCCTGGGCGACACGCCTGAGATGAAGGCCTTTGACCAACCTGCATTCGCTTCGGGCTGATATGTCGTTGGATTTTTGACCAAAGATGGGGTCTAAGCGGTCATGGCCGTTCAGTATAAAAGTTTCAAGGATCGCGGCGTATATGTCGGGTTTCACGGGCGCACCATAGAGATGCTGCGCTGTCGGGCCCCGCGTGATCCCATGCTGGATGATTTTGAAGCCATCGTTCCCAATTTCGGCGGCGTTGATTTAGGGCGTGTTTCCAATGATCTGGTGATGCCTTTCGGCGATGTTCCGGGATGGACTGATCTGGTCGGGCGCGACGCCTTGCTGCATGAACGTGTGGCCCAATCCTATTTTGAGCGGGAAGGGCATTTGGACCCGATCACGGTGCGCGATATGCGCCTGGAGGCGGACCTGGAAGCCGGGGATGAGCGGGACAAACGACTGGCGGAAAATGAAATCGCGATCAGCCGGACTGATTCACAAAGCGCGTTTCTGGAAATTCTGGCGATGTTTGGCCGGAAATATGCGGAAACGAACGGGCAGACGGATTTGCGCAATGTGAACCGCCCCGTTCTGATGTCCCTGAGTGATGATAACCCCAAGGATATGGTACGTCTGGTTCGCATTATTGTCGGGTCGGTCGTCAATGGTGCATCGATTTCGCGGGAGGAATTGCAGAAGCGGCTGGATACGCTCAGCGATTATGCTGCCCCGATCTGTTCCCTGGTCACCAATGACCAGACACGCGCGGTGGGTTTTCTGAGCCGTCAAATGACCCTGCTGGAGCAGTTGCACCAAGGCGTTGCTGCGTATTGCAGCACCCAGCGTCCCGATGAAGTTATGGAAGCGGCGCGGATTATTGATTTCAATCTGAATACCTTCATCCAATACAGTCTGGATCGGGCCCAGGCGATCAAATCGGCTGTTCTGGACGATGATTACTATCTGAATGATAAGAAATACGAAAGTTTGCTGGCGTTGATCCGCGAAGAACGGATCAAGATCTCCTTCGCCCTGGATGGTTGGGCGGGGCATGCCACGCGCTGGCTCAGCGTGGCGGAGGATGATATTCCCGCCCGAAATGCGGTGCTGACCTTTATCCTGCGTCAAATGCCCGCCCCGCCGCAGGAATTGGATGATTTTGTCGAGCGCCGATTTGGCTCAGAAAATCTGATGACGATGCGTGGACGCGTCGTGAAGGAAATGCATTCCTGGATGGATGATAAGCTGGACCAGGAAATTTATCGCCGCGTGATACAGGGGCGGTCGGATGTGACATCGGGAAAGAAGGCGGGGCTGGGCGCGCAAGATGTTACACAGGCGGTGAAACAGGCAATCGCCACAAAGGATTAGGCTGCATGCCTGCCTTTTCCGTATAGTTCTATAGCCGGATCAACAGACAAGTGAGCGCCGGGAATGATTGAGTGGCAGGATGAGGCGATCCTACTTTCGGCCCGTCGCCACGGGGAGAACGCGCTTGTCCTGTCCGTATTGACCGAAAACCACGGACGCCATGCCGGCCTGGTGCGGGGCGGACAGTCCCGCAAATTGAAGGGCGTATTACAGCCGGGTAATCGCCTGGCCGTGTCCTGGCGCGCACGGCTTGAGGAACATCTGGGCACCCTGACGGTGGAGCCGGTGCACGGCTATTCCGCGCTGTTGATGCAGGATTCCGGGCGCTTGCTGGCGATGGGGTCGGCTCTTTCGATGGTGGAATCCGCCCTGCCGGAGCGGGAACCGCATCCGGGCCTGTTTCACAGCCTGGATGCCCTGATGGTCGCCCTGGACAGCGCCAATTGGGCGGAGACATATATTAGGTGGGAAGTTGGCTTCCTGTCTGAATTGGGATTTGGATTGGATTTATCCAGTTGTGCCGCAACTGGTGATACAGAAGATTTGCGCTATGTCAGCCCGAAAACCGGTCGCGCTGTCTCTGCCCAGGCGGGGGAGCCCTATCATGATAAACTGCTGGCCTTGCCCAGTTTTATGACCGGGCTTGGTAATGCCGGGCCGGATGCTTTGGCGTCGGCCATGAAAACGACGGGGTATTTTCTGAACAGACATGTATTCGATGTTCTGGGAAAGCCTGCCCCTGATATGAGAACCCGTTTGCTTGCCCGGTTTTCGGCTGGAAAGTCTTGATCTGAAATGGAAAAAGCCGCCCTGATGCAGGGCGGCTTTCCCAAAGCGGAAACCCATTGCGGGTCAGCTTTTACCTTGTGTTGCGGGGGTTGAGGTACCACCGGTTTCCATAACCGTCGTGTCACCCTTCTTCGCCTGATG
This sequence comes from Hwanghaeella sp. 1Z406, assembly GCF_048892425.1. NCBI lineage: Bacteria > Pseudomonadati > Pseudomonadota > Alphaproteobacteria > Rhodospirillales > Aestuariispiraceae > Hwanghaeella > Hwanghaeella sp. 1Z406. The sequence goes on from NZ_JBLZHU010000001.1 coordinate 784,771, forward strand.
GGATGTCGAGCATTCGGCCAGGGCCGCACCCGAAATCGCCGATCCGAACATAAGGATCGAAGCCACCGCTAGAGTTTTCATGCTTTTAGACACGGGATCACCTCCTTTCGCTAATTGAACCTGTTAAAAATAGTACACCGAATTGAAACGGGTTCAAGGGACATAAAGTAGGGTTATTTCCAGCGTCTTAGGCTTCCAGGGCGGCCTGGAAGGTTGCGGGGTCGACATTGCCGCCGGACAGAACAGCCACAACCGGTTCATCACCCGGCGGCAGCTTGCCAGACAGAATAGATGCCAGCGCCACGGCCCCGCCCGGTTCCACCACCAGTTTCAGGTCCAGGAAGGCGGTGCGCATCGCGGCCTGGGCTTCTGCATCCGTAACACTCAGCCCCCCGCTCAATAGGGCTTGGTTCAGGGCAAAGGTAATGACACCCGGTGTTGGCGTCAGCAGGGCATCACAAATGGATCGGGCATTGGGCGACACGCTTTGCCGCTCGCCGCTGGCCAGAGAGCGCGCTGTATCGTCGAAATCTGACGGTTCCGCGCTGTAGACCGGAACATCCGGACACAGATTTGACAGGGCCAGTGCCGCCCCGGAAATCAGGCCGCCACCGCCACAGGGCAGCACCACGGCGCAAGGTTTGACACCAATTGCGTCCAATTGTTCGGCGATCTCTACCCCCACTGTACCTTGTCCGGCGATGACAAGCGGGTCGTCATAGGGGGGCACAATCGCGGCGCCGCGAGATTTGGCGATGGATTGGGCCAAGGCTTCCCGGTTTTCTGTGAACCGGTCGTATAGTTGAATTTCTGCCCCCCAGGCCGCCGTATTGGCGCGTTTGATCGCGGGTGCATCCGACGGCATGACAATCAGGGCCGGAATGCCCGCATAATGCGCAGCAGCGGCGACGCCCTGGGCATGATTGCCGCTGGAATAGGCGACAACGCCACCGGTCTTTACGCTGTCACCCAGCGCCAGAATCTTATTGCTGGCGCCGCGAAATTTGAACGACCCGGTGCGCTGCAGGCATTCCGGCTTTACCAGAATGCGCCGACCCATGCGCTGGTTCAACAGGGGGGATTCCAGCAGGGGGGTCCGAATGGTGCGCCCCTTCAGTCGCTCTACCGCTGCTGTGATATCTGCAAAGACAGGCAATTCAGGGGTAAAGATGTCTGGCATTCCGGGCTTCCTAAACAGGGGTCAAAGAGAAATCAAATCCGGCAAGGTTTCAAGGCTTGTCAGCACGGCCTTAGGCGCGCCTTCCAGCCGTTCCCAGGGCTTTCCAAACCGGTTGATCCAGACAACCTGAAAACCGTAATGCGCCGCCGCTGCCGCATCCCATCCATTAGAGGACATGAACGCAACAGAGGATCGATCCGATAAGCGAAAATGATCTGTTACCAATTTATAAACGCTTGGGTCGGGCTTGAAAACGCCAACACTTTCGACGGATAAAACAGCGTCCAGTCGGTCCCCAATACCCGCAGACCCAACCGCGCCCTCCAACATATCCATAGACCCATTGGATAGGATCGCGGTTTTCAACCCCATTTGCTTTAACTGTCCCAGCATCGCAGGCACTTCTGGATAGGCGGCAAGATTGAAGTATAGATCCAACAGCCTCTGGCGCAGGTCCGCCCGATCGGACAGTCCCGTTTCCTCCATCGCATAGTCCAGGCCATTTTGAGTGATTTCCCAGAACGGCTTATACGCGGGCATCAGGCTGCGCAGCCAGGTATATTCCAATTGCTTGGTCCGCCATGTCGCGGAAAGCTGATCTGCCTTGGGACCGATTTCCTGCTTTAAGGTCGCGGCGGCTGCGTGCACATCAAACAGTGTGCCATAGGCATCAAAAACGCAGGCTTTTATACCGGTTAAGTGTGTCATGGCTGTTATCCTGTTTCGGCTGTCATGCTGATGGGAACAGACCGTCCCGCCGCCCGTTGGCGATACACATTGATGTTTTCCAAAACCCGCTGGACATAGTTGCGGGTTTCAGGGAAGGGGATGGATTCCATCCAGTCGATGATTTCCTCAAAATCCATGCTGCGGGGGTCGCCAAAGCGTCTGGACCATTCCACGACCCGGCTTGGTCCGGCATTATAGCCAGCAAAGGCCATTGGCAGCATGCCATCAAACTTTTGCAACAGGTCCTTTAGATATGCACTGCCCAGGCGGACATTGTAATCCATATCTCCGGTCAGGGCGGCTTTGTCATAGCGCAGTTTTTCCCATCCGGAGACGACCTTAGCCGTGCCCGGCATTAATTGCATCAGGCCCAATGCGCCCGCACTGCTGACGGCATCGATATCAAAGCCGCTTTCCTGTCGGATCAGGCCATGCACGATTGTCAGGTCGGAAAGTTGGCTGGCTTTGAACGGCAGGATCGGATAGCCGGCCAGTGTCACAACCTCTGTCTTGATCGCCTGGCGAGAGGCAAAGACGGCAAGGTCCAGACGGTCAATATCAGCGGCCAGTTCGGATGTCAGGGTCAAATAGGCCGGATCATTATACTGGCGGGACAGATGCGCGATTAAGGTGCGCACGGTATCATCTGCGCCCAATTCCCCCAGCATCCGCACCAACCGGGTCAGTTCCGCTTCTTCATAGACGCGGCGATGATCGGGCGTGATATGCGGGTCGGTTGCAATGACGTTCTGCATTGCGGGGGGCAGTTTCATCGCGGCGACCTGGCCGTAGAAACTGGTCGGGTGCTGGGCCGCGACACTGTACCATTGTTGCGATATTTCAGCTTTTCCAGCCGCTTCAGCCGCGCGGCCCGCCCAATAGGCTGCCCGGGATCGGCTGACGGGATATCCAACATTGTTATACATATCGCGAAAATGTGGGAAGGCCTTTTCCGGATCATTCAGAAAACGCAACGCTACCCAGCCCGAAAACCATTCCGCCTCCGCAAAATCTGCTCCGTCGGGGACACGGTGTTGGCTGGCGATTGTATAGGCCAGTTCGGCGTTTCCGGCTTCCAGCATATCGCGGGATAGGATCGCGCGTTCGGTCCACCACATTTCAGGGTGGCTGGTCTGCATATCGGGCCAAGCCAGAAGCTCTATCGCATCGGCGTCCCGTCCTTTGCGGCGGCGCCAGCGCAGGCGCTCAAAAGTAAGGCCAGGGTCATTTGCTAAATTTGGGGGGACCCGTCCAACAGCGGCATCCACACCGCCTGCCATTCGGGCCAGGCGCATCCGGGCATCGGCTAATTGGCGATAGCCATCGGGAACACGCCGCATCTGGCGCCCCGCGGCCCCAAAATTGCCGTCCCATATCTGACGGTCCAGCCGATAGATTTCATCTTCCATGGGGACCAGTTTGCGGAATCTCTGGCGAAATTCATGCTCGTCGCTGCCGGACATATCCAGGTCCCGCCATGCGCGCTTAACCTCATTCTGAACCATGGCCGGAGTGCCTGTGCGTTCCAGCGCATTGATATACAGGAAAAAGCCATCCCCTGTGGAGGGTGGGTTTTCCCGAAACCAAGCGATGATAACCGGATCGGGCAGGGTGTTGGTCATGGCGCGTTCCGCCAGACTCTTTAATCTGTCCAGGCGCGGCCAGGATGGATTGTCGGCAATGAATTTTGTGATTTCGTTAAAGTTGGCCTTTGAATCGCTGCTTTGCAGATACAGCCATTCGATGGCTTTCGCAGGCAGTTTCTCCATCGCGCGCCCGGCATGGTTCAGGGCGACATCCCAGCGCCCTGCATCCAACGCCCGGAACGCAATTTCATATTGTTTTTTATCGCTGGGGTTTAACAGATCAGCGTGACTGGTCGATGATAGGGAAATCAGCACCATTACCGTGCCACAGAGGACGGCAACAAGAGGGCGCGGCAGTCGGCAGGTATGGCGCATTAAGAGCATTCTGTTAAGCGCTCCGGTCAATCAGGTGTTTTTGGCGTTAGCGGATCCTTGCCTCACTGGCGGCACACTTTCTTAAAAGCCCGCATGGTCTTGCCATGGAAAGAGTATCGGTTGCTTCGCGCGCGCGTGCAACAGGCGAAACTTGGTTTTCTGGAACACTCGCCAGGATGTGATCTGGTTTCTGGCTTGTTGCTGCGGGCAACCTTATGGTAACAACCCGGTCACTTTCGGCGCCGGAGTCTTCGGCGACCGGTTTTTACAAGACCAAGGAGTATGGGACATGCCTGCGATGTTTCGCGGATCGATGACGGCGCTGATCACGCCGATGCACGAGGATGGGTCGGTTGATGAAGCCGCCTTCGCGAAATTCGTGCAATGGCAGATCGATGAGGGCACCGATGGCGTGATACCCGTTGGCACGACAGGGGAGTCGCCAACACTGTCCCATGAAGAACACCGCCGCGTGATCGATATCGCCATTGAAGTGGCCGGCGGTAAGGTGCCGGTGATTGCCGGGACGGGATCAAATAATACGCGCGAAGCAATCAGCCTGACGCATCATGCGAAAGAGGCCGGTGCCGATGCGGCGCTGGTGGTAACGCCCTATTACAATAAGCCCACGCAAGACGGCCTGTATGCGCATTACGCAGCGATTGCCTCTGCGGTTGATATCCCGATCATCATTTACAATATACCGGGCCGCAGCGTGATTGATATGTCGGTTGCGACAATGGCCCGCCTGGCGCAGGATTTTGATACCATCATCGGCGTTAAGGATGCGTCCAACGATTTGGCGCGCCCCCTGGCGACGCGGCTGGCAATTGGTCCTGACTTTGCGCAATTGTCTGGTGAAGACGCAACGATTGGGGCATTCCTGGCCCAGGGTGGACATGGATGCATTTCGGTGTCTTCCAATGTCGCCCCCAAGCTGTGTGCACAGTTGCATGACAGCTGGCAGCAGAAGGACTGGGACAGCTTTGAACGGGCACGCGACACGCTGATGCCGATCCATGGCGCGATGTTCTGTCAATCGTCCCCGGCACCGGCCAAGTTTGGGGCCCATCTGTTGGGCCTGTCGGGGGAAACGGTTCGTCTGCCGCTGGTTTCGGCAACGACTGAAACGAAAGCGATTGTGACCGCAGCGATGAAAAGCGCTGGTTTGATTTAGGCGTGTTTGACTTGATGGATGAAAGGAAAATTGCATCCCCCGAAGGGAAGACCATAGAGGGTGCAATGATGAGATCATGGCTGGGAAGGATAAAAAGAAAAAGCATATGATGGCCACGGGGACAATCGCCGTGAACCGTCGCGCACGCCATGATTATGCCATCGAAGAAGAATATGAGGCAGGGATCGTCCTGACCGGAACCGAAGTGAAATCGTTGCGGTTGGGGACTGTGAACCTGTCAGATGCCTATGCCGCGCCCAAGGGCGGCGGTGTTTATCTGCACAATCTGCATATTGGCGAATATTCGCACGCCCCGATGCGCGCACAGCATGAGCCAAAGCGCATTCGCACCCTGTTATTGCATCGTAAAGAGATGTCAAAATTAATGGGGTCGGTGCAGCGGGAAGGGCTGACCTTGATCCCTCTGCGTATGTATTTCAACAATCGGGGTTTGGCGAAAATTGCGCTGGGCCTTGGGCGCGGTAAGCGTGAATATGATAAGCGCCAGGATATAAAACAGCGGGACTGGAACCGCCGCAAGGCGACGATCCTGCGCAATGAAGGCTAGGGACGGCTCCTTCGGGGAAGGCAGTTGGCCGTGTTACGTGGCTGGGGGGAGTGATTGCGTCTATGTCAGGTGTCGCGCTGTGCCTGCTTTCCGCAGGGCTGTTGGGAATCCAGATTCCACTTGCTAAATTATCTTACATGGATGGGGCTGATCCCATCGCCCTGGCGATGTTGCGCTGCATTGGTGCGGCGCTGCCCTTCCTGATCTGGGCGAAGGTGAAGGGGATATCCCTGGCGGTTCCCAGAGATGCCTGGCCCGGTCTATTGACCATTGCTGGCGCTACAACGGCGATTTCCTATGGATATCTGGGTGCGCTGGGGCGTATCCCGGCCAGTTTGACGGCTCTTCTGTTCTATCTGTATCCCCTGATCGTGCTTGTGATTGCTGCCATTCACGCGCGGGAGCTTCCGGGAATTCGTCGCTTGGGTATTTTTACACTGGCCTTTGCGGGACTTGCCCTGGTGTTCGGACCGACCTTGCAGGATCTTGATCCAATCGGTGTGGGGCTGGGCCTGTTGGCAGCTGTTGGGGCGGCGGTGTATTTCTTCGTCGTTCCCCCTTTGACGAAACGGGTCTCTTCCTTATTGCTGATGGGTTGGTCGAATGCCCTGGTTGGCCTGCTGTTCATCCCAGGCATGTTGCTGTTGGATGGTGGTTTTCCGCAGCAGATCGGGGGATGGTCGGCGTTTTGGGCTGCTGCGACCGTATACGCGATTGGCATGGCCTTGACCTATCCGGCCCTGGCGCGGACGGGGTCGGTAAAAGCGGCGATGTTGTATAATTTTGAGCCTCTGACGATTATCGTCCTGTCGGCGCTGTTGTTAGGCGACGTCATGACCACCATTCAATATGTTGGTGGCGCCGCTGTATTAATTTCTCTGGTCCTGGCCAGCGCGCGCAGTGCAGAGGATGTTCTGCCGGATTAGCGGTCCTCTTCGGCGCTGCGGTCGACAATATCCAGGGATATGGCGGTTTCCATTTGTTTTGCTGCCTTCTTTCCTTTGGCAATGACATCAAACAGTTGATCCGGCTCAATCCGGTGCGCCCCCCGGGTCAAGTGGACAATCGCAGCGGCACAGCTCAACAGACCAAAACTCCGCATCTGTCCGTGTCGGTCTTTTGCTTCCAATTTACCCGCAGTGCGATGTTCGGGCAGATACAACCCCTCAGCATCTGCTTTGAATTTTTCCAATACATGTTTAACAAACCTCTGGACGTCATCCTGAGGCAGATCCTTGAATCCAGCAAAAAAGTCATCCCCCCCCACATGCCCCAGAAATCCAGGAAGGGTCATGCTTTCAGCCTGCAGGATATCGGCAAACAGCGTGATCGCGCGGTCGCCCTGGCGGAAACCATAGCTATCGTTAAAAGGTTTGAAGTCATTGAAATCAAAATAAACAAAGGCCCAGTCTGATTCCGGGTGGTCCAGTCCTTTGGTCAGATAGTCTACGACTGAATTGTTTCCAGGAAGCTTGGTCAGTGGGTTTTGATCCCGCGCCATCGTCATGTTTTTCTCATTAACGATACGCAGCAATGCATCTGCCGTCAGGAACCCGACATAGCAGAAATCTTCAGTGATGATGATCCCATCCTTGTCTTCGCCCGTGGCATAGATTTCCAGGATCTTTTCGACTTCGGTATTGATATCCACAATCGGACAGCGGGTCAGAAAATCCTTCAGGCCACGGCCAAGGGCGCGATTCTGTAAAAGTTCGCGCCCGTATTGAAGGTATATGAAGTCTTTCAGGTCGCCCTCGCGCACAATTCCCAGGGGCGATTGACCGTCCCCCAATACCGGAAAGACGGACTGGGTTTTGTTTTGCCGGAATTCTTCAAAAACCGTTGTCATGTCATTGTGGATTGAAAGCGCCTGCAACGGTTTTATGAAATCCCGGATCAGAAATTCATCCGTTCCCCTTTGTCGGCGGTCACGCGCATTTGTCTCTGCCACAATCGGATAGGCGGCTTTCAGGGTATCGTGTTCTGTCGTCGGCCGCGCAATAAAATATCCCTGAACCAGATCACATCCAATGCTCTTGCAGGCCAGGAACTCACGTTCGGTCTCAACGCCTTCGGCCAGGACAATGACGCCCAGAACATGGGCCAAATTGACGATGGAGGAGACAAACAGCCGCTTTTTGGAATCATCCGCCAGGCCGGAAATGAAAAACCGATCAATTTTGATGAAATCCGGCTGATAGCCAAACAGCATTTGCACTTCCGAAAAGCCACGCCCGAAATCATCAATCGCCAGCTTGAAACCATATTCGGTACAAAGCTGCAGCGAATCCTCCAAATGCCTGACTGCCAGAAAGTCATTGGATTCTGACAATTCCATCACAAAGTTTTCCGGCGCAAGACTGTATTGTTCTAATAGTTTTGACGTTTCGTGCGGTTGGTAATCCCGGCTGTCCAAACAGCGGTTATCGATGTTAAAGAACAGCTTGCTGCCGTGACAGGCTTCCGTTTGCGAGAATTGGGCAATGGCCATGCGCCGTAGAATGATATCAAGGCGGTTCAGCAAACCCTTGTTCCAGGCATGATCAAATAAGCTGGATATGGTTTTATAGCCAAGCCTGTCGATGTTCCTGAGCAATGCCTCAAACCCGATGCAACGCCCGGTGTGAATATTGACGATTGGCTGAAAGGCAAATGTCACAGTTTGAGCAGTGGCACTTAGAAACGCGTCTTCTCGGCTTTTTAGGTCCAGTTCTGACATCTTGAAGCACCCGATCGCAAAAAATCCTTGATGCAAGACCGTATCGGGAAAGTCTAAACAATTTATTACCAAAACTTGGTGTTATAAAACTGTAACAAGCGGATGGGTGTTTTGAAGAAGATCGCCTTTATCGAAGTGGGCGATAGGCGCTAATGGGGATATTTTCTGACAAACCCGCCTGCGTCCACAAATCCACGGCGACCTGTGCTGAAATTGCAGATAGGGTCAGGCCAAGATGGTTGTGACCGAAATTGAAGAAGCCGCGCGGCGTTGCCGGGGCAACACCCAGCACGGGTAAGGAATCCGGGGTTGCGGGACGATGTCCCATCCATCGATCCCGAACGGTTGAATTCAGTTGGGGCATCATTTCCATCGCTTTGGGTATCAACCGGTTCAGGCGCCGATAGCTAGGTCCCGCCGTCAACCCGTTGAATTCAGACTGCGTTGTCAGTCTGACCCCCTGTTCCATGGGACACAGGACCATGCTGTTTTCCACCCAGAAGGCCGGGCGGGTCGTGCATTTTTCCGGCCTGTCGAACATTGCGTGATAGCCGCGTTCCGCCACCAGCAAGGGGGCTGCCCCCAGGGCCTGTGCAAACCGTTTTGAAAAGGCCCCGGCACAAATCATCACCCGGTCTGGCTTGTGTTGGGTCACATTGGTTTTAACCGTAATGCGCCCATCCGGATCGACGGTCAGATCTTCGATGGTTTCACGCAGGAATTTTGCACCTTGCGCCATCGCCTCTGTCGCGACGGCCTCAACCAGCCGCTGGGGGTTCACAGCAAACAGCCCGTCGGGCTGTAGCATGCCGCGCACAAAGATCGGGGCCAGATTGGGTTCTAATTGACGAACTTCATCCTGACTGAGTATTTCCACCGGCGCACCACGCCGCCGAAGAAAATCACGTTCCGGGGCGTGATTCTTAAAGCCGTCTTCGCTGGAATAGACTTTCAGCCAGCCAACATCGCGCAACAGCGTTTCGGCGGGCGTGCCGCGTATCAAATCTTTCCAGGCCGGGGCAGCGGAGCCGCTGAGCGCATACAGGGCCTTGGAATTTGCCTCGGCCCGGCTGGCGCTGCATTCCATCACAAAGCGCAGAAACCAGGGCAGGGACTTGATCAATTCTGCGGGGTGGATGCTGAGTGGGCCGGTCGGGTCAACCAGCATGCCCGGCACCTGCCAGGGCAGGCCAGGCTGGGCAAGGGGGGAGGCGGAGGGAACAATTCCACCCGCATTGCCATAACTGGCCCCGGATCCAGGACCGGTCCGATCAATCACCGTGACCTTGAACCCGCGCCGCGCAAAGGCCAGGGCAGAGGTGCAGCCAACCGCGCCGGCACCTAATATCAGAAGGCTTTCACCGGGGCGGGCTGTCGGATCGTCGGTCATATTGCGGTCGCTTTGTCAGGGTGGTACGAGGATTAGGTGTAGGAATACGGAGCCTAGCAGAAACAAAATCAACTGGAAAAGAGATCATCGATGGAAACCGGAAGTCATGCCCATGGCGCGGATCCGCGAAATGAAACGGTAAAGATCTATGTTAGGGGCAAGATCGTGCCCCGCGCAGAAGCCACTGTTTCGGTTTTTGATTCAGGATTCCTGCTGGGTGATGGAGTGTGGGAGGGGATACGCCTGCATAATGGCCGCCTGGCTTTCATCGATCGTCACTTGGCGCGTTTGTATGAGGGCGCGAAGGCGATCGATATGGATATTGGGATGAGCCCCGATGCCTTGCACAGTGCCATTCTGGAAACCTGTCGCGCCAATAAGATGACAACCGGTGTTCATATCCGCCTTGTCGTATCGCGTGGCATGAAAACCACCCCGTTTCAAAGTCCGCGTGCGAATATCGGTCCGGCGACCATCGTCATTATTCCAGAATACAAATCCCCAAACCCTGATGTTCTGAAGACCGGGTTGCGGCTGCATACGGTTCATATCCATCGCGGCGCGCCTGACGTGCAGGATCCGTCATGGAACTCCCTCAGCAAGCTGAACTGTATCGCAGCCTGCATTCAGGCGGAAAAGGCCGGTGCGGACGAGGCCCTGATGCTGGACCCCCAGGGCTTTGTCGCCACCTGCAATTCAACGCATTTCTTTATCGTGCGGGACGGGGAGGTCTGGACTTCGTCGGGCCAGTATTGTCTGGCGGGAATCACACGTGGCAATGTTCTGCGCGTCGCAACAGAATTGGGCATTCCAGCGCGGGAGACGACATTCCCTCTGACCAAAGTTTATTCCTCTGATGAAGCCTTTGTGACCGGCACTTTTGCTGGTCTGATCCCCGTGCGGGAAGTGGACGGTCGGAAAATCGGGTCCGGCGGGTTGGGGCCGGTTACCCAACGCCTCAGACAGGGCTATTATACCCTTATCGAGCGGGAATGTCCGTCAGGAGAGATTTCGGTATGAGTCAGGGGCTGCGCATCGCCATGTGGTCCGGGCCGCGCAACATCTCTACGGCCATGATGCGCAGCTTTGAAAACCGTGCAGATTGCACCGTCACGGACGAGCCCTTTTATGGCTGTTACCTGTCACGCACGGGGATTGATCATCCCATGGCGGCAGACGTGATGGCCGATATGGACTGTGATTTCACCCGCGTTGCCCGGACACTGGCGGGACCTGTCCCAGGAGGCGCTGCGATCTGGTACCAGAAGCATATGAGCCTGCATATGTTGCCTGGGGATGATCTGTCCTGGTCGGATGAAATGGTCCACTGCTTTTTGATCCGCGATCCTGACGCAATGGTCGCCTCTTATACTCAGAAGCGTGAAACACCGAGTGTTGCGGATTTCGGTTTTGAACGGCTGTGGCAGCTTTTCGAACAGGTATCCAGCCGATCTGGCAATGTGCCACCGGTTCTGGATGCGAAGGATGTCCTGTCCGATCCGAAACGAAGTTTGACCGCCCTTTGTAAAGCGATTGGCATCGCTTTTGATCCCGCCATGCTATCCTGGCCGCCGGGGCGCCGTGACAGTGATGGGATCTGGGCCCCTGTCTGGTATCAGTCGGTGGAACAATCGACAGGCTTCCTGCCCTATCAGCCCAAACCCGTCAGCCTGTCGCTCGCCTTGCAGGCAATTGCGGATGAATGTCGACCCTATTATGACCAAATGGCCGCCCATCGATTGATACAGGATTAGATCATGCGCCTTGCCCTAATGCAGTCACGCCCAATGACGTCTATGACAAAAGCTCTGACACGGCTGGCGGAAGAGGCGCATCGTGCCGGTCAGAATGGCGCGAACTTGCTTGTCACGCCCGAGATGTTTCTGTCTGGCTATAATATTGGTGCTGCGGCGATTGATGCGGCGGTGTCAGAGATGGACCTTGAACGCGTCTGCGATATTGCCAGACAGCATGGCATCGCCCTTCTGGTTGGCGGCCCGGATCGTGTTTCCAGTGCCATATATAACGCGGCGTTTCTGATTGATGCGGGCGGTAGTGTGCGCAGCACTTATCACAAGACTCATTTATACGGGGACGTGGATCGCAGCCAGTTCACAACGGGGGAGGCCCTGTCGGAAATTGTGACGCTGGACGGTTGGAACCTGGGCGTCGCGATTTGCTATGATGTGGAATTCCCAGAAGTGACACGCGCCCTGACCGTGAAAGGCGCACAGGTTATCCTGGTGCCAACCGCCAATATGCGCCCCTATGAGTCAGTCTGTAGTCGGCTTGTGCCTGCGCGGGCACAGGAAAATGGCGTTTATGTCGCCTATGTAAATTATGTCGGGCGGGAAGCGCCCTTCGATTATTGCGGTCTGTCCTGCCTGTGTGACCCGACCGGTGCGGATGTTGTCCGGGCCGATGGGGAGGGGGAGGAAACCCTGTATGCCGATTTGTCGCATCCGGTTTTGCGGGCGACGCAAGAGGATGTCACCCATCTATCGGATCGTCGCACCGATCTTTATTGAAGAACCGTCACTGTGAAAGCACGTCCATGACAGACGCACCGATTACCGTGTTTGGGCCCGATTTTCCCTTTGCCTATGATGATTGGCTGGCCCATCCCAGCCGCCTTGGCAGTCTGCCTGCGGACAGTCATGGTGCGAAGGTTGCCGTGATCGGGGCGGGACTGTCTGGCGTGATCGCTGGATATGAGCTGATGCGACTGGGCGCGCATCCCATCCTGTTTGAATCCGGGCAACTGGGCGGGCGGCTGCGCTCTCAACCCTTTGAAGGGGCAACCGATATTGTTGCTGAACTGGGCGGCATGCGCTTCCCGGTCTCCGGCACCGGATTCTATCACTATGCCGACATGCTGGGCCTGGAAACAAAGCCCTTTCCAAACCCGATGACACCCGCTGCAGGGTCCACGGTAATCGATCTGGAAGGCGAAACGCACTATGCAGAGACGATGGCCGACCTGCCGCCCTTGTTTCATGAAGTCGCCGCCGCTTATGACCAGGCCCTGGAGGAAGGGGCACGCTTTAGTGACCTGAAAGCGGCAATCCGCGCCAAAGACCGGGCGCGCATCAAGGAAATCTGGAATCCGCTGGTGCGTGATTGGGATGAACGGACCTTCTATGACTTCATCACCACATCCCCCGCCTTTCAGCGCTTGAGCTTTCGCCACCGGGAGGTTTTTGGACAGGTTGGCTTTGGCACCGGGGGATGGGATTCCGACTTCCCGAATTCCATGCTGGAAATTCTGCGGGTCAATGTCACCGATTGCGACAGCAACCAACGGTTTTTCGTCGGGGGGGTGGAACGGTTACCGCAAGGCCTGTGGCGGCAGCCCACAGATGGAAAAGGATATTGGCCCGCAGGGACCAGCCTGCAATCGCTGAATAGCGGCGCGACGCGGCCCGGCGCGACCCGCATTCATCGCGCAGACGGGGGGCGGATTGCTGTTACCGATCGGTGGGGACGGACTGAGGAATTCGATGCAGTAATTGCGACCTGTCAAAGCTGGCTGCTGACCACCGCGATTGATACGGAGGAGGCGCTTGTCAGTCAGAAACTGTGGATGGCCCTGGACCGCACCCGCTATATGCAATCCTCAAAAACCTTTGTCATGGTGGATCGTCCTTTCTGGAAGGATCGGGATCCAAAGTCTGGGCGGTATCCGTTATCGATGACCCTGACCGACAGGCTGACGCGCGGAACCTATCTGTTCGATAATGGACCGGATCAGCCCGGTGTGATCTGCCTGACCTATTCCTGGATGTCTGATGCCTTAAAAATGCTGCCGCTGCCCGTGGAACGACGGGTCGAACTGGCGCTGTCTGCCTTGCAGAAGATCTATCCGGATCTGAATATCCAGTCCCATATCATCGGCGACCCGATCACTGTCAGTTGGGAAGCGGATCCAAATTTCCTGGGGGCATTTAAAGGCGCACTGCCGGGGCATTATCGCTATAACCACCGCATGTATCGCCACTTTATGCAGGGGGATTTGCCACCGCAGGAACGCGGATTGTTTCTGGCAGGCGATGATATCAGCTGGACGCCAGCCTGGGCGGAAGGCGCGGTGCAGACAGCCCTGAATGCGGTTTGGGGTGTCATGACCCATTTGGGGGGTCGAACTGCGCCGGATAATCCAGGGCCGGGGGATTTATATCCCCAATGGGGTCCGATTCGACTGGATGATTAGGGTTATTTGACAAAGGCACCCTGATTTTTTGTCTTAAATTGGCAAAAATTGCATCCGTGCCACCACGGAACATGTGTTTTTGGCCTATTTCTGCAACGCTCGCCTGATTGAAGCTTGGATTAAGAGTGAATTTGCGTATAGTGCGGCACCGAAAGCTGAGATAAGGAGTGTGCCACCATGCGTTTTGCTGAAGCCCTGACTTTTGATGATGTCCTTCTGCAGCCTGGTCACTCTGAAATCCTACCGGCGCAGACCGATACGGGTGCGCAGCTCACCAAGACAATCCGCTTGGGAATTCCCTTGATTTCTGCGGCCATGGATACGGTGACTGAAGGCCCACTGGCGATTGCCATGGCACAGCAGGGCGGCATCGGCGTTATCCACAAGAATATGACAGCCGAAGAACAGGCGCATGAAGTGCATATGGTAAAGCGCTTTGAAAGCGGCATGGTCGTGAACCCGATCACGATCACGCCAGAGCGCACATTGGCCGAGGCGCTGGAACTGATGCGGCGCAATCGGATCAGCGGCATTCCCGTTGTCTCCAAGCGGTCCAAGAAACTGGTTGGCATCCTGACCAACCGTGATGTCCGTTTTGCCGAAGATCTGGATACGCCGGTCAAGGAATTGATGACCAAGCGGGGATTGATCACGGTGCCGGAAGGGGCCAGCCGTGAAGAGGCGAAGCGCCTGTTGCACCAATACCGCATCGAAAAGCTGCTGGTTCTGGATTCGGAAAAGCATTGCGTCGGCTTGATCACCGTAAAGGATATCGAAAAGGCACAAAACTTCCCCAATGCCTGTAAGGATGAGCGGGGGCGCCTGCGGGTCGCTGCTGCGACCGGAACGGGCAAGGATGGTCTGGCCCGGGCAGAACAGCTATTGGATGCGGGCGTGGATGTTATCGTCGTCGACACCGCCCATGGTCATTCCCAGGGTGTCCTTAATCAGGTTACCAGCGTTAAGAAGCTGTCAAATTATGCCCAGGTGATTGCAGGCAACGTCGCCACGGCAGAAGGCGCACGGGCCTTGATTGATCATGGCGCGGATGCGGTGAAAATCGGGATAGGGCCGGGGTCGATTTGCACCACCCGCATTGTTGCTGGCGTTGGTGTGCCGCAATTAACCGCGATCCTGGAAGCATCGGAAGTCTGTCGTGAACTGGGCGTTCCAGCCATTGGCGATGGTGGCATTAAATTCTCCGGCGATCTGGCAAAAGCCATTGCGGCGGGGGCGAATGCCGTAATGATCGGGTCCTTGCTGGCCGGGACAGAAGAAGCGCCGGGTGAAGTCTTCCTGTATCAGGGGCGGTCTTACAAATCCTATCGCGGCATGGGCTCTGCGGGGGCAATGTCGCGCGGGTCTGCCGATCGCTATTTCCAGGAAGAAGTGTCGGAAAGTCACAAATTCGTGCCGGAAGGCGTTGAAGGTCGCGTTCCCTATAAAGGACCGGTTTCTGGCGTGGTGCACCAATTGGTGGGCGGCTTGCGTGCCGCAATGGGCTATACCGGAAGCCGCTCAATCGAGGACATGCAGAAACGCGCCACCTTCCGCCGGATTACCAATGCGGGCCTGCGCGAAAGCCATGTTCATGATATCACGGTGACGAAAGAGTCCCCCAATTATCAGATTGATCGGTGAGTATCCGTAAATGATCAGCCTGATTGGCCTGATGGCCGCCTTGTGTACGACGGTGGCATTTGTGCCGCAGGCGTTGAAATGTTGGCGTTCCCGGTCGACAGCAGATATCTCTCTGTCGATGTTTCTGATCTTTGCGCTTGGGGTTTGCCTTTGGCTGGCCTATGGGATCGTGCGTGAAGATTTGCCGCTGATACTGGCCAATGGGGTAACCCTGGCGCTGGTGCTGTCGATCCTGTGGATGAAGGTACGATTTGGATGACCCCTGGTGCGCGGATTTCCGCTGCGATTGAACTGTTGGACCGCCTGGACACCCCTGGCGCGCCCCCTGCGGATAAGATGATGTCGGATTGGGCGCGCGGCAATCGCTATGCCGGGTCCAAGGACAAGGCTGCCATTGCGGGCATGGTCTATGGCACTCTGCGTCGGCGGGGCCAGATTGACTGGTGGTTGGATCGCGCCAAGAGCGGCCCGCCGGATGGTCGTTCGCGTCTGCTGGTCTGGCTGCAACTGGGTGAAGGCATGCGCCTGACCGATTGGGAAACCGTCATCACCGGGGAGCGATTTGATCCAGCCCCGCTGAGTGGCATGGAAAAGCGCGTGATGGTCGAATTGGGCGCACAGCGCGGGTTTGAACTGGAATGCCAGCCGGATGTCACCGCCGGAAACATGCCGGAATTTCTACAGCCGATTTTTGCACAATTATATGGCTCGGATACCAAGCGGCAATTGGCCGCGCATCTGGACGAGGCCTCGGTCGATCTTCGCGTGAATACGCTAAAGACGGATCGGGAGTCGGCCCAGGCAGCCCTGGCGGAAGAGGGCATTGTTACTAAGCCAACCCCATTGTCGCCAATCGGTCTGCGCCTGGCGGACCGTAAGCCGTTGAGCGGAACCAAGGTCTTCAAGGAAGGTCTGGTCGAGCCCCAGGACGAAGGGTCACAATTCGCCGCGCTGTTGGTTGAAGCCAAGCCGGGCATGAAGGTTGTGGATTTCTGTGCAGGTGCGGGTGGTAAGACACTGGCCATGGCGGCCACGATGGAGAATACCGGTCGGATCATCGCCTGTGATGTTTCCGAGCCCCGCCTGAAGCGCGCCGCCCAGCGGTTGAAGCGGGCAGGGGCATTTATGGTGGAGCGTCGCCTGTTGTCCTCAGAGCGGGACAAATGGGTCAAGCGCCGCGCCAATCGGTTCGATGGTGGCTTTGACCGCGTCTTGATCGATGCCCCCTGCACGGGATCGGGCACTTGGCGCCGCAATCCAGATCAGAAGTGGAAGCTGACGCCCGAAGGCCTGGAAGAGGTGATGCACAAGCAATCGGTAGTGATGGACAGCGCCGCCAGGCTTGTCGCGCCGGGGGGCCGCATGATCTATGTGACCTGTTCAATCCTGCCACAGGAAAATGAAGATCGCGTCGCGGCTTTTCTGGCCGATCATCCTGATTTCTATCAGCATCCGGTGGCGGAAGTCTGGACAACACTTTTCCCGAACCTGGCCTATCCAGGGGCAGCGGACAGTCCAAACCTGCGCCTGACCCCGGCCGATCACGGTATGGATGGATTCTTCATCTCCATTTTGGGACGCAAGCTGACTGCCGGTTGATGGTCCAGATTATCGCGCGTCGCTTCAGAACAGGATGGTTTTTCCATCCCAGGCGATCAGGCTGCCTGTCTGGGGGGCGGTTGCGTCATTGATGACGCTTAGCAGGCGTTCCGCAGCATAAGTGGCGCTGAACAGCTTGCCTTCCGGGACGCCCTTTTGAAACGGGGCTGACAGATTCGTCGCGACGGTGCCAGGATGCAGACCCAGGACAATGGCATCCTTGTGGCTGCGCGCCAGTTCAATCGACAGCGTTTTCAACAGCATGTTCAATGCAGCCTTGGACGCACGATAGCCATACCAACCGCCCAGCGCATTGTCCGAAATGCTTCCGACCCGTGCCGATAGGGCGGCAAAGACTGCTTTTTCTTCCTTTGGCAGCTTTGGCAGGAAGTGTTTCGCAACCAGCGCTGGACCGGTCGCATTGACGCGCATGACCTGATCCAGCCAGTCGGGGTCCAGATTGCGCCATGATTTTTCTGGCCCAAGTTTCTGATCCCCGTGATCTTGCTGATGCAGGATGCCGGTTGCCACAAATACCAGACGTGGCGCAGTGACCCTGGCGGCGGCGGCCCTGATCGAGGCTTCATCAGCGATATCGATCTGTCCAACCCGAACGCCATCAGCCGTTGCGACCAGTTCCCGGCGTGCAAAGGCGTGCACGGTCTCGAAACGCGGATCAGCGGCCAGCAGAGCCGTCACAGCCGCGCCAATTCCACCAGATGCGCCGATCACGACGGCTTCCGATCTGTCGGGAAAGGATGTCATCATAGGGATACACTCTCCTTACGCATTGTTTAGCCATCCCGTCAGGTCCGTGACCGGGGGGCGGAAATACAGGATGACACGACCCTGCGGCCCGGCACTGGCATCTGCTTGCCATTTGGCCATGCCATGCAGGCAGTGCCGATGCATTACGAATGACTGTCCCGGTTGCGGTGCCAGGGTGATGCGCGGGCAATTCCTAAATACCTTTCGCCGCACGGCCTGATAGGACTCTGTAACATCAAGATTCCGCCATTTGGTTGGCGCGATCCCGGCAAAGGTTTCCTGTAACCAGGCCTGAATAATCCTGTGAGATCCCTCCCAGATCACGAAGGGGGATGCCCCTGTCGAGTAGTCGGTCGCTGGAATACCCAATAGAAATCCGTGATATTCCCTCAGATACCGCCGCCGCTGGGGTCCTTCTTTTAACAATCCATCGATATGGGCGGCATCGCGATCCCGGCGAAAGGCATGCATTGCGTCCGTCTCTCCCGCCATTGGCTGCGGATATCCGGGATGGCAAACCGATACCTGCGCCCGATCCCACGGTAAGTCTTTGTAATTAAGGCGATCATGGATGAAGTCAACAGCGGTTCCAGATAGGGCTGGTCCGCCGGATACGGCCCCAGTCGCATCGTTGGACAGCACATTCACCCCGGCAAACCAGGTTCCGCCATAGCGCAGCCAGTGGGCATTTTCCGGGGCGGCGATGCTGGTCCAGACAGCGGGCAGGGTGGCGTCCAACCAGTGCCGCAGCACAGGATCGGTTGGGAAGAGGCACCACCCCTTCTGGTGATAGTGGTCGAAACTGTTCATGCCATCCTTATTGCGCCACAGGAAGGCGACATGCCAAGCCCCGGATCAATGAAAAACAGGTTTTAATGCAGATTTTCTTCGATCCGTCGAATCGGTTTACAGAATGGGACTGTTCGCCTAACTTTGCGCTGGTTTTCGGGATGATACTCATTCTGAAGCAATAGCGGTTGCAACTGATCTAACAAAGAATCCCCGCTTTTAAAAAAAACATGCCATGTCGGTGCAGGGGCCTCCCAACGCATCAGCACAAAGAGCAATCAGGGTGGGGATGCCAAGAAGGGAAACGAAACGCCAATGGAATACGAATATATTATCATTGGATGCGGAATTTTGGCAGTGCTGTATGGTGCCGTCACGTCCAAAAGCATCCTGAGCCTGAGTGCGGGCAATGAACGCATGCAGGAAATCGCCGCAGCCATTCAAGAAGGTGCTACGGCCTATCTGAACCGTCAGTATATGACCATTTCATTGGTCGGTGTTGTGGTTGCCATTATTCTGGGGTTGGCGTTGAGCTGGACCAGCGCCATTGGCTTTGTCATCGGTGCCGTTTTGTCGGGCGCTGCTGGTTACATCGGGATGGTCATCTCCGTGCGCGCCAATGTTCGCACGACTGAAGCCTCTCGCGAAAGCCTGGCTGCGGGTCTTTCGGTTTCCTTCAAATCCGGCGCTGTGACCGGTATGCTGGTTGCCGGTTTGGCGCTGTTGGCGATCGCTGGCTACTATTTTGTGCTAATTGGTCAGTATGATGTGAACGATGCCAATCAGGCCAAGAACATCATTGCAGGCCTGGTCGGTCTGGCATTTGGTGCTTCGCTGATTTCCATCTTCGCCCGTCTCGGCGGCGGCATTTTCACCAAGGGGGCCGATGTCGGCGCTGACTTGGTGGGGAAGGTCGAAGCCGGCATTCCGGAAGATGATCCCCGCAACCCGGCTGTTATTGCCGATAACGTTGGCGATAATGTCGGCGACTGTGCGGGCATGGCGGCTGACTTGTTCGAAACCTATGTCGTGACGGTTGGGGCCACCATGGTACTGGCCCTGATTTACGGCATCACCGGTCTGGAGATGAGCCAGTTCCTGATGTATCCGATGATGATCTGTGCGGTTTGCCTGGTCGCCTCAATCATCGGCACGTATTTCGTGCGCTTGGGCGGCGGAACCAACATCATGGGGGCCTTGTATAAGGGCTTGATTGCATCGGCTGTATTGTCTGCGGTGGCCCTGTATTTCGTGACCGATCATGTGATCGGCATGGATCTGCAAATGACCGTGAACAATGTCACTTTCACCGGTATGGATCTGTTCCTGTGCGGGATTGTCGGTTTGGTTCTGACCGGTCTGATCGTCTGGGTGACAGAATATTATACTTCAACAGAATATCGCCCGGTGCGGTCCATCGCGAAAGCATCGGAAACCGGCCATGGCACGAATGTGATCCAGGGTTTGGCGATTTCGATGGAAGCAACCGCCATTCCAGCAATTCTGATCTGTGTTGCGATCATCGTGACTTTCCAGATTGCAGGCCTGTTCGGGATCGCCATCGCTGTGACCACGATGCTGGCCTTGGCCGGTATGGTTGTGGCTCTGGATGCTTATGGTCCCGTGACTGATAATGCCGGTGGTATCGCGGAAATGGCGGAGCTGGATGACAGCGTTCGCAAAACCACGGATGCCCTGGATGCTGTTGGGAACACGACAAAGGCTGTAACCAAGGGCTATGCGATTGGTTCTGCCGGTTTGGGCGCACTGGTTCTGTTTTCGGCTTATACGGCTGATCTGACCCGGTACTTCTCTGCCACCGATGTCGATTTCTCGCTGTCTAATCCGTATGTTGTCGTTGGTTTGTTGATCGGTGGCCTGCTGCCGTATCTGTTTGCCGCAATGGGTATGACGGCTGTTGGACGGGCAGGGGCCGCAGTTGTGGTTGAAGTGCGTCGTCAGTTCAAAGAAATCCCAGGCATCATGGAAGGCACGGGCAAGCCACAATATGGCCGCTGTGTCGACATGCTGACCAAACGCGCAATCGGTGAAATGATTGTACCATCCTTGCTGCCGGTTTTGAGCCCGATCGTGCTCTACTTCGTCATCAATGCGGTTTCGACCCAGGGCAATGCCTTCGCCGCTGTTGGCGCGATGTTGTTGGGTGTGATCGTGACCGGTGTCTTCGTTGCAATTTCCATGACCGCCGGTGGTGGTGCCTGGGATAATGCGAAAAAGTATATCGAAGACGGCAATCATGGTGGCAAAGGCTCGGAAGCTCACAAGGCTGCTGTGACCGGTGACACGGTTGGGGATCCCTATAAGGATACCGCTGGTCCTGCTGTGAACCCAATGATCAAGATCACCAATATTGTGGCATTGCTGCTGTTGGCGGCCTTGGCCCATTGATTGATCTGACATCTGTCAGGTTCTGACCAAGAAAAACCCCGGGGCGCAGGCTCCGGGGTTTTTTATGTGCGTTTGATGGATTGGTCGGTCAGGTGCCGAATTTCCCAAGGTTACCAAACAACTGTTCCATGATTGACATGGTGCGACCGGATGTCGGGGTCTCTTTCTCTTCCAGGTTAACCTCTGTCAGCGCATCCTTGTCATAGGTATCGATGGTCTGCAGCGTACCACCTTCGTCAAAATGAAAGGCCAGAACCTGATTTTCGGTGACTTCCGTTGGATAGAAAGCCCAGGTTTCTCGGCGCTGGCTCATATAATACCAGACATTATCGTCAAAAGTGCCAATGGTTGAGGGGGTTCCAATGGCCGCGACCACATCGCGCTTGGTCGATTGTCCGACGGATATCTGTTCCAACCGGCTTTCCAGCGGGGCATTTCCGCGCAGGGCGACTTTCGGGTCGCACGCAGTCAGGGCCAGCAACAGAACACTCACAGACGCGCCGGTTTTCAGGCTGCGCCGCAGGGCTTTTGGGGTCGAGGCGGCAAATTTCATCAACGCAACCTTGCTCTTTATCAGGGTTTTACCAACTGTTTTAGTGTGGGCCGCGCCGGGCTTTTTTTCAAGCCATCTTGCCGAATGGGCCGGGGAACGCTAAGTCCCGGCTGAAGATATGGCAAGGGGCGCAAGGATGCGTCTGAACGATACCCGGGGTTGGTCACCGTGTTTGATATGTTTAGAAGCTTCTTTCGAACCAGATTAACGCGCGAGCAGAAAATCGCACTGGTGCTGTACGAGCAGATCGTGACCGCCGCGCGCCAGCCTGTATTATATGCCAAGGCCGGTATTCCAGACACATTGGAAGGGCGTGTGGAGAGCATTGCCTTGCACACCTTCCTGTTGTTCCGCCGCATGACGGGTCGTCCTGACTGGGATGTTATCGGCGGTGCCTTGTCTGATGAAATTGTCGCCGACTTTGATCGCTCCCTCAGAGAGATGGGCGTGGGGGACATGTCGATTGGCAAAAAGGTCAAGAAGCTTGCGCAATTGTTCTTTGGGCGTTTTGACGCCTATTGGGGTGCGATCAATGGTTCGGACGGGGCCGACGACCTGGAAACGGTGCTGAAATGGGGCGTGTTTCAAGGGCAGGATATCGATTCGGCGCGGCTTTCCGCAATGGGTGAGTATTTCGACAAACAATCGGCGCATCTGTATACCCAGACAGAGAAGAATATTCTGGTCGGCCGTGTGACATTCACGTCCCCGGATCCTGTTTTTGCTGCCTTGCCTCCTGTTCGTTTGAGTACCGATGTTGAGGAGACGGCATAGTCATGACGAAAGAGTTAGATCAGGACGCGCCAGAATTCAGCACTGTGATAGAGGTCGATGAAATCCCCTCCAAGGGCCTGCAGATGCAATTGAAGGCGGATGCGACACAGCGTGAGGCCCTGGCGCGGCGTTTTGATATTCTGAGGGTGGACAGCCTGTCTGCTGAGTGTCGCCTGACGCTGCTGGCCGGCGGGCCTATGGTGCAGGTGAAGGGCACAATCCTGGCTGTGGTCCAGCAAAGCTGTGTCGTCACGCAAGCGTTCCTCAAACAATCCATGAGGGTTCCCTTCAGCCTGGAATTTGCCCCCGCATCGATGGTGGAGGAAAATGTTGAATTGACCCTGGAAGACGCAGATCCGCCCGATGTCATTCTGGAGGGTAAGATTGATGTGGGAGAAGCCGTCGCCCAGCAACTGGCATTGGCGCTGGATCCGTATCCCCGCCAGGATGGCGTTGACCTGGACCAGGTACTGGATGCTTTACCCGAGGGGCGTAAGGCGCTATTGGATCGCACAGAACCTAAAAATCCATTCGCCGCGCTGGCTGGATTATCAAATTCTACCAGCAAGGATGACGAATAGACGCAAACCGGGTTGCCGTAGCCTTACAAAAGGGCTATGTAGGCCGCCGTTTTGCAAGACACCTCAAGCTTACGAAGGTCAAACAAATGGCAGTTCCAAAGAGCAAGATCACCAAATCCCGCCGTGGCATGCGTCGGTCGCACGATGCGCTGGGCAATCCGTCTTATCGTGAAGATCAGACCACCGGCGAAATGGTGCGTCCGCACCATGTTGACCTGAAGACCGGCATGTATCGTGGTCGCCAGGTTGTAGAGCCGAAAAGCGGATTCTAAACTAACGGCACTTGGGATCCTTTTAAGGGGTCGAGTGACCAGTTGGTATCAGAGTAAACAGAATCGGGCCCTTGCGGGCCCGATTGGTGTTGCCGGACACTGAGTTCATTGAACACGTGACGTGTTTAACGCTGTATTTGTTGGGCAATGTTTAATGTCAGATAGCAAATTTATCTGGCAGGGGGTTGTCGGACACCCGGGGAGGTGTTCCGATGCAGGGTATAGAATAATATACTCGACTAGATGCTCCGCAGGCGCGGCGTGTTCAAAGGTACTAAGGTCGGGTTATCCGCGTTAAGGGGACACTGCCCGTGGCGAAGCCTCTGGTGATCGCATTGGATGGAATGGGGGGCGATGGCGCTCCTGATATCGTGGTGCGCGGCGCCGCGCTTGCACGGGAGCGCCTGGGCGACGCGCGGTTTCTGATTTTTGGCAATCAGGCCATTCTTGCACCGCTTGTCGAAAAAGAAGCCCTGCTGAAAGATTATGTCGAAATTCGCCACACCGAACAGGTTGTGGCCAGCACGGACAAGCCCAGCTATGCGCTGCGGCATCTCAAAGATTCAAGCATGCGCAAAGCCATTGATGCCGTTCAGGCGGGAGAGGCTGATTGCTGTGTATCTGCGGGCAATACCGGCGCCCTGATGGCGCTGGCGATGTTTGGACTTCGCACCCTCAAGGGCGTCAGCCGCCCTGCGATCTGTTCTTTCTTCCCGACCCAGAAGGGGGAGACCTGTATGCTGGATTTGGGCGCGAATGTGGAATGCAGCGCCCAGCATCTTGTACAATTCGCCGTGATGGGGGAGGTCTTCGCCCGCACTGTTATGGGAATTTCCAAACCCAGCGTGGGCCTGTTGAATATCGGGACGGAAGACCTGAAAGGTCGCGATGAAATTCGCCAGGCCGCAGCCCTGTTGCGCGCTAGCGCCCTGCCCATGCATTTTGCTGGGTTCGTTGAAGGGGACGACATTGCAGGCGGCACTGTGGATGTTGTCGTGACAGACGGGTTTACTGGGAATGTCGCCCTGAAAACAGCGGAAGGCACATCCCGTCTGATCAGTGCCTTCCTTCGGGAAGCATTTCAATCCAGCACCCTGGCCAAAATCGGATATCTGATCGCCAAACGCGCGATGGGCAAATTGCGCTATCGGGTCGATCCGCGTCGTTACAACGGCGCGGTCTTGCTAGGCCTGAATGGAATCACGGTAAAAAGCCACGGTGGCACGGACGAGATTGGCTTTGCCAATGCGATTGGTGTGGCGGCGGATATGTGCGCGCATGGTTTCATCGATAAGATGAAGGCCGATTTTGAAACCCTTAATCAGGAAGGGGCGGAGGTTCCGGTGAGTGTTGAAGTCGAAGCCGAAGTCAAAGCATCGTGAAGACTAGAAGCGTAATACGGGGTGTCGGGGCCTATTTGCCCAGCAAGGTCCTTTCAAACGATGATCTGTCCAAGACGATCGATACGACGGATGAATGGATAAAACAGCGCACTGGGATTGCCCGGCGCCACATTGCAGCACCGGGTGAGCTGACGTCGGACTTGGCCTGTGCGGCGGCCAGGCGGGCAATGCAGAATGCTGGCGTTACGGCGGAAGATGTCGATCTGGTGATCCTGGCGACGACCACGCCCGATAATACATTCCCAGCAACGGCAACCCGCGTTCAGGCGAAATTGGGCATTCGATCCGGCGCCGCGTTTGATATTCAGGCTGTCTGCACCGGTTTTGTTTATGCCCTGACCCAGGCGGATAACATGATACGGCTGGGCCAGGCGACCTGTGCGCTGGTTATTGGGGCAGAGATTTACAGCCGCATCCTGGATTGGGAAGACCGGGGAACCTGTGTTTTGTTTGGCGACGGTGCCGGTGCCGTGGTGCTGCGGGCGGAAACCACGAATGGGGTGGAGCGTGATCGCGGTATCATTTCCACAAAACTGGGTGCGGACGGGCGATTTTATGACAGCCTGTACGTGGATGGTGGACCGGCCACAACCGGCACAGCAGGTTATGTCCGCATGCAGGGAAAAGAGGTGTTCAAGCATGCAGTGGAGCATATGTCCTCGCTGGTGCTGGGGCTGCTAAAGGCGGAAGGATTGACCACATCTGATCTGGATTGGCTGGTCCCGCACCAAGCAAATATACGTATTATCAATAAAGTAGGGGAACGTCTTGATCTTTCAGATGAGAAGGTGATTGTCTCCCTTGAAGAGCATGCCAATACGTCTGCAGCGACGATTCCCCTGGCTATGAATCAGGCCATGGAACGACAGTTGTTTAAGCCAGGTGATCTGATCGGTTTGACCGCGATGGGGGGGGGATTCACCTTTGGGGCGGCATTGCTTCGTTGGTGATGTGACCCTGAAATCAGATTCTGTAACTTGGTTTGTTGACGCGATAATCAGACGGGGATACTCTGATCCATCGTAATCGTTTGAAAACCTTGGGGGAGTTTGGGCTATGGCGGGAAAAACCGTTACCCGCGCGGAGCTGGCCGAAGCGGTATATCAGGAAGTTGGCCTGTCGCGAATCGAATCGGCCGCTTTGGTGGAAGCCATTTTGGGGGAGATGGCAGATGCACTGGTTACTGGAGAATCAGTGAAAATCTCTTCCTTTGGTAGCTTTTCCGTGCGTCAAAAAGGCGAGCGTATCGGGCGTAATCCCAAGACGGGAGAGGAAGTGCCGATTCTGCCGCGCCGCGTTCTTGTGTTTCGGCCCAGCCATGTCCTTAAGGACAAAATCAATCAGTGATCGATTGAATCCGGGTTGGATGTTGTCCCCATACCCATTCGTCGCAAAGGGCCATTCGTTTTGCCTCACGGTCGGACTTGGCAATTAGTATGAGTGATATTTCAGATCTCAGTCGGGCGGAAAAGTCCGCAGACGCCTTCCGGACTATTACGGAAGTGGCTGATCTGTTGGATATTCAGCAACATGTCCTGAGATTCTGGGAAACAAAATTCACCCATATCAAGCCGATGAAGCGCGCGGGCGGGCGTCGCTATTATCGCCCCGAAGATGTGCGCCTGCTGCAGGTGATCCGTCGGTTGCTGCATGAAGAAGGCTATACCATCCGCGGTGTGCAGAAACTGCTGCGCGATAATGGGGTTAAGACGGTGCTGGATTGGGGTGACGAGGGGGCAACGGTGCCCGCGCCGGAACCCGAAATCGCCTCAACCCCGTCAAAGATTGATGTCGCGGCGCTGCACAGCCTGCGCGAGGAACTGGCCCAGGCCCGTGATTTACTGGCTGTTGACGATGCCGTCTCACCAAATCATGCAAAAGACCGTGAATAGGGAATTGCAAGGCAGGGCCACAGG
This sequence comes from Hwanghaeella sp. 1Z406, assembly GCF_048892425.1. Classification (NCBI taxonomy): domain Bacteria; kingdom Pseudomonadati; phylum Pseudomonadota; class Alphaproteobacteria; order Rhodospirillales; family Aestuariispiraceae; genus Hwanghaeella; species Hwanghaeella sp. 1Z406. The sequence goes on from NZ_JBLZHU010000001.1 coordinate 811,410, forward strand.
TTCTATATGAACCCGTCTCACACTAACGGGGCGTAGCGCAGTCTGGTAGCGCACTATACTGGGGGTGTAGGGGTCGTAGGTTCAAATCCTGCCGTCCCGACCAGTGAGACCAAGGGGTTAGCGGCATATCACCGCTAGCCCCTTTTTCGTAGTGGGGTGCAGCTTGCCAGTTTCCCGCGCCTCAATCCCTTCATAAGACCTTCATCTGGTCGCCCTATTTTGGTCACAGGACTCCGTCACAACCAGCCGCGTTGACCGGGAGGCACTGGCCGCCGCTTGGACGATACACCGATCCCACAAACATTTTTGCTCCGTGTCTGTGGGATCGGACCAAGCCGAATGCGGTTTGTTCGGGGTGACAAGCGCAGGCATGATCCGTCATGATGGTGTCTCATTCTTGGAGATGCGAAATGGTCGACGCGCCCACCCACTGGACTCAATTTGACAGGTTGTACAATCTATCAGATCCGCGCCCCTACTTCCGGGGTGTGGCGACGGGGGATTATCGCATGCCAGGCGTGCTGGCGGCGATCCTTGCCCGCCTGATGCCTATCCTGGCAGATCGGCGGGAAACGGTGGACGTACCGCGCCTGATTGATTTCGCCTGTGGCTATGGTGCAGTCGGTGCCTGTCTGCGCACGGGATCCACGATGGCCGATCTGTATCGGATTTATCAGGCGGATGCGCCAAGCGCCGGGGATGCGGCAACATTTTCGGCGCATCGTAAAGGAGACCTTCCCGAACACTGGATCGATGGCGTCGATATTGCCGATGTCGCTTTGCACTATGCCCAATCAATCGGGGCTTTGGACGGGGCGTATGCGTGCAATGTTCTGACCGATGAAATTCCATCCGGTTTACGCGATGCCGTGTTGCGGGCGGATATGATCTATGAAAGCGGGGCGATCGGGGATCACATTGCCGGTGCAATGGATGCCCTGCTGACCATCTGTGCGGGCAAGAACAAGCCGTGGCTGTTGTTGTGCCCCAGACCCAGAGTGTCCGTTACGGCCATTGAACAAGCCCTGGCACATCATGACTATCGCCTAGAGACTTTGGTGGAAAAGGTGCGCTATCGGCGCGCTTTCTCAGAGTCGGAAATGGCGGAGGAAGTCGCGGCGGGCCTTCGTCACGGTCTGTCGGAACAGGAATGTGCCATCGATGGCTATTTCAGGGTCGATATCCGGATAGGCTTTCCAAATGGGGACTCGATCGATAGGGCGAAGGCCGCCCTGAAAGGATTTCGGTCGGATCAGTATTAGCGTTGGGGGATCAGCCTGTCGAAAACCTGATCCAGGTCTGACGATAGGTTTCCTTCACCGACGGCCAGCCCTTCGCGCCTTGGATCGACGCCACCGATATACTGACCACCGATAAATTCGACCCCGTGCAGGCCGCTTGCCATCGCGCGGCGTTGAACGTCATAGCCCCGCGCGGTCAGCGTGGCGGCGATGCCATCCAGATTGGGGTCTTCCTCGATCTCCATTGCGCCATTGCGATTCAGAAAATGAGTCGTTTCAATTGCGCGCTGTAAGCTCATATCCCAATCCAGCACCGCCATCACGGTTTTTGCGACATAGCCGATGATCCGGCTGCCGCCGGGCGAGCCCAGTGCCAGACGTGGCTGGCCATCTGGACCGAAGACCAGTGTTGGGGCCATGGAACTGCGCGGGCGCTTGTTTGGTTCATAGCGATTGGCAATCGGCAGGCCGTTTTCAACGTCACTCCAGGCGAAATCGGTCAATTGATTGTTCAGCAGAAAGCCACCGACCATGACGCGTGAGCCAAATCCCGTTTCGATGGAGGTCGTCATGGTCGCAACACTTCCGGTGCGGTCCACCGCCACAAGATGCGATGTGGAGGGGAGTTCCGGGCTGTCATCCAGAACATTGGGCAGGAAGGCGTGATCGTTGGTCGGATTACCCGCCTCTCTGGGCACTTTGGGCGCATGGCTGAAATCCATCGTCCGTGCGCGCCGCACCAAATAGGCGGGTGACAGCATCTCCTTCAAGGGTACGGAAACGAAATCAGTATCCGCCAGAAATCGGTTCCGATCCGCAAAGGCCAGGCGCATCGCCTCCCCAAATATCTGAATGCCATCGGCAGAAAGCGGATCTGTCTTTCGGATGTCGCGCTCGCTTTGTTCCATCAGCCCCAGGATTTGCAGCACTGTTGACCCACCGGAGGACGGCGGTGCCATGCCACAGACCTGATAAATGCGGTACGTCAGGCACAGATTGTCGCGGCGCTTTGCCGTGTAATTGGCAAGATCGGTGAGAGACAGGGCCCCAGGATTACGGGGGGCAGTTTGAACTGCTGTAACGATGTCTTCGGCCAGGGGGCCGGTATAGAACGCATCGGCGCCACCGGTTGCAATGGCCCGCAGGGACCGGGCCAGATCCGGATTGCGCAAAATTGTGCCAATGGGATGGGGTTTTCCAGTCGCGGTATCATAAAAATAAGACCCTGCCGGTTCCATGTCTTTCAGATATGGCGCATCCTGCAGCAATCCATTCAGGCGTGGGCTGATTGGAAACCCTTTTTCCGCCAATTGAATGGTGGGGGTGAATAATGGGGCCCAGGGCAGTGTTCCATGATCCTGATGGGCCAGTTCCAGCATGCGCAAAATGCCGGGAACCCCGACCGAGGCCCCACCGGTCACAGCTTCCATAAAGGGTCGGAACGCGCCATCCTGTTGCAGCACATAGTCACCACTGCCATTTGCCGGGGCGGTTTCCCGGCCGTCATAGGATGTCAGGCCCCCCGTTTTGGCGTCCCAGACCAGTAGAAAGCCACCACCGCCGATGCCAGAGCTTTGCGGTTCCACAAGGTTTAGCGCAATCTGGGAAGCGATGATTGCATCCACCGCTGATCCACCTTCATCCAGAATGGCAGCCCCGATCTGGGCGGCGACCGGATGGGCGGCAACCATCATATACTCCTGGGCGGTTACCGCCTTGTTTTCAGCTTCAGTTTCTGGCCGGTCGATCAGGGCTTCCGGTGCGATCCCTTCTATGGCAGCGCTGGGAGAGGGGGATTTACCCGGCGCATCGCCCCCCGGCACGCCTAGTAGCGCCTGCAACGCCAATCCCCCCAGCATGGATCCACCGCCAAGGACGATCAGTCCTAACCCCGCACGCAAAAGGGAAGAAATGGTGCCCGGTTGCTCCTTCATGAGGCGCTGCGGGTTTTCTCAGCGTCGATCTGTGCCCGGCCCAGATCGGTTAGCTTACAGACCAACCAGTCCGGTTTCAGCGGATTGTTGAACCAGGGTTCGGCCCAGCCCTGTTCGATACAACTGCGCACGGTTCGGTCGCTGATGCGCTGACCGTCCTCATCAAACAGCGGCAGTTTTCCGCCCGGTTGGTCCACGCCCCGCAGAAGATAAGCCAATTGCACCCGTGATGGTCTTGCGCCCCCCCGGATGGTGGCGGGTCTTACATCTTTCAACTGAATAACCTTTGCCTCCGCTTTTGGCATGCCATCCCCCCTATGCTCTGGAACAATGGTAAGGGAATTATGGCAATCTGGGCAAGCGTGAAGGAAGAAACACTCCCTCAGTATCGTCATCCCGGACTTGATCCGGGGTCCAGGGCGGGTGGCGCAGGTTTGGGCATGTGGCTCTGGCTTCTTTGAAGAGTTACCGCAGAGAGCGCGGAGGAGGCGCAGAGAGCGCTGAGGGGCTGGTGCGCTATGGCATTCCATTTCTGGCCTTAAGCACCATTCTCATCCTGAGGAGGCGCGACAGCGCCGTCTCGAAGGATGCGCTGTAAGGGCGGTGCTTACAGACAGATCACCCTTCGAGACGCTGCGCTCCTCAGGGTGAGGGTGTAAATGTCTAATACATCGTCATCCCGGACTTGATCCGGGATCCAGGGCGGGTGGCGCAGGTTCGGGCATGTGGCTCTGGCTTCTTTGAAGAGTTACCGCAGAGAGCGCGGAGGAGGCGCAAAGGGCGCTGAGGGGCTGGTGGGCTATGGCATTCCACTTCTGACCTTAAGCACCATTCTCATCCTGAGGAGGCGCGACAGCGCCGTCTCGAAGGATGCGCTGTAAGGGCGGTGCTTACAGACAGACCACCCTTCGAGACGCTGCGCTCCTCAGGGTGCGGGTGTAAATGTCTAATACATCGTCACCCCGGATCGATGTCCGGGGTGACGAGGGTTTTTGCAGATAAACCGCAGAGAAGGCGCGAAGGGTGCGGGTAACGTCTGTCTATCTAAAGAGGTTTGCCCAGTTTTCCGGCCAGATCCTGAATAAATTGCCAGGCGACGCGACCGGATCTGGCACCACGGGTTACGGTCCATTCAACGGCCATGGGGCGCCAGGCATCCTCTTCGATCGGCAGGTCATAGGCCTGCACATAGCCCCGGATCATTTCGAAATAGGTATTCTGATCGCAGGAATGGAAGCCCAGCCATAAGCCGAACCGGTCGGACAGGGAGACCTTTTCTTCCACCGCTTCGGATGGATTGACCGCTGTGGAGCGTTCATTTTCAATCATGTCACGGGGCATCAGATGGCGACGGTTGGATGTCGCATAGAACAGGACATTTTCCGGCCGGCCTTCGATTCCCCCTTCCAGTACCGCTTTCAGCGATTTATAGGCTGCGTCCTGGCCATCAAAGGACAGATCGTCGCAGAACAGGATGAAGCGCCGGTCCAATGGTCGCAGCAGGGTCAGAAGCCGGGGCAGGGTGGGAATATCCTCCCGGTGCAATTCAATCAGGCAGACTGGCTTTCTCTCACCCGACTGCGCCAGTTCTGCATTGACCGCTGCATGAGATGCCTTCACCAGAGAGCTCTTACCAGCCCCCCGCGCGCCCCACAGCAAGGCATTATTTGCAGGCAGGCCATTGGCGAATCGGCGGGTGTTTTCCAGCAATTGATTGCATTGTAAATCAATGCCTTGCAGCAACCTTATATCAACACGGTTGACCTTTGGAACCGCTTCCAATTGGTCTGTTTCCGGGTGCCAGATGAAGGCTTCTGCGGCCCCTAATTCAAACTTGGTCGGCGGCGGCGGGGCCAGTCTGTCCAGCGCATCGGCGATGCGCAATAGGGTTGTTTGTAAATGCGTATCAGACTCGACCATAAACAGTGTTCCTGGATGCTGGATGGATTGGATAGGGCGCAAACCCTATCGCCCCGGTTCGGGGTGGTCAATCGACCCAAAGTGCCCCTTAACACATGGCATTGCACTTTCCTTGCGTGTCCGTATAGTCCCCCGCGACTTTACAGATGGCGGAATGCGGCACGCCTCCCCATCTTTCACAAAACCAAACGGGCACAAACCAAACTGGGAGTAGACACATGCTGATTTCAACGGCTTTCGCGCAGGACGCGGCTGGTGCACTTGGGGGAGAAGGCGGGTTGGGCATGTTTTTGCCGCTGATCCTGATTTTCGTAATTTTCTATTTCCTGCTTATTCGCCCGCAACAGAAGCGCCAGAAAGAGCATCAGGCCAAGCTGTCGGCGGCACGTCGCGGTGATAAGGTTGTGCTGGGCGGCGGCATTCTGGGTTCGGTCGTCAAGGTCGTTGATGACAATGAATTGCAGGTCAAGATCGCAGACGATGTCGAAGTCCGCGTTCTGAAGTCGACCCTGATGGATGTCGTGTCCAAGCCGGAACCGGCGAAAGACGGTGCCAAGGGCGCCCCCGCCAATGAGCAGGGAACGGAAAAGAAATCCCTGTTGGGTGGTCTTTTCGGCAAGAAGTGATTGGATTTCGCCTATCTTAAGGGGGGATAAGGCTCTTGCGAGGGTCTTATCCTTAACCTTTTTGGACTTCAGACGTAACGGACGGTTCGTATGCTGCAATTTCCTGCGTGGAAAAAGGGCCTGATCGCGGTGATCGCCTTATTGGGTGTGCTTTATGCCGCCCCAAACGTGACGGGCCCCTGGTCCCCCTGGGAGGATTATCCAACCTGGGCCCCAGGCAAGTCGCTGAGCCTTGGGCTGGATCTGCGGGGGGGAGCGCATCTGTTGGTTCAGGTCCGAACCGATGATGTAATCCACGAACGTCTGAATTCCACAGCCGATGCGCTGCGGGTCCTGTTGCGCGAAAAGCGGGTGCGCGCCAGCAGCTTTAATGTCGATAATAGCGGCCTTAGTGTTTCGTTCACCATTCGCGACGCAGCGGACGGGGATGCAACGCTGGAAGCCATTGACGATGCGGCACCGGGTTATGATGTGGTCCGAACAGGCGATACGCGGTTTAGTTTGGTGCTGCCGGAAACTGAAGTTCTGGCAATCAATCAGCGCACAATGGCGCAGTCCTTAGAGGTCGTGACACGCCGTGTGAACGCGCTGGGCCTGACGGAGCCGACAATCCAACGCCAGGGCCTGGATCGCATTCTGATACAGGTGCCAGGTCTGGCTGATACCAATGAATTGAAATCAATTCTGAATGCCCAGGCGCGTTTGACCTTCCATCTGGTGGATTTTGAACAACAGGCGCAAGCCATTCAATCGGGCCGCGCGCCGTCTGGCTATCAATTGATGCCATCGATTGAGGAATCAGCTTCGGGTGAGCCGCTGCGACAGTATCTGGTATCCCGCCAGGCATTTGTTTCCGGTGAGAATCTGACCAATGCCCAGGCGACGTTTCAGGATGGTCGTCCCGTGGTTTCCTTCACCTTCGATTCGATTGGCGCACAGCGCTTTGGGCGGGTGACACAGGAAAATGTTGGCGGCTTTCTGGCGGCCGTTCTGGATGGCAAGGTCGTCAGTGCGCCGCGCATTCAAAGCCCGATCCTCGGCGGCAGTGGCATCATCACCGGGAATTTCAGTCTGGAAGAGGCCCAGGAAACATCCCTGCTGCTGCGGGCAGGGGCATTGCCAGCGCAGATGGATACCATCGAAGAACGCACGGTTGGGCCGGGGCTGGGACAGGATTCGATTGAAGCCGGCGAATTGGCCAGCGTGGTTGGATTTGTGCTGGTGGTGGTCTTCATGTTCGTGACCTATGGCCGGTTTGGTGTCTTTGCCAATATCGCCCTGGTATTAAACTTGATCATGATTATTGGCGTGTTGTCTGCGCTCAGCGCAACACTGACTCTGCCGGGGATCGCCGGGATTGCATTGACGGTCGGTATGGCAGTTGATGCGAATGTGCTGATTTTTGAACGCATTCGGGAGGAAGCCGCAAATGGTCGCGGCGTCCTGAATTCCATTGAGGCCGGGTTTGAGCGTGCCTTTGTCACCATTGTCGATTCAAACCTGACAACCCTGATCGCGGCGGTTCTGCTGTTTGCCTTTGGATCGGGCCCCATTCGGGGGTTTGCGATTACCCTGGCGATCGGCATTGTGACCTCTATGTTCACGGCGATCATGGTTACGCGCTATCTTATCGTACGGTATGCACGAGCGAAGAAACCGACGACATTGCCAATTGCCGCCAAGGCCGTGGCTGAGGAGGCCTGATCCATGCTGTTACGATTGATTCCAGACAATACGAAAATCAACTTCATTGGTCGGCGCAGATTGGCCTATATCTTCTCTGTCCTGCTTATTGCGACGTCTATCGGGTTATTCATGTCCCGTGGCTTGAACCTTGGGATTGATTTTGTCGGTGGCACGCTGTTGGAGGTCAAGACAGAGCAAGGCAAGGGCGTTGTTGACTTCCGGGAAGCACTGGGCAGCCTGGGTCTGGGGGATGTTCAGATTCAGGAGTTTGGCGCGCCGGACGATCTGTTGATCCGCATTCAACGCCAACCCGGTGATGATGTGGCGCAACAGGCTGCCCTGCAAAAGGCAAAAGATGCCATTGATTCCATGGTTTCTGTCGATGCGAACGGCGAAAAGGAATATCGCCGGACCGAAGTCGTCGGACCGACGGTCGGGGCGGAACTGCAGAAGGCGGCAATCTATGCCATCTGTTTCTCCATCGGGGCAATCATGTTGTATATCTGGCTGCGATTCGAATGGCAGTTCGGGATCTGCGCCGTTGTGGCGCTGTTGCATGATGTGATCACCACGATTGGCCTGTTCGCATTGCTGCAGCTGGAATTTAATCTGGCAACTGTGGCGGCGCTTCTGACGATTGCTGGGTATTCGATCAATGATACCGTGGTTATTTTTGACCGTGTGCGTGAATTCCTTCGCAAATACAAGACGATGTCGCTTCCGGATTTGTTCAATATCGCCATTAACAGCACCTTGTCGCGCACCACGATGACAGCCTTGACCACATTGCTGGCGCTGGCTGCGCTGGCGGTGTTCGGGGGCGGGGTTATCCGTGACTTCTCCATCGCGCTGATCTGGGGGATTACAATCGGGACCTATTCGTCGATTTGTATCGCCGTGCCGTTGCTGTTAGTGCTGGAACCGCATCGTGGAGATGATGTTGGTACATCGGAAGAGGCAAAGGCAGAACAGGCATAAAGTCAGCCTCTTCACCTAATTGATTGCGTCAGGAAGGGGCGGCCGAATGGATATCACCCCAGCAGTTCCCGAAAACCGGATGCTGATCGACTCTTATGGTCCGGGCCGATTTCAAGTGCGCGGTATTGCCTATCAGGGGCCTGTGATCGTGTTTCCGACCCATGTGGTGCCGTGGTCCTTGACCCGGGCGGCTGATGTCTCCCTGGATGCTTTGTCACTGGTTCAGCAGGAATCGCCCCCTATTGAGGTTCTGCTGTTGGGGACGGGGGAGTGGATGGAGATGATTCCCTCAGCCTTGCGCGATACCATTCGGAATGCAGGGCTTTCCATGGATATCATGAAGACGGGGGCCGCCTGTCGCACATTCAATGTCCTGATGATAGAAGGACGACGCGCCGCTGCGGCCCTGATCCCGGTGTGATCGACTCCAGCACGGGAGAGGGGCGTCACCCGATTTCTATCAACCGGCACAAGGCTGTATGTTGATAGCGCAGATCGGCGCGCAACTGTTCCAGTTCGCGCGGCGTATCCTTCACAAATTCGATGAATTGATTGTTCATGTTGTTAAACAGCATGCGACCGAATACTTGCGGGTCTATTTTCGGGTGGATGCGGTCCAGTCGTTGCAAGGTCATCAGCATACGACTGATCTGATCGGCCAGTCTGGCGTCCAGATCGGTATAGTGGCTGGCAAAAACCGCATCGGGTTGTTCGATAGAGGCGGCGATGGCGTGTCGCCAGCTTTCCTTGTCCAGATAGACAAGTGATTTTTCCAGAAAAAGGCCGATCAACCCATCAACCGATTCCAGCACATCGAGGGAAGGGTTCCTGACAAAGGATTCGCCTGCTTTCAGAACATCGTTTACTTCCATCGCGACCAGGGCGATCAGCATTTCCCCTTTATGCCCGTAATAATTATAGACGGTTCCGGGGGAAAGACCGGCCTGTCTGGCGATGTCTTCGATTGTGGCATTGCCATAGCCAGCGGACCGGAAGCAGTGCGCGGCTGCATGCAGGAGACGTGATTCCCGATCCTGTTTCTGTTGTTCGCGAAGGCCGCTCATACGCTGTCCCCGCGACTGGTTCAATCAGACGGAAAAAGACGTTCCACAGCCACAGGAGGAGGAGGCATTGGGATTGTTGACCTTGAAATAGGCCCCGACCAGATCATCGACATAATCCAGTTCGGACCCCGCCAACAGGTCCATTGATACCGTATCGGTGACAACGCGCACGCCATCGCGTTCAAACACCAGATCGTCGGCGCCGGATTTGGTGTCGAAATCAAAGCCATATTGATAACCGGAACAGCCGCCGCCCGATACGGTAACCCGCAACATCAGGTCTGGCTTGCCTTCCTGTTTGATCAAACGGTTCAGGCGCGCAACAGCGGAATCTGACAGGCTGAGATGCCGTGTGGCTTCATCGGTTTCGATTGCGAAAGGGTCAGACATCACTTTTAAGTCCTAAACTGGTTGCCAATTCCGATACACTAGCACATTGCTAGGCACTTCTCATAGGTAAGTGGTCACAGTGTTTTGTCAATCGACGGACTCGGAATAGACCATCCCGATAGATCCTACAATGTCGCCCAAGGAGGGTGCAGACGTGATTGTGTTAAGAGCGCCTTATGCGACGGATTATGAAGCCACCCGCGGCCGGTTGGTGACGGAGGAAGCGTCACGGACCCGCACACCGTTTCAGCGAGATCGCGACCGGATTATTCACTGTACGGCCTTTCGGCGGTTACAGCATAAGACCCAGGTTTTCATTTCGCCGGAAGGGGACCATGTTCGCACGCGCTTGACCCATTCATTGGAAGTGTCTCAAATCGCGCGGTCGATTGCGCGGGTTCTGCGCGCGGATGAGGATCTGACAGAAGCGATTGCTCTGGCCCATGATCTGGGGCACACGCCCTTTGGTCACGCGGGGGAAGACGCGCTGGACGCGGTTATGGCGGGCTATGGCGGGTTTGACCATAATGATCAGGCCCTTCGGGTTCTGGTATTGTTGGAACAGCGCTATCCCAAATTCGACGGGCTGAACCTTAGTTGGGAAACCCTGGAAGGTGTGGTGAAACATAATGGTCCGGTGACCAAATCCCCTTTGCCCAGCACCCTGGCTTGGTTCAACGCCCAATTTGACTTGGAAATCTACACTCATGCGGGGGTCGAGGCGCAAATCGCCGCGATTTCTGATGATATCGCCTATAACCATCATGATATGGATGATGGCCTGCGCGCCGGCCTGTTTACCATAGAGGCCTTGTGCGATTCCGTTCCCCATGTTGCGGAGGTTTTTGCCAAGGTGCGCAAGGATGAGCCGGATGCGCCCGAATCCGATGTCATCTCGGAAGCTGTGCGGCGCTTAATCGGTGACATGATTGACGATACCCTGGCTTGCACCACACGCAGACTGGCGCGGATTGCGCCGGTATCGGCAGAAGATCTGCGCAATTGCGGGGAAGCGATGGTGCGGTTCACCGAGCCGATGAAGGAAAATGAGCGGGCCCTGAAAACGTTCCTTTTCGAACATATGTATCGGTCCCCCAGCGTGAATGCAGAACGCAAGGCCGGTGCCCAGATCGTGCGGGACCTGTTTACGTATTTCCTGGAAGTGCGCGATGCGCTGGACATGTCGTGGCTGACGGCGTATCCCCGCGCGGTGAATGAAAGTTGGGAGCGGATCGTTGCCGATTATATTGCGGGCATGACGGATCGTTTTGCCAAACGTCTGCACCGACGAATCTTTCACACCGAATGATCCGCCCCGGCTGGGGCCAGCACGCCAAAACACAAAGAGCGATATCATGAATATATTTCGGGACGTTAAGACCGATCTGGTCCGCATATTGGAAACAATGGTCGCAAAAGGCATCTTGCCGGATGGATTGGATCTGTCGCGCGTGACGGTGGAATCGCCCAAGGACCGCGCCCATGGCGATATGGCGACGAATGCCGCCATGGTGCTGTGCAAGCAGGCAGGCATGAAGCCCCGCGACCTGGCGGATATCCTGTCAAAGGCCCTGCCGGAGAGTGACCTGATCGCAACCGCTGAGATCGCCGGTCCCGGCTTTATAAATATGCGTTTGAAAGAGTCTGTCTGGTTCGACGTGTTGCGCGGCATTTTGCGCCTCAATACCGCCTATGGCGACAGCGACATGGGGACTGGGACAAAGGTTAATGTCGAATATGTATCGGCCAATCCGACAGGACCCTTGCATATTGGCCATGCGCGGGGCGCGGTCGTAGGCGATGCCCTGTCTGGTCTGTTGTTGAAGGCAGGCTATGACGTCTGCAAGGAATATTGGGTCAATGATGCAGGATCACAGATCGACAGCCTGGGCTGGGCGGTTTACTGGCGCTATCTGGAACTGCTGGACCCCAAGGCCTATGCGATTACCGATGAGGCCGCAATCAAGGCCTTTACGGTTGAAATGGGTGCCCCGGATCGGGAATTGGAATATCGCGGTGAGTATCTGATTCCTGCAGCGCAAGCGGTGCTGGATAAGTTTGGCGAAAGCCTGATCACGCGCGGTGCAGATGGCGCGGTCAAGCCGGTGCCGGTATCAGAATGGCTGGACCCCATACGCCTGGTGGCTGTGGAAAAGATGCTGGAACTGATCAAGGCGGACCTGGCTGTCATGGGGATCGTACAGGATGAGTTCACATCGGAACGCGACATCATCCAAAGCGGTAAAGTCGACAGCGTCCTGTCCTATCTGAAGGAAAAGGACATGGTCTATCGCGGTGTTCTGGAACCACCGAAAGGCCAGAAGCTGGACGATTGGGAACCCCGGGAGCAGACCCTGTTCCGGTCAACCCAGTTTGGCGATGATGTGGACCGGCCCCTGCAAAAATCAGACGGCAGTTGGACCTATTTTGCATCCGATATCGCCTATCACCGCGATAAATATCTGCGGGGCTTCAAGCGCCAGATCAATGTCTGGGGAGCCGATCACGGCGGATACGTCAAACGGATGCAGGCCGCAGTTCAGGCCGCGTCCCAGGGCGAGGCAACGCTGACGATCAAGCTATGCCAAATGGTCCGCCTGCTGGATAAGGGCGAACCCATGAAGATGTCCAAGCGGGCAGGGAACTTCGTCACCCTGCGCGACCTGGAAGTGGCCGTGGGCAAGGATGTGGTGCGGTTCTATCTGTTGACCCGCAAGCCAGACGCCCCGCTGGATTTTGACCTGACCGCGGTTAAGGAACAATCCCGCGATAATATGGTGTTCTATGTTCAATACGCCCATGCCCGGACCCATTCGGTGTTTCGCATGGCAGACGAGCAAATGCCTGATCTGGATGTCAGCGATGCGGCACTGATGGCAGCTGATCTGACCGTTCTGTCCGGCCCGGCGGAAGAGCAGTTGTTGCGGTTGATGGCGGAATGGCCGCGTGTTGTGGACTCTGCTGCCGAAGCCGAAGAGCCCCATCGCATTGCCTATTACCTGTATGACCTGGCCTCAACCTTCCACGGGTGGTGGACGCAGGGGCGGGAAGACACGGCGCTGCGCGTCATTCACCCGGAAGAACCAGAAGTCACCCAGGCGCGATTGGCACTGGTCATGGCGGTTAGAATCGTGATCGCATCTGGCTTGTCTGTGTTCGGCGTTGAGCCGCGCAATGAATTGAATTAGGGCCCATCGTCCCCACATTCTAAGCTGAGTGCTGAGGTAAAGCGGCTCATAACTGCGTGGGTTTTGCCCGCGTCATAGTCAATGGAGCGCACTGCGCATGATTGCCACGGAATATGACGAACTGGATCGTGAACTTGGGGAACTCGGCGATGAGCCGGGGGCGGATCGGAAAAAATCCGGTTTGCGCCTGTTGCCCATCGCGGTGGGGGTTGTCTCTCTGCTGACCCTGGGCGGCATCATCTGGTATGCCTATTCTCAAGGCGTTAGGGAAGGCAGTGAGACTGCCGCCCCCTTGTTGATGCCTGAGGGAACGGCAAAAGAACCCCCTTTAAATCCGGGCGGGCGTGAAATCGCAGGGACGGAACTGGGAATCTATGATCGCGTCTCCGGGGATCAGGAAACGGCGTCTGTAGAGCGTATTCTGCCCCCGCCAGAGGAACCACGCAGCCCGCCTGTCGATATCTTGCAGAATGCGCCTGCGGGAACGCCCAATAAGGCTCCCGCGGCACCGACAGAGCCTTCCGCCCCATCGACAACAACAGGCTCTGATGCGTCCGCGACGCGCGCACCAGTGCCTGCGCCAGATGCAGTCTTGGCACAGCCAACGGCTCCGCCACCGACGGTCGGCTCAGAGACAGAGCAGGTCGCCGCTGCGCCGGTTCAGCCGGAACCACCGGCGCCCCCTAAACCGGCAGCTCAGGAAGCCGCTCCGGCCTCAACGACGGCTGCTACACCTGCTGCAACAACGACGGCCCCCTCCAGCGCCGGAAATGGCTGGCGGATTCAAATCGCAGCCTTGCGCAGCGAAGCGGACGCCCGCGCGGAATGGACCAAGAAGCAATCCGCCAATCCGGATCTGTTGGGCAATTTGGCGGTGCAAATTCAGGAAGCAACAGTGAATGGCACCACCTACTACCGGATTCGTGGCGGGCCTTTAGCCAATGGCGATGCTGCAAAAGCGCTATGCGCCGAAATGAAGGCCAAGAAGTTGGCCTGTATTCCCGTTGCGCCCGGCAGTTAGTAGTGGGATCGCCATTATGAGCCCCACTGTGCCGTCTGCTGCCCTGCTTGGCTGCCAGGGTTTGACACTGTCACCTCAGGAATCGGCGTTTTTTGCACAGACAAACCCTTTGGGGTTCATTCTATTTGCCCGAAATATCGATACCCCGGATCAGGTACGCACCCTGGTGAAGGAATTGCGTGCCAGTGTTGGTCGGGACGATGCGCCGATCCTGATTGATCAGGAAGGCGGCCGGGTTCAACGCCTGAAACCACCCCATTGGCGACACGCCCCCACGGCGCGGCAATTGGGCGACCTGTATGATCGCGATATTACCGATGGCCTGCGGGCGATTTGGTTGAATTATCGCCTGATTGCCCGGGATCTGGCGGATTTAGGCATTGATGTGGATTGCGTGCCCTGTCTGGATGTCCCGATACCAGGATCCCATGATGTGATCGGGGATCGCGCCTTCTCGACCGATCCCGCCCTTGTTGCGGCCTGTGGTCGTATCGCGGTTAAGGGATTGCTGGCGGGCGGTGTTCTGCCGGTTTCTAAGCATTTGCCGGGCCATGGGCGCGCAATGGCCGACAGCCATCATGATCTTCCCCGTGTCGATGCGCCGTTAGAGGTGCTGAAGAACACGGATTTCGTGCCCTTCATGAAGCTTCCTGAGATACCACTGGGGATGACGGCGCATATTGTTTTTGATGCGCTGGACCCGGATCGTCCTGTCACGCAATCCAAAATCGGGATCGCCTTCATTCGCGAAGCCCTGCTATTCGATGGCTTGCTGATGACCGATGATCTGTCCATGAAGGCCTTGGGCGGCAGTTTTGAAGACCGCGCCAGAACCACCCTGGAAGCGGGCTGTGACCTCGTGCTTCATTGCAATGGCGATCCGCAGGAAATGCAGGCTGTCATGGCTGCGACCGGCCCGATGTCGCCAGAGGCGCAACGCCGCTGGGCCAGGGCGGCAAGCCTGCGCCAGGTGGAGCCTGACTTTGATGCAGACGCCGCCTTGGCGGAACTCATGGCGCTTTTGATATAGCCATTCTTGCCAAAGGCGGTGTCATCCGGCACATCACTATGTCAGTCAATTAAGGACGGAACCGTGTCGGATACCGGATCAGATCCCAGATCAGAGTTTCAGGAAGATACCGCCCCTGCTGCGGGCCTGATTACCGTGAACAATCTTGTTCTGGATCTGGATGGATTCGAAGGGCCCATCGACTTGCTGTTGACCCTGGCGCGCGATCAGAAGGTTGATCTGGCGAAGATTTCGATTCTGGCGCTGGCCGAGCAATATTTAGAATTCATAAATAAAGCCAGAGAGTTACGGCTGGAACTTGCGGCAGATTATCTGGTGATGGCGGCCTGGCTGGCCTATCTGAAATCCAAATTGCTGCTGCCGCCGCCTGCCGATGAATCGGAAGAGGAAAACCCGGCTGAGCTTGCTGCGCGTCTGGCTTTTCAGTTGCAGCGGCTGGAAGCGATGCAGGGCGTTTCCAAGATTCTGTTTGATCGCCCGCGCCTGGGACAGGAGTTCTTTGCTCGTGGCATGCCAGAGCGGCTGAGGATTGCCAATCGCGCGATTTATGATGCCAATCTACTGGATCTGCTGCGGGCCTATGGGGATATCCGCCGAAAACAGGATATTGGCAGCGAATTGCGGATCATGCCAACGCGTCTGGTTTCGATGGAACAGGCGGCCCGTCGATTGCGCGCCATCCTGGGCGAAATGCCCGATTGGCAGACATTGGAACGGTTTATTCCCTATGAGAGCGACGACCCGCTGCTGCGTCGGTCCGCTATGGCTTCCACCTTTGCGGCCAGCCTGGAATTGTCGAAAGAGGGGTTGGTGGAAATCCGCCAGACCGGCACTTTTGGCACGATCTATATGCGCGCAAAACCGGGCGCAGATTTGCAGCAGCCTGATCCGCATGCATTGGCGGCGGATGAAGACCCGCTGGACCCGGACGACATGGACTTGTTTGAAGATAAGGAAGACTGAGCGATAACGCTCTGCATAGATTGGGACTGTTAGAGATGGATCGATTTCAGCAATTACGTTTGCTAGAGGCCATGCTGTTTGCTGCCGCTGAGCCTGTTCAAGATGCCGCCCTGTTAGAACGCTTGCCGGAAGGGGTGGACCTGGCAAGCCTTCTGGAAGAGCTGGAAGGCATGTATTCGGCGCGCGGCGTGAACCTGGTGAAGGTGGGGAAGGGGTGGTGCTTCCGCACGGCAAGCGACTTGGCGTCTCACATGACGGTGGAGCGGGAAGTGCCCCGCAAATTGTCCCGTGCCGCGATCGAAACCCTGGCCATCATTGCCTATCATCAGCCCGTTACCCGGGCGGAGGTTGAGGAAGTTCGCGGGGTTGCCCTGTCCAAAGGATCAATGGATGCCTTGCTGGAAGCTGCCTGGATACGCCCAAGAGGCCGCCGGCGCGCGCCTGGAAAGCCGGTGACATGGGGCACGACAGAGCGCTTCCTGGCAGATTTTGGCCTGGAAAGCCTGGATGATCTGCCCGGCGTTGAGGAATTGAAGGCGGCAGGCCTGTTGGATAGCCGTCCCAATCTGGGGGCGATTGCCATGCAGGGCACGGATACGGATGACGAGGCGCAGGATGAAGAGGATGACGAGCGCACGGCCTTTCTGGAAAACGATGAAGCCTTTGACGCCGTTGAGGAAGATGAGCATATCGCCCTGGACGACTGATAAAGGGATAAAAAGGGCCGCGCATGGCATGGCTGGCCTTGAACCTGCGACTGGTTCTCAATAGATTGGATCAATGATCTCTATGCAAGACGTCAAACACTCTTTGCCACCCGTTATTGAATTGCGGGATGTCAGTCATTCTTATGGCGACACGCCTTCTGTTCTGGGGTTGAACCTGAAGGTGCATCCGGGTGAGGTTGTGTGCCTGTTGGGGCCTTCTGGTTGTGGCAAGACAACGGCGCTTCGAATTGCCGCAGGTCTGGAACCCGTGACGGCGGGACATGTCTTGCTGGATGGCGTCCCGGTTTCTCAGAAGGGGAAAATGGTCGCGCCGGAAAACCGCAATCTGGGTCTGGTTTTCCAGGATTACGCCCTGTTTCCTCATATGTCGATTGCCGAGAATATTGGCTTTGGCCTGACGGATAAGGCCAAGGCCAAAGACCGAGTTGTGGCCGTTCTGAAACAGGTTGGCATGACCGACTATGCGGCGGCTTATCCCCATGAATTGTCCGGTGGTCAACAACAGCGGGTCGCCCTGGCACGGGCGCTGGCCCCGGAACCGCATGGGATTTTGATGGATGAGCCTTTTTCCGGCCTGGATGCGCGTTTGCGGGAATCTGTGCGGGATCGTACCCTGCATATCCTGAAAGAATCAGGCGCGGCGGTCCTGATGGTCACCCATGATGCGGAAGAAGCGATGCATATGGCGGACCGCATCGTCGTGATGCGTGATGGGCGGTTAGAACAGGAAGGAACACCAGATACTTTGTACTTAAAGCCTAAAAATGGCTTTGTTGCAGGGTTTTTTGGCGATGTGAACAAAATTGCGGGGACTGTTGCAGAAGGGCAGGCGGCAACCCCGTTGGGGAGTTTTCCATCAGGTGGCTTGAAAGAGGGGGCGGCAGTTGAAGTCGTGATCCGCCCCGAAGCCTTGAATTTATCGCCTGTATCGTCCGACGCCCCAGCGCGGGTAAAGGTTTTGGCGTCGCGAATGCTGGGTCGGACCAGTTTAATTCATTTATGCACTTGCGAAACCAGCGATCAGGCGGTTCATTTACATGCGCGCATGCCCGGCCGGTATCTTCCGAAGGAAGGCGAATTGCAATCTGTTCATTTGGATCGCAGTCAGGTCTTTGTTTTTCCCTCGGAAGGCGCTACATAGCGGGGACAAGCGAGATCAGGGTCCGGTCACACTGTGATGGCGGGCTTTGATTGAACCGTGAAACACGTGTCGTTTCTGTCTATACAGACGGCAAAGAGACCACAGGGGTAGAATTTATGGGTATCGGTTCTTGGTGGCACTGGGTCATCGTTTTGGCTGTCGTATTGCTGCTTTTTGGCGGTAAAGGCAAAATCTCCAGCCTCATGGGCGACTTCGGTAAAGGTTTGAAAACCTTTAAGAAGAACATGAAGGACGAGACGGATGGCTCTGCGGATGAAGAGTCTGAAACCGAAGCCAAGCGCATCGCCGCCGATGGGGATGCTGAGAAGACGACGAAAAAGGATAAGGCTGTAAACAGCTGAGTTCGCGGGGCAGCCATAAGACTGCCTCTATAAGCGTGTCTTTTCTTTAACCCGGTTTGTGCGGTGAGGTATGCTCGACTTCGGTTGGCAGGAATTTTTGGTGATTGGTGTTGTGGCCGTTCTTGTTGTTGGGCCCAAGGAATTGCCGCGCGTGTTTCGCACGGTTTCCGGACTGATGCGAAAAGCCCGTTCTTTGGCAGGTGAGTTCCACAGCGCCATGGATGAAATGGCCCGGGAAGCGGACCTGCAAGACATCAAAAATGAAGTCACGAAGGCAAAAAGCGGGTCCTCTGATTGGGTGAAAGATATCGATCCGACTGGTGAAGTATCCAAATCCATGAAGGATACGAAGGAGCAGGTGTCGTCCGCAAAGGATTGGATCAACAAAAGCGCACGCCCCAATTTCCCGGATAAAACGCCCACAGCCAGCACCACCGCATCGTCCAGCGCCACAGACTCCCCCAGCACGACCACGCCTAAGCCTGACGTGAAGGCAGATGGGGAATCGGTCAAGGACGCCAAGACGGCCAATCCAGATGGTGCGGCGTCCAAGACAGGTCTCGATACGGCACCCCCTAAGGCGGCTGCGAAAAAGGCCACCGCAAAGAAATCGCCCGTCACAAAGACATCTGCAACAAAAACGTCTGCAACAAAAACGTCTGCAACAAAAGCAGGCACACCCAAAACGGCACCTGCGAAGACAGCAGTCAAAAAGGCGGGTGCTAAAAAGACTGCTGCCAAAAAAGCGGCTGCTAAGAAGACAGGCGATAAGTCATGAGCAGCGTTGATGAAAGCGAATTGGAAAATTCAAAAGCGCCGCTAATGGAGCATTTAAAGGAGCTTCGTCGGCGGCTGTTGATTTCTGTTGGCGCCTTGATGATCGGTTTTTTCATAGCCTTTGCCTTTGCTGAACCGATTTATAATTTCCTTGCGCATCCGTTGATATCCTCCTGGGGGGACAATCTGGAAGGGCGCCGTATGATTTTCACGGCCCCACAGGAATGGTTCTTTACCCAGATGAAGGTGGCGTTGTTTACCTCCTTCTGTTTCACCTTCCCGATAATTGCGGGACAGATGTGGATGTTCATAGCGCCCGGCCTGTATCGTCACGAAAAACAAGCATTCATGCCATTTCTGTTGGCAACGCCTTTCCTGTTCACCCTGGGTGCGGCCTTTGTCTATTATTTGGTGATGCCCGTTGCGCTCAGCTTCTTTCTAGGCTTTGAGCAATCCGCCGCAGATGGCCTGCGGGTGGAAATGGAAGCAAAGGTCAGTGAATATCTGTCCTTTGCCATGACATTGATTTTTGCGTTCGGTCTGTGCTTCGAACTGCCCGTGCTGCTCAGCCTTTTGGTTAAGGTCGGCATAGCGACGTCGGATGGTTTGCGGGCAAAACGTCGCTATGCGGTGCTAGTTGCCTTTATCGTCGCTGCGGTGCTGACACCGCCAGATCCGTTGAGCCAGATCGGTCTCGCCGTTCCCATTATCCTGCTGTACGAAATTTCTATTTGGTGCGGTGTGTTGATTGAACGTCAACGCAAGGAACGCGATAAGCTGTTGGGTCTGGATGTCGACGACGATGACGACGATCCGGATGCCGAAGACCGCAAGGCGGGTTCCCAACCTTAAAATCCATTACAGCGGCTGGACGTGTGCCCCCGGTGCGTCCTATAACGCCTCCATCAATTTGGGGGATGGTTCCCATGCGTGGATAAGGAGAGAGAGAATGCACGATCTGAAAGTCATTCGGGATAACCCGGACTACTTTGACGCCGCAATGGCAAGTCGTGGGATTTCCTCTGCATCCGCTGAGATTCTGCGCCTTGATGAGGCCCGGCGTGGTGCCCAGACACGCATGCAGGAGATACAGAACCGCCGCAATACAGCGTCGAAGGAAGTTGGCCAGCGCAAAGCCAAGGGCGAAGACGCAGATGATCTGATTGCGGAAGTGCAATCGTTGAAGGACGGCCTGGCCAAGGCGGAGGAAGAAGAACGCCTGCTGGCGGAAACGCTGGATGCCCTTTTGGCGGGCTTGCCGAATATTCCCTATGAGGATGTGCCTCATGGTGGTGGGGAAGAGGAGAATGTTGAGGTCCGACGCGTCGGGGAACCTGTTGCGAAAGACTTTGCACCCAAGGAACATTTTGATCTGGGCGAAGCGCTGGGCCTGATGGATTTTGAAACGGCAGCCACCATGTCCGGTGCGCGGTTTGTCTTGCTGCGGGGGGCCTTAGCGCGTTTAGAGCGGGCGATTGCCAGTTTCATGCTGGATACCCATACCGAAACCAACGGCTATACCGAAGTCATTCCGCCTCTGCTGGTGCGGGACAATGCCATGTATGGCACCGGACAATTGCCGAAATTCGCTGAGGATCTGTTCCATACGGATGATGGCTTCTGGTTAATTCCCACCGCGGAAGTGCCGCTGACGAATACGGCAGCGGAAAAGATTTATGACGAGGCCGACCTGCCAAAGCGCATGACGGCCTGGACACCGTGTTTTCGGTCAGAAGCAGGGGCGGCGGGCAAGGATACACGGGGCATGATCCGCCAGCATCAGTTTTCCAAAGTTGAAATGGTCTCCATCGTTCATCCCGATCAGTCTGAAGCTGAACTGGACCGCATGACCGCTTGTGCTGAGGGTATTCTGACAGCTTTGGGCCTACCTTTCCGTACAATGATGCTGTGCACCGGGGATATGGGGTTTGGCGCTCGCAAGACCTTTGATATCGAAGTCTGGCTGCCCGGACAGAACCGCTATCGCGAAATTTCCAGCTGCTCAAACTGCGGGGATTTTCAGGCGCGGCGCATGAAGGCGCGTTTCCGCACCGCTGGAGAGAAGGGCACCCGGTTTGTCCACACGCTCAATGGCTCGGGATTGGCGGTAGGCCGCACCATGGTCGCCATTCTGGAGAATTATCAGAATGCCGATGGATCGATCACGGTGCCAGAGGTGCTGCGCGGCTATATGGGTGGCAAGGATGTCATTCAACCAGTTGGCAAGGCGTGAGGCGGATGATGGAGCCGGATCTGCGATCCGTTGATTTGCCCACGGCGCGGGTCCTGCTGACCAATGACGATGGCATTGATGCCGCAGGATTTGCGGTTCTGGAAGAAATCATACGCCCGATGGTGGGGGAATTGTGGGTCTGTGCCCCTGCAGAAGGGCACAGTGGGGCATCCGCCATGGTTTCCCTGCGTCGCGAGATTGAGGTGCAGGAAAGGGGGCTGCGACGCTATGCCGTTACCGGTCGACCCGCCGATACGGTTCTGGCAGCCCTGCGTCTGGTGATGAAGGATGCCCCGCCTGATCTGGTGCTCAGTGGTATCAATCACGGTTTGAATATCGGGGTGGACCTGATCTATTCCGGGACTGTCGGGGCGGCGATATCTGCGGCGGCCAATGGTGTGCCAGCCGTTGCCTTTAGTGCGGACCATGTTTCCGGTCACCCTGTGGAGCCCCATACCTGGGATGATGTGCGCAAGCATTTACCGGCCGTTCTGGGGCGTATTTGCTGGTTTGGCTTTGCGCCTAACGGGGCATATGGCGTTAATTTTCCATCCCGTGTCATGCATTCTGAACCGCAATTGTGTCGCCAGGGTCAATCGGTTGATACGATGCATTATGTCGCTGTTGAAGCTGCGCAGGGGCGATATATTTTGCACCATCAGGATGGTGACAGATCGTTGGAATCCGGCACGGATACAGCCGCAATTCAAGCCGGTCGGATCGGGATCACGCCATTGACGCTGGACAGAACCGACAGGGACCTCTTGCATAGAGCCGCCGAAGCGCTTTAAACCTGACGCAAGGTGCTATGGTCTGGCCTCGGTCGGGTCAGGGATGTTGGGGAACTGATATCGGGGCAAGAGACATCGATATTGAGATGGATATGGTCTCCGAACGCGCGCAGCTGATTTTGGGGCTGCGCCAGAACGGGATTTTGAACCAGACTGTATTGGCAGCCCTGGAAGCGATCCCGCGTGAGCTGTTCGTGCCAGAAACCTTTGCCCGGCATGCCTATGACGATTCCGCGCTGCCCATCGGGCGTGGACAGACAATCAGCCAGCCCTTGATCGTTGCGCGGATGACCGATGCACTGGACCTGACCCGCCGCCACAAGGTTTTGGAAATTGGCACAGGGTCGGGCTATCAGGCGGCAGTGTTAAGCAAGCTGTCGCGGCGCGTCTATACGATCGAGCGCCACAAACCTCTGCTGCGAGAGGCAGAGTCGCTGTTTCGAATCCTTGATCTGCACAATATCAGCACCCGATTTGGGGATGGGGCAGTCGGCTGGGCAGAGCAGGCCCCCTTTGATCGCATCATTGTAACCGCCGCTGCGCCGGATATTCCGCAGGCTTTAATCGATCAGCTTTCAATCGGCGGGCGGCTTGTCGTGCCGGTGGGCCCCGACGGGGAGAACCAGACACTGTTGCTGGGCATTAAGGCGGAGACTGGGCTAGAGCTTCAAGAGCTTGGCGGCGTGCGTTTCGTCCCCTTGCTGCCGGGGGTGGAGGCGGGCAATGGCTAGATTTCCACTTCCACTATTTGGACTGTTGGTGATCTTGTTGTTGGGGGCGTGCTCTTCTGGCGGTGGTCCGCAGGTTCGGATATTCGATGGGTCCAGCGTGCCGAGCGGCGGCACCGGGTCCGCAAACACCGTTGGTGGCTCGTCCAGTGTCTCGGTCGCTCAACCGGAAGACGGCATCCATCGTGTCGCCCGGGGGGAGACATTATATGCGATTTCCCGAGAATACGGCGTTCCCTTGCGCAGCCTGATTGTCGAAAACAATCTGACGCCGCCTTATGATCTGTTGGTGGGGCAGCGCCTGCGCATCCCCGCAGTGCGGCTGCATACAGTGCGCCCAGGAGAAACAGTTTACGGCATTTCCCGGCAATATGGCGTGGCGATGAATGAACTGGTGCGGGCTAACCAGATACCATCCCCGTACCGGATTAAGGTTGGGCAAAGGCTGAATATTCCAGCCCAGACCGGGTCGGTGCGCCAACAAACCGTCGCGTTAAGCCCGTCCGCCCCGGATGATGGGACGATATCCCAGGAACCATTGCCGCCCTCTGGCACGTCTTCTCCCGTTGGACAGGATGAAACGCCGGCTTCTTCCGATCCAACTGCTGCCGACCCACAACCGTCACCCCCCCAGCAGGCAAGCTATGGACCGGGCGAGGTGGTTTATCCCCCCGCCAAGCCAAACGCGCCGCCCCGTCTGGTAGGCCCCATTCCCCGTCCTCCCCCCATGACGGGACAGGGATTCTTGTGGCCGGTGCAGGGCAAGGTTGTCTCAGGATATGGCGCCAAAGGTCGGGGCCTGCACAATGATGGCATTAATATCGCCGCCCCGCGCAACAGTCCGATCCGGGCGGCGGAATCCGGGGTCGTTGCCTATGCCGGGGATGGCCTGCAGGGATTTGGTAATATTGTCCTGATCAAGCATCAGAATGGCTATGTCACCGCCTATGCCCATGCTGACAGTCTGTTGGTGACACGCGGTCAGGTGATCCAGCGCGGGCAGGCTATCGCCCGGGTGGGATCAACGGGCAATGTCGAAACGCCCCAGGTACACTTCCAGATCCGAAAGGGGCGTCAGGCTATTGACCCCCGCACTCTGTTACTGACCAGCTAAGGAGAGGGGCACTGTGTCCGATATACTGCACCATATGATCGCAGGCGGCCCGACGCCTGTTGCGCCCTTTTCTCATGCGACAGAGGTGAATGGGTTCGTCTTCCTGACCGGTCAGATGCCAACCGACCCCAATGATGATCAGAAACCATTGCCGGAAGGGATTGAGGCACAAACGCGCCGCGTGATGGACAATCTGATCCTGATCCTCAAGGGATTGGATCTAACCCTGGCGGATGTCGTGCAATGCCGTATCTATCTGACCGAGTTTCAGCGCGACTATGCGGTGATGAACGAGACTTATGTACAGTATTTTCATCCCGGTAAATTACCGGCCCGCACCACGATCGGGGTGACCGGATTGGCAGTAGGTGCGCTGGTCGAAATCGATATGGTCGCACGCCGCGTCTGAGGTTCAGAGACGGTAGGGACGATTGGTGTGGGTGGCCCTGGGCTCCCGCCTGCGCAGGTGTGACGGGAAAAGAAAACGCAAAGAGCGCAGAGCAGGCGCGAAGGGCGCGGAAGGGGGTGTTTTAGGCATACTTTCAGCACCATTCTGATCCTGAGGAGGCGCATTCGCGCCGTCTCGAAGGATGCGCTGTAAGGGGGCTGCTTACAGAAAGATCACCCTTCGAGACGCTGCGCTCCTCAGGGTGAGGGAGTATTTGTCTCGAAATATCGTCATCCCGGACGTGATCCGGGATCCAGGGCGGTAGGCATGATCGGTGCGGGTGGCCCTGGGCTCCTGCCTTCGCGGGAGAGACGTGCCTGTATTTGCCTTTGCGCCCTCTGCGTTTCTCCGCGCCCTTTGCGTTCCTCCACTATCGTCATCCCGGACGCGATCCGGGATCCAGGGCGGCAGGCACGAACGGTGCGGGTGGCCCTGGGCTCCCGCCTTCGCGGGAGAGACGTGCCTGTATTTGCCTTTGCGCCCTCTGCGTTTCTCCGCGCCCTTTGCGTTCCTCCACTATCGTCATCCCGGACGCGATCCGGGATCCAGGGCGGTAGGCACGAACGGTGCGGGTGGCCCTGGGCTCCCGCCTTCGCGGGAGAGACGAGCCTGTATTTGCCTTTGCGCCCTCTGCATTTCTCCGCGCCCTTTGCGTTCCCTCACTATCGTCATCCCGGACGTGATCCGGGATCCAGGGCGGCGGGCATGATCGGTGCGGGTGGCCCTGGGCTCCCGCCTTCGCGGGAGAGACGTGCCTGTATTTGCCTTTGCGCCCTCTGCGTTTCTCCGCGCCCTTTGCGTTCCCCCACTATCGTCATCCCGGACGTGATCCGGGATCCAGGGCGGTAGGCACGAACGGTGCGGGTGGCCCCTGAATACCCGCCTGCGCAGGTGTGACGGGGAGGGGGATGCTTGCAGCGAGACGTTGGGCTCCTCAGAGCGCGGGGAGTGTTCGGCGCTCGCATGCTCTGACGGTGGTTCCGTGGTGTGGTATTTATGCGCGAAAATCCCGGCTGCTGGCTTGTTCCTGCGGCTGAATCGCGCTATCTGATCGCTTCCGCGCCCCCTACCTGTTTTCAGGCAAAATCTGGGAAAGATCTGCCCCTATGACCGAAATTGTCGCCGCTGACCGTATTCTCATTCTCGATTTCGGCAGCCAAGTCACCCAGTTGATCGCCAGGCGCGTGCGCGAAGCGGGTGTTTATTCCGAAGTGCACCCATTCAACAGCATCACTGATGATGAAATCCGCGCCTTTGCGCCCAAGGGTATCATTCTCAGCGGTGGTCCGGCCAGTGTCACCCATTCCGATACCCCCCGTGCGCCTCAGATGGTCTTTGATCTGGGCCTGCCGATCCTGGGCATTTGTTATGGTCAGCAGGCCTTGTGCCATCAATTGGGCGGTGTCGTCAGCACGTCGGATCATCATGAATTCGGCCGTGCGGCCCTGGATGTGCTGGAGCCGTGCAGCCTGTATGATGGTCTGTGGGCACCCGGCGATACGCCAACGGTCTGGATGAGCCACGGGGATCGCGTCATCGACATTCCTGAAGGCTTCAAGGTTGTCGCGCGCAGCGAAGGGGCCCCCTTTGCCATTTTCGCCGATGAGGCGCGCAAATTCTATGGTGTCATGTTCCATCCAGAAGTGGTTCACACCGCCGATGGGCACAAGCTGCTGTCAAATTTCGTACATTCCGTTTGCGGCTGTACCGGCGACTGGACCATGGCCGCCTTTAAGGAACAGGCGATTGAAAGCGTGCGCCGTCAGGTCGGCGAAACCGGCAGGGTCATCTGTGGCCTGTCGGGCGGGGTGGACAGTTCTGTGGTTGCCGTCCTGATTCATGAGGCAATTGGCGAGCGCTTGACCTGCATTTATGTCGATCATGGACTGATGCGCCAGGGCGAGTCCGATCAGGTCGTCACGCTGTTCCGGGATCATTACAACATCCCCCTGGTGCATCGGGATGCTTCTGACCTGTTCCTGGGCAAGCTGGCCGGGGTTGATGATCCGGAAAAGAAGCGGAAGATCATCGGGGGCCTGTTCATCGATGTTTTTGAAGAGGAGGCGACCAAGATTGGCGGCGCGGATTTCTTGGCTCAAGGCACGTTGTATCCCGATGTGATTGAAAGCGTTTCCTTCGCGGGTGGCCCGTCCGTGACCATCAAGTCGCACCACAATGTGGGGGGCCTGCCGGAGCGGATGAATATGAAGCTGGTGGAGCCGCTGCGCGAATTGTTTAAGGACGAAGTGCGCGCTTTGGGCCTGGAGCTTGGCCTGCCGCAAAGCATGATCGGCCGCCATCCCTTTCCGGGGCCGGGCCTTGCCATCCGCATACCGGGCCCCGTGGATAAGGAAAAGGCGGATATCCTGCGCAAGGCCGATGCGATCTATCTGGAAGAAATCCGCAATGCGGGCCTGTATGATGAAATATGGCAGGCCTTTGCCGTGCTGCTGCCGGTCAAGACCGTCGGCGTGATGGGCGATGCGCGCACCTATGATCATGTCTGCGGCCTGCGTGCGGTGACGTCTACTGATGGTATGACCGCCGACAGCTACCCGTTCGAACACGCCTTCCTCAGCCGTGTTGCGACCCGCATCATCAACGAGGTCCGCGGCATCAACCGCGTGGTCTATGATGTAACGTCCAAGCCGCCCGGCACGATTGAGTGGGAGTAAGGTAAGGGCCGAACCCGAGAGTGCTGACCTGAATGTGCGCATGGTGACGCCGCAGCCCGGAAGCCAACGCCCGAAGCGATCCCTCAGCGCATCGGCCCTTACAGCCTATTTTGCACATATTGGGCATAATTGCAGCAATTTCGTGAGGAATTGAAATGGGTAGAGCCATTTGTATGATCAAAGGCTTGGTCGCTGAAGGCAGGAATCAGAAGAATAGACTGGGTCTTTATAGTCGATATCGAAAATCTTAATCAAGCTGTCAGTTAAGATGAAAAGAACACTTACATTTTTGTATTGCTCTTCATTGCGAGCCTTATGGGATGCCAGACAGTTGATCGCGGGTCTTTCGGAGACTTCGAAAGAAGTCTGAATACCAAACCATATGGCTATAAGGTTATTGAAGATTTTACGGGGGAGGCTCCGAGTAAAGTCATCGAATAATTTGAAGTGAGGCCGGGTGATTGCTCGGTGAATGGTGCATGGTCGGACTGCACACAGGATCGGGAAAGAACTGAACTATCAGGACCAAAAGACAATTATCGTGATATCGAATATTGGTATGGCTGATCGCTGTATATCCCTGAGGATTATCCGAATGTTTATCCAACCAAAACAACCTTAGGCCAACTCCATCAAGAATGCGGGCCCCCAGCATTTATGTTCCAGAATTATGGGCGTGGATACTGGGATGAAGTCCCTTCACAAACAGCCTGTTTTACTAATGTTAAACGGGGCAAAAGCAGAGAGAGGCTGATGCCGTAGCCCATATCGTGTAGTGTAATTGTGCGTGCGGCGTTTTACCGGGAGCGACGTGCAGACCAACGGACGAGTTGCAATGCCGTTGCTATGGCGCAGAAGCCGCCACCCAGCAGGCAGACCCCGGTCCACCCGAACGCCGTCCAGATTTGCAAGGCGAGGGCGGACCCTAGCGAGCCACCCAGAAACATGCTGCCGATGAAGATCGTATTGACGCGGGCACGGGCACTGGGCCGCAGGGCATAGATGATGTGCTGATTGGGGATCATCGCGCTTTGCAACGCAAGGTCCAAAAGGATCACCCCCACGATCAGGCCGGGGATGGATATCCAGAATCCGAATATGACCCATGAAACCAGGGTTAGGCTGGTCCCGAACAGCACGATCATATGCGGGCCACGCTTATCGGCCAGTTTGCCTGCAAAGGGGGCAGCCAATATACCGATTGCGCCAATAATTCCAAATAAGCCGGCTGCGTCGGGACCCAGATTGAAGGCCGGGCTTTCCAATTGGAAGACCAGGATGGTCCAGAACACGCTAAACGCAGCGAAGAGAGAGGATTGCGTCAGCGTTGCCACGCGCAGTTCAGGAAACTCCCGCCATAATCCCAATATCGATCCCAACAGGGCAGGGTAGCCCATTGTCGGTTCCGGGTGACTGCGCGGCAGTTTCCAGGCCATTACGGCACAAGCGGCGAGTGCCATTGGCACGGCCAGGGCGAACATTTCGCGCCACCCGGAATGGGTTGAGACAAACCCGGCCAGGGTACGACTGAAAAGGATGCCACATAACAGACCGGACATAACCAATCCCACCGTGGCGCCTCTTTTATTTGGGTCCGACAAATGCGCCGCCAAAGGAATAATCTGTTGCGCGACCGTCGCACCGACCCCGACCAGCAAGGACGTTAACAGAAGCACAGACGCATTGGGGGCCAGGGCCACACCGGCCAGGGCAAGGAACAGCAGACCAAACTGCAGGATGATCAACTTCTTGCGTTCGACTAGATCCCCCAGGGGGACAAGAAGGAATATGCCCAGCGCATATCCCAACTGTGTGACGGTCGGAACAAGCCCAGCCAACTGTCCGGGAAATTCCGCCTGCATGATGCCCAGCATCGGCTGATTATAGTAAATATTGGCCACAGCAATTCCCGTCGCGCCCGCCATGGCAAATGTCAGCCAGCGGCTCAAGACCGGCGGGTCTTCAGCAATAGTCGTGCTGGTTATGATTTCTGCTTTTGTCGGCATGGATACTCCGCGTCCCTATGTGATGCAGCGCAATATGGCGGTCATCGGTATTGGAGAATAGGGGGTGTTTTGACGCAATTTATATGAAATTCAGGAATGAATAAATTGCATGACACTATATTGAGTTCCCAAATGGAATAAAACAGCAGAGTATCGCCTTAAAATTAAGGTGATCCGCCCCAGCATAGTACCAGCCTAGTAATTTACCGGAATGCTCACTACGATATTCAAAATCATGTAAGGGAGTTGGAATGGAGAAGTATCTGGACGCGGCGGAGATTGAACGGCTGATCGCGAGCGTGTGGCAGTGGATCGACAGTAATCTTCTGGTGCCATCCACCGTCGTCCAGGCGGGTATCATTGTCGTGGCCTTCGGCCTGTCAGCGCTTTTGACCCCGACCGTAAAACGCCTGCTGGAAAATCAGATCGGCAAATTGAGGTTTGCCCGCGTTTTCGATGTGGCAATCCGGACCGTGTTGCCACTGATACTGCCGCTCATATGGCTGATTTTACAATGGTTTTCAGTTTTTGCAGCGCAAGAGGCTGGACTGTCCAATCACCTGATTGAAAGCGCGGTCAGCCTGTTAACGGCCTGGGTGGTGATCCGATTGGTTTCCGGCGCGGTGCGCGACCCTGGCTGGGCGAAGCTGTTGGCGATCATCGCCTGGAGCATTGCCGCCTTGAATCTGCTGGGGCTCCTGACACCCACAATGGTGGCGCTGGACAGGATGGGGGTCAATCTTGGGGATGTCCGGATTTCCGTGCTGAGCGCGTGTAAGGCCGGTGTGGTGCTGGTCGTGCTGCTATGGCTGGGCAGCCTGGTATCCCAGATGGTCGATAGCCGGTTTCATAATTCCAAGAGCTTATCGCCGTCTGCGCGGGTGCTGCTCAGCAAGACCTTCCGCATTCTCCTGATCGCCATTGCGATTTTCGCCGCCCTGGACAGTATCGGCATAGACCTAACCGCTTTGGCGGTCTTTTCCGGCGCGATTGGCCTGGGGATCGGCTTTGGTCTGCAGAAGGTTATCTCCAACCTGATCAGCGGCTTGATCCTGCTGATGGATAAATCTGTAAAGCCCGGCGATGTAATAGCCATTGGCGATACGTTCGGGTGGATTAATTCCTTGCGCGCCCGATATGTTTCCGTGATCACCCGGGATGGAACAGAACATCTGATTCCCAATGAAGAGCTGATCTCTCAACGGGTTGAAAACTGGTCCTATTCCAACACATTGGTGCGCCTGAAGATTCCAATTGGCATATCCTATGACTCAGATGTGAAGCTGGCGATGGATCTGGCCGTTCAGGCGGCGCGTTCCATCGCGCGTGTCCGGACCGATCCGGCGCCGGTCTGTCGTTTCATGAATTTCGGGAACGATGCCCTGGAACTGGAAATGCGGATCTGGATTGATGATCCCCAGGCGGGCGTGGTGAATGTCCGCAGCGAAATTCTGTTGATTATTTGGCAGATGTACCGCGACAACGGGATAGAGTTCCCATTCGGGCAGCGTGATCTTCACATCCGGTCCAGCGTGCCAATTCCGGTCTATATGCACACAGAACCCCTGTCCCCCAAGCCAGATGCTTCGAAGATGGGTCATTCAGACGCAACGGAACCTCCGCCATCGTCAGGCACTACAGCGCCGTCGGACGATCAACGATGATAGATCGTGCTCAACGTCAAAATCACCTGCCTGACCCTGGAATCAGTCAGGGCATAGATCATTGATTTCCCGTCCCGGGTGCAAGACACGATACCGTCTTCCCGCAACCGCGCCAGCTGTTGGGACATGCTGGGCTGACGAATTCCGACCGCCCGTTCCAGATCCCCAACAGTGTGTTCCTGCTCTGCCAGAAGACACAGAATCATAAATCTATGCACATTTGATATGGCACGAAGCGCCGCAGCCGCCGAATCGATATCGACGGCAGAACTCTCTCTTATCGGAGTCGTTTGACCCGCTTTCAAGCATGCTGTTGTCATGGTCCCCACCATGGTAAATGTCACCAAAATACGCTACTTCTAGATCGCAGGGTCTATGTAGGGGGAACCGCAAACGGAATTCAAGCATATTTCGACATAGTGAAACAAAAACTGCACATTTACATGAAGGGGCGTCTGATGAAGGAACAGGCACAGTGGCGACAAGAGGGCGGATGCAGTTGTGGACAGATACGCTATGCGATAACCGCCCCGCCAATGTTCGTCCATTGCTGTCATTGCCATTGGTGCCAGCGTGAAACAGGGTCCGCCTTTGCCTTGAACGCGATGATCGAAAGCAGTCATGTCGAGGTGATCACAGGCACCCCGGAAGTCATCATGACCCCCAGTGAGAGCGGAAAGGGTCAGATTATCCATCGCTGCCCAACCTGTCGTATGGCGGTTTGGAGCCATTATGCCGGGGCGGGGGAAGCTGTCGCCTTCGTGCGGGTTGGGACACTGGACAATCCGGAATGCGCGCCGCCAGATATTCACATCTATACCGACTCTAAACAGCCCTGGGTGATCATTCCGCCGGGGGCGTCGCAACATCCCGGATACTATAAACCCCGCGAAGAATGGCCGGAATCCAGCCAAAAGCGCTTTATGGCCCTAAAAAATCGCGAGAAGTGACATTACAGGTCAACGGAAGTGTTGATTTTCCCCCCGCGACGCAATACTCATTGCGCCACCTGAGCAATCGGGCGCGGGAGACCGCACATGTCGGGGCGTAGCGCAGCCTGGTAGCGCATCTGCTTTGGGAGCAGAGGGCCGTTGGTTCGAATCCAGCCGCCCCGACCATTTTTTCTGAAAATCAAATGCATTTCGCTTTCTCTGCCGACGAGGGAGTGCATTTATTTGTTACCTGAGGAATGACCTCAGCGATGACGAAAAGATCTTGCATCCCTGCAATACTGGTGAACTGGCGCATCACAGTAATTTTGGATTGGGCTGAGGTTTCCAGACTCTTTCCAATTGCCACCTTAGCGAAATTATAATACGCCTTTTGCATAGGATGGGGGCAATGGCGACATTATTTTTACCTAGCACATTTGAAGAACGGGGCGTGACGGTTCCTTTTACCACGGACGTGGCCCGCAACGCGCGTTTACGGGGCGAAGTTGCGGAGGAAAGGGAGTTTCTTCTGCCGGCGCTGAGTGGTGGTAAGGGCACCTATGTCGTTCCATTTAAGGCTCTTTCCGGGACGATTGATCTGAATTTGTATGATCAGGCCTTGTTGGAGCATTTGACCGATGCTCAAACCTTTACGCCCTTTGATTTGCGGCGGATCGTGATGGAAGTGGACGCCAAGGGCTATGGCGGCGTCCCAAAGGCGAAGGCGGCAAAGAAGGCGCTGAAAGATGAACGTACGGTCATATCCTACAACCAGTGTTTGCTGATCCTGCGGGCATTAAGGGTCTTGAGTACTGATCCTATCGAACTGGATGTGAATGATCTGATGACGGAGGACGGCCAATCTCAGGCCAAAGAGCAGTTCAAACGTTACAGCGAAAAGTGGAATACAACATCCGAAGAGCTGATGCGGAAATTCCAGCTATGGGCCAATATCATCTGGGCAATCGGTGCCAGAGAAACAGAATATCCGGGTTATCTGACCCAGACCTATAGCAATATTCAATTGATGATCGATGAAATCAAAGAGCATCTGGCGAAAGAGCCGCCAGAAGTTCAATTCGTTGGAAGAGGCGTGATTGAGGCTGCGGCATTGACCAGTGACATTGCATTGCGGGAAATGGACGCTTGCTGGGGATATGAAATTGATTTGGCTGCGACCCTGAGCCAATCCGATAAGGCGATGCGGGATATGTCTGACCGTGTCCAAAAGATCTCCTGGATTCTGGATGGCTGGACACGTTTATGTCAGGTCTGGAAAGAATCTGAAGAAAGTTTCCGGGGCGAAC
This sequence comes from Hwanghaeella sp. 1Z406, assembly GCF_048892425.1. NCBI lineage: Bacteria > Pseudomonadati > Pseudomonadota > Alphaproteobacteria > Rhodospirillales > Aestuariispiraceae > Hwanghaeella > Hwanghaeella sp. 1Z406. Next base: position 844,357 of record NZ_JBLZHU010000001.1, read on the forward strand.
GTCGTAAGATGTTGGAGCAGATTTATGAGGATCTGCCAATTCTTCCGAAGGCTGTCCTGGCGGGTAAGCAGGCGGATATCCTGTCGGGAATTCGCGAAACCCAGAAAAGCTGGGTGAAGGCGAATATGGACTGGCGCACTGAAGAGCTGGATCAGGAAATGATACAGAGACTGAGCGCCTTTGAGATTGTGGAGATTTAGGCCGGAACAGAGGCTGCCAGGACAAATCTACTCCGCCAGGGCCGTAATCTCCCGCCGGAAAGATAGCGCGTCGCCACGGTCTGGCTCATCCAATTCACGGGCATACCGGTGACCGGCATAGGTCGCCCAGGCAATTGGCCCCGGCGCATTGGCGTCCCCGATCAGCTTCACGGATTTTAACCCGGCATCCGGCCAATCGTCCTGTCGGGCCTTTAAGGCCTGATACAGTCCATCGTTTCCGATGCGCGATGCCACCATGACAACGGCATCACAGGGTATCGGGCGGGTCACATCCGTATAGGTGCAATTGGTCAGGACATGATCTGCCCCAATCGCCACCACGCCCCGGTTCAGCTGGATATCAACCCCCATCATGGCCAGTTTTCGATGAATGCTGGCCTGTTCCAGGGTATTGTTGGTCCAGTCCGACACATAGGCGGAAGGCGTGACCAGCACAACCGTGGCACCGTTCTGAACCAGCAACTCCGCCAGTACGCCCCCCATGTAATAATGATCATCATCATACAGGACGACAGTGCCGGTCGGAATGCTACCCGCCATAAGGTCGTCTGGCGTATACAGGGGCAAGGCGGGATCGATGGGCAGGGGCGATACATGCTGACGCGCCACCCCATCGCGCCGCCAGCTTGCCCCCGTGGCAATGGCGATATTTTCAAAGCCGAATTGCAGGATATCGTTCGCCGTCAGGGAGGAGTTCAGATATGTCTCGACATTGCCCTTCTGGGATAATTGATAGGCGCGATAGTCGACCACGCGCCCCCAGGCAGACAGGCCAGGCAACAGGCGCTCCCTCGCCACACGCCCCCCAATTTCGGATTGTGCCTCTGCCAGGGCGACATCGTAGCCCCGCTCGGCGCAGGCGCGGGCTGCTTCCAGTCCTGCCGGGCCTGCACCGATAATCAGAACGGACGAACTGTCGCCTTTTGCATTCATTCTTTCGGGATGCCAGCCCTTGCGCCATTCCTCCATAAAGGTGGGGTTCTGGGTACAGCGGCTGATGGACATGGTCATATCGCCGGTGATGCAGATATTGCACCCGATGCATTCGCGAATATCCTCGATACGGCCCTCTTCGATTTTCTTTGGCAGAAAGGGGTCCGCAATGGAGGGGCGCGCGCATCCAATGAAATCCAGGATGCCGGATTTGATTTGCCGCACCATGACATCAGGGCTGGTGAAACGCCCCACGCCAACGACGGGACGGCTGGTCAGCGCCTTGATTCCCTGCACCAGATCCTGTTGCGCCGCTTCTTCCTTGAAGCGGGAGGGGCCGGAGCAATCCTCCCACGTGCCATGGGCCAGGTCCCATAAATCGGGCAGATCTGAGTGCATTTCGATGAAATCGCGGACTTCCGCATTGCCAAACCCCAGATCGCCGGTGATTTCATCCAGGGAAACACGTAAGGTCAGGCCCATCGAATCGCCGACCGCATCTCTTAGGTCAGCAATCACTTCGCGCACGAAGCGTGAGCGATTTTCCAGGCTGCCGCCATATTCGTCGGTACGATGGTTGGTGGCGCGGGACAGGAAATGCTGAAAAATGCCAAACCCATGGGCGCCATACAGGCAGATCAGATCAAACCCTGCCGTGCGGGAGCGTTTCGCGGCGGTAACAAACCAGCGACGCAGATCCCTGATGTCCTGACGGTCCAGCGCCCGTGCCTGCACCGGGTCATTGGTAAAGGTCCGAATTGGCAGGGCAGACGGGGCCATGGGGACTTCTTTAGTATAGAAATTTGGACCATTGATCCCGGAATAGGCCAGTTGAATGCCTGCCAAGGCGCCGTGTTCCTTCATCCTGTCGGCCATTTTGGCGATCATCGGAATGTCCTGATCTTCCCACAGGCGCAATTCGATAAAGGGGGTGATTTCAGATGTCGGGTGCATCTCGCATTGTTCGGTGAAGATTACCCCCCAGCCGCCCTGGGCCTTGATGCCACGCATTTCTGCCGCCGCCGATGGGTCGCGATAGCCACCACCATTGCAGTGCGGCACCTGATAGAATCGGTTCTTGGCTGTAACCGGACCGATTGCCAGTGGTTCAAATAAAATGTCGTATCTTGGATCCCGTGCCACGTCTGAATTCCCTATTTTGCTGCCTTGCGGAGGTTGGGCAATTCCATTCCTCTGCAAAAGCATCGTGTTCGGAAGCGCAGCTTAGGTAAAGACTAACCATCGCGCTGGTAAGCAAGACTTGATGTAGTGCGAATATCTGAGGTCAGGTTTCACTAAATTTCACGCTGAATTTGACAGCAGCGTACATTGTGAGCCGATAACGTGGCTTCATGGCACAAGAGAGGCCGGAAGACGCCCTCGGCCAAAATAATACTTTGCCTCGCGTCTGGGACTCAGCGAGACAATATGCGATAGATGGCGCCTTCACTGCCCATAATGGATACAGCTCGTGACTTCAGATATCAGCGTTGAAACCGGTATTCACCTGAAACAGGCCCGGGTTGATCGCGGTGGGCAGACGGTTCTGCATGATCTTGATCTGTCGATAACACAGCACCGAGTTGCGATTGTTGGACGAAATGGATCGGGAAAGTCGACATTGGCGCGTCTTATAAAGGGAATACTGCGCCCCTCATCCGGGACTGTGCGGCTCTATGGTCGCGACCCCGCAAAACGCGACTTTGACTCCTTATCTGTTGCCGGCTTTCTGTTTCAGAACTCGGATCATCAGATCCTGTGTCCCAATGTTTTTGAGGAAATTGCCTTTGGTCTGAGCGAAAATGGCACCTCTTCGAAGCGGATTGATTCCACGGTTATGGCGTTGCTTCAGCACTATGGGATCGCCGATTGGCGCGATCGCGCCGTCGCGACCCTGTCAGAAGGTCAGCGCCGTCTGGTGTGCCTGTTGGCGGTGTTGATCATGCAGCCGAAAGTGATCCTGCTGGATGAACCCTTCAATGGATTGGACATTCCAACCCGAAGCCGCCTGAAGCGTTTCATTGCGGATCTGCCCCATCAGGTCCTTATGATCACCCATGACATCGATAGCCTGAACGATTTCGACAGAGTGTTGTGGATCGAGAAAGGGAGGATTCATGCCGATGGTCGACCGGAATCCATCTTGCCCGCCTTCGCCGTCGCGATGCAGGCAGCCGTAGAAAGAGAGTCATCGTGGGAAATGTAAATATTGAGGCGCAATGGCTGCGCCGTTTGCCCGCAGGTTTGAAGCTCTTATTGCTGGCTCTTATCAATGTATTCGTCTTTCTGATAGACAGGCCTGTCTTTCTGATCGCAGTCTTCGCCTGCGTCGTGATCCTGACCATACTTGCCCGCGCCCACGGCCTATATTCCGCGTTGCGCGCGCCTGGACAAATGCTGCTCCTCGCCTTTGCGGCCCATGGACTGTTGGGGGATTGGGTGCTGGGTCTTACTGTCTGCCTGCGAATCGCCACGCTGGTTCTGCTCGCCACAGTGATTTCAGCCTCGATTCCGCTGGCTAGCATGCTTGCCGTGCTGGACCGCATTCTGGCGCCGCTCCGGTGGATCGGACTGCCGACCCGCCCGGTTGGCGTGGTCATTGCTATGACTTTGCGTTTCGCACCAATGCTGACAGAACGTTGGCAATTCCTTGCGGAAAGCTGGCGCGCCCGCTCACCCCGCCGCCCACTTTGGCGACTCGTATCACCCTTTGTTATATCAGTGATAGATGATGCGGATCGCACCGCTGAAGCACTGGTCGCCCGTGGCGGCTTTGATCGGAGAAAATAGAATGGAAAATACAGTAACCCGCGTTGCGCTTTTCGCGGCATTCATCGCCGCCCTCGGATTGATTCCCCAGATTACTTTGCCCATTGCCAGTGGCGTTCCAATAACCGCCCAAACACTGGGCGTCATGCTGGCAGGGCTGATTCTTGGCCCCTGGCGCGGGGCGCTTTCAATCATCGTCTTTATCGGAGTCGTTGCACTCGGCGCTCCCCTGCTCGCGGGTGGACGCGGTGGGCTGGGTGTGTTTGTAGGCCCCACTGTCGGTTTTTTTGTTGGATGGCCCATTGCCGTTATCGCGATTGGACTGGTGTTCAGGGCGACAACTCGGCTCGGCGTTATGACCGCAGGTGTGATTGCGAGCCTTTTGGGCGGTATCGTCTTGCTTTATGTTTTTGGAATTGTCGGGCTGATGATCATTGCTGAGCTGTCTCTGCTGAAGGCTGTTCTCGCCGTTGCCATCTTTATCCCTGGGGATATCCTCAAGGCTATCCTAGCTGCCTATATAAACCGTGAGGTCCGACGCGCCAGACCGAGCCTATCAGAATAAAATGATGCATCGGCACCTGATAAGATAGGTGTAGTTCACATTCTAAGAGATATTATATGAAAACCCTCGACATTTTAGATCGTCTTCTAGCTTTTCCCACCGTCAGTTTGGAGCCCAATCTGGATCTCATCCTGTTCGTGGAGGATGTGTTGCGCCAAGCGGGTGCGACGGTCCAAGTATTGAGGGATGAGAGCGGTACAAAGGCCAACCTTTACGCCACTATTGGGCAAGTGGATCAGGCGGGTGGCGTGCTGTTATCTGGGCATACGGATGTTGTGCCGGTAAAGGGGCAGGCCTGGACCAAGCCCCCGTTTCAGATGACCCAGGAAGACGGCAAGGTTTATGGGCGCGGCACGGCGGATATGAAGGGGTTCGTCGCCTGCGCCATCGCGGCGATGGTGCGCGCGTCCCAATACGATCTAAAAACGCCGCTGCACATGGCCCTGTCTTATGATGAGGAGATCGGCTGCATCGGTGTGCGGTCCCTGTTGGATGTATTGGCCGATGCGCCGTTCAAGCCCGGTTTTTGTATCGTGGGGGAGCCGACCTCTCTGGCGGTGGCGACGGGGCATAAGGGAAAGACCGTCATCCGGGCGACCTGCACAGGGCGAGAGGGGCATTCCGCCCTGGCCCCCCAGGCACTGAATGCCATTCATCTGGCAACGGATCTGATCGCGGTGCTGCGCCAGGAGCAGGCGGCACTGGCAGCAAGCGATGCCCAGGATGCCGATTATGATGTTCCCTATAGCACGGTTCATGTTGGCCTGATCCAGGGGGGCGTTGCGTTGAACATTGTCCCCAATCACTGTCAGTTGGATTTTGAAATCCGAAATATTGCACAGGATGATCCGGCGGAGATTTTAAACCGCATTCGCGCGGCGGCTGACAACATTGTAGCCCGGCATTCAGACGACTATCCGGAAGTTTCAATTAACTTTGAAATAACAAATAGTTACCCTGGCTTGTTAACACCCGAATCTTCCGACGTCGTTGCCTTTGTGAAGTCCTTGACCGGGGCCAATGCCACGATGAAAGTGGCCTTCGGAACGGAGGCGGGGCTGTTTACACAACGCCTATCCCTGCCCACCGTAGTGTGCGGGCCTGGCTCTATGGCACAGGGACATAAGCCAGACGAATTTGTTACCCTGGTGCAATTACAGCAATGCGATCAGATGCTGGATGCCCTGATCGCGCGTTTGCGGGATGGCCTATAGCGGGGCCATGCCGGGCAGGGTGCCCTTTTCCGCAAGCTTTTGCACATGTTCTGTAAAGGCGGAGATAACGCGCGGGACATGCTCGCTGCGCTTTGTCGCCAGTCCCAAAACCATCGGGCGATGATTGCCAGATAGCTTCAGGAAGGTCAGTTCCTCCCCATCCGGTGCAATTCTGGTCTTTGTGCGGAAATTGATCAGGCAATAGCCAAATCCGTTTGCCACCAGACTGCGCGCGACGGAAAGATCCGATGTGCGTTGCGCGATGTTGGGGCGAATTCCTGCCGCATGAAACACGGACAGAAAATATTCGCGGCTCAATGGCAGGTCCAACAGGATCATTGGGTCATCGCGCATATCGTCCAATATGATGCTGTCCTGATGCGCCAGGGGATGGTCTATATCGACCATGACATAGGGGGGAAGGGCGATCAGGTGCTGAAATTCTATATCGCTGGGTATCTCCAGATCATAGGTAATGGCGATGTCGATTTCCGCACGGCCCAGCATATGCAGCAATTCCGCCTGATGGGCTTCACGCAGTGTCACTTCCGCATCGGGGTAGTCTGCCTCGAAGGAGCGGCGGATCGCAGCGGAGATAAAGGGTGCGACGGTGTTCAGGCAGCCAATGGAGATCGGCCCACGCGGTACTGTGCGGATATCGCCGGCCAGATCGGTTAGGGAGGCCGCGTGATGCAGGATTTGCTTCGCCTCGTTAAACAGGCGCTGTCCGCCTGGCGTCAGGGACAGGCCCTGGGCATGTTGGCGCACGAATAGCTGCATCCCCAATTCCGCCTCTAGATGAGAGATGGCTGACGAGATAGAGGGGGAGGACACATTGATCCGCTGAGAGGCGAGCGCAATGCTGCCTGCCTCCCCAACGGCAACGAGATATTCAAGCTGTCTGAATGTGAATCGCAGCGGCATAGATGCCACTAAACCTTAACGCTGACGAAAATCAAGACACTATTAAAGATCGCCCGGTACGCCGTAAGACGGGGCCTCCGTCGGATCTAGGGCGCGCTGTATATAGGCTGCCAATTGCGGCTTATAGACGTCCCAGGCGGTTGCGATGGCCTCAATCGGGCAGTCTTCGGTCCAATCGCAGCGCAAATCCGCAACGGGCCAGGCGACCGTATCGCATAATTGCAGGCCTGCGGAATGGACGGGACCGGCTTCACCGCCTGCCGCCAACCCGGCCCGCATGGCAGCGATCAGGCGATCACCCAGATGCCCCTTGGATGCCATGAACCCGTCCACAATGGCTTGTGGAATCGTGTCATTGGCCAGCAAGTTGCCACCGGAGGCGACATCAATTCCCTCGGCCTGTGTCCAGATGCCAAGCGCCCGAGTGCCGGAATGGATTGCCGTTTTGCCCGCCGTATCAATCGCCAAAACTTGACGATAGTCCATAAAGTTCCGCTCCGCCTGCAGCTTTGCGATGGCTTCTGGCGCGCTGAGGCCCCCTTGCATCAGGTCTAGCGCACCCGGCCCCAGTGTCGGATCGGTGATATTCTGACTGGCAACCGCGCCAACGCCCGCGCGGGTATAGGAACACCGCGCTGCAACAGCAGGAGAGGAAGACGAAATGGCGATACCGAACATGCCGGTCTCTTTGCAACGGGCAACAAGGGAAAAGGTCATCGGTTACTCCGGTATGACAGCGGTGCCGTCGATTTCAACCAACCATTCCGGGCGCGCCAGGGCTTGTACCACCAGGCCTGTGGAAACGGGATGAACCCCTTTGATATATTCGCCCATGGTGCGATAGATCGCCTCCCGATAGCGGACATCGGTGATATAGACGACGATTTTCACCAGATGCTCCATCGTGCCACCGGCTTCTTCGATCAATTGCTTGATATTCTGCATGACCTTGTGGGTCTGTTCCACCGGATCATGGCTGTCGATATTTTTGGCATCATCCAGGTTTTGCGGGCACTGACCGCGCAGATAGACGGTCTTGCCGCCCTGTGTCACCACGGCCTGGCACAGATCATTGTCCAGATTTTGCTCCGGATAGGTATCGGCGGTGTTGAATTTTCGAATGCGGGTATGGGCCATAGTGTTTCCGTTCACAGATTGGGTTGGGTCAGGTTTCAGGACTAAACATATCACGACACAGGCTGGCGAAAGCCTGGGCTGGTTTCGGAAGACGCTTTCCCTTGCGGGTCGCCAGGACAACGCGGCTGGGATCAACCGTATCGGTCAAGGGGCGCGTGATAAGGGGACAGCCATCGTAACTGATATCACTGGCGGGCTTGGTTGCTAGAATGGAAAATCCAAGACCACGGCCCACCATGCCGCGCACCATCTCAAACGATGCGGATCGATAGCGGATATTGGGCGACATGCCATTCTTGGTAAACAACGATTGGAAGTAATCCGCACTGGGCGGGGCATCCAACAGGATCATGGGTTCCGCTACCAGATCGGCCAGTGACAGGCTCTGTTGCGCCGCCAGGGGATGATTTTCCGCCAACAGGACATAGGGATACAGTTCGTTCAGCAGTTCCGTCTCAATATCCCGCCCCAGATCGAAATCATACATCAAGGCGATATCCGTCTCACCGGATTTCAGACTCTCCAGAATGCGGCGGTGATCGCCTTCCACCAATGTCAGTTCAACATCCAGTTGCGGTGTGATTGTGCTCAAGACTTCCGGCAGAACAAAGGGACCGAATGTGTGGAAACAACCGATGCGCAGGCTTCCCTCGGCATTGATCAATCCGGCCTCTATTGAGGCGACGGGATCAATCCGCGATGTCCGTCCATAGGTGCGATTGGCATAGATCAGGGGCGATCCACGCCCGGCGGAGAATATATCCTCCACCTCTCCGATAAATACATGATGGGTGCCGACACGTTCCGAACTCAATACCCGACAGTCGAAGGCGACCAGCGGATCCTTCACCCTGGGGGCGCCGGTCACTTGCTTGGTCCATTCGGTACAGGCGAATTTGTCTGCAACATCATCGCGAAAGCGTCCCGCAAATGTGTCGGAGATATAGGATTGATCATCGCGCAGCACATTGACGCAAAACACGCCATTATCAATGATCGCCTGCGCAGCGGGGCTTTTGTGATGGACACAGACCAGCAGGGTCGGGCGGGGCGTATCTGCAGAGACCGATGCCATGGCTGAGACCGTGACCCCCGCATGACCGGCTGGTCCATTGGTGGTGACGATATTGACCGTGCAGGCCGCATGGCTCATCCCGCCCAGAAAGCGGTCCCGCAGGTCCAGATCGATGATGCCGTCCATGACTTCCCCTATTCCGCGGCGTCTTTTAGCTGCTCGCCATAATATTGGTGAACTGCACAGTCGCTGTTGCGGGGCTTGAAGCCTTTCACCACGGTGTCAGAAAGATTGGCCCCCGCCTTTACAAAGCTCAGCGGCCCATCCCAATCAAAATTGCGATAGACGGCCCCATATTGGGCGAAAGGCGGAGATTGCGCAAAAAGCTGGAAGGTCAGTCGGTGACCGGCATAGTCCGAATTCAGCAGGTCGCGGGCATAGGCCAATAGCTTGCGCCGATCCTCCGCCATCCAGCTGTCATTGATGGTATAGTATTTATCCATCCAGGGCTTGGTTTCCGGCGATTCAAAGGTTGCGACATTGGGGGTGACGCAAATTTGTCCCCCGCATAATTCCCGCGCGATATGCATCATGGCCGGCAGGTTATCCAGGGCATGACAACGCCCGGTCATCAGCAGGGATTGATTGGGCATCAACAGCCCTGCGGGGGATCGTTCGCCCAGGGCAATGGCGGCGGTCAGATGCGCATTGATGCCTTCACGCCAGATCGCCAGTTGGGATAGCTTTTCCTGAACCGCCTGTTGCTTTTCCAGGCCGGTCTGGCGCGCATTGAACAGGGCGGTTCCGATCATCTGGTCGGCCTGTTTCAGGGTGCGCTGTACAAAGGCGAAGGCGGAATAGCGATGCAGCGTCGCCCGGATAAAAGTTGCCGCCTTGGTATGGCGATAGAACAGCACATTTTCCCAGGGGATCAGAACATTATCGAAGATAACGATGGTGTCGACTTCATCAAAGCGATTGGTCAGGGGGTAGTCCCGCTCATCCCCGCGCGTCCCGGCAAATCCACCGCGGCAGATAAATTTCAACCCAGGCGAATTCAGGTCACAGATGAAGCCGACAGCATAGTCGGACATTTCCGCATTGCCCCAATTGGCAATCGTGGGCTTGGTGAAGGCCTGATTGGCATAGGCTGCTGCCGTTTCATATTTCGCGCCCCGCACGACAATGCCAGCATCGGTTTCCTTGACCACATGCAACAGCATGTCCGGATCCTGATCCTGTGGGGCCAGAGATCGGTCGCCCTTGGGATCGGTATTGGCCGATACATGGAAGGGGTCTTCGTGCAGTACTTTCTTGATATGGCTCTGGATATTCTTTGAAAACTGAGGGTCGACTTCGTTCAGAAGGTCCTGACCATCATACAGTGACCACATTTCGCCGACGGTTTCGTCTCCCACGCGGGTGACGACACCGCCAATCGTTTCCAGCACGGTGTCGGTCGCGCGGCGCTTGGCCCACCAGTCTTCCTGAGTATAGGGCAGGGCGTTGCCAACCGCGTTGACTTCGCCGTCCTGCTCAACCGTCATAACATCGGCGGTTTCGCTGTCATGGGCCATGTCGTATATGCGAGCGCGGATATCGACCAGGGGTTTGAACATGGGATGGCGGGTGACATCTTTTACCCGTTCGCCATTCATATAAACTTCGCGGTTATCCCGAATGGAATCGCGGTATTGGTCGCCTGTTCTGATCATTGGTCTGCTCCACATCCAAAAAATTGCATCCCGTACGGGATTCTGTGCTGCAGTCAGTGTGGCGGAAGATTGGGGCTAAGATAAAGCACGGCTTTCCACATCCTTGATTAGGATAAGGCTAATCCATTTTGATCGACTTAGCTTAAATGCGTCACCCGGCCTGGGCGGTATCCTGGGTATAGCTGGCCATCAGGTCGTTGAACCGTTGCCCCTGAATCTTGACGTGACCCCGCAAGGCTTTTGCGGCTAAGGATTCGTCACCGGCTTGGATCGCCGCCAGTATTTCACGATGTTCCTGCATGGATTGTTTCATGCGGCCCCGGACGCGCAATTGCATCAGCCGGAATGGCTTCAGGCGCTTTTGCAGCCTTGTCGCCTCTGCCGCCAGGAAGCCATTGCCACTGGCCTGATAAATCAGGAAATGAAATCTCTCATTCTCCAGATAATAATCATCCAGCGTGCCGTGTTGCAGCGCATTTTCACAGGCGGCAGCTGCTTCTTGAATTTTGATTAATTGTGCGGTTTGGATCCGGCGGGCCGCAAGGCGCGCGCACAAGGCTTCCAGTTCTGCCATAACTTCAAACATTTCAATCATTTCTGGAAAATCCGGGTGTCGAACGAATGTGCCCCGGTTTGGGATATGTTCGACCAGACCCGTAGCGGTCAGCATTTGTAAAGCCTCGCGTACCGGGGTGCGTGATACATCAAATTGCGCTGCCAGACGCACCTCGTCCAGTCGGTCGCCATTTCCCAGGGCGCCGGTGATGATCAATTGTTCCAGGTTTTCCCGGACCATATCAGCGGTTCGTATCGTCATGATCTTAAGGTATCACCGCATTGTTTGGGCGACAAATCGAAATTGTATACATTATCATTGACATTGGATGCAGTCGATTTAGGCTGCTCTTCAACGCGCTGATAACAGCGTGATGGAAAGAAATAATAATATCATTCCTTTTAGGGGAGAACGCTATGAAGTTTAAGGTAAGCGCCGCGCTTGCGGCGGTCGCACTGATTGCCGGGGTGACAAGCCCGTCTTTCGCGAAAGAACTCCGTCTATCCCACCAATGGTCAACGTCTGATGTGCGCCACAAGGTTGCGCAGATCGTCGCGGATGAAGTGGCGGCGGCAAATGTGGATCTGTCGATCCAGATTTTTCCGTCGGGATCTTTGTTTAAGGCCAAAGAACAGTACAAGCCAATGACCCGGGGTCAGTTGGACATGACTGTGTTCCCGCTGTCTTATGCGGGGGGTCAGCATCCGGAATATAACCTGACGCTGATGCCAGGCCTGGTGAAAAACCATGACCATGCGGCACGACTGAATGAATCGCCCTTTATGGGTAAGATCGAAGACATCTTGGCCAGCGATGATGTCATGGTTCTGGTCCATGGCTATCTGGCCGGTGGATTTGCCAGTACCCAGGGCTGCATCACCAAACCTGATGATGTGAAAGGCCTTCAGATTCGGGCCGCCGGTAAGGCATTCGAAGAGATGCTGGTTGCTTCGGGGGCGTCCATTGCCTCCATGGCGTCTTCAGAAATCTATTCCGCGATGCAAAGCGGGGTACTGCAAGCCACCAATACCTCATCCTCTTCTTTCGTTTCCTATCGGATTTACGAACAGGTGAAATGCTACACGCCTGCTGGTGATGTTGCGTTGTGGTTCATGTATCAGCCGCTGTTGATGAACAAATCCACCTTTGATGGATTAAACGATGCTCAGAAGGCGGCATTGGAGGCAGGGGCTGCAAAGGCTCAGGCTTATTATCTGGACGAAGCCAAAAAGGAAGATGCGGAATCGGTTCGTGTCTTTAAAGAGGCCGGTGTTGAAATCGCGAAAATGACGCCAGCGGAATTCCAGATGTGGCGTGATGTTGCAAAGACATCTTCCTACAAGACCTTCGTTGAGTCTGTTCCAGACGGCCAGGCGCTGCTGGATATGGCACTTTCAGTCGAGTAAGCAGAACGTTGAATGTCCGGCCGGGGTGATCTTACAGGATCACCCCGTGCCATTTCACAACGTTGAAAGTGCCATTTTGTGCGGAGGATTTCGGTGATGAGCGGACACGGTGAGACATCGACAGACCGCGACGGTGGAAATTTGTTTCTGCGCGTTGTGGGCAGGATTTCTACGATTTGCGGTTGGATTGCGGCGGCGATGATCATCGCGTCTGTCGCGATTACATGCCAGATGATTTTTGTGCGCGGCATTTTAAATCAATCGACCACCTGGCAGACAGAGATGGTTGTCTATTTGATGATCAACGCGACGCTGCTGGGCCTGCCCTATGTTCAGCGTTTACGCGGACATGTGAATGTCGATCTGGTGCCCATGATGCTGCCCGTTGGGTTGCGGCGCGTGCTGGCGCTGATCGTGATTTTATCGACCATCACCGTTATCGGCATCATGGCCGTCTATGGCTATGAGCAATGGTATGAAGCCTTTGCGCGGGATTGGAAATCCGACACGGTTTGGGCCGTGCGTTTGTGGATCCCCTATCTGGGTGTTCCTGTCGGTTTCTGTTTATTGCTGCTGCAGTTGATCGCGGACCTTTATGCGATCCTGGCGCGCATTGATACGTCCTATGGTGTTGGGAGTACATCCTGATGGATCCGCTGATTTTAGGATTAATGGTGGCGGTTGCCACGATTGTGGTTTTGTTTTCCGGTATTTCCGTTGCGATTGGGTTGCTGTTGGTTGCTGCGGGCTTCTTGCTGGCCTTTGATGGCATGCGGTCGGTTGCCCTGATGCCGGAAATCTTTTTTGGCGGGCTGGATAATTTCGCCCTGCTGTCGATTCCAATGTTTATTATCATGGGGGCGTCCATTGCTTCTACGCGGGCCGGGGCAGATTTGTATGAAGCCCTGGACCGCTGGCTGACCCGTGTTCCGGGCGGCTTGGTGATTTCCAATCTGGGCGCCTGTGCGCTGTTTGCGGCAATGTCCGGATCCTCGCCCGCGACCTGTGCGGCGATTGGCAAGATGGGTATCCCGGAAATGCGCAAACGCGGCTACCCGGATGGTGTCGCCGCCGGATCCATTGCCGCAGGCGGTACGCTGGGCATTCTGATCCCGCCTTCCGTGACGATGATTGTTTACGGTATTGCCACAGATACCTCGATAGGTCGTTTGTTTCTGGCAGGGGTGATACCGGGCGTCCTTCTTGTCGTCCTATTCATGCTGTGGTCGCTGTATGACACATGGCGCAACGGATCAGAAGAAGTGCTGCGCAAAAGTGAATTCAGCCTGCGTCAGAAGCTGGAAATCCTGCCCCGGGTTCTGCCCTTCCTGTTGATCATTCTGGGCGTCTTGGTTGCGATGTATGGTGGCTATGCGACCCCGTCTGAGACCGCCGCTGTCGGTGCATTGTTATGTATGGCCGTCGCGATGGTCGTCTACAGCCTGTGGAGCCCGAAAGCGCTGTGGGTGGTGCTGCGGGACTCGACACGGGAAAGCGTGATGATCCTGTTCATCATCGGGGCTGCCAGTGTGTTTTCCTATATGTTGTCCAGCCTGTTTATCACACAATCCATTGCTGGCTGGATCGGGACTCTGGATGTCAATCCCTGGCTATTGATGATTTTTATCAATATCTTCCTGTTGGTTGCCGGATTCTTCCTGCCACCGGTTGCGGTGATCCTGATGTCTGCGCCAATCCTGTTGCCCATTGTCACAGCAGCCGGGTTCGATCCCTATTGGTTTGCAGTGATCCTGACCATTAATATGGAGATCGGTCTGATTACCCCACCGGTTGGTCTGAATCTGTATGTGATCAATGGGATAGCGCCAGATATTCCCTTGAAGACGATCCTGAAGGGATCTATCCCCTATGTCCTGTGCATGGTCGTTGCGATCATAATCCTGTGTGTCTTCCCGTGGCTGGCGACCGGCTTGCCAGAGATGGTTATGGGACCGGCGGTGTAGGTTAGGTCGGCCGCCGCCGATGAAGTTGGAGCGTTGTGTATGTCTAACCATTTGTATGATGCCCTGTTTCTGCCCCATCGTGACAGGGACGCGCCTTTCCTGACCCTGGCGGATGGTCGGCTTGAGACGTTTCGGGATTTCCTGGACCGGTCGGCGCGCATTGCCCATGTCATCACTCAATTGGGCGTTGCGCCGGGCGATCGTCTGGCCGTACAGGTGGCCAAGTCGCCAGAAGCCCTGTCTGTCTATGTTGCCTGTGTTCAGGCAGGGGTGATTTTTCTGCCCCTGAATACCGCCTATACCGCCAGTGAGGTCGACTATTTCGTCGGGGATGCGACGCCGAAGATCCTGGTGTGTGATCAGAAGGCCCAACCCGCCCTGGAACCGGTTGCCAAGGCCCATGGTGCCCGGCTGATGACCCTGAATGCCGATGGCAGCGGCAGCTTGATGGAAGCGGCGGACAAGGCACCTGCAAATTTTCAGACATGTGCCCGGGGCAGGGATGATCTGGCAGCCTTCCTGTATACATCAGGCACGACCGGGCGCTCCAAAGGCGCGATGCTGACCCAGGACAATCTATTGTCCAATGCTCGGGCCCTGACCGATTACTGGCAGTTCACAGGGGCGGATGTGCTGTTGCATGCCTTGCCGATCTTTCACACCCATGGGCTGTTCGTGGCGTCCAACATTTGCTTCCTGGCCGGGGCATCGATGATCTTCCTACCCAGTTTCAAGGCCGATCAGATGATTGCGTTTCTGCCGCACGCCACCACGATGATGGGGGTGCCGACTTTCTATACCAGATTGTTGGACGAGGCCGCCTTCACCAAGGATCTGGTGTCCCATATGCGCCTGTTCGTTTCGGGCAGCGCGCCTCTGTTGGAGGAAACCCATATCGCGTTTGAGGCACGGACGGGTCATCGCATACTGGAACGTTATGGCATGACCGAAACCAATATGAATACCTCCAACCCCTATGATGGGGAGCGCCGGGCCGGCACTGTGGGCTTCCCGCTGCCCGGTGTGGATTTGCGCGTCGCGGATGCGGAAACCGGAAAGGTCCTGCCCCAGGGGGAAATCGGCGTGATCGAAGTGCGTGGCCCCAATGTCTTCAAGGGCTATTGGAATATGGCGGAAAAGACAGCGGAAGAATTCCGCGCCGATGGATATTTCATCACCGGCGATGTCGGGCAGGTGGATGATCGCGGCTATGTGCGCATTGTCGGGCGGGCCAAGGATCTGATCATCTCCGGCGGGTATA
Source organism: Hwanghaeella sp. 1Z406 (assembly GCF_048892425.1). Taxonomy (NCBI): domain Bacteria; kingdom Pseudomonadati; phylum Pseudomonadota; class Alphaproteobacteria; order Rhodospirillales; family Aestuariispiraceae; genus Hwanghaeella; species Hwanghaeella sp. 1Z406. Next base: position 860,037 of record NZ_JBLZHU010000001.1, read on the forward strand.
ATATCTATCCCAAGGAAATAGAGCTGCTGTTGGATGAAGAGGACGGCGTGCTGGAATCAGCCGTCATTGGCGTGCCCCACCCGGATTTCGGGGAAGGGGTTGTTGGCGTCCTGGTGCCGCAAAAGGGGGTGACATTGGATCCCGATGCGATCCTGTCATCCATTGCGCCCAAGATCGCGCGCTTCAAACAACCAAAGGCCCTGTTCATCCATGACGAACTGCCCCGCAATACCATGGGCAAGGTTCAGAAAAACGTCCTGCGAGAGACATACAAGGACCAGTTCAAAATCTGAAGTCCGGCCCTGAAATCGCCCCGGAATGCTGTCTAGGCATGCTGGACAAAGCATGGTATGACCGATCCAACAGTGGAAATTCCCGTATCAGATAGGGGAGAGAAGAGTGGAAGTTCGCATTTACAAACCGACCAAAACCGCCATGCAATCCGGTCGTGCCGGGACGAAAGATTGGATTCTGGAATTCGAACCCACCACGGCCAGCCGCCCGGATGCGCTGATGGGCTGGGTCGGATCAGCCGATACCCGCAAGCAGGTGCGCCTGCAATTCGACACGGCGGACGAGGCGATTACCTATGCGGAAAAGAACGGCTATTCTTATACGGTGGAAAAGCCCAAGGATCGCCGCATAAAGCCGAAATCCTATTCCGACAATTTCTCCAACAACAGACGACGCCCCTGGACCCATTGATCGTTCGGGCAAGCTGTGTGAGGGCTTAAAATCTCTTGCAGCATACCTTTCAAAAGGCTACCGAACGCCCCTTGGATCGTTTGGTGGCCTTTGTCTTTTGATGGCAATGACCGCTATTCTATCACCCCAACGGCTCCGTAGCTCAACTGGATAGAGCACCCGCCTTCTAAGCGGATGGTTACAGGTTCGAACCCTGTCGGGGCCGCCATATTCCTTCTCGATTGCCCCCCTAAGCGTGTGGATTCCCTGAAGTCGTTTTCGCGCATCACACCAGTGATAAAATCTTAGGGCGTTTTTATAGTATGACTATTAATCAGCATCAGAAAAAATCCCCAGGATCGTCACAGATCTGAAATCATATCTTTGATGATATTTGCCAGCGCATCCTTGGTTTGGCCGGATGGCTATGGAAACCAACATATTGATATCACAAATAAAATCCACAAAGACGAGAGTCATATAAATTTGAAACGCCAATCTATTTATTACTTAATAATAGTAATGGTGTTCTTGACATATGAATTCATCGTTTATACGCTCAAAATCAAATAATAGAGTTTTCAAGGACAGAATGCGCAATCATATAGGATAATATTGCAGTCAGATTGTACCTTTGAAAACCTTAGGAAAATTTCATGGCAGGGTAACTTATTTAGGAGCCATCGATAATGTATTTTAAGAGTACAATTGTTTCATTCATTTCTCTCCTTTTATTGATGCTGCCAATATCAGCCAATGCCATCGATATTCAACGTGAGGCCATGGTTCAAAGACTTATCACCTCACTTGAAACCGAAAATTATCAGAAGGCTTATGAGATACTGCAGGGGCTGAAGGAAACTGGGGAAATAACCGGTGAACTTCTCTATTATGAAGCCCTGGCGGCGCTATCAACCAAAAGAGATTTTGAAGCGCTTGAGCAGATAACGAAATATATTGAAAAGAACGGCAAAGGTGCGAAGCACTACAGCAGAGCTATTGAGATTTATTCAGCTGCATCCGAAAACGTTGATCGGAAACTTGCTATCAATTCAATAGAAAATTGGTATGCCTCATCAGCTGAGCTTTACATTGAAAATCGCATGACGTCACTTTGGCGAGATTTTTATAAGTTGAGAGTCGAAGAGCATAAATCCTTCAGTTCACGATACATCGATAATAAAGACGGTACGGTATCTGTCTACAGACTGGTAAAATCTGGCTCAAACTCAGCGAATTTGTATAAATTCGAGGCATATGCCTGCCCCATTGGCTCAAAATACAAAGAAGGTGCTTGCGTCGGAAAACCCGATAAATTTCAAAGTCTCAGTGAAAGTAAGATTAGAGAAATATTTGAAGGTTTATCTCTAGCAGGGCACCGTGATTGGCGAATTCCCAGACGACTTTTTGTTTCGTGGGGCGGAGATTACTTTTCTGTCAGTGATTTCTTTACCATTTCACCCGATATAACATATTTTGACGGTCAAAACTACGCCGAGACCCATGTCGGCGTTTCGACGAATCAAATTCTCCCTCAGGCATATCTGTTCAACGACCATGGCCTTAACAAATTCGCATATACCCAGCAAAATACTAGGGTAACAGGTCAAGAAAAATATCAAATCCCACAATTTGGCTTTGCTTTTTTGGACGAAGTTTACTCTGACAATAGTAAACAGTATTGCGTTGTAAGCCGTGCAAACACATTAAGGTGCGATGTGGCGACTTCTTATATGGTTATCCCAGTGCGTGGCCCCGAGTTGGTTGGGAAAGACCTTCCAGTAACACAATGTGAAGCACAAAGCCTTAATTGCCTGAAGCTCAATCATGATGGCAATGTTATTCGGTTCGACGCATCGAAATATCATCATGCTAAAGAGCACGAATACTTTCTCGAACTCGCCAATGGTTGATTGATAATGAAAATTACAGCTTTGCTAAGTACGTTAATCGCATTGAGCCTCACCTTTCTGACGTCACCCCTGCTGGCCGATATTGAATCTGATATTCTGAATAGCTTGGGAAACCAGCCTTCGTCTGAACATGAAATTCGGTATGTTGCTCGGGAAACAGTCGTGCGCGTGCGTCCGGATTCAGCCAGTGAATTTTTAGCTAATCTTAAACTCAACAAGCGTGTATTTCTACTTAGTATGAACGGCTCTTGGGCTAAGGTACAACTCGTTTCAGATGAGGATGTCTCGGGCTTTGTGCCATTATCATCGTTGAAAAGTTCCCCCCATGAGAGAGCGCCATCAACTGCTGAGAAGAGTGCAGTCGAGATTGATCTTAGCGGTGTAACCTTAAAGGACCCTGAGGATATCGCTTTGGCCCAGGAGCAAAGAATTGAAGATGAAAACCGACAAAAAGCTGAGGCTGATGAAGCATATCGCCGTCATTTAAAAGAGAAACGTCGCCGAAAAGCAGAATTAGAAGAACAACAAAGGCGTCAGGAAGCTCAAGAACAAAGGGCATATGAGCGAGAGATGGAGGACGTGTTCGCTGAGTTGGACTCTAACGAGACCCAGTTGGCGAAGCAGTGGGAGAACTTGACGGAAATGCCCCGTAATATCACACGGCTTCAGTCGCCCTATGCGATTGAGAGAGCAAGGCGTCAAGCAATGCGGATGAAAAAGCGGCAGGCGCGTCAGGAAAAATTTACAGCTCAGTCCCAAGCCATGCCTTCTACAAAGGGATTTGGTTCCAGTCCTTATAACGGTTCAGAAGCTGGCTCGGCTTTAATGAATATCGATGAGTCCAACGACCAGTCCAACAGTTCATCAAATTCATCATCACCCCAGAAAGATCAGTATGCAGATGTGAGAGGCGATACCGCATCGGTTCGCCAAAAACAAAATGCTCCCCAAAAAGTCTATGAACCAATGCCTCAGGTGGTAACCGGTAAAAATTTATCGACATTTAGCGTCCGCGCCAAAGCCATTGCTTACGCACGGCTAAAGGCTACCAACAAGATTAGCGAACAGTGCTATGGTAAAGGAGCGCGTTACGATTCAACAAGATTTTCCGAAATTGAGAAAGGGAACGCTTCCGAGCGAACAACCTTTGCGAATGCAGACTGTAAGCAGATGAAAAGTGGGGCATGGAAATGCACAGCGGAAGTGCGTGGTCATTGCTATCACATGCAATGAATAAGCTGGACACCCGTATTGACCTTTCTTGATTGTTAAGTGGCAGCGCCCATAAGATAGACAAGAACGACGAAGGTGACCCAATGACCCAACCTACGGCTCAGTACTCAACTGGATAGAGCACCCACCATCCATATAACGCCCGGTTTTGGTATATGTCCTGCGCTGGCTGTGATATCGTGATGCGGATGGGGGCGTAAGGATAAGTGGGTTTGGGTATGCAATGCACCCCTGGCGATTTGAAGGACCATCTGATTGCCTGTGCGCAGGGGGATCGGGTTGCCTTTGCTGCCCTGTATCAGGCCACCTCCTTGAAACTTTTTGGCATTGTCCTTCGTATCTTGAAGGATCAGGCGCTCAGCGAGGACGTGCTGCAAGAGGTCTATGTGACCATCTGGCGGCAGGCGGCGCGATATGACCCGGACCGTGCATCGCCGATCACCTGGATGGGAACCATCGCCCGCAATCGCGCCATTGATGTATTGCGCCGCCAAAAGGGCCAGGGGATGACTGTGGAAATTGAGATTGATACGATTGTTGATCCCTCCCGATCCGCATCGGATGAATTGGAGCGCAGTCAGGCGTATCAGGCTTTGTCCGTCTGTTTGGAGGCCTTGGATCCCAACCGGGCCAAAATGGTGCGGCTGGCCTATCTGGAAGGGGCCTCTCGCCAGGATCTGGCAGATTTGTTTGGTCAGCCGGTAAATACGATTAAGACGTGGCTGCATCGCAGTTTGAAGCAATTGAAGGAATGCCTGGGGTCATGACAAACCGGGAAGAAATAGACCAATTGGCCGGGGAATATGTGCTGGGCACCTTAAATGCTGAGGAGCGCCTGGCGGTGGAGACGCGCCGTCTTCAGGATGCGGCGCTGGAGGCGGCCATTCATGACTGGACACAGCGTATGGCACCGCTGCAGGAAGAAGTCAGCAGCGCGGAACCTGATCCGCACCTGTTTGATCGCATCCAGGCGCGCCTTGACCAATTGGAGGGGCAGGGCGGCACCGGGGGTGAGGGGAATGGCGGCACCGTCCTTTCACTGCAAAAGCATGTATCGCGTTGGCGCAGTGCAACATTTGTGACCGGGGCAATCGCGGCATCGCTGCTTGCCTATATCCTGGTCAATGCCCCCCTTGTTCAAGGGCCCCAGCAAGAGACTTTCGTTGCGGTTTTTCAATCTGATGATCAACAGCCCGCATTCCTGTTATCGATTGATTTGAAAACGCGCGCCTTGACCATTCAGCCGGTTGCGGCGGAACGACAGCAACAGGCCTCTTATCAGCTGTGGATCGTCGGGGATGGAATTGCCGAAGAACCGCAATCCCTGGGCCTGCTGTCAGAGGATGGGGCGCTGACACAAAAAAGTCTGGCGGCCTATCCTTCTGAAGTACTGCAGCAAGCCACATTTGGTATCAGTGTGGAACCGCCAGGGGGCTCGCCCACGGGTAAACCCACAGGCCCGGCAATTCATGGCTATCTGATCCCCGTTCAGCCCTGATCGTCATTTTTTTCGTCTGTTTTGAAACTTTCTCAAAAACCGTCCGTAGCTGTAGGTAGGCCATCAGAAGGGTGGCTTGTCAGGGGCTGACCCCTGGCAATGTGGTCTTGCGTTCAAACACAGCGTTTGTCCGCATAACAGACAATACACAGGAGGTTTCTATGGTTCGCCATTTTATTGTAACGGCTCTCGTTGCTCTGGTTTTTGCAGCCGGCACTGTCATCAGCATCACGGCTTCCGCCGGGTCTAATTCCGGCGATATGAAACTGGGCGTGATGGCATCGGATCAGGATGTGACAACTGGCACCGTCACGGCTGATAAGATTGTCGCACACGCCAACGGCTGGATGGTGGTTCACCGCACCGGTGCTGATATGAAGCCCGGCCCGGTTATTGGCTATGCACCGTTGAAAATCGGTGAAAACGCCGATGTCAGCGCTATTCTGACCGAACCGGTCAAAAGCGGTGAAATGCTGATGTTGATGCTGCATGGTGAAGACGGCGGCATGAAAACCGGCGGCTTTGAATATACGCTGGGTGCCAAGGAAGACGGCCCGGTCCGTGTTGACGGGAAACTGGTCATGACGGTGATTACCGCCAAATAATGGCTTGATTACAGACGGTATGCCCTCCCACCCCGGCCACTGGCAGGGGTGGGATTTTTTTTCGCGATCAGAGAGTTGGATATTTCATAAAATGTCTATTTTTTGATCAAAAATTTTAGATAGTTTAAAATATATGCAATTATTTAAAGATTAAGAGTACCCCAGAATTGGGACCGATGTCAGATTTATGAAATAATATACGTTATATCAATAGATTAGTTAGCGTACTGTCGTGCTCCAGAAAGTACCGAAAAATTGGTACGCTTGTTGCAGTGCACAATTATTGGAGTAACTATAAAAACTGTAGACAGAGAGGCTAAACATGAAAAATCGTATTCGTTCCTTAATGGGGGCTGCGGCGATATCAGGCATGATGCTTGTTGGCACAGTGGCCCAGGCTGCTGAAGAGACGATCAAGGTCGGCATTCTTCATTCCCTTTCCGGCACCATGGCGATCAGCGAAACCACGCTGAAAGACGCGATGCTGATGCTGATTGACGAACAGAACAAAAAGGGCGGCGTCTTGGGCAAAAAACTTGAGGCCGTTGTGGTTGATCCGGCGTCTGACTGGCCCTTGTTTGCTGAAAAAGCGCGCGAGTTGATTTCCGTCAACAAGGTCGATGTGGTGTTTGGCTGCTGGACCTCTGTATCGCGCAAATCGGTCCTGCCGGTCTTTGAAGAACTAAACAGCATCCTGTTCTATCCGGTTCAGTATGAAGGCGAAGAAAGCCAGCGCAATGTATTCTATACCGGCGCGGCCCCGAACCAGCAGGCCATTCCGGCGGTGGATTATCTTGCGGATGCGGAAGGCGTAGAGCGTTGGGTCTTAGCGGGTACGGACTATGTCTATCCCCGCACCACGAACAAAATCCTGGAGACCTATCTGCTGGATAAAGGCGTGGCCCCTGAAGACATTATGATCAACTATACCCCGTTTGGTCATTCTGACTGGCAGACCATCGTGTCTGACATCAAAACCTTCGGATCGGCTGGTAAGAAGACTGCTGTGGTCTCCACCATCAACGGTGATGCCAATGTGCCTTTCTATAAGGAACTGGCGAACCAGGGCATCAAGGCCGAAGACATTCCTGTCGTCGCTTTCTCCGTTGGGGAAGAAGAACTGGCGGGTCTGGATACCGGTCCTCTGGTCGGTCACCTGGCGGCCTGGAATTACTTCATGGCCATCGACACCCCGGAAAACGCTGATTTCATTGCAAAATGGAAAGCCTTTATCGGGGATGACAAGCGCGTCACCAATGACCCGATGGAAGCCCACTACATTGGCTTCAACATGTGGATCAAGGCTGTGGAAGCGGCGGGCAGCACCTCTGCCGATACCGTTATCGACAATCTGGTTGGCGTTTCCGTTCCGAACCTGACGGGCGGCTATTCCGCGATGATGCCGAACCACCACATCACCAAGCCGGTCCTGATCGGTGAGATTCAGTCGGATGGTCAGTTCGACACCGTTTGGCGGACGCCAGGCCTGGTCCCTGGGGATGCCTGGTCTGACTTCCTGCCGGGGTCGAAAGATCTGATCTCTGATTGGCGCAAGCCCATGTCCTGCGGCAATTTCAATACCGCTGAAGGCAAGTGCGGCGGCGCATAAGGCGCAGGGTTTCGCAGTGTCGGGGGTGGCACATATCGCCATCCCCGATACCCGAAACAGAGTGTGACCGATCTATTTTGGCGCTCCAGCAGAGGTGATACTCTCCATGAAGGCCTTTATTCGTTTCTCTATATCAGCCCTATCCCTGTTCCTCATTCTAGGAACAGCCCAAGTGATGGCCGCGCAAGACCCCGCCTTACAAGACAAGATTTCTGCTTTGGCTGACGGTAGCTATTCGGACCGCGCCAAGGCAATCCAGGCCATTGCCGCAACGGGTGATGCCCGCGCCGTCCCAGCCTTGGAAGCATTGGGGGAGGGGCTGCTGTTCGTCACGAAATCAGACAAGGCCATTGTGATTGGCCTGGATGAGGGCGCGACGGTCGAGACATTCGATCCGATATCGGGCGATGCATTGGGGTCGGTTCCCAGTGGTGCCGTCGAGAAGATCAAGGTCAATAACCGGTTGCGTCGGGAAATACGATCCGCGCTGGGCGCCCTGACCTTGTTGTCGGATGATCCAAAGGTACGGCTTGCTGCGGCTGGGGCGATATTCAAGTCCAAAGATGCTGATGCGATTGACCTTTTGGATACTGCGATTGCAAAAGAAACGGTCGAAGCCGTGAAACTTGCCCTGCAGGAAGCCCGCGCGGCGGCGGTCCTGAATTCCCCCCGCGATATGGCGGAAAAGCAGGCGGCCGTTGCCTTGATGGCGGATCGGGGAAACCAGTCGGCGTTGGCGGTTCTATTGAATGCCAGAGGCAGCGCAGAAGGCCCGCTATTAGCCGATATCGACACAGCCATCGCAGCCATTCAAAAATCCCTGGCGGTCTGGGATCTGGCACAGAATGCGTGGTACGGGGTGTCGCTGGGGTCGGTGCTGCTGTTGGCGGCGATTGGACTGGCGATCACCTTTGGCGTGATGGGCGTTATCAATATGGCCCACGGGGAAATGGTGATGTTGGGGGCCTATACGACCTTCATCGTGCAGGACATCATTCGCACCTCGATGCCGGGCCTGTTTGACTATTCGCTGCTGATCGCTCTGCCGCTGGCCTTTCTGGTTGCCGGCTCGGTTGGCGTCGTCATTGAACGCGGCGTGATCCGATGGCTGTATGGACGCCCGCTGGAAACATTGCTGGCGACCTGGGGCATTGCGCTGCTGTTGCAACAGACAGTGCGCAGCATCTTTGGTCCCACAAACCGGGAAGTCGGGACCCCGGATTTCCTGGCAGGGGCTTTCCAATTGGGCCAATTGACGATCACCTATAATCGGTTGGCGATTGTGATCTTTTCTTTGGTCGTGCTGGCGGTCCTGATGCTGGTATTGCGCAAAACATCATTCGGGCTGCGCATGCGGGCTGTGACGCAAAACCGCAGAATGGCCAATTCCATGGGGATCAAGACCAATTGGGTCGATGCGATGACCTTTGGACTGGGATCGGGCATTGCCGGGATTGCAGGCGTCGCGTTGAGCCAGATTGACAATGTCAGCCCCAATCTGGGCCAGTCCTATATCATCGACAGCTTCCTGGTTGTCGTGTTCGGCGGCGTTGGCAATCTGTGGGGGACATTGGTGGGGGCCATGACTCTGGGCATCGCCAATAAATTCCTGGAGCCCTTCGCCGGTGCGGTATTGGGCAAGATCATCCTTTTGGTCTGTATCATCCTGTTCATTCAAAAGCGTCCCAGGGGCATGTTCGCCCTGAAGGGCCGGGCGGTTGAGTCATGATTTCCAGCTTTATTCTGCGGGGCTTGGATGGGCGGTTAATGGCCTTTCTGATTGCGACCCTGTTATGTGTAATCTTAATCGCAATTGGCAATCTGATGGTGCCACCGGGCAATTTCCTGCATGTGCCGACCTATGCGGTCTCCCTGATGGGCAAGTATCTGTGTTATGCCCTGCTGGCGCTGTCTGTGGATCTGGTCTGGGGGTTTGCGGGCGTGCTGTCGCTGGGCCATGGCGCATTCTTTGCGCTGGGCGGCTATGCGATGGGCATGTATCTGATGCGCCAGATTGGAAGCCGTGGCGTTTATGCCGACCCGATCCTGCCGGATTTCATGGTGTTCCTGAATTACAAGGAATTGCCGTGGTTCTGGTATGGCTTTGACATGTTCTGGTTTGCCGCGATCATGGTGGTGCTGGCCCCGGCCACGTTGGCTTTTGTCTTTGGCTGGCTGGCCTTTCGGTCGCGCGTGACGGGGGTTTACCTGTCCATTATTACCCAGGCGATGACCTTTGCGCTGCTGCTGGCCTTCTTCCGCAATGATATGGGATTTGGCGGTAATAACGGACTGACCGATTTCAAGGATATTCTGGGATTCGATATCCAAAGCGACGGGACCCGCATGGGATTGTTTGCAGCGTCTGCCTGCGCGCTGTGTCTTGGACTGGTGATCTGTAAGGCTGTTGTTGCCTCAAAATTGGGAAAGGTTCTGGTGGCGGTGCGCGATGCGGAAAGCCGCACACGGTTCCTGGGCTATCGGGTGGAGCATTATAAGCTGTTTGTCTGGACACTGTCGGCGGCGCTGGCTGGCATTGCAGGCGCGCTGTATGTGCCGCAGGTTGGGATCATCAATCCCGGCGAATTCGCCCCGGCGAACTCAATTGAAATGGTGATCTGGGTCGCCGTTGGCGGGCGCGGAACCCTGTATGGCCCGATCCTGGGAGCGATCCTGGTGAATGGGGCGAAAACATTCTTTACAGGGGCCATTCCTGAAGTCTGGCTTTTCGCTCTGGGGGCCTTGTTCGTCGGGGTAACGCTGTTCCTGCCAAAGGGAGTTCTGGGGCTGTATGGCATGCTGCACCAACGCTTTGAGAAAACCCGCGCGCCCCGGGAAACAAAGCGATCGCCAGACCCTGCATCTCAACCGTCGGAGGCTGAGTGAATGACGGCCCATGGCTCCATCCTGTATCTTGACAGCGTCAGTGTCAGCTTTGACGGGTTCAAGGCGCTGAACAATCTGTCGCTGATCCTGCAACCCGGCGAAATGCGTGCGATCATCGGACCCAATGGCGCGGGTAAGACCACCATGATGGATGTGATCACCGGCAAGACCCGGCCTGATACCGGCGATGTGATCTTTGATTCCAGCCACGATCTGATCCAGATGGATGAGGCCGCTATTGCACAGCTTGGCATCGGTCGCAAATTTCAGAAGCCCACGGTGTTTGAACATCACACGGTCGAGGATAATCTGTATCTGTCCCTGAAAGGCGGGCGGGGTGTTTTTTTTGCCTTGTTTGCCGAAAAGACGAATGAGATTTCCCAGCGGATTGAAGGGCTATTCGATATCATCCGACTGGGTGCTGTGCGCGATGAACTGGCGGGCAACCTGTCCCATGGTCAGAAGCAATGGCTGGAAATTGGCATGTTGTTGGCGCAAGACCCAAAGCTTCTGCTGGTGGACGAGCCGGTGGCCGGCATGACCGATGCGGAAACGGTGGAAACTGCAAATCTTCTGCGGGAAATCAACAAGACCCATTCGGTTGTCGTTGTGGAACACGATATGACCTTCGTGCGGGATTTGGATGTGAAGGTGACCGTGCTGCATGAAGGATCGGTCCTGGCCGATGGTCCATTGGATCAGGTCAGCGCAGATGACCGTGTTATCGAAGTTTATTTGGGGCGCTAGGAACATGCTGGAAGTCACAGATATCAGCCTGCAATATGGCGCATCCCAAGCCCTGAAAGCTGTGTCGGTTTCTGCACAGGTCGGTAAGGTCACCTGCATTCTGGGTCGCAATGGCGTTGGCAAGACCAGCCTGTTGCGGGCTGTGGTCGGGCAGCATCCCATCACGTCAGGGGCCATTTCCTGGCAGGGTGAAACATTGGGGTCGATGCCACCCCATCAGCGGGCCCAACGTGGCATCGCCTATGTCCCACAGGGGCGAGAGATATTCCCACTGTTGACGGTGAAGGAAAATCTGCAAACCGGCTATGCACCATTGGCCCGCAAGGATCATTCTATTCCGGATGATGTGTTCGAACTGTTCCCGGTTCTAAAATCCATGTTGGGCCGTCGGGGAGGGGACCTGTCCGGGGGCCAACAGCAGCAATTGGCTATCGGGCGGGCGCTGACCATGCGCCCCAGCTTATTGGTGCTGGATGAACCGACCGAGGGTATTCAACCCTCCATCATCAAGGATATCGGGCGCGCGATTGCCTATCTGCGGGATCGTGGCGATATGGCGATCCTGCTGGTTGAGCAATATTTCGAATTCGCCCGGGATCTGGCGGATGCTTATACCGTCATGGACCGCGGCGAAGTCGTTGTCGCAGGCGCCATCGGCGATATGGATGAAGCAGAAGTGCGCAAACACCTGATGGTTTAGTCGTCATTCCTGTTTATAGGCTTCGAAATAGGAATTGGTCAGTTTGGCAATGGTCCCATCATTGCGCAATTCTTCCCGGGCCTCATTAAAGCGGGCAATCCAGCGATCCGCACCGGGCATGGATTTCGGCACGATCAGGTGGTTCGGGCTGGCATCGATGGCAAGCCGCCGGGCCTTGAACCAGGCAGAATTACTGATGCTGCGGGCCGCAATCGTTCCCAGAAAACGATCAATTGAAATGGCATCGACCTTGCCGTCGGATAACAGTTTGAAACATCCGGCAACGCCGGTCTTATTATAAACGCGCATCTGGCCGGATTTGGCATAATCATTGAGATAGGAATCCACTTCCCACCCTTTGGGAACGCACAGGGTCTTCCCAATCATATCGCTGGCTTGGGTCACGCCAATGGCGCGCTCAAAATTTGTGAAAAGATAGGGGCGCACAGTAAACAATTCGTCTGAATACAGAAAATCAGCCTCGCGCTCCGGGGTTTTGATATAGGGAAAAGTCGCCACATAGCGCCCGGACAGGGTTTGCTGATAGCCCTCATCCCAAGGCAGAAAGGCGACCGTTACGGGCACCCCCATTTTTTCAATGATTGCCTTAACCAACAGGGTCCCTAATCCGCCATCCGGCAGGCGCTCATCGCTGTAGGGAAAGTAGTTGTTACCGGTAACGACATCAATCGCATGCGCTTTGACCGGATTGGTCAAGACTGCGATCAGACAAACAATCATAATGGCAATACAACGCTTCATAGTCGCCCCCTCCAGAACTGAGTTGAAGTTTATATCGTATTTATGGCATGTGAAGTGGAAATCGGCAGCCATTTGATAATTTTAATGTTTGCCTGGGGGCATTAAGAGTTTGGTTCTCTGATCAACAGGTCAATCGAGATGGGGCAGTGATCGGACAGTTTCCTTTGCAGCGTTTTCGGATCGGTATAGACGATCTGTCGAAAGCTATCGGGCCTCAGCCATTTCGCACTTCTTACATCCAGTATTATGTGATCGATATAGGCTGGATACTGGCCCGCCCAGCAGGTTGAGTGCCTGTTTTGGGTAACCCTCAGCAATTTTTGTTCTGGGGGATTTTCATCGCTTAAAATCGGCCACATCCATTTTCCATTAGGGGCGGTCCCTTCTTCATCAAATCTGCGATTGAAGTCACCCAGAACGATCAGGGGATCCTGGGCGCGCACGCGGGCATCAATCCAGGATTCCAAGGGGGTGACCTGCTGATTTAAGCGTGCGCAATGATGTGTTCTGCTGGTCAGCGGTTTGTCATGGCAAAAAGATTTCAAATGAACGTTCAACAGGCGCAGCCTTTGTCCGTCCAGGTTAAGGGTCAAATCCAACCCATAGCGCAGGGCTGCCCGGTTCAGTCCCAATGGTGTGTAATCTGTAGCTACGCTGTGTGGAACCAGGGCTTTGCGGATGGCGAAACCAACCCTTTGTGCATTGTTTCGGTTCGAGAAGATAAAATCATACCCATCCCCGAAAACGCGCCGCGCGACCGCCTCGTTTTCAACCTCCTGCAGGGCGATGATATCGGCATCCAGGTGATCCGCATATTTTTTCAGCCGCGCGAAATCTTCATCCGTTCGCGCATAGGCCCGGTATCGGTCGGGATAGCTATCATACAGATGCGCGATGTTCCATGTCGCGATCCGCAGCGATGTTTCCGCCCTGCAGGGGATGCTCAAACCAAACAGCAGCACCAGCAGAGTGAGGCTTAATCGTGCCATTGGAACCTCTATGCACTTTTTAAGGGTGCATTAGAATGACAGCACTTAATTGGGGAATAAAGATAAATTGTATTTACTATGTTCTACTTTAAGGGGCCATTCCTTTGGAACAAAAGCCACCTATTCAAAAATTGGGATGCTCAGTCAGGCTTCTAAACGGGATTTTTGGAAAGGCGTTTGGTCACATACCAGTTCAATTTGGCTTGGTTCGCCCGGGCGCCGTTCGATCAATCGCGACGGATTTTATCAGCGCCCAAACGGGCTTGCCCGGTGACAGGCTAAGGGTGGATGCCGATAACTTCGTAATGCGGGACCAAACTGGAACACCGACATCGATCAAGACTTCCGCCATTGGGCCGTCGGTATCGGGTCGGATATCAATCACGGTTCCTGGTAGGCGGTTCAGGATGCTGATATCCTGGGGCTCCTGTAATGCGATACTGACATCGCGTGCCCTGATCCGAAGCTTCATTTCGGTTCCCAACGGGCGATCAGCCATTGGTACCATCAGCTTTGCACCGCCATTCAGGGTCAGGCGCATCAATCCATCAGCGGTATTCTTTTCCGTGATACGGGCAGACAGGAATGCCCCTGCCTCGTATCGGCCGGTCAGCGGGTGCAGGTCCAACCGCGCTGTCAGATGTTCAACCGTATCCACCGCAATGACCCGTCCGGCTTCCATCAGGGCGACCTGGTCGGCGAATTGGGCAATCTCTTCCATGGCATGGCTGACATACAGGATGGGCACGCCAACCTCGTCCCGCAACCGCGCGATGAAGGGCAGGATTTCCCCCTTGCGATGGGAATCCAGTGACGCCAGGGGCTCATCCATCAGCAACAGACGGGGATTGGCCAGTAAGGCCCGACCGATGGCGACCCTCTGTCTCTCACCCCCGGATAAGGCATAGGGTTTACGCCCCAACAGGGGCTCCAGATCCAATAAATCGACGGCTTGGGACAGGCGGATGGATCCTTCGCCATTGCGCTTTTGACCATAGGTCAAATTGCCGTGCACGCTGAGATGGGGAAACAGTCTGCCTTCCTGAAAGACATAACCAATACGTCGTTCATGGGCGGGCATTTCAATTCCAGCCTGACTGTCCAACAGCACGTCCTGCCCAATGACGATCCGCCCATGATCCGGTCGCAACAGACCCGCGACGGTATTGACCAGCGATGTCTTCCCACACCCGGATCTGCCAAACAGGGCAAGCGTGCGATTATCATCGCCCGTTTCGATCTGGGCATCCAAAGTAAATGCCCCCAATCTTGTCTTAACATCGATGGAGATCACGGCGCATGCTCCCCCTGCAGACCGATGGCGCGTCGGGTCTTTCGGGCGATCACTTCAGATGCGATCAACGCCACTAACGCAACGATAACGCTTAACAGCGCCAGACGCCCCGCCTGAGCTTCGGCACCCGGTGTTTGCGCCAATGTGTACAGGGCCAGTGGCATGGTGCGGGTTTCGCCTGGGATATTTGCGACAAAAGTGATCGTCGCGCCAAATTCACCCAATGCGCGGGCGAATCCCAGGATCACGGAAACGACGATCCCTGGCGCGATCATCGGCAGGGTGATGGTAAAGAACACATCCAACCGACTGGCCCCCAATGTGGTGGCCGCCTGTTCCAGACGCATATCGACCTGTTCCAGGGACAGGCGGATTGCGCGCACCATCAGGGGAAAGGCCATGACACCGGCTGCCACGGCGGCACCCTGCCAGGTGAAGGCAATGCTGATCCCGAACCAGTCTTTCAGCGGCGCACCAATCGGCCCGCGCGGACCAAGGCCGATCAACAACAGATAGCCAATCACCACGGGCGGCACCACCAGCGGCGCATGGACAATTCCATCCAGCAGCCATTTCAAGGGAAAGCGCCCCCGTGCCAGAAGATACGAGATCAGTATGGCGGGGATCAGTGCGCCCAGCGTGGCGATGCCGCCAACTTTCAGGCTGAGCAGTAGTGCTTCGGTTTCAAAGGGGGTCAGCATGATCAGGCTTAAGGGAGCGTCTGAAAGCCGAAGCGTTTCAGGACATCTGCGCTGTCAGCATCTTTCAAATGTGCCAGGATGGCTTTTGCTTCCGGCCTGTCAGACAGCAGGGTGATGGTGTAGAGGATCGGCTGGTGCAGATCTTCAGGAATGGTTGCCACCACGGTGACCTTATCGCTGGCCGACGCATCCGACGCATATACGATGCCGTATCCAACGGCCCCTTGCTCAACAAAGGCCAGGGCGGCGCGGACATTGGCGGCACGCACAGCAACGGTTTCCAGATCGGACCACAGGCCGATTGCCTGCAAGGCCTGTTTGGCATAACGGCCAGCAGGCACATGGTCCGGGTCGCCAATCGCCAGTCGATCCTGCAGGAAGGCAGCACCGGCTGCCGTGTCAAAAATCAAAGGGATGGCTGAGTCCTTTGGGGATACCACAACCAACCGATTGCGCAGAAAGTCAGCACTCTGTTCCAGGCGGGCGATGCCTTTTTCAATCAGGTAATCCGACCATTTCGGGTTGGCGCTGATAAAAATATCCGCCGGGGCACCCCCTTCGATCTGTCGCGCCAATGTCCCGCTGGAGGCAAAAACACCATCAACTCCATTCTGCTGAGCAAACAACAGGGTCAAAGGTTCCGTCAGGCTTGCTGCGGCGAAAACCCGAACAGGTTCTTGCGCGGAAACCACGGGGGATATCAGCAATGCAGCAAGAACAGCAACCAGACCTGCCGCCGCACGGGTGATCATGTCAACAAACCCTTCCAATCCGCTTCAATGACCCGCAAGACGCTCAAATCCCGCTTCCAGATCGGCAATCAGGTCGTCTGGTGATTCCAAACCAATATGCAGGCGCACAACCTGACCGGTTTCTTCCCAGGTGGTCGCGGTGCGCGCACGTTTGGGATAGGAGGTAACAGCCAGGCTTTCAAATCCACCCCAGCTGGCCCCGATCCCGAACAGGTCATAGCCTTCGATCATCGCAGCCAGACGGTCCCGGTCCGGGGCGTCGACAAGGATGCTGAACAGGCCACAGGCCCCGGTGAAGTCCCGTTTCCAGATGGCGTGCCCCGGATGGCTTTCCAGGCCGGGATGCATAACGCGCGACACTTCCGGGCGTTGTTCCAGCCATTGGGCAATTTTAAGGCCGCTTTCGAAATGACGGTGCAGGCGCGTTGGCATGGTGCGCAAGCCGCGCTGAACCAGATAGCAATCATCCGGTGACACGCTGTTTCCATAGGCCCGGCTGGCGACCTGAATTTTTGCGAACAAGGCATCGGTTGCGCAGGAAATACTGCCCATCATCGTATCTGAATGACCACAGGGATATTTCGTCAGCGCATGGGCGGACAAATCGATCCCCATTTGCAGCGGCTTCAGGAAGTACCCGGCCCCCCATGTATTGTCGATCCCGACAATCACATCCTTTTCCTTCGCCGCTTTTACAATGGCCGGCAGGTCCTGCATTTCAAAGGTCAGGGAGCCTGGGGCTTCTGTCCAGATCAGTTTTGTTTCAGGACGGATCAGATCGGCAATCCCACTGCCAATAGCGGGATCATAGAATTCTGAGACACAGCCCAATTGAGTCAAATGCCCAAGTGCCATCTTGCGCACCGGTTCATAGACATTGTCGGGGATCAGGAAATGCGCGCCGGGTTCGGCAAAGGCCAGAAAACACAGGCCACAGGCAGCCATGCCACTGGGCAGCAATTCCGTGTCAGCGGCCCCTTCCAGGGCGGTCAGGGCATCGCGCAGGGCAAATTGCGTCGGTGTGCCGTGCCGGCCATAGGTGATTGAATGGCGACCTGATTTATGGCTGCCGCCGACCTTGCGCCCTTCCCAGGAGTCCAAGGTTGGGTGCAGGATTGTCGAGGCATGATAGACGGGTGGATTGACCACGCCAAAATTGTCTTGCGGATGCCGTCCTGCATGAACGGCAAGAGTGTCATCGCTGAATTTCTTATGATTGGCCACGGAACATTCCACCTTGACTGTTATCTGTATTTGGGACGTTTTCTGTAAGATAGCTCAGCCTATGCGTCTTTAGGGAATTTGCAAATCTTACCGAGTGTTCAGGTGCGATGGAACGGATTGAAACAGTGGTGATCGGGGCCGGCGTGATCGGTCTGGCCTGTGCCAAGATCTTGGCCGAATCCAGAAGGGAGGTCATCGTCCTGGAGGCCGCTGACAGCATTGGCAGCGAAACAAGTTCGCGCAATAGTGAAGTCATTCATGCAGGCATATACTATCCAAAGGACAGCCTTAAAGCGCGCTTTTGCGTGGCTGGAAAAGCTGCACTGTATGACTATTGCGACACCCATGGCATTCCTTATCGGCGCTGCGGCAAATTGATTGTCGCCACGACCCCCCAGGAAGAAAGCGCATTGAGTGAGATTGTGCAGAAGGCAAAAAACAATGGTGTGATGGATCTTAAATATCTGACCGCGGAACAGGCGATGGCACTGGAACCGGCCTTGTTCTGCACCAATGCCCTGCTATCGCCGTCTACCGGTATCATCGACAGCCATGCCTTGATGCAGGCCTATCAGGGCGATGCGGAATCCTGTGGTGCTATGATTGTTTGCAACAGCCCGGTTCTGGGCGGTCGTCGGGACGGGCAGGGGATTATTCTATCAATTGGTGGTGCTGACCCGATGGAACTGTGCGCGAACGAGGTGATCATTGCAGCAGGCCTGCACAGCCAAACAGTGGCCCGCGCGATTGATGGAATCCCGACCTCAACCATTCCGGGCCAGTATTTCTGTAAGGGGAACTATTTTATCACCGCAGCGCGTTCTCCATTTCAGCGCTTGATCTACCCTGTACCGGCGCAGGCGGGATTGGGGGTTCATGTGACCATTGATATGGCGGGGGGCCTGCGGTTCGGGCCTGATACGGAATGGATTGACGGGCTGGCGGACCCCAACCTATATGACGTGGACCCAGATCGGGCGCAAGCATTCTATGCCGCGGTACGGCGCTATTATCCAGCGCTGCCAGATGGCGTGTTAAGTCCTGGATATTCCGGGATCAGGCCAAAGCTCAGCCCCCCGGGAAGTACCGCAGATGATTTTCAGATCGATGGCTCTCAGACCCATACTGTACCAGGGTTGATATGCCTGTATGGTATGGAAAGTCCGGGGCTTACGGCCTCGCTGGCCATCGCACGCCATGTGCAGGGATTATTAGCACAGCCTCAATAAACGGAGGCACGCTCCGGCGTGAAGGTTGCGATGCGCCTTTCGCTTTGTGCCAGTTCTTCATCGGTCATGTCTGCCTGCAATTTATCGGCAATCTCGGCAGCGGATTTTTCGCCTTGTTGTGCCGCAAGGCGCAGCCATTTCAGGGCTTCAACAAGGTCCTTTTCAAGCCCATCGCCTTTCATAAAGCGTGTTCCAACCCGGCTTTGGGCTTTGGAATATCCCTGACGGGCGGCAGCCAGAAACCACCGAGCGGACATTTCTTTGTTTTTTTCAACGCCTTGCCCATCGCGATAGCGCTTGCCCATATTGTATTGTGCGCGGTCAAACCCGGCGATGGCCGCCCGTTCGATCCACAAGGCGGCGCGGATCTGGTTTTCACCCACGCCCAGGCCGTATTCATACATTTTTCCAAGCGAATACTGCGACCGGACCAGCCCGTGATAGGCCGCGCGTTCCAGCCAGCCATAGGCGCGGTCATAATTTTGCTTAATCCCGCGCCCTTCTATATAGGCCAGGGCCAGATTATGCATGGCCAGAGAATTTCCGGATTCGGCAGATTGGGTCCACCATTTGATGGCGGTTTTGGTGTCCTGGGGGACACCGCGCCCCTCATCATACAAGACACCCAGATTGAACATTGCCTTGGCGCTGCCAGCCTCTGCCAGGGTAGTCCAAACTTTCCGTGCTTCGGTGAAATCACCCCGCTGATAGGCGTTCCAGCCATCTTGAAAATCAGCAGAATAGGAGGGTGTTGCGCCCCAAATGGTCGCAATCAATGCCAGACAGCACAGCGTCAATTTCTTACACCAAAGCCCTGTCATTTCATACAATCCCCCAGACTCATATTATGCGATCAAGCAGGGCCTTGGGCAAGGGCCCATAAATACTTATCTATACTGCGCTGCACAACCGATCCTGCTAAGATTGCGCTGAATATTTGGACACCTTCAACCGCAGCAGGTTCAGCAAACCACTCATCTTTTCACGGGCGATAATATTTGTGAACTCCTTGCGTTGAGCCAATGCCAGGCTTTTACCGTCAACGATAACGTCCAGAATGCGCATACCTTTGCTGCTGTCGCTGTCGCCATCGCGAACCAGCCACTTTACATCAATATTGTCAGACCCTTCCTGCACGATTGTCGTTTCGACAACGGCGTCGCGATCCTTATAGGCACTGCTGGCGTCAATCTGAAGCGTTTGACCGGTATACCCCCCCAGGCGCTGGGTATAAATCTGCAGAAGATAGACGGAGAAAAGCTCCATATATTCTTCTTTTTCCTCATCAGAGGCCCGGTCCCATGACTTCCCTACTGCAAATTCTCCAATGGTTTTGATATCCAGGCTTTCTGCAACAATGCCGCGCAGCCGTTCTTCGCGGGATTCCAGAGATGTTGATTGATCCTGCAAAACGTCTACGGCCTTATCACCCAGTTTCGAGATAAACCGGGCGGCTGCGTCTGGATCCGTTTGGGCGCTCGCGACCGAGGGAAATAGGAAAAGGACAAATAATGCGGTACTGAGGCGGATCATCTCAGTCTCTCCTGGTCATCGCGCATCAAAGATACGTTTTAAAGGACAGGTCTTAGTATTATCACACTCCGGGCGCAAGACACAGTGTTGTGCTGTGCAATATAATTCAATTCTTTGAGGTGTGACCCTGCTGAATTCTCAGCGCTGTTTTAAGCCCCCTTAGTGGCAAAACAGTGGCAAGGCCCAGCGTGATCAGCAGCAGGCCTGAAAACTCAACCAATCCAAAAGCTTCACCCACCAGAATAAAGCTCATGGCCTGGCTCATCATCGGGACGCACAGGACGGCGATGGAGGCAAAGGCGACATCGGTCAGTTTCAATATCGTCGACCAACACCAAAACCCGAAGGCCTGGCTGAGAACGGCAATAGCCAGGGTCGCCAGAAGCGCCTGGTTCGAGGCTGTGAAGACCCACTCGGTTGGATCCAGAAGCAAAGCCAGGATAGAAAGGGGAACGCCCCCGATGATCAACATCCACCCAAGCGTCACGGTAACGGGTGTTTGAAAGTTAAACTGCTTTTGCAGGGTTGATCCAATGCTCCAGATCAAAGCCGCAGCCAGGATCGCAAGAATGCCAACGGGGATGCCCTGCGACGCGATGGATTGTAAATCGTTCCACGCCAATAGCAGCACAGCGGAAAGACAACATATCACCCCAATCAACCGCTTTGACGTGATTTTCTCATGCAGGAAAATTACCCCGATGACCAGAGAGAAGAATGGCATCGTATACGCCAGAAGGGCGGCCCGGCCTGCCGGCAGCAAGCTGACGGCAAGCGCGGAGAAATAGAACCAAGCGAAGACCAGGAATATCGAACAAAGTGCTATTTTCTTCCATTCATTCGCAATGGGCAGCAGGCCTTTGCGGGTCACAACGGCTGACCCAAGTAGAACAATCGCCGCGATCAGGGCGGACAGGCCGCGCAAGGACAGCACCGGAACTTCCGCTGTCGCGATCTTGATCAGGGGCCACATTGCGCCCCAACAAAACATCAGGGCCAACAGCAGGATCCAGGCCTGTGTTGGTATCTTTCGGGTGGGGGCGGGGGGAACCTGGACGCCCTGTGGCAGGGTCGAGGTAATCGAGTCTACCGTCAGTCCCGCAGATTTTCGTCCCGCTGTTTCTGCATCCTTACTCACATGAAGGCCTGGATCCCGGTCTGCGCGCGCCCAAGGATCAGGGCATGCACGTCATGGGTGCCTTCATAGGTGTTCACGGCTTCCAGGTTCATGACGTGGCGAATGACGTGGTATTCGTCTGAAACCCCATTGCCGCCATGCATGTCGCGTGCGACACGGGCGATGTCCAGCGCCTTGCCACAGCTGTTGCGCTTGATCAGGGAAATCAGTTCCACGGGGCAGCGGTCCTCGTCTTTCAGACGACCCGCCTGCAGGCAGCCTTGAAGGCCCAGAGAGATTTCGGTCTGCATGTCAGCTAGCTTTTTCTGAATCAACTGATTGGCGGCCAGGGGGCGACCAAACTGCTTACGGTCCATGACATAGCTGTGGGCCTGCATCCAGCAGAATTCTGCAGCACCCAGGGCACCCCAGGCAATGCCGTAGCGGGCATTGTTCAAGCAACCGAACGGGCCACCAAGGCCGCTGATATTGGGCAGCAGGTTTTCTTCCGGTACGACGCATTCATCCAGCATGATCATCCCGGTGACAGAGGCACGCAGGCTGAATTTGCCTTCAATCTTTGGCGTTTCGAAGCCCTTCATGCCGCGTTCAACGATAAAACCGCGGATCACGTCATCTTCGGTTTTCGCCCAGACCACGGCAATGTCGGCAATGGGGGAATTGGTGATCCAGTTCTTGGATCCAGACAGGCTGTATCCGCCCGCTACCTTTTTTGCGCGCGTCACCATAGAGCCCGGATCGGAGCCATGATCCGGCTCGGTCAGGCCGAAACACCCGACCCATTCGCCACTGGCCAGCTTGGGAAGATATTTGCGGCGCTGTTCTTCCGAGCCATAAGCGTTGATTGGATGCATGACCAGGGAGCTTTGCACCGACATGGCGGAACGATACCCGCTGTCGACCCGTTCAACCTCGCGCGCAACCAGCCCATAAGAGGTGTAGTTGACCCCGGCGCCACCATATTCAGGATCTACCGTCATGCCCAGCAGACCAAGTTCACCCATTTCGGTGAAGATTTCCCGGTCGAACTTTTCATGACGGTTTGCCATTAGAACGCGCGGCATCAATTGTTCCTGGCAATAGTCTTTTGCCGTGTCGCGGATCATCCGTTCTTCTTCGGTCAATTGGCCTTCCAACAGAAAAGGGTCTTGCCAATCGAATGGGGCGCGGACTTTGCGATCGCTCATGATGGGGTTCCTTTGATCTCAATGAAGTGTGCTGGCGATAATCTATGGTCAAGTGCTAGCCGCGTCCATACCAAGAGTAAAGTTTTATTTTAAGCTTAAAATAATAACGCATGCAGCAAATGCTTGGCGGTTTCGCAAAGCAGCAGTAAATTGGCGCATGAGCCGCAAAATGATGCCTGGAAACAGTACTGTCCTGCCGCAGGGTGCACTGATAGAATTCGTGCCCCAAGGCCGCTATGTGAAAGTTTGTGCGGTTGATCCTGTTACCTATATCGAAGTATCGATCGTTGGGGACATTACCGCAGGGGAGCACATCCTGTCCGTCCAGGCGCTGCGCAAGCTGGAGCGCATGGTCTATAAGAGCAAGTTTGACAAGAATGTGCGAGAGAAAGATCAGGATCGCGTCATACTGCGTGCCAGACGCGCAGAAACGCCCAGCGGTTGGGACCTATAAGGGTCTTTCAAGCTTAACGCCCGCCACGCCCCGTGGTTTTCCCCAAGCCGATTTTTTTCGCAAAATCAGATCGTTGCGCAGCATAGTTCGGGGCAACCATTGGGTATTCTGGCGGCAGGCCCCATTTCGCGCGATACTGTTCCGGCGTCAGATTATAGGCGGTGCGCAAATGCCGCTTCAGCATCTTCAGTCGCTTACCGTCTTCAAGACAAATCAGGTAATCGGGGGTGATAGAATTTTTGGGCGCGACAGAAGCCTTTGGGCGCAGCGGACGGGAAGGGGTTCGCGGCGGTGTATTGCTGAGGGATGCAAATTTCGTGAATACTTCACCAATCACATTGCTGATATCGGCTTTTTCCACCGGATTGTTGCCGACATAGGCGGAAACGACGCCGGCTGTCATTTGCAACAAGTCGCCCCGCGTCGCAGAACTTCCTGCGTCCGCTGATTTCGTTGCAGTGTCAGATTTCAGTGTTGGCATAATCTACTTCCCCCTGGTGCAAACCCGTAAACAGACCGGCACGTGATGGTATCGCGTTCCTAAAACCGCAGCCCCGACGTCCCAACACTCTACGATAATGCAGTCATCAACTGCAATTACTGTATAGTTTTTGGGCGTTCCAAACGAAACTAAAGCAAAGAAAGGCATGTAAATCAATATAGATTCAGTAAATCTTGTTAGGTATCTAAAAAGCAATGTTAGTTAAATTTTTTACTTCTCAATTTGTAGTGGATGAATTTTATTTCTGCACAATATGCAGTGTTTTTCTGTCCAGAGATTTTTATCGTCATCGGGGCTGATCTACGATCGTGCAGTTCACTTTATGGTGCGCTGAATAAACTCACAGATACGGTGGCTGACCCTAATTGTGGGGGTTTTTCTGGCAATGCCATCGACATTGTGTTACATCCCGGCCTCTTCCGCTGAGGCGAGGGTATGGTGTGACAGATAAGAATGACACTAAGACGGTGGCGCTGGCTTGCGATCACGCGGGTTTGCCAATGAAACTGGCCCTGTTGCCGGTTCTGGAACAATTGGGTCTGAATCCGTTGGATCTGGGAACCCATTCCGGCGACAGTGTGGATTATCCGGATTTCGCGGAGTTGATGGCGCAGGCCTTGGCAGATGGCCGCGCATCGCGGGGCATTTTGGTCTGTGGCACCGGGATCGGCATTTCAATTGCGGCGAACCGTCATAGTCATATTCGCGCAGCCCTGTGCCATAACAGCACCGATGCGCGTCTGTCGCGCCAGCATAATGACGCGAATGTTATCGCTTTGGGCGCACGCACGATGGGGATCGAAGTCGCTTTGGAGTCCCTTACTGTATTCCTGCAGACTGATTTTGAGGGCGGGCGACATGCCAGGCGGGTTGAGAAAATGACCCCGACCGTCAGAATGCCGGACGTAATGTGATACGATTGATTTTACCCTGTGCAAGGGTATCGCGTAACCCTGGGGCGTGGTCTGTTTTTAGTTTAAGCCAGCCCTAACATGCAAAAGGACCTTAAGGAATGAGCACAGCAGAAAAGCAGGATTTATATGGCTATACCGGTTTTTTTCAAAATGACCTGAAAGACAGCGATCCCGCTGTTTATGCCGCCCTTGAGGATGAATTGCATCGCCAGAATGACGGGATCGAACTAATCGCGTCTGAAAACATTGTCAGCCGCGCCGTTATGCAGGCTGTCGGCTCTGTAAACACCAATAAATACGCTGAAGGCTATGCCGGGCGTCGCTATTATGGTGGATGCGAATATGTTGATGTTGTCGAAGAACTGGCGATTGAGCGGGTCTGCAAGCTGTTTGACTGTAAATTTGCCAATGTGCAGCCACATTCCGGCGCCCAGGCAAATCAGGCAGTGTTCTTTGCGCTGTTACAGCCCGGCGACACCTATATGGGTCTGTCGCTGGCATCCGGTGGGCATCTGACCCATGGTGCGGCCCCGAACCAATCGGGCAAATGGTTCAATGCGGTTCAATACGATGTGCGTAAAGAAGACAATCTGATCGATTTCGATCAGGTGGAGCGCCTGGCGCAGGAACATAAGCCCAAACTGATCATCGCGGGGGGCTCAGCCTATCCGCGCCTGATTGATTTCAAACGCTTCCGGGAAATTGCCGACAGCGTGGGGGCGTATTTCATGGTCGATATGGCCCATTTCGCGGGGTTGGTGGCTGGTGGACAGCATCCAAACCCGCTGGATTATGCTCATGTCGCGACCTCGACGACCCACAAGACGCTGCGCTGCACGCGTGGTGGCATCATCCTGACCAATGACGAAGCCTTGGCGAAGAAATTCAATTCCGCTGTTTTCCCTGGCTTACAGGGCGGGCCTTTGATGCATGTTATCGCAGGCAAGGCGGTTGGGTTTGGTGAAGCTTTGCGCCCCGAATACAAGGCCTATACGGCGGCCATCGTGCGCAATGCCAAAATGTTGGCGGCAACGCTGGTTGAAGGGGGGCTGGACATTGTGTCCGGTGGCACCGATACGCATTTGATGCTGGTCGATTTGCGCCCGAAGGGCCTGACCGGCAATATTGCCGAAAAGAGCCTGGAGCGCGCCGGGATCACCTGTAACAAGAATGGCATTCCGTTCGATCCGGAAAAGCCGATGGTTACCAGTGGTATTCGTCTGGGGACGCCTGCTGCCACAACGCGGGGCTTTGGCGAGGCTGAATTCCGCGAAGTGGGACAGCTGATCGTAGAAGTGCTGGACGGATTGGCTGCGAATCGGGAAGACAATACTGCGGTTGAAGAGTCTGTGCATGCGCGTGTGAAAACGCTGTGTGCGCGTTTCCCATTGTATGATGCGCCTTATTGATCGCCCAGGCGATCCAGGCGCATAAGGCGACATCCAGGGCGGGACTGGCCCGTCCTGGACATCTGTGAGGGGGCTTTAGAGCAATGAAATGTCCGTTCTGCGGTAATGATGACACCCAGGTTAAGGACTCCAGGCCAACTGAGGATAACTCAGCCATTCGCCGTCGGAGAATGTGCCTGAATTGCGGGGCCCGCTTCACGACCTTTGAGCGCGTTCAATTGCGCGAATTGACCGTGGTGAAGAAAAACGGTCAGCGCGAGCCCTTTGATCGCGACAAGCTGATCCGCTCCATGCAGATCGCCTGTCGCAAGCGTAATGTGGAATTGGACCGGATAGAGCGGATCGTCAATTCCATCGTGCGTCGGCTGGAAAGCTCCGGTGAAAGCGAAGTACCGGTTTCAACGGTTGGCGAAATGGTGATGGAAGCCCTGCTGCAATTGGATCAGGTCGCCTATGTCCGGTTCGCGTCGGTTTATCGGAACTTCCGCGAGGCCAAGGATTTCACGGATTTCGTGCAACGTGACGTCTCCAAACTTGAAGATGATCTCTAACTGAAGACTGACCCATGACCGCAAGCCCCGAAACGGCCCAGGATCGCCGCTGGATGCGCGTCGCCCTGGCTCTGGGGCAGCGCGGTCTGGGGCGGGTCGCACCCAATCCCGCGGTGGGCTGTGTGCTGGTTAAGGATGGTCAGGTCGTCGGGCGCGGCTGGACCCAGCCCGGTGGTCGTCCCCATGCGGAAACGGAGGCCCTGCGCCGCGCCGGATCTGCGGCAAAGGGGGCAACCGCCTATGTCAGCCTGGAACCCTGCAGCCATACCGGAAAGACCGGCCCGTGCTCAACAGCCTTGATCGAGGCCGGGGTGGCACGCGTCGTGATCGCGATGATCGATCCGGACAACCGCGTTGCCGGGGGCGGCGTCGCAGCCTTAGAAGCTGCCGGAATACCAGTCACATTGGGTGTACTTGAACGCGAGGCCTTGCTTTTGAACCAGGGGTTCGTTCTGTCGCGCACCCGGAACCGTCCCATGGTGACGCTAAAGCTGGCGACCAGCCTGGATGGCAAGATCGCAACGGCATCTGGTGAAAGTCGCTGGATTACGGGGCCGGAAGCACGTCAGGACGCGCAACTGCTGCGCATGACCCATGATGCCATTCTGGTTGGAATTGGCACCGCCCTGGCCGACGATCCCGCACTGACCTGCCGTCTGCAGGGAATTCTGGTCCAGCCAGTGCGGGTTGTGCTGGACGGACAGGGGCGGCTTCCAGAGACCGCGAAACTATGCGACGGCACTGTCCCGACCCTGCAATTCGTCGCGCAGGGCTGTGATACAGCGGTACCGAAAGGCGTGACCCGGCTGGCCGTGCCCCAAAGTCAAAGCGGCTTATCCGTGCCGGATGTGCTGTCAGCCTTGGCAGGGCGTGGCATTACGCGCCTGATGGTGGAGGGGGGTGGGCAGGTCGCTGCATCCTTCCTGCGGGCGGAGTGTGTTGATCGGGTGGCCTGGTATCGGTCCGGTCTTGTTCTGGGTGCAGACGCGCGTTCAGGAATTTCAGACCTCGCCATCACCGCCCTTTCTGATGCCACACGGTTTGAATTGATTTCATCCCGTGCGGTCGGATCAAGTCTGGTCGATACATTTATTAAAAATCATTAAAATCAAAACTTTAAATGAGTTTCCTTATACCCCATGTCAGGAGTGAGGAGGTACTGTCTGGTCTGTCCTTCTTGATCCAGCGCAAGGCGCTGCGGATCAAATCAAGTTACAATCTTTCGATATTGATCATCAGCACTGGAGAATACCAATGTCCCATACCCCCCATGAACTCGCCGAAGAATTTCCAAACAGCACAGAGGCGCTGCATTCGCTTCGGGAAAGCGATCCGCATTTCCGCAAGCTGACGGAAAAGTATCATGATCTGAACCGAGAAATTCACCGGGGTGAGACGGATGTCGAACCCATGGATGATATGCATCTGGAAGAGTTGAAGAAGAAGCGTTTGGCGATGCTGGACGAAATTCGCACGCGTTTAGGGTAGACTGGGTTTGCCTTATCGGCTGAGAAGCGTAAATACAGGCCTGAATGTGAAGTCTGTAGGATAAGGCAAATGTTTACCGGCATCATTACCGATCAAGGACGGGTATCTGTGCGGGAAGACCGTGGCGATACCCGCTTCGTCATTGAAACCCGCTATCAGGTTGAAGACATTGCTTTGGGCGCATCGATCGCCTGTTCCGGCTGTTGTCTGACGGTGATCGAAACCGGACGCACCCCACAGGGCCAAGGCTGGTTTGCTGTTGAGGCCTCTGGTGAAACCCTGTCGAAGACGACATTGGATGGCTGGTCCGTCGGATCGCACCTGAACCTGGAGCGCGCATTGCGCCTGGGTGATGAACTGGGCGGCCATTTCGTGCTGGGCCATGTGGATGGTGTCGCCGACATTGTCGACCGTCAGCGGGACGGGGATAGCTGGCGCTTTAGTTTTCGCCCGCCCGCTAATCTTATGAAATATATTGCACCGAAAGGATCTGTTGTCCTGGATGGTGTTTCCCTGACAATCAACGAGGTTGGTGAAGACAGCTTTGGCGTCAACATCATCCCACATACCTTTTCAGAAACCGGATTTGGTCGCGCCAAGCCGGGGGATCGGGTGAACCTTGAGGTGGACGCGCTGGCCCGATATGTTGCGCGCCTGCTTGGTCAAGAAGGATAATGCCCGGATGAGTAAAGACAGCCCCTCTGTGATATCAAAACAGGACATCGCCCGCGCAGCGAGTGATACGCGCTTCCTGTCTTCTATTGATGAGATCATTGAGGAAGCCCGAAATGGCCGGATGTTCATTCTGGTAGATGACGAAGACCGCGAGAATGAGGGCGATCTGGTTATTCCAGCCCAAATGGCGACACCGGAAGCCATTAACTTCATGGCGAAATATGGCCGTGGGCTGATTTGCCTGGCGCTTCAGGGGGAGCAGGTTAAGCGTCTGGGCCTGGAACTGATGCCGCAAAAGAATGCCAGCCGCTTTGGTACCGCCTTTACCGTATCGATTGAGGCACGGGAAGGGGTCACGACCGGGATTTCCGCACCGGACCGCGCGCGCACGATTGCCGCCGCAGTCGCCCCCAATGCGACACCGGAAGACATCACGACGCCAGGCCATATCTT
The DNA here is from genome assembly GCF_048892425.1 of Hwanghaeella sp. 1Z406. Classification (NCBI taxonomy): domain Bacteria; kingdom Pseudomonadati; phylum Pseudomonadota; class Alphaproteobacteria; order Rhodospirillales; family Aestuariispiraceae; genus Hwanghaeella; species Hwanghaeella sp. 1Z406. The sequence continues at coordinate 889,167 of NZ_JBLZHU010000001.1, forward strand.
TCCACTGTTGGCCCGGGATGGCGGTGTTTTGGTGCGCGCGGGGCATACGGAAGCTGCGGTTGACCTGGCGCGTTTGGCGGGATTAAGCCCGGCTGGCGTGATCTGTGAGATCATGAATGATGACGGTGAAATGGCGCGCCTGCCAGACCTGATTAAATTTGCGCAATTTCATGGACTTAAAGTTGGTGCCATTGCGGATTTGATTGCCCATCGTCGCCAGCATGACCGTGTGGTAGATCGGACGGAAAGCACGACCCTGACATCAGTGCATGGCGGTGAATTTACCATGCATGTTTATGTCAATCGCCTGAACTATGCCGAACATGTCGCCCTGGTGAAGGGGGATTTGAAGGCTGGTACGCCCGCATTCGTGCGCATGCATGCGCTGAGCATTCTGGATGATGTTCTGATGGACTCAGAAGGCGGCAAGGCCGGTGATTTGCAGAAAGCCATGGACCTGATCGGGCAAGAGGGCTGTGGCGTCGTGGTCCTGATCCGGGAACCGCATGCGACCTCTCTGTCTGACCGCGTGCGTCGGCGTGAGAATAAGGCGACAGAGGATGCCACCGGCGAATTGCGCGATTATGGCATTGGCGCACAGATTTTAGCCGATCTGGGCGTGCATGATATGGTCTTGCTGTCCAATACCGATAAGACCGTGATCGGTCTGGAAGGCTATGGATTGAAAATCGTTGGTCGCAAGGCGCTGGGCTGAGACGCGCGCAAAGAAAGGGTCAATTGTGGCACATATACTGATCGTGGAAGCGCCCTATTATGCGGCGATTTCCGAAGAACTGGGCCTGGGTGCCATTGCGGAATTGGAAGCCCAGGGGGCGACCTATGACCGTGTGACGGTCTTTGGTGTGTTTGAATTGCCCGCCGCCATCGCCATGGCCCATTCGGGACAGCCAGGTCGATATGATGGCTATCTGGCCTTGGGATGCGTCATTCGGGGGGAGACAACCCACTATGACTATGTCTGCAACGAAAGCGCGCGCGGTCTGATGGATCTGTCCGTGCAGCATCATCTGGCGATTGGATATGGTGTTGTGACGGTAGAAAATGAAGCGCAAGCTTGGGCGCGGGCATCGCGGGATAAAAAGAACAAGGGCAAGGATGCTGCGGCGGCGTGCCTGCGTATGATCGCCCTGCGTCGCAATTTTGACCTTACCTGATTGGAACAGCCTATCATGAGCCCTCATACATCACTTTCGCCCACTCAAAGCGCTCAGCGTCGGGCAGCCCGTTTGGCGGCGGTCCAGGCCTTGTACGAGATGGAAATTTCGGGCCATCACGCGCGCAAGGCAATTGACAGCTTTCGAGAACGGGGCGGCACGGCAGATCTGGATGGGGAAACAATTCAGGCCGATGGCGCGTTCTTCACTGAAATCGTGCTGGGCGTTACGGGCGGCAGGCAAGACCTGGATCGCGTGATTGAAGCGGCGATTGAAAAGGGACGCAAGGTCGCATCCCTGGAAACCGTGCTGCGCGCAATCCTGCGGGCAGGGGCCTATGAAATGGCGCGGCGCGATGAAATCGACCCGCCTGTGGTGATCAGCGAATATCTGACCATTGCTGCCGCATTCTATGACACGGCGGAAACCGGTTTTGTGAACGGTATTCTGGATCGACTGGCGACGGTGCTGCGTCAGGACGATGTGGATTTGATCGCCCCCGATGCGGATCATGGCTGATAAACAGAAAGAGCCTTCCCCGGCAACCGGCGAGTTTCATCGCATAGCACAGTATTTCCGACCCCTGGCGAAAGGGGCACCAGGCGCGTTTAACCTGGGGGATGATGCAGCGGTATTTGCCGTTCCGCCGGGGCGTGAGCTGGTCGTAACCCTGGATACGATTGTCGAAGGCGTTCACTTCATCGGGGATGAAGCAGCGGACATGTTGGCGCGCAAGGCGATGCGGGTGAACCTGTCGGATCTGGCCGCCATGGGGGCGACGCCGCTTGGCTATTTCCTGTCCCTCAGCCTGCCAAAGCGCATAGATGATTCCTGGATTGAGGCTTTCTGCGCTGGCCTGGCATCGGATCAGACGGAATTTGATTGGCATTTGATGGGGGGTGATTCAACCTCCACCCCCGGCCCGATTTCCATTGCGGTCACTGCCTTGGGCACTGTGCCTGTGGGACAGGCCTTGCGGCGGTCAGGCGCACAGGTTGGGGATGCTGTTTATGTCTCCGGCGGGATCGGGGATGGATTCCTGGGCCTTCTGGCCGCCCAAGGACAATTGCCCTATGGACCGGAAGCGGACGCCATGCTGCGACGTTATCGCTGCCCGGACCCGCGTATCGCCTTGGGTCTGGCCCTGGTAGGGCGGGCCCATGCGGCGATGGATGTATCAGACGGCCTGATCGGCGACCTGGCGCATATCTGTGAACAATCAGGCGTCGGTGCCGTGTTACGCGCGCAATCCGTGCCCCTGTCTGCCAGTGCGGCGGAATTGGTTGCTGATCAGCCCAATCTGTATCTGGAATTGCTGACCGGTGGCGATGACTATGAATTGCTGATCACCGGACGGGCCCCAGATATCGAAGCCGCCGCAGCAGACAGCGGCTGTCGTGTGACCTGCATCGGGGAGATCGTTTCAGGCGACCGTGTGGTTGTCCATGATGCAGACGGTGAAGAACTAACCTTCACGCATGTGGGCTTCCGTCACAGCTAGTGCTGGGCTATGACTGTCTTTAGAGTATCGTGTGTGATGCTTTTTAACGCGTTGGCCCTATGAAGATTTTGATCATCATTGTCGTCGTTTTGGTTCTGCTGGCAGGCGGCGGCGGGGGCTATTATTATTTCTTCGTTCTGCCGACCCAGAATGACATGGCGGAACCCGCACCGCCGCCACCGCCGGACACAAGATTGATAGAGCTTGACCCCCTGCGCATCCCCGTTATTCGCGGCGGCGTCGTGGTGAATTATGTGATTTTGAATGTCACGTTGGAAACCATCGGGCCCGACAATGAGGCCTTTGCACAAAAGCTAATGCCAAGATTGCGCAATGCGTTTCTGACAGATTTGAATGGATATTTCGCCGTTGTCCCGGTTGAAGATCGCATTCTGGTGAAAAGCCTGAAACGTCGCATGCTTGTAATCAGCGGGCGTGTTCTGGGCCGTGGCGTGGTAAATGATGTGCTGATACAGAATGCCTTTAAGCAAAAAAGCTAACGGCTTTATCAAGGACATTTTTCCCGTGGCAAGGATGCCCTAAATCGGTATTGTCGGCTGTCATCGGACATAAAAAATTCCTGATTTGCTTCCTGGGACGGAGACTTTACCCCTATGAGAAACTTGGAACGGCCTGGCCGCTCACCTGTTCATGCGCCTACCGGCATGGCATCGACCTCACACACATTGTCCACGCAGACGGCGGTTCAAATCCTGCAGGCCGGTGGGAACGCCATGGATGCGGCCATTGCGGCCTGTGCGGTGCAATGCGTTGTTGAACCAGGTTCAACCGGTATTGGCGGGGATAATTTTTGTCTGTATGCGCCAGCGGGCAGTGCGGATATCACCGCGTTTAATGGTTCTGGCAAGGCGCCCAGCGGGGCGACGGTCGACTATTATCAGAAGCTGGGGATCACAAAAATTCAGCGCGACGTTCATGCGGTCACAGTACCAGGCGCTGTTGATGCCTGGTGGCAACTGCATCAGAAATTTGGCCATATGCCCTGGGCCGATGTGCTGGCACCGGCGATCGGTTATGCGCGGGATGGCTATCCCATTTCATCGCGGGTGCATCGTGACTTTTCAGTGGAAAAGGCGCTTTTGGCCGCAGAACCGTCAATGGCTGAGACATTTCTGGTCAATGGGGAAGTCCCTGCCGTTGGCAGCCGCCATTCGCAGCCAAAGCTTGCCAAGACATTGCAGTTGATTGCCGATCACGGTCGCGATGCATTTTATACCGGTGAGGTTGCAGAGGATATCGTGACCTATCTGCAATCCAAGGGCGGCCTTCACACAATGGAGGATTTCGCCTCTGTTAAAGGGGATTTTGTCACGCCGATTTCAACGGATTTCCGGGGCTATAAGGTCTGGGAATGCCCGCCCAATGGCCAGGGCGTGATCGCGCTGTTGCTGTTGAATGTGATGGGGGGATGTGACGTTGACGCCGCAAAAGGCCCAATCACGGCAGACCGCATCCATCAGGAAATTGAGGCAGGACGCCTGGCCTATACAGCCCGAAATCTCTATCTCGCAGATCCTGATTTCAACCCGGTTCCGGTTGAGGAATTACTGTCGGCTGACTATGCCGCATCGGTGCGCGCCGCGATTGATCCAAAACGTGCGGCGGATCCGACAACAGCAGTCGACCTGCCCCCCCATAAGGACACGGTTTACATCACCGTCGTCGATAAGGACCGCAACTGCTGTAGCTTCATCAATACGGTATTCTATGGATTTGGCAGCGGCCTGATGGCCCCCAATTCCGGCGTTTTGTTGCAGAACAGAGGAATGGGTTTCAGCCTGCAACCAGGGCATCCAAACGCGATTGCGCCCGGAAAACGTCCCTTGCATACGATCATCCCGGCCATGCTGACCAAGGGGGATCGCGCCGTGATGCCATTTGGTGTTATGGGGGGCGAATATCAGGCCTTTGGTCATATGCAGTTCCTGACACGGCATTTTGACTTTGGCCTGGATATCCAGGAAGCCATGGATGCACCGCGCTTCATGCCCGACCCGTTCACGGGTGAGGTGGAAATGGAAGGGGCCGTGCCGCAGGATATTCAGGATGAATTGACAGCCCGCGGGCATAAACTGGTTCAACCCCGTGGGCCGGTTGGTGGGTCGCAAGCGATCTTCATTGATTGGGAACAGGGGATTCTGACCGCTGGGTCTGATCCGCGCAAAGATGGCAGTGCGATAGGGTATTAAGACATGTTGTTCCCAAAGGGTGATCCAACGATCCGCAACACGATGCTGTTATGCGCATCCCTGGCGGTCAGTAACACGGGCGCGGTTCTGATCATGACCGTGACGGCTCTAGCCGGTGCCTATCTGGCGCGGCCGGAGGTTATGTATTCATTGCCCCTGATCGGCACGTTTTCGGAGCGGGCGCTCAGCACTCTGGCACTGTCGATGCAATTCATTGGGACGATGATGGCGGCACCGCCAGCCGCCTTGCTGATGGCCCGTATCGGTCGACGTGCCGGCTTTTCTGTCGGCCAGTTGATCGGATTCGGCGCAGCGGGATTGGCGACCTATGCCCTGTTTGATCAGAATTTCTGGCTGTTCGTCTTGGCTGGGTTCTTGATTGGTTTTCACAATGCATTCTGGCAGCAGTTCCGCTTTGCCGTTGCCGATACCGCATCGGCGGAATTCAAGCCTAAGGCTGTGTCCTATGTGATGATCGGGCCCTTGGTAGCTGGCATTTTTGGTCCTGAGATTGCGAAACATACGCGAGATATCTTTGCGCCGGTCCTGTTTGCCGGGGCCTATGTTTCCGTTGCCACATTGGCGTTGTTTGCGGTCGGGATTTTACAGTTCATCCGCATTCCAACGCCCCCCCGGCGCAAGAAAGGTGACTCTACAGGGCGTAGCTTCAAACAATTGGCGCAGGATCCCAAATTTGTCATCGCCGTCCTGGCGGGAATGGTGGGATATTCCAGCATGTCCTTTATGATGACTGCGACTCCTTTGGCAATGATTGATTGCGGCCATCTGTTCGACGATGCGGCCTTTGTGATACAGGGCCATGTTATTGCCATGTTCGCGCCCAGTTTCTTCACCGGCAGTCTGATCGCCAGATATTCTGCACCCCGTATTATACTGGTGGGGGCGGGGCTGTATCTGGGCTCTGTTGTGATCAATATGACCGGTATCGACATGATTCAATTCTTCTCCTCCCTGGTTCTGGTGGGCGTGGGATGGAATTTTATGTTTGTTGGCGGCACAACCATGCTGACCGAATTTGCTACGCCGGAAGAACGCGCAAAGGTTCAGGGTGTGAATGATCTGTTGGTCTTTGGCGCTGTGTCGATTGCAAGCTTCCTGTCTGGTGCTCTGCAACAGGCCTATGGCTGGGGAACTGTGACACTCAGCATCACTGGACCGATCCTGGTGGCGTTGGTCTGTGTTCTGCTGCTGCAAGGGCGCATCAATCGCGCACAGCCTGCGGAATAGGTCACACGATATCTTGCGTTCTGGGCTCCAGCGGATACACTATACTGTGATATCTGAGGAGACTTGAAGAATGACAGACGACGCGCCCGCAGTGGCCTTGCGCCAGATACCGCTGGCCGATGCGTTAAGCGAACGCTATTTGGCCTATGCCATGTCGACAATTACGTCGCGGTCCTTGCCCGATGCGCGGGACGGGTTGAAGCCGGTGCATCGCAGGCTGTTATTTGCGATGCGCGAATTGAAGCTGAACCCCGAAAGCGGCTTTAAGAAATGCGCGCGTATCGTCGGGGATGTCATGGGTAAATATCACCCCCATGGCGACAGTTCGATTTATGAAGCCATGGTGCGATTGGCGCAGGAATTTGCGGTGCGCTATCCCCTGGTCGATGGTCAGGGGAATTTCGGTAATGTCGATGGCGATAACCCAGCGGCCATGCGGTATACTGAGGCACGGCTGACCGAAACCGCCAATCGGTTGCTGCAGGGCATAGATGACGATGCCGTTGATTTTCGCGGCACCTATGACGGGGAAGGGCGCGAGCCCGTTGTTCTGCCGTCCGCCTTCCCCAATCTGCTGGCCAATGGTGCGGCAGGGATTGCGGTTGGGATGGCGACCTCTATTCCCCCCCATAATGTCGCAGAGCTGTGCGAAGCCCTGATCTATCTGATCAAGACCCCCAATGCCTCCGTCGCGAAGCTGATGGACTTTATTCCAGGGCCAGACTTCCCGACGGGCGGCACTCTGGTTGAAAGCCGGGAGGCGATTGCAGAGGCCTATGGGACAGGACGGGGCTCTTTCCGCATTCGCGCGCGCTGGGAAGTGGAGCAGTTAAAGGGTGGAACCTGGCAGATCGTTGTCACGGAAATTCCTTATCAGGTACAGAAATCGCGCTTGATTGAGCGTATCGCGGAACTGATCCAGGAGCGGAAGATCGCCATTTTGGGCGATATCATGGATGAATCTGCGGAAGATGTGCGCATCGTGATCGAGCCGAAATCGCGCAATGTCGATCCTGAAATGCTGATGGAAAGTCTGTTTCGCTATACGGACCTGGAAACCCGTTTCAGCCTGAACATGAATGTTCTGACCGAGGGCGGTCGGGTACCGAAAGTGGTCAATCTGAGAGAGGCCTTGCAGGCCTTTCTGGATCACCGCCATGATGTGTTGATCCGACGCTCAGAACACCGCAAGGCCCAGATCGAGCGGCGATTGGAAATCCTGAAGGGCTATCTGATCTGTTACCTCAATCTGGATGAAGTCATTCGCATCATTCGCGAAGAAGACCATCCAAAGCAGGTGATGATGGATACATTCGCCCTGTCGGATTTGCAGGCGGAATCGATCCTGAACATGCGCTTGCGCAGCTTGCGCCGTTTGGAAGAGTTCGAAATCAAGAAAGAGTATGATGGCCTGGAAACGGAATTGTCAGAGATTGTGACCCTATTGGCCGATGGGGAGATGCGCTGGAAGCATATCGCCGACGAAATGCGCGACTTGAAGAAAGCCTATGGCCCCACAACACCGCTGGGCCGTCGTAGGACGGAAATGGGATCTGTACCGACGGCTGTTATCGTTCCGCTGGAGGCGATGATAGAGAAAGAGCCGGTCACCATCGTATGTTCTGCAAAGGGCTGGATACGGGCGCTGAAGGGTCATTTGGCCTCCGATGCGGAAATTAAGTACAAGGAAGATGACGGTCCGCGCTTCGTTATCCCGGCCCAGACCACCGATAAGGTACTGATTTTTGGCACCAATGGTCGGTTTTACACCATTGGGGCCGATAAATTGCCCGGTGGACGCGGCAATGGGGAGCCGCTGCGCCTGATGATCGACCTGCCCAATGATCATGAGATTGTCAGCCTGATGGTGCATCAGGCGGATCGGAAGCTGTTGGTTGCCTCAACAGATGGCCGAGGTTTTATGATTCCGGAAAATGATGTGCTGGCCCAGACTCGAAACGGGAAGCAGATATTGAATGTGTCTGGCAAGGTAGAGGCGATGGGGTGCCGCATTATTGATGCGGATCACGACAGCGTCGCGGTGATCGGTAAAAATCGCAAGTTGCTGGTGTTTGATATGGAAGAACTGCCCGAAATGGCGAGAGGGCGAGGCGTTATCCTGCAGAAATACCGGGATGGCGGTTTAAGCGATATAAAAACCTTTGCCAAAGCCGAAGGCCTGACCTGGCAGATCGGTGATCGAACCCGCACAGAGCATGATTTAAGCGGCTGGATCGGGAAGCGGGCCCAGGCTGGTCGGATGCCGCCGGCAGGCTTTCCACGCTCTAACAAGTTCAGCTAGGTACTAGGTACTAGGTACTAGGGGAATGCGATGAAATTCTCTGTGCAACATGCCAAGGACGGTGTTTTTGACGATAAGGGCCTACGCTCTTTCTTTGAATACCGGGATCTGGGTATGGGGGAGGCGACCGATGGCCAGTTTCATGCCCAGGTCATCCGTGCCCGGGAAGCCTGCACAGACGGCACCGGCGCCCATACGCACAGCCTGGACTTCCAAATGGTCTATGTGCTGAAGGGCTGGGTAACATTCTGGTATGAGGGGCAGGGCGAAGTATCAATGGAGGCGGGGGCCTGCGTGCATCAGCCCCCCGGCATTTGCCATGAATTGCTGCGCTGTAGCGATGATTGTGAGTTACTGGAAATCGTCTCCCCCGCGGAATTTGGGACTCAGCCAGCCTGAAACCTTGTGCCTTAGAGGTGATTTGCAAGCAGCGTACATTCTGCTATCCAAATTGCCGACAGTATTGGAACTGTTTTTAAATGTTGGAAGGAAATTGAAAATGTCTAATGCGATTGCAACGCAGCCTACATTGGCACAGACAGTATGGCAGGCCGAAGGTGCCGCCCGTTGGATGCGCAATGTGGTTCTGGTCTTGGCTGGAACAGCGATTTTAGCCATTTCTGCCAAAATCAACGTGCCGATGCTTCCCGTCCCAATGACCATGCAGACTTTTGCGGTTCTCTTGATTGCGATGGCTTATGGTTGGCGCCTGGGCGCAGCGACCATCATCGCTTATTTGGCCGAAGGTGCCTTGGGGCTTCCGGTTTTCGCAGGGGGCGGTGGCTTGGCCTATATGGCTGGCCCGACGGGCGGCTATCTTTTCGGCTTTGTGCTTTCGGCACTTATTGTCGGATGGCTGGCTGAACGCGGTTGGCGCAACATTCCCAGCTCCTTCGCTGCGAATATCCTTGGTACGGTCCTAATTTTTGGATTCGGTTTTCTGTGGCTGACCCAGGTTATTGCCGTTGCAAAAGGTCTGGACTTCGCTGCTGCGGTTCCGATTGCATTCTCTGCTGGTGTAGCCCCCTTTATTCTGGGCGGTATCGTTAAATCTGCCCTGGCCGCTGCGGTTCTGCCGCTTGGCTGGAAAATCCTGGGGAAGATGCGCGGATAACGCACTGATTCTATCGACTGTTTTGTTAAGGGCCGTGCACGGACAGTGTGCGGCCTTTTTCTTTGGCGGATTGTGCCGTGTTTAGGATCATTGTGTCCGCGTTATGCCGATTGCGGATCATCCAAACCATTCGGCAAAGATATCCAGAGAACCATTTGAGCGTTTTGGGAATGGCGGGATAGATGGCCTTTGCCATGGGTGTCTTCAACCAGAACGAATTCCCCCGCAGAAACCTTCCGGACCTCACCATCGCTTGTTTCGTACTCTACCGTACCATTTAGTCTCACTGTCAGTTCTCGATCTGGCACGGTGTGCCAATCGACCTGGCGCATGCCCGCCGGGATCCGGGTGAAGCGAATGCGGGATGCAGGATAACTGGCAGATATGTCGAACGGCGTGGCGTCGGGGTGGACCGATGCCTTTTCTGTTGGTATTTCGACCTCTCCGAAATGCGATTCCCCATCTTGGGTGGCATAGATGCGCAAGCACTTCATTGTTGCGACCTCCTTCGGCTTAGAAATGATGAACTGGATTGTCCGTACGATAAGCCGGGCGGGCTGCGGATCTCAACAGGATCAACCGAAATATGGATCCACTTGTTTGATCTTCCTTCATAAAAGAAAACGGGGCCGTGACGTTTCCGCCACAGCCCCTGTACTTTGTTGGCGCTGCCTGGCCAATCTTAGAAATACAGCGAGATATCCGTATGACCCGCACTGCATCCGGTGACATACAGCGCGATATGGCGGGGCAGGCGGTCCAGTTCCCGAACGCCAATCGTGTCGTGAATGCTACGTTCATAAGATTCAACGTCGGACTGTAGCGCCGCGGATGCCTTTGTACGCCAGGCAATTTCGGAGTCCATCAGTGTCAGGGCCTTAGACAGGGAGCTTAAAGCGGCCTCCTTGTCCGGAGTGTTGCTGGAGGCAATAGCGCGCCGCGCATCTGACAGGGCATTGCGAATATCCCCGGCGCCGGCAACAGCCCCGACCTCGCTTTCGACCTCTTTAAAGCGGGCTTCCAGTTCCTCCTTAGAGGCATTCCGGATCACGTCTTCCAGATCGGCAACATCCTGGCGGGCGGCCGCCAGATCATCTGATCCTTTGAGGGTGCTCAACAATACTTTGATCGGCTCATAGGCCCCATCCACCGTGCGGCGATACACACCATAGGCCCGCTTTTCTTCCGACAGGTATTTAGAGAAGACCTTCCGAGTTTCCGCCCAATCGCTTGGAATGCTTGCCGTCAATTCCTTCATCTCAGCTTCCAGGATCTCGATTCGGGCGGCAAGGCGTTCTTCTCGCTCTGGATCATCGCCATTGCGCTTCAGCCGGCCCAGGGTTTGTTTGTCTTCATCCAGCTCTGCCTTGTGATCGGCGATATCTTTCTGGATGATGCGAACTTGCTCCAAGAGGGGCTTATAGACGACAGCAGCTTCATTTTTTGCATCTGTCGCGTCCCGTGCTGTTTTCAGCGCATCAAAGGACCCCATTGCCAGTGTGACGCTTTCTGCAACGTCTTTTTGCAAGGCTGGCGGCAGGGTCGCCAGATCCCACTGCTGAGCCTGGGCAATCGCGGCTTTGATATCATCGCCGCGTGTTTGGAATTCGCCCCAGACATATTCCTGAATGCAGTTCTGCAAACGTGGATTGGCAGGCGGTGGGGCTGTTTCTGACAGCAAAGACACGCGGGTTGGCAAATAATTCACCAGGGCCGGATTCATGCCGACGATTACCAGCGCCAGCAATTGCAGAGAGATGAAGGGAACGACACCCTTATACATCTGTATTGTCTTGACCGCTGGCGGGGCAACTCCGCGCAGATAGAACAAGGCAAATCCAAAGGGCGGCGTTAAGAAGGAGGTCTGCATATTCAGACCAATCATCACGCCCAACCAGACCGCAGAAACGTTCGCCGATGGGTCAGCCAACAGGATCGGTGTCACAATCGGCACCACGACCACGGCAATTTCGATAAAGTCCAGGAAGAACCCCAGGAAGAAGATCACTGCCATGACGATGATGAACTGCGTCCAGAACCCACCCGGCAGGCCGGTCAGGAATTCGCGCACCAGTTCTTCACCGCCAAAACCGCGGAAGGCTGCGGTCAGCATTGCCGCACCCAGCAGAATGATGAAGACCAAGGATGTCGTCTTTGCCGTCTCCATCAAGACGCCTTGCAAGGTGTTGTCAATGCGCATGGTGCGGGCACCGCTCCACAGAACCCCTGCCAGGAAAACGATGACCGCAAGAACGGCAAATCCGATAACGATCTCATCCTCGACCGTTTCGATGGCTTTGACGTTAATCGTGTACAGTGACGTCAGGATCATAATGACCAGGACGGCGGCGCAGGTTATTGCGGCCGGCCAGAAGGCGCGGCGATGCCCTTCATACAGACGATAGCCTGCCATCACCATGGCCCCCACGGCGCCGACAGCACCGGCCTGGTTAACGGTTGCGATACCGGTGATGATCGATCCCAGCACGACGAAGATCAGCGCCAAGGGAGGGAAAAGTGCCAATATGACATTACCCGCAAACTTTCGATCATACTTTCCCGTGAAAGGGACCGGCGGGGCGACATCGCGTTTGATGAAGGCGACAACCAGAATGAACAGCATGTAAACCGCGACCAGAACCAGGCCTGGCACCATCGCCCCCATGAACATGTCCCCGGCACTGGTGGAAGTCACACCGAATTCGCTGGGCATGGAAAATTCGCCGGTTGCGGTTTTGTATGCGGCAGCACGCAATGCGCCCGCCTGATCCACAGCGTTCGACAACTGGTCGGCCAGAATGATCAGAACGATAGACGGCGGAATTATCTGACCCAGCGTACCCGATGCGGCAATTGTGCCGGTCGATAACCAGTTCTGATAGTTGTTCCGCATCATGGCGGGCAGGGAGATCATGCCCATCGCCACCACGGTCGCGCCCAGAATCCCCGTTGTCGCAGCCAACAGTGCGCCCACAAACACCACGGAAATCCCTAAGCCACCGCGAACCGGACCAAATAACTGCGCCATGGTGATCAGCAGGTCTTCCGCGATTTTGGATCGCTGAAGCATAATGCCCATAAAGACGAAGAGCGGGATGGCTATTAATGTATCTCGATCAACATCCCAGTAAACGCCCCGAAAGTTTGTGACCCCGGCGCTCAACCAATTGGACGCGCCGCCTTGGGCAAAATAAGCGTCAGGATTGCCTTCAATGAAATACCCGGCCGCGGCTGCGACACAGACGGTAATGATCGCAGACCCAGGAAGGGAGAAGGCAACGGGAAATCCGGAAGCGAGTGTGCCAGCCATCAGCACGAGCAACATAACTAAAAAGAAGATTTCCATAGCGTACAGTGTCCAAAGTTGATGTCTTTACAAGCCGCTGAAACAGCGACAGAAAATGCTGGATGTTTAAGCCGGGCCCCCTGTGGGCGGCGGCTCACGATGGCCGGGTTCCCCCAGAATATCCGCAACGCTTTCCATCATATAGCTGCAAAACTGAACGGTCATTGATACGGCAAACACTGCCAGAAAACCGGCCATCCAGAATTTCACATACATGCCAAAGCCTGACTGTGAGACTTCGTAATTGAATATGGATGTATTGATGATGCTGGATTGGTCCCACATGCCAAATATCAATATGACCCAGCACAAAGAGGTACCCAGGACGATGCATCCAAATGTATTGATGATGCCCTTGGTGCGCGTGGAAAAGCCGGCATACAAAACATCAACGCGCACATGACCGTCTTCGAACAGCGTGTAAGCGCTGGCAAACAGGAACAGGGCACCATACCAGAACCGGACCAAATCGCCTTGAAATGCCTGTTCATAGGAGAACACGAAGCGTGTCACCACAATCGACATTTCGGCGACAACGACCAACAGCGCCAGCCATTGGAATCCAAGTGTTTTGGTGCGTGCGGCGACGATCAGGGACAAAATGATCAAAGGAAAATGAACATAGGGACCTCGAAAATGGGACCGTCCCAGATCGGAGGTCATTTGATCCCCCACCAGGGCGGGCAGAATGTCTTCCACCCGCAGGAAGGAAATGATGGCATCCACCACGCCAATAAAAATCACGGCCCAGAATGCAGCCCGGATAATATAGTTCACAATCCCGCGAAGGGATTCGGAATCCTTGCGCAGAGAGCGATCAGGCGTTCTGAAGACAAACAAAATAACGGCAGCAAAACCAAGAAGATAGAAAACATTCTGAATGCCCGATAATAAGTGACTATCAGCATTATCACCCAAAATTGCGGCGGCCCCTGGCCAACCCCACCAGACATTCAGATAATTGTTGATGATATAAACCAGGGTTGTAAACGACAGTATCCAACCGACAATGCGGGCAATCTTCGGCAACACCCCGTTCGAGCCGACATCTGAATATTCAGGTGTCACGCCGTCTGAAACTGCGCTCATAGCAACTCCCCAAATGTACCTGTTCGTTCATTATTGGACGGCGGATTTTTTCATCTCGTCCATGTCTCCAGTCTTGAATTGCCAGAGCACTTTTTGTTTTGGCCTGCAGGCGGGACAAAAGCCCCGCCTGCAATCCAAATCATTCTCAAAGGTCTTACAGACCCAAAACGCGGTTGCGCTGCACAACGTATTCAACGTCCTGCAGGTTACCCCATGAACCCAGCTCGGCACGGGTGTTAAAGAAGCTTTCATGAACGCGTGCAGCCAGATCGCTGTGTGCTTTCACTTCTTCGAACAGTTCAGCAGATGCCTTACCATACGCGTCATACACATCATCGTTGAATTTCTTCACGACAACGCCTTGCTCTTTAACCAGCTTGGTCAGATAGGTACCGTTGTTGGCGTTGAATTCTGACATCATCACGTCATTTTCAACGGTCGCGGCGGATTCGATCAGCATCTGATCCATTGGCGACAGGCCTTCCCACCAGGACTTGTTCATGCCAACAGCCAACATCGAGCCCGGCTCATGGAAACCAGGGTAATAGTAGTATTTGGCTGCTTCATACAGTTTCATGGCGTAGTCGTTCCACGGACCAACCCATTCGGTCGCGTCGATGGCACCAGAAACCAGGTTTTCATAAATCTGACCACCAGGCAGGGAAACCGGAGAGGCCCCCAATTTGGCGATCACGTCACCGCCAAGGCCTGGCATACGCATTTTCAGGCCACGCAGGTCATCGGCGCTGTTGATTTCTTTGTTGAACCAACCGCCCATCTGACCGCCGGTGTTCCCGCACATCAGGCCTTTAAGGCCGAATTCTGCGCCCAGCTCATCCCACAGTTGCTGGCCGCCCATGAAGCGGATCCAGGCGTTGATTTCGGTATAGGTCAGACCAAACGGAACGGTCGTGAAATACGCCCATGCCGGATGCTTGCCCTTCCAGTAGTAATCTGCGCCGTGATAGGCCTGTGCATTCCCAGAGGCTACTTCATCGAAGGCGTCGAACGCGCCGACGCGCTCGCCAGCGGCAAAGTATTGCACCTGGATGCGGCCATCAGTGATGTCCTGAACGCGCTGTGCAAAACGCTGTGCCCCGGTACCCAGACCCGGGAAATCCCGTGGCCAGGTGGAGACGATGTTCATTTCAATGCGTTGCTGCGCAATGGCAGGCTTAGCAAAGTTTGATGCTGCAGTTACGGCAGCCGCGCCTGCGGCAACAGTTCCAGCTTTAAGAAAATCGCGACGTTTCATAATTCTCCCTTTTCTTGGCTTCCCTCTCGGGGTTGCTTTCTTCGGCCTCGCGCCAAATTCTGACAACCACGAAGTTTAGACCTCCCACCTCGGTACAATCCAAGAATTGCCCGTTATGTGATCGGCTTTGTTATTCGATCTTGTTAACAAAATCGCTTACCTTGTTTATACCGTAAATTTATTACCCTGCAATAGGTTCAAAGTGTTTTGCCACAGGGACTGGTTGTCACAGGTCCCCAGGATTCTTTGTCACGAATTTCACTCCAGGCGCCACGATAGAATCCTTCGATGGGTTCAAAGGATGCCTTGTAATCCATTTTTGGGCTGCCAGGAACCCAAAAACCCAAATATACGAATGGTTTATCGGCTTTAATCGCAAGTTCGATCAAGCTTAGAATCATAAATACGCCAAGGCTGCGACGCTCTTCTGTGGGATCGAAAAAACTGTATACGGCAGAATAACCATCCCCCAACCGGTCGGTTATACAGGTCGCCATCAAATATCCTGATGGCGTCCGCCATTCCAATAATCCTGTGTCAACAGGGCTTGCGACCACCAAATTTGAATAATCGCGAATCGACATGCCTGCCATATCGCCATCGCCATGGCGGGATTTAACGTAGCGACTGAACAACTTATATTGTTCTTCAGTGGCTTTTTGACCGACATCTTCCTCCGTCAGGTCGGCATTTCTGTTCCAGATTTTGCGATACCGGCGTTTGGTCTGAAAATCAGCGACGCGGATTCGAACAGGAATGCACGATTGGCAGGCATTGCAGGTGGGACGATATACAATGTGATGCGACCGGCGAAACCCATACAGACTTAAATGTTCAAAAGTTTCCTGTGCATTCGGGCCGCCCAGCTCCATGAAAAGCTGTTGTTCCACCAGACCATCCAGGTAAGGGCAGGACATCGGGCCAGAGCGATGAAAAACAATGGGCCCCAAGGGGCGTTGATGGCTCATATCATCCAAATCCTTATACAGGCCATACAGCAGGGGGATGCAGCCACGCTGTTAGTTATGCGATCAATGTAGCGGCCTATGCGGCGACATCATCCTCTTCAAGCTGACCAAAATATGCTACATCCATCGCCTTCGCCACGGCAATCAAATCCAATTGAATCGCATCCAGAAACTCGTGCATGCCAAAATCAATAATGGATTGCATGTCGGTGTCTTCCAGTCGCTTGTGAATGACATCCACAGCCTCGGCGACGCGATCACCCCGGTTAAGTTGGAATGTGTAGATCAATTGGGACAACAGGTTTGACACTTCGCCGATACAGTATCGGACGGAACGGGGAAAACGGTTATTCAGAACCAGAAACTCCGCAACGCCGATCGGGTCAATGCCCCGTGGATGCACCCGTCGATAGGCGTGATAGCCCGCCGCTGATCGCAACAATGCATTCCATTGGCTGAGATCCAGGATCGACCCGACATCATCGGGTCTGGGCAAGAGTGTGTGATATTTGACATCCACCAATCGCGTCGTCTGGTCGGCCCGTTCCAGATACTTCCCCAATTGATAAAAATACCAGCCCTGATCCCGATAAAATGTCCCTTCGGTTATGCCGGTATGGGCCTGGCAGGCGGTGCGGACACGTTCACAAAAACGGGCGATATTGGGAATGTTATCGGGCGTCGCGCTAATCGCCTGCAATTCGTTGAAAAAGACATTCAGATGGGTCCACATCTCGGTTGAGATCAGCGGACGCAACGACCTGGCATTTTCGCGGGCCGAACGGACAGAAGAGATAATCGAGTTCGGGTTGTCCCTGTCCAGCATGTAGAAATAGGCGGTTTTGGACGGGCTTGTCGCGCCATGCTGTTTTTCAAACAGCTCCCGATCCGCATTCAGGTCGATAATGGCGTCCCAATTGTGTTCGCCACGACGGTCCCTGGCAAAGACTTCATTCACTTCCAGCAGGCGCGCCAGATTGTCCGCGCGTTCCATGTATCGGGCCATCCAGGAAATTTCTTCGGCGAAGCGTGCCAATAGAGTGAGCTGTGTCATTTTGCGACTTTCCTCATATCAATCCATCAGGACCCAGGTATCTTTGGATCCACCCCCCTGACTGGAATTCACAACCAAAGACCCTTCCCGCAGGGCGACCCGTGTCAGGCCACCTGGCAGGACCCAACTGGATTTACCGGTCACACAGAAGGGCCGCAAATCGACATGGCGTGGCACGATCCTGCCCTCCAGCAGGGTGGGACAGACCGATAGATCGATCATTGGCTGGCTGATAAAATTGGCCGGATCATCGCGCAGTTTGGCGCGAAATTCCGCCAGTTCCGCCTTGCTGGCGCGGGGACCAATCAAGATGCCATATCCCCCCGATTCCCCGACCGGCTTGACCACCAGTTCTTCCAGGTGATCCAGGGTATATTTCAAACCGTCCGGTTCGCGGCAGATATGGGTCGGAACATTAGGCAGGATGGCTTCTTCCCCCAGGTAATATTCAATCAGGCGCGGCATATAGGCATAGACGGCCTTGTCATCGGCAACGCCGGTTCCAATCGCATTGGCCAGGGTGACGTTCCCTTTTCGATAGGCATCAAAAATGCCCGGTACACCCAAAAGGCTGTCTTCCCGGAAGGCCCGCGGGTCCAGGAAATCATCGTCAATGCGGCGATACAGGCAATGGACTTCTTCATTCCCTTCCGTCGTGCGCATATAGACGCGATCATTTTCGACCACCAGATCGCGCCCTTCCACCAGGGGGATGCCCATTTCGCGCGCCAGAAAGATATGTTCGAAATAAGCAGAATTATACGCGCCGGGGGACAGCAGACAGACTTGGGGGTCCCCGACATGTTCTGGGGCGACATCCAGCATCGCCTTCAGCAAACGCGGGCCATAATCATCAACGGATCGAATCCCGAAGGCATCCACCAGATCCGGAAAGGCACGCTGCATCATGTGGCGGTTTTCAACGACATAGGACACGCCAGAGGGGGTGCGCGCATTGTCTTCCAGAACACGGAAAACGCCATCGCCATCCCGGACCAGATCAATGCCGCAAACATGAACATAGGTTCCACCGGGCACCGACACACCTTCCATTTGGGGTCGGTAATTCTTATTTCCCAGGACCAGTTCGGCCGGAATTATACCGTCCTTGATGCATTTCTGATCGTGATAGATGTCCCAGATGAATTTGTTCAGGGTTTCAACACGTTGTGTCACCCCGCGTTCGACATCGACCCATTCATCGGCCCCAATGACACGGGGCAGCACATCGAAGGGAAGGATGCGATCAATCATCATCCGGTCGCTATAGACCGTGAAGGTTATGCCCAGATTATACAGTTCACGCGATGCGGCGTCAGACCGCGCCATTAATTCGACCGCATCCAGACCCTGCAGCCGCTCCACAACGGATTGTGGGATCATACCCTTATTTGCTGCGCTGACGATTTCGCAAAAGAACCCCTGTGAATCGTAGCCTGATAATCCCATCGAGCCTTCGATGATGTCTCCCATTTACCTTTGTCTCGCAACCCGGTTTTTTACCGTGGAAGCGCCCCTAGTGAGACCCCGCACCTAACCTGTTCATATCATTCTTGTTACAGGTAGTATGCGAGGTAATCTAAGGAATACAACAGCAAACCAATGAATTGGGAATTCAAACTGCCTTGTTTAGCGTTTCAGCGTTCAAGGCCCGGGTGTTACTGAGGATATCGTGCAGGAAACGATCCCTAGGATCGAACAGGATATACAGCAGCGGAATAAAGGCCAGTGACAGGCTGATATAGAACAGGACGGTCAGCAAAAAGGCCTGAATCAGGCTGGGATTGCTTCCTGTTGGCGCGTCGACAACCCTTATACCCGCCAGCTTTTGACCGATGGTCTGTCCGCGCATGGAAATCAACATTGTGTGATAAACGAAGGGCAGGATTGTGGTTGCCGCGGCGGCAAGCGGGGCCAACAAACCCAGCGTCAAGGCGGTAATGATCCATATCCCCATTGAAAGACCGGCCAACACCATCACATCGACAATGTATCCAAACAGGCGCTTTAAGACGCTTCCTTCCCAGTAAACCGGGTCATCAAAGCGGGCATCATCCTGTGGGCGCAGGGTGAATCCTGCATCAATTGGCTTTTCATTCGACTGGTTCATTTAAAATCAATTTCCTTCCGCATTTGCTTTGATTTCAAATGGGAATTTTGGATCAGATTGCAAGCCGGGGTCTATCAAACCGGGTTTTATCGTAACGGGGCCTGACGCAACAGGACAATGGTCATGCGCCTGTTCTGGGGGGAGTCCAGATTGTCCGGAATTAGGGGTTCTGTGTTGGCCACCCCCACCACGGCTTCAAATCTTTGGCCGGGTAATCCATTGCGGGTTAGACCACGGCGAATTGCATTGGCCCGATTAACGGACAATTCCCAGACATTCTCGACGCCTTCGGTAGCGCCAGTGTGACCCGTAACTGAAACCGGATTTGGAAGATTGATGGCGATATCAGCCAGAAGCTGCAGTGCCAGCTTTGCATGATCCGTCAATTCGTCCGTACCGCGTTTAAAAATCGCTTCATTGTTATTATCAATCAACTGAATGCGTAGACCTTCATCGGTCACATCTATTTTGATCGTATCTTTCAGCGCCTTCAGTTCGGGGGGCAACTCATTGATTTGGGTTTCCAAATTCCGGCGCGCGACGTTGAACCGGTTCTCCTCTTCTTCCGAATTTACTTCTCCAACAGTACCGGTGCTGTCTTCATCCTTAGCGCCGCTGCCTTGATCCTGTGCATTCAGGTCACCCTGGGATGTTCCCCCTGTCGCATTGGCGGCCTGCGCAATTTTACTGTCGGACGGGCCGGGATCATTGGGCGTTGAACCGCCAAACACATTGCCCGATCCTGAGGGAGAGGAAGAGGTGAGGGTGGTTGGCGTGAAATAGTTTGAAAGCCCGTCCAGAACTTCCTGCTCTGACGCATTCAACAGCCACAGCAACAGAAAGAACGCCATCATGGCGGTCACAAAATCTGCATAGGCGACTTTCCAGGCGCCCCCATGGGCCCCTTCCTGGTTCACCTTCACTTTCTTGACAATGATCTGTTGCTCAAGGTCCGCCATGGTGCCGCCCCTAGAATTTCGGCAGGGGGGGCGGTGCGGCCCCGCTGTTGTCTAGGGCTGGGGCGGGACCAGCCATGGTGTCCGGGATATTCCCATCGCGGGGAGTTGCGCCAGGGACCGCCGGGCTGGGCGTTTCCGGGGGGTGATCGCGTAACAGGAGAATGGAAATGCGCCGGTTGCGCTCATCCTCTGGATTGCGCGGGTCCAGTAATTCGGTATCGGCTTTACCTTCAACCCGAACCAATCGGCCTGCCGGGAAGCCATTTTCCTGCATCCACCGACGACTGGCAGCGGCGCGGTCACCGGATAGCTCCCAGTTGGTATAGTCCGGGGTCGCATTTGGCTGTGCTCCGGAATCGGTATGGCCGGTAATGGCGACATCATTTGGCAGTTCGACCGTAATGCCACTGATCAGGGCCAGCAATCGAATGGCGCGACGGGTCAGGATATCCGTGCCTGGTTCGAACATCTCCCGCTTCTGATAATCCAGCAATTGAATCAGCAAGCCGTCTTCTGTGACATCAAACAGAATGCTGTCCTGCAGATCCCGCACAAGCGGGTCTTCCTGGATCGATTGTTTCAGCTTGTTCAGCGCGTCATCCAGCATTTCCTGTTCCTGCTGAACCTCACTGGCTTTGCCCTTGTTTATTTCTGTTTCCTGTATTGCTTCGCGTTGCTCGCCGGTCTCCTGACCGGCTGCCTCAGACCCATAGCTGGGAATGACAATCGTGGTGCTGGGCGGCGAAGACGCAGATCGCATCGCGCCTTCCGCAGAGGCGACCATGCCGGCCAACGCTTCCCCGATCCCCTGATCTTCCGCGCCGGCATTGGGAGGGGCGAAGTAATCTGACAGGCCGGTCATTTGTTCTTCTGTCGTTGCATTCAAAAGCCACAGCAAAAGGAAAAAAGCCATCATCGCAGTCACGAAATCGGCATAGGCTACCTTCCAGGCACCGCCATGGGCTCCCGCTGCAATTTTTATCTTCTTTTTCAGAATCAGCGGTTTAACCGCTTCTCCCTGCAGCCCGTCTGCCATGCCGTCTTAAAATCCCTTACCCGTTCGCGTCGCATTCACGGCTATTCTCGGTTCCGTCACACGGAGTGGTGAATGGTCCTCAACCGCGCCCAGACTTATCCGGAAACAGGCGGCAGAGACTCAACCGCTGTTTCGACCTCAGCAAAGGTCGGTCGGTTATGCGGCGCCAAACTCTTTCGCGCAAATTCAGTGGAAACCGACGGTGCATAACCGGCCAGATGCGCCAGAATCCCGGCCTTCATGCAGTTAAAATAGGTCGCTTCCTCTTCCATAATCGCCTTCGCATTCGAAGCAAAGGGGGCGAAGAAGCCATAACACAGCAAAATCCCCAGGAATGTCCCGACCAAGGCGCCACCGATCAGTTTACCCAGGATTTCCGGCGGCTCATTGATCGAGCCCATGGTCTTAATGACCCCCAACACGGCGGCCACAATCCCCAAGGCAGGAAAACCTTCTGCCAGAGCTGTCAGTGCATGGGCGACCTGGTGGTCGTGAACGTGATGCGCTTCAAGATCGGCATCCATCAGGGCTTCAACCTCATGCGGGTTGTCGGTTCCTAGAGTCATCAGTCGCAGATAATCGCAGAAGAATTCCGTAGCGTGATGATCTTTATGGAATTTCGTGAAGGGCTGAAACAGCGTGGAATCATGGGGGTTCTCCACATGTTGCTCCACCGCCAGAGCGCCCTTCTGTTTGATCAGCTTAAAGACCTGATACTGCATTGTCAGCAATTCCAGGTAATCGGCTTTCTTGTATTTCGGCCCTTTGAAAATCCCGCCCAGACGTCCGACCGCGCTTTTGACAACGCGTATGGGGTTAGCGATCAAGAAAGCGGCTGCACCGGACCCAAAAATTAGCGTGAATTCAAATGGCTGATTAAGGACGCCGAGCTTTCCACCCATCGCCATGTACGACCCAAGAACTGCAACAATGACTAAGATAATTCCAATAAGAACGAACATAGAAGAAGATCGACCTTCTGTCTGATTGATGCCAGCCGCTAGAAGCGATTGATCCAAAAGTTATTGTGCGCCTCTAAACTCGTCCAATCCTAGTCGGAATCGCCTAGGCATGTCTATCACTTGGAATATGTTCTTGCACGGTCATTGTCCAAATCAGCAACTCCGTTGCGCGACCAACACCAATCGGGATGGTTTGGTCTGGTAGATGATTGGGTACCGAAAAGGAATTGCTGATAAATTGTGCGCCAGATCGCATTTCCTTTTGGGCCTTTTCAAACAGGCGTGGCATAGGGTGAGGGCTGAGAAAGGCATAGACAAGATCATAGCGGTCCAGATCAACAGCCCATAGGCTTTGCCATTGAATTTGAATGCGGGTATCGCCTGTTCGCCAGGCCCGAATCTTGGCAACAAGATAGGGTAGGGGCGCATTTTCAACCCCGATAAATTGACTGTCTGGATGGGTGTTGCGCCGTGCCAGCGCCACCGGGACTGCGGCAAATCCGCAACCGAGATCGATCATGGAGACGGGGGTATCCTTGGGAATCAACCCACAGAGCAGGTCCAGAGTCTTCTGATTGCTAAGATACAGTGGCACCCGTTCCCTAAAGCTGTTGCGCATCGCAAGGAACAGGGCAGCCAGAACCAGCAATGGCACCCAAAATGGAAGTTGCAGATTTAACGCCCCCACAAGAAGGATGGGCAGCAGGGCAAGAAAAACACACCATATCAAGGTCGCCCGCAGGCTATAGGCAACACCGCCGGCAACTGTCCCCGCGATCACGAGTTTAATAACCAGCGGCATGTCACTGCCAAACAATGAAAAATAGATTTGAACGGCGCCAACAGTCACTGCTGCCGCGACGAATTCAGACAGAAATGCAATGATCAGTGGGCGACGCCCTTTAAAATCCATTACGGCTCTCGCTTTCCCTCAATAGCGCGCCATGTTATGCCCGCGCAGACGAATTAATTCTAGGAAATTACAAAGCCATGACCGGGACCGAAAACATAACTTCCGCCGCCTTTCGTTTCGCCTGTGGGCGGTTCGCCACCGGCGTGACGGTGGTCACAGTCCAGGAGGAGTCTGGGAAGCGCTGGGGGCTGACCGTCAATTCGTTCTCCTCAGTGTCGTTGGACCCGCCGCTGGTGCTGTTTTCGATTGATCTGGGGGCAAATTCCTATGCGGCGATTACTGCCGCCGACCGGTTTGCGATCAATGTCCTGTCAGCGGAACAACAGACCATATCGGATCGGTTCTCCTTTGTTAAGGATGAGGATCGGTTCAAAGATGTTCCCTTGCTGACCGGGGAGGCGGGGGAGCCCCCGCTGCTGAAAGGTTGTCTGTGCACAATCATTTGTGATCGCGACAATACGGTTCCCGGCGGCGATCACACGATTTTGATCGGACGGGTGCGGCGCATTGTGGTGACTGAAGATAAGACCGCCCGGCCCCTGCTATATTATGCCGGGTGCTATGCCGGATTAAAGGTCTGACAGATCAACATTCAACGACATTGACGGCCAGCCCGCCCTGGCTGGTTTCCTTATATTCGGAACGCATGTCTTCACCGGTCTTTTTCATGGTTTTGATGGCGGCATCCAGGGGCACGAAATGCGTTCCATCGCCCTTCATCGCCAGGGAACAGGCATTCACCGCCTTAACCGCGCCCATCGCATTGCGTTCGATACAGGGGATCTGAACCAGCCCGCCAATTGGGTCACAGGTCATGCCCAGATGATGTTCCAGGGCGATTTCAGCGGCATTTTCAATCTGCATATTCGTGGCACCCAGGGCGGCAGCCAAGCCTGCAGCGGCCATAGCGGAGGCTGATCCAACCTCTCCCTGACATCCGACTTCCGCACCGGAAATCGACGCATTGTGCTTTATAATGCCCCCGACCGCAGAGGCTGCCAGCAGGAAGGTGCGAATGCCTTCCTGGTTCGCATCTGGAATGAAAGCCTCATAATATCGCATCGTGGCTGGAATAATGCCTGCGGCACCATTGGTCGGGGCCGTCACAACGGTTCCCCCCGCGGCGTTTTCTTCATTCACCGCAATGGCATACAGGCTGATCCAGTCCATAATGTCGTGATAGTAGCGCCGGTTTGATTGCCGGTTTTTTTCCAGTTCCTGCAGGATCGCCTTGGCCCGTCGCTTTACGTCCAGCCCGCCGGGAAGGCGCCCATCCTGACCCAATCCGCGATTGATACAGGCCCGCATGACGCGCCACAGATTGTCCAGCCCGCCAATGACCTCTGCTTCGGGGCGCACGGCGCATTCATTCTGTCGCTTCATCTCAGCAATGGTCAGACCGCTTTTCCCCCCCATTTCCAGCATTTCCTTGGCTGAGTTAAAGGGGAAGGGAACATCATCCTGTGGCAGGGAGCCCGCGCCCGCGCGGTTGGCCAATTCGTCTGCAGTAGAAACAAATCCGCCCCCGATGGAATAATAAGTTTCTTCGATCAGCATATCGCCCTGGGCATCGAAGGCGACAAAAATCATGCCATTGGCATGTCCGGGCAGGGGAGGACCGAAATCAAATACCAGATGGTCGTCTCGCTTAAACTGTATGGGATGCGTGCCGCCAAGGGACAATTGCTCTTCCGCATCGATTTTATGGACCAGTGTCAGGACGGTTTCCGGGTCGATGGTGTCAGGTTGCGCGCCTGCCAGGCCCAATAGCACGGCCCGGTCCGAGGCATGGCCTTTTCCGGTCCAGGCCAGGGATCCATGCAGGCTGCACCGGACACTGATCACACGATCCAGACTTCCTTGCTGGCGCAATCGCTCGACAAACCGGCCGGCGGCAACCATGGGGCCGACAGTATGTGAACTAGATGGACCGATCCCGATTTTGAAGAGGTCGAAGACGCTCAGAAACATGGTGGGGTCGGCTCCTTATGATAAAATACAAATGTGTTAAGGGGATAACCTTAGTAGGGCTCCGCCCTCTTGCGGGATATCTTCCGCGCGCCCGGGAATCCTGAAATAACGACCGTCGCGCCAATCTTTCAACAAATCTGCATAATGATCGGAGAATGGATTGCCCGATTGCCCCCCGGCCAGAGCAAACAAGCTGTTGTCCAGATTGCTGAGATCATAGATCGCGCGAAATCCTGCCCCGTGAACATGGGAAAAGGGGGTGTCGCCATCTCCGCCGCGACTTTGACCCCGGTTCAGCGTGTGGTCCCCACCGGATGTTTCAATCGGGCGGTTCCCCAATAAGGCGAGACCCGGAACCAGCGACAGCAATTGATGTTTCATAGGGGCGGTATGCATATCACCCCAATGCCAGTCCGCAACGGCGCTGCCCTGATCTTGAGAAAGCTTAAAAACAGCACGATCCAATGCAGTCGATAACGCCCATTTACAGCTTTCGACCGGGGTTGTTCGAATATCGTCACACCAGTGTGGCACCTGACCGAGGGCCAGTTCCGTGAAATCCGCATCCGCCCGCCAAAAATCCATGAAGGCGTCCGAACCCAGATCATCCTCCGCCAGGACACGAACAACTTCATTCAGCATGGACATGTATATGGCAGGCGCTGCCCGCTTGCGATCCATCGAAAAATCCCAGTCCCGCAGCAGTTGCAGGGCTTCTGCTGCCTGTTCGGTATTTGGTTCCGCTTTCAGAAACAAAGGAACCAGCCGTTGCGCCGCAATGGAGACACTATCGGTCTGGATAGACATACTGTCTTCCAATCGGTGATTTGTCGGGGTTTCAGCCAGACGTTCTTGCAGGCGCAGGGCGCGATACTCAGCCGGAAACCGGTCGGCAATCAGATAGGGATAAGACTCTGTGATGATGCGATTGTTTGCGTTGAAAATCAGGCCGTTATCGGGGTCATACAAGCCAGGCAATTCGGATGGGGGGACAACGCCATGCCAGGGATCATCAAACAGCGAAAGAGGGACCGTTCCGTCCTGACCCGGTGCGCGGATTGGCAGGCTGCCAACCACCTTCATTCCAATATGGCCGTCGATATCTGCGTAAAATATATTCTGTGCCGGATCGTCGAATTGTGAAAGCGCGTCCAGAAAATCCTGCCAATTTTTGGCCCGGTTCAGTTGATAGAGTGCTGTCGCCGCACGTTGCCGATCGGAAAATCCGGTCCAGATCATGGCTTTAGGCGTTTCCCCCAGTCTGGTGATGACTGGCCCGAAATCTGTTTCCCGAACAATGATATGAACTGGGTCACCGAAGCGGACGTGAATGGTTTCCGTGCGGGTGATAGCGGAACTGAGGCTGCGCTGGTCCAGGGTTATGGTGTCTTGCGTATCGGCATGGGTTGTTGTCATGCCCCAGGCGATTTTTCCATTATGCCCAAGAATATGGATCGGGACGCCTGCGGCAGTTGCACCGACCAGGGTAAGATCCGGGGTTTCAACGCGGGCCAGGTACCATTGGCCCGGAATCTGAAGACCCAAATGCGGGTCGTTGGCCAGAATGGGCTTGCCGCTTTCGGTTCTAGCGCCGCTCAGAACCCAGGCATTTGAGGCGTCGTATTGGGAAATCCACCCATCCCTGTTTTCGTCATTCATGGTTGCCAGGGAATTTCTATGGCGGGGCATCAGTTGCTGTGCTTTCTCCCTGCCCAGCAGGCCGATAAGGGCTGCGGTCTGGGCTTCTTTGAATGCATCGCCGGATAATTGCAGGGACATCAGGCGTCCCCATACCAGACTGTCGGCAACTGTCCAGGGTTCCGGTTGAAACTGGGTCAGTTGAAACTCGATGGGAAAGGGGTGCCTGTGCTGCGTCAGGTAGGCATTCACCCCATCGGCATAGGCCTGCAGGTCCTGGCGCTCCTCCTCGTCCATCAGGACCAGTTGCGCCTCTGCCTGGCGGTACAGCCCCAATTGGCGCATCAAAGTGTCATAGGGGAGCATTGGGCTTCCCACAATTTCAGCCATTCGGCCTGCGCCAATCCTGCGCATCGACTCCATTTGCCATAGCCGGTCCCGGGCATGCAGATATCCAAGTGAGCGATAGGCATCCCGCATGGTCTTGGCGCGAATTGTTGGAATGCCCCTTGTGTCGAACAGGATATCCACCGGGGCGGACAGGTCAGGCAACCGGGCGCTGTCATTGTCACTCGGCACGCTGCGCAATCCAGCCACCCACAGAATGGCAGCAAGGATCGCACCGGTGACTAAAAGGCCGCCTGTCAGAAAAATAATGAACCATTTTACCAAACGCATCGACTGCCCCATAGCGTGATGATTTTCATCCTGTTGTATTGTTTTAGCCTATTGAGCGATTGAATGCAGCCTTCGGTTTCGGCATGGTCATCTGGCGGCTGCGTCGTCATGGAGGATTCAGTTTGCGTGGGAATGCTCTGGAAAAGGAACCGCCCCTGTGACCACGAAAGCCCCTGCTTTTGCCGAAAAATCAGTGCGTTGCGCCCATGTCGGTGGATTTCATGACATGGTGTATTCTGATTGGGGTCCTCGGACGGGCGCCTATGCAATTGTTTGCGTCCATGGCTTGACCCGGAATGGCCGTGATTTTGATCGACTGGCGATGGAACTGGCGCGGACCGGGTATCGTGTTCTGGCCCCTGATATTGTCGGACGGGGCAGATCCGATCATCTGGGGCCGTTGGCATCCTATGAGATTGCGCAGTATATCAACGACATAACCGTCATGCTGGCGGCCGAAGGTCTGCGCAATGTGGATTGGGTCGGGACCTCCATGGGGGGGCTGATTGGAATGAGCATAGCCGTCATGACCGGACATCCCATAAAGCGGTTGCTGCTGAATGATGTTGGGCCACATGTGCCTAAAGAGGCGCTGCAGCGTATCGGCGATTATGTCGGGGTTCCCTGGCGATTCGACAGTTTTGATCTGGCCCTGAATCATGTGCGCCAGGCCTATGCGCCCTTTGGTCTTAAAACGGAAGAAGACTGGCGGTATCTGGCGGAATTGTCCCTGAAGCAGGAGGCCGATGGTAAATGGGTAATGGCCTATGATACGCGCATCGCCGACGCCTTTAAGAATACAGAAATCACCGATATCGATCTGTGGCCGTTCTGGGCACAGATTTCCACACCCACTTTGGTGCTGAGAGGGGAAGACTCTGATTTACTGAGTCGTGAGACGGCAGAACAAATGACCAGAACCGGTCCAAAGGCGGATTTGATCGAAGTTTCCGGATGCGGCCATGCCCCCGCATTGATGGATGCCCATCAGATTGGCCTGGTTATGGATTGGGTTCGATCTTCATGAAAGGAAGTCACAGGGTGTGTAAACTGCTGCGTCCATTGATGATTTTGGCATTCATATTGATGTCTTCTGGCCTGATTTCTCAACAGGCACAGGCGGATAGCCGCGATCGCGCCTTGCAATCCGTCAAAACCCTAACGCAAGATCTGATTGGTCATATCCAGGATGGCAGTGCCAGCGATAAGCAGATCTGGGCCGGGGTTCAGGGACTGACCGATGTTTTGCGCCGCTTTATCCTGTCAGAGACGGAAATCAGGGCAGAAGACAAGGTTTCCCCCCCGATAGGGGCGGCCTTGCGTCCGGGCGAGATTGAGGTTGCGGCCTCGACCCAGTCCGGCGCGAAAGAAGTCCCAATGTCCAGCGTCACAACGGAGTGGTTCAATGCCCAGGCAACCAAAAGTCAGGCCGCCCTGGACACTGTGCGCAGTGGGCTGGAACAAAATATCGCCAATCCGGAAATGGTCCTGCGCCTGCAGGATGTGCTAAAGGCCCTGGATGCCGTGAACCGCCCTCCAGAGGGTTAGGGGAAAAGGCCTGATCCTAAAGATCAGACATTTTCCCCATTCTGGTTCTGGTCCTGCAGAATGCTGTTGATATCGATGTTGGTCACGCCTTCCAGGCTGGCGACGGCGGTGAAGTGCGCGGCTTCTCCGTCTCCGCTGGTATTGACCATGACGGTGCTGTTGCCTGCGCCATCGTCTTCTATCTTCAGATAGTTGGCGATATCATCCACGTCATTCATGTTGACCACGCTGGAAACGTCCAAACGATCACCCTCGGCAATGTTGAAGTCGGTGATTGTGTCTATTCCATCGCCAGGGCTGCCCAGCACGAAGATATCCGCACCATCCCCGCCGCTCAGCAGATCGCTGCCTTTGCCGCCATCGATGCGATTGTCGCCGTCATCTCCAACCAATGTATCGTTGAAGTCGGACCCCAGCATGTTTTCAAAGTTGGCGATCTGATCGCCAGTGGCATCGCCGCCGGTGACCGTACCACTTTCGAAATTGATCGTGACGGCCTCATCGCTATCAGAATAATCCAATGTGTCGTTGCCGGCACCACCGTCCAGGGTGTCTGCGCCTGCGCCCCCTTGGATGCGGTTATCGCCTGCATCGCCGGTCAGAGTATCATCATGGGCGGACCCAGTGATGTTTTCTATACCGGTCAGGGAATCACCTTCTGCGTCGCCGCCCGAAACAATACCGTTCTGGAAGTCGATGATAACGCCTTCGTCGCTGCTGGAGTAATCAATGGTATCGGATCCGGCACCACCATCAATCGTGTCGGCGCCAGTCCCACCATTGATGACATCGTCGCCTGTGCCGCCATCTATGACATCATCACCCACGCCGCCAAAGATCGTGTCAGATCCTGCACCGCCGTCGATGGTATCTGCCATGCTGGGGCCGTATCCAGTATCAACCAATGTGATGTCGTCCAGCATCATACCACGGCCGCCATCTACATCGGCATTTGAGTTCTCAGCGAACTCCAGCCGCATGCTCTCACCCGTGCCGGTAAACCGAACCGTCACTGTCTGCCAGTCCAGCGAGGAGTTGTTCTCCATATCATGCGTAAAGGTGCCCAGTGATGTCCCATTTGCCGAGACCAGCATTGAATTTACAGAGTCATCATAGCCGGGACGACCGGAATAGCTGAATGTCAGTTCATAGACGCGCCCGGCTTCGGTCTGAATATCCCGATAAATACTGGCAGCATCCGCATAGATGTCATCAGGATCTGTATTCAGCTCGATGTAGTTATGGCCGTCGGTTGCCGCACCAAAATTATCGGATGTATCCGAACGAACCTCAATTTTATCGGAATTTGTCTGCCAACCATCTGAAGAGTCATGGAAGCCATCATTCTTATCTTCAAAGGTCGTATGGAACATCTCCGTTCTATCGGCGACTTGTGTGGTTCCAGAAAATACAGAGTCACCAGTAACAGACACGGTATCGAAGAAGATGTTTACTTCTTCATCCGACGTCGTCTTGCCTTCGTAGTAACCGCCCAGCGTGATCGTGTGTTCCCCGGCAGGCAGGCTGCCCAGATCCAGGGTTATCGTCTGCCAGCCGCTGTCATAATCGCTGCCGCCATCGCCATCGCCTTCATATCGCATGACATAATCTTGGCCGCCTGCGCCTACCAATTGCCCGTCCACCGCAACCCGTACTTCTGCAGCCTCGTCGGATTCGGAATCGGCGGGGTAAACCATTCTGACCTTGAATGTCAGGGTCGTATTTTCTGTCGCATCGTCAACATTGATTGTTGTCGTCCAACCACCGGACATATCGGACACAGAATTGTTGTTCTGGCCCCCCAGGGTCACAGAAAGCCCACCGCCGGTTTCCCCATTTGATGCGCCGCTGGCACCGGATTCATAATATCCGTTGCTGGTTCCAAACACACCGTCTGAATAAGTGAAGGACCCGCTGCCATTGCTGAAATCTTCAGACAGAAGCGTGGTGGACCCCGTTGTGTCATCGCCTTCGGAGGAAACGGTCAATCCGGATGCCAATGTGGCGGGTATTCCATTGGTATGCATCGCCGCAATCTGCTCCGCAGACAGCGGTTGATCCAGAAGGGTCGGGTTATCAATCCTGCCGTTCAGATAATCCGTCAGATTGTTGGCGACATTATCGCCACTGTTGATTTGCGATGCCCCAAAGGTCCATGGATTTTCATTTTCCGACAGGTTCCAGTCGGAGGCGACGGAATCCACGGCGGTTCCATTAACGTAAAGCGTGACGGTTTCGCCATCCCAGGTGACGCTGGCATTTTGCCAGTCTTCGTAATTGATACTGCCGCCGCTCAACGTAAAGGATTCGTCTTCCGTCTGAACGCGCAATTCAACAACATGATTGGAATTGATGTTCAGGTCGAAATGCCCGCCATCATCAAATCCTGACGAGTCCTTAGACGCCAACGTGCCATTATTCCAGGCGATGAAATCAATCGAAAATGTGCCCTTGGTCAGTTCCATGGCCTCGGAATGAGGCACAACAACATAGTCGCCACTGCCGTCAAACTGTGCCGAATTGCCATTTTTCCCGGTACTGCTTCCCGTGTCACCTTTAGCCGTACCGGTAATGCCATTCAGGGAGTCCGTGACCGTTTCATTGCTGCCCCAAGTCGTGTCCTCCATCGCAAAATGGAAGATTCCATTGACGGGGGTCTCGACAATTTCAGGGGGGGCATTGGGATCGCCATCGCCATAGATCACGTCGTTGCCCGCCGAACCTACAATCGTATCTGCGCCTTCGGTGCCAATGTAGGTGCCACCTTGTACATCCGGCACCGTAACGGTCAGACTTTGCGTAATGCTGGCCGTGTCGGATCCGTCCGTCGATGTCGCTGTTATAGACAGGTTGAAATCTTCGGTCCCAACGGGGAATTGAACGGTTAGGCCATCCAGTTCATCTGCTGTCAGAATGACCGATCCATCCGCCTGAACGTCACCGGCGGAGAAGATGGCCCCATCCGGAATACTATCCGCGCTGATTTGAATGCTCAGCGTTTCAGATCCATCAATATCAACCAGAGCGGACTGAATATTCAGTTCTGCGGTGAATGTCTGTAATGCGCCGGTCATGATGTCGGCGCTTGCCAGTTCTGCCCCATAGCTGTCGGTAACGGTTGCCGTGACGGTGTGAATGGCACCGTCAGGATAGGTTACGGTCAGACCTTCAGCTTGTTCCGGTGTTACTGTCCATGTGCCGTCAGCATTCTTGGTGCCAGCCGAAAGGACCGCATTATCGGGCAGATCAGAAATTGTCAGGCTGGTCGAAGTGTCAACAGTCTCCGGAATGCTGTAGGACCCATCCCCATTGGCAATCACGCCTTCAGGCAGGGTGCTATACAGAATATTGCCGCCCAGCGTTGTCCCATCCATCTGAACGTTCAGTTCCTGTCCGCCGCCATTTTCCCAATAGACGATTTCAATTGGGTACAGGCCGTCTTCCGGGGCGTTAAAGCTGCCATTGCTTGTTTCAGGGCTGCGGTCGCTGACAAATTCTGTGACGGTTTCGCCACCAATTTTTAGGCGGAATCCATCATCACTGGTGACGCTGAAGTTATGACTGCCGGCTTCAATTTTGATATAGCCCACAATCTTAACAACAAAGGTGTCTGCAGTGGCACCAGTGGTGCCTGTTGCGCCGCTGCCATCTGATCCCAGGAACCCTCCAACGGTGCTGCCGCCATCATAGTCAACGGTTGTTGCCGTGAAGGAAACGTCTGGTCCCCCCGCTGCGATCAGGGCATCGGCGGCGGACAGGGAATTCATTGAACCATTGGTATCAAATATCTGTCCAGACAAGCCGCTACCCGCTGGTAGGTCATAAGGTCCTGTCGCGTTGGTAAGGCTATCCGAAAGGCTATCAGGAAGAGTTAGCGCAACAGTGACGGAGTCGATAACGGCAGTGCTGCCCGACAGGGTCAGGCTGGGTGTGTCTGCATCGGGGTCAACAGATACCGACAGGGTTCCAGACTGTGTTGCCGTGCTGCTGCCATCCGTTGAGGTGACCGTGACGGATAGATCAAAGTCCTCATCGGAATTGCTCGGCGGCGTGATGGATAGATCGGCCAATTGTGCGGGCGTTAGAGTTGCCTCGCCATCCGTGATGGAAATCTCGGTGGTGCCAGACATCAAGACGGCCCCGTCAGGAATATCCCCGATCGTAATACTCAGTGTCTCACCGGAATCATCGCTGTTGGCCGTGATATTCAAGGCAATCGCGTGGTCCTCGGTACCACTGGCTGCACTCACGGTCATATTGGGTGTATCTGCAACCGCATTGACCGTGACCGGAATGGTGCCTTCGGTGGTTGCCGTGCTGGTGCCATCGGTGCTGGTCGCGGTTACAGTCAGGATGAAATCATCAGAACTGTTGGCGGGCGGTGTGATGGCCAAGGCCTCCAACTGGCCTGCCGCCAAGGTGGCAACACCTGCTGTGACTGCAATGGCGACACCATTGGCTGTCAGCGTCGCCCCATTGGGAATGCCGGATATCTCAACAGTCAGGGTCTCATCGGAATCAGACAATGCGGCGCTGATATCCAGATCAATTGCGCTGTCTTCATCCCCGCTGGCAGCGTGAACATCCAATTCCGGCGCATCGGCAACACCGGTCACCGTGATCGGAATGCTGCCAACCGTAGTCGCGGTATCAGTCCCATCGGTGCTGGTCGCTGTTACGGTCAGGGTGAAATCGTCGCTGCTGTTTTCGGGCGGCGTGATGGTCAGATTGGCCAGTTGCGCCGGTGTTAAGTCGGCGACGCCATCATTCACAGTGATAACTGTCTCACCAGATTTCAGAATAGCCCCGTCTGGAATGCCGCTGATCTCAACAGACAGGGTCTCGCTGTCATCGGTTAAGGCTGCCGAAAGATCCAGTTCAATCGCCGAATCCTCCACTCCCGCAGCCGCTTCAACTGATAATGTCGGCGCATCAGCAACACCCGTGACGGTAACCGGCAGGGTCGCTGTTGTCGTCGCGGTGTCACTGCCATCGGTGCTGGTGGCTGTGACTGTCAGATCGAAGTCTTCGCTGCTATTCGCAGGCGGGGTGATGGTAAGATTAGAAAGCTGAGCAGGCGTCAGCGTGGCAACACCATCGGTGACGGTCACAGTTTCACCATCGGCGGTCAGAATAGCCCCGTCGGGAATGCCGCTGATCTCAACAGACAGAGTCTCCGAGCCATCGGTGTCGGTGAGGGCAGAGGAGATATCCAGGGTAATGGCTGTGTCTTCACTGCCGCTTGCTGCATCGACAGAGAGCGTCGGTGCATCGGCAACGGCATCAACGGTTACATCCAGTGTGTCGGTGACGGTGCTGGTATCGCCACTCTCGCCATCGGTCGTGGTCACCGCGACAGAGAGCGTGAAGTCTGCATCACTGTCAGCCGCAGGGGTAATCGTCAGACCTTCCAACTCAGCCGGTGTTAGCGTGACAGAGCCATTCTCATTGACGGTCCCCGCAGACAAGGTTGCCCCGGCCGGGATATCGCTGATCGTGATGGAGGCACTATCACCGTCTTGAACACCGGTGACATCGATATCGAGTGCAATGGCGGTGTCTTCTGATCCAGCCGCATCCGCTGTTGCAACAGTCGCCGCATCGGCCACACCGGTAACCGACACAGGCAGGGTCGCTGTGGTGGTAGCAGTGTCACTGCCATCGGTGCTGGTGGCTGTGACTGTCAGGTCAAAGTCATCGCTGCTGTTTGCTGGTGGGGTGATGGTGAGATTGGCAAGCTGCGCTGGCGTCAGCGTCGCAACACCATCGGTCACGGTCACAGCTTCACCATCGGCAGTCAGCACAGCCCCTTCTGGGATACCGCTGATCTCAACAGACAGGGTCTCAGACCCATCAGTGTCGGTGAGGGCTGAACTGATATCCAGGGCAATGGCTGTGTCTTCACTGCCGCTTGCCGCATCGATAGAGAGCGTCGGTGCATCGGCAACGGCATCGACGGTGACATCCAGTGTGTCGGTGACGGTGCTGGTATCGCCACTCTCACCATCGGTCGTGGTCACCGCGACAGAGAGCGTGAAGTCTGCATCACTGTCAGCCGCCGGCGTGATCGTCAGCCCCTCGAGTTCAGCAGGTGTCAGGGTGACAGAGCCATCCTCATTGACGCTCCCCGCAGACAGGGTTGCCCCAGCCGGGATATCACTGATCGTGATCGACGCGCTATCGCCGTCTTGAACACCGGTGACATCGATATTGAGTGCAATAGCGGTATCTTCACTGCCAGCCGCATCCGCTGTCGCAACAGTCGCCGCATCGGCAACACCCGTGACCGATACCGGCAACGTAGCTGTCGTCGTCGCGGTGTCGCTGCCATCGGTGCTGGTTGCGGTAACAGTCAGGTCAAAGTCATCGCTGCTGTTCGCCGGCGGCGTGATCGTCAGGTTCGCCAGTTGCGCCGGTGTCAACGTGGCAACACCATCGGTGACAGTGACGGCTTCACCATCGGCGGTCAGAACCGCGCCGTCTGGGATACCGCTGATCTCGACCGACAAAGTCTCGCTGTCATCGGTCAGTGCCGAGGAGATGTCCAGGGCAATGGCTGTATCTTCTGATCCCGAAGCCGCATCAACACTGAGCGTCGGTGCATCGGCAACGGCATCGACGGTGACATCCAGTGTGTCGGTGACGGTGCTGGTATCGCCACTCTCACCATCGGTCGTGGTGACCGCGACAGAGAGCGTGAAGTCTGCATCACTGTCGGCCGCCGGCGTGATCGTCAGCCCCTCGAGTTCAGCTGGTGTCAGCGTGACAGAGCCATCCTCATTGACGGTCCCAGCAGACAGGGTTGCCCCCGTCGGAATATCACTGATCGTGATGGAAGCACTATCGCCGTCTTGAACACCGGTGACATCGATATCGATTGCAATGGCTGTGTCTTCTGATCCAGCCGCATCCGCTGTCGCAACAGTCGCCGCATCCGCAACACCGGTAACCGATACCGGCAGGGTCGCTGTTGTCGTCGCGGTGTCTGAACCATCGGTGCTGGTCGCGGTAACAGTCAGGTCAAAGTCATCACTGCTATTCGCAGGCGGCGTGATCGTCAGGTTCGCCAATTGCGCCGGTGTTAGCGTCGCAACACCATCGGTCACCGTGACGGCTTCACCATCTGCAGTCAGAACCGCGCCGTCTGGAATGCCACTGATCTCAACAGACAGGGTCTCGCTGTCATCGGTCAGTGCCGAGGAGATGTCCAGGGCAATGGCTGTGTCTTCGCTGCCGCTTGCTGCATCGACAGAGAGCGTCGGCGCATCGGCGACGCCGGTTACGGAGACGGGCAGGGTGGCCGTTGTCGTCGCCGTGTCGCTGCCATCGGTGCTGGTTGCGGTCACGGTCAGATCGAAGTCATCGCTGCTGTTCGCCGGTGGGGTGATCGTCAGGTTCGCCAGTTGCGCCGGCGTCAGCGTCGCGACACCATCGGTGACAGTGACGGCTTCACCATCGGCGATCAGCACGGCCCCGTCTGGGATCCCGCTGATCTCAACAGACAAGGTCTCCGAGCCATCGGTATCGGTGAGGGCTGAACTGATATCCAGGGCAATGGCTGTGTCTTCGGATCCCGAAGCCGCATCAACACTGAGCGTCGGTGTATCGGCTACCGCATCAACGGTGACATCCAGTGTGTCGGTGACGGTGCTGGTATCGCCACTCTCGCCATCGGTCGTGGTCACAGCAACAGAGAGCGTGAAGTCTGCATCACTGTCAGCCGCCGGCGTGATCGTCAGGCCTTCGAGTTCCGCTGGCGTCAGGGTGACGGAGCCATCCTCATTGACGGTCCCCGCCGACAGGGTTGCCCCGGTCGGGATATCACTGATCGTGATCGACGTACTATCGCCGTCTTGAACACCGGTAACAGCGATATCGAGCGCAATCGCTGTGTCTTCTGATCCAACCGCATCCGCTGTCGCAACAGTCGCCGCATCGGCAACACCGGTCACAGAGACCGGCAGGGTGGCCGTCGTCGTCGCGGTGTCGCTGCCATCGGTGCTGGTGGCAGTAACAGTCAGGTCAAAATCATCGCTGCTATTGGCTGGTGGTGTGATCGTCAGGTTCGCCAGTTGCGCCGGTGTCAGCGTCGCAACGCCATCGGTCACGGTGACAGCCTCACCATCTGCAGTGAGGACTGCGCCGTCTGGAATGCCGCTGATCTCAACAGACAGGGTCTCGCTGTCATCGGTCAGCGCAGAGCTGATATCCAGGGCAATGGCTGTATCTTCGGATCCCGAAGCCGCATCAGTAGAGAGGGTCGGCGCATCGGCGACGCCGGTGACAGAGACAGGCAGGGTCGCTGTTGTCGTGGCTGTATCTGAGCCATCGGTCGATGTGGCAGTAACCGTGAGGTCAAAATCATTGCTGCTGTTCGCCGGCGGGGTGATGGAGAGATTGGCAAGCTGAGCCGGCGTCAGCGTCGCAACGCCATCGGTCACCGTGACAGCCTCACCATCGGCGGTCAGAACCGCGCCGTCTGGAATGCCGCTGATCTCAACAGACAGGGTCTCAGATCCATCGGTATCGGTGAGGGCTGAACTGATATCCAGGGTAATGGCTGTGTCTTCACTGCCGCTCGCCGCTTCAACAGAGAGCGTCGGCGCATCCGCAACAGCATCGACGGTGACATCCAGCGTATCGGTAACAGTGCTGGTATCGCCACTCTCGCCATCGGTCGTGGTCACAGCAACAGAGAGCGTGAAGTCTGCATCACTGTCAGCCGCCGGCGTGATCGTCAGCCCCTCGAGTTCAGCAGGCGTCAGGGTGACAGAGCCATCCTCATTGATGGTCCCCGCAGACAGGGTCGCCCCGGCCGGGATATCGCTGATCGTGATCGACGCGCTATCGCCGTCTTGCACACCAGTGACATCGATATTGAGTGCAATGGCGGTATCTTCATTGCCCGCCGCATCCGCTGTCGCAACAGTCGCCGCATCGGCAACACCGGTCACAGAGACCGGCAGGGTCGCTGTCGTCGTCGCGGTGTCGCTGCCATCGGTGCTGGTCGCGGTGACGGTCAGATCAAAGTCATCGCTGCTGTTGGCAGGCGGCGTGATGGAGAGATTGGCAAGCTGAGACGGCGTCAGCGTCGCAACGCCATCGGTGACAGTAACCGCTTCACCATCGGCGGTCAGAACCGCGCCGTCGGGAATACCGCTGATCTCAACAGACAGGGTCTCTGATCCATCGGTGTCGGTGAGGGCTGAACTGATATCGAGCGCGATGGCTGTATCTTCCGACCCGCTCGCTGCATCAACAGAGAGCGTCGGTGTATCGGCTACCGCATCAACGGTGACATCCAGCGTATCGGTGACGGTGCTGGTATCGCCACCCTCACCATCGGTCGTGGTGACCGCGACAGAGAGCGTGAAGTCCGCATCGCTGTCCGCCGCCGGCGTGATCGTCAGGCCCTCGAGTTCAGCAGGTGTCAGGGTGACAGACCCATCCTCATTGACGGTCCCCGCAGACAGGGTTGCCCCAGCTGGGATATCACTGATCGTGATCGACGCGCTGTCACCGTCTTGAACACCGGTGACATCGATATTGAGTGCAATGGCGGTATCTTCATTGCCCGCCGCATCCGCTGTCGCAACAGTCGCCGCATCGGCAACACCGGTAACCGATACCGGCAGGGTCGCTGTTGTCGTCGCGGTGTCTGAACCATCGGTGCTGGTCGCGGTAACAGTCAGGTCAAAGTCATCACTGCTATTCGCAGGCGGCGTGATGGTCAGATTGGCCAGTTGCGCCGGCGTCAGCGTCGCGACACCATCGGTGACAGTAACCGCTTCACCATCGGCGGTCAGAATAGCCCCGTCGGGAATGCCGCTGATCTCAACAGACAGGGTCTCAGATCCATCGGTGTCGGTGAGGGCTGAACTGATATCGAGCGCGATGGCTGTATCTTCCGACCCGCTCGCTGCATCAACAGAGAGCGTCGGTGTATCGGCTACCGCATCAACGGTGACATCCAGCGTATCGGTGACGGTGCTGGTATCGCCACTCTCACCATCGGTCGTGGTGACCGCGACAGAGAGGGTGAAGTCTGCATCACTGTCCGCTGCCGGCGTGATCGTCAGCCCCTCGAGTTCAGCAGGCGTCAGGGTGACAGAGCCATCCTCATTGATGGTCCCCGCAGACAGGGTCGCCCCGGCCGGGATATCGCTGATCGTGATCGACGCGCTATCGCCGTCTTGAACACCGGTGACATCGATATCGATTGCAATGGCTGTATCTTCCGATCCAACCGCATCCGCTGTCGCAACAGTCGCCGCATCGGCAACACCGGTAACCGATACCGGCAGGGTCGCTGTTGTCGTCGCGGTGTCTGAACCATCGGTGCTGGTCGCGGTAACAGTCAGGTCAAAGTCATCACTGCTATTCGCAGGCGGCGTGATGGTCAGATTGGCCAGTTGCGCCGGCGTCAGCGTCGCGACACCATCGGTGACAGTAACCGCTTCACCATCGGCGGTCAGAATAGCCCCGTCGGGAATGCCGCTGATCTCGACCGACAAGGTCTCGCTGTCATCGGTCAGTGCCGAGGAGATGTCCAGGGCAATGGCTGTATCTTCGTTGCCACTCGCTGCATCAGTAGAGAGGGTCGGAGCATCGGCAACACCGGTAACCGACACAGGCAGGGTCGCCGATGTCGTGGCTGTATCTGAGCCATCGGTCGATGTGGCAGTAACCGTGAGGTCAAAATCATTGCTGCTGTTCGCCGGCGGGGTGATGGAGAGATTGGCAAGCTGAGCCGGCGTCAGCGTCGCAACACCATCGGTCACCGTGACAGCCTCACCATCGGCGGTCAGAACCGCGCCGTCTGGAATGCCGCTGATCTCAACATACAAAGTCTCGCTGTCATCGGTCAGTGCCGAGGAGATGTCCAGGGCAATGGCCGTATCTTCTGCCCCGCTTGCCGCATCGACAGAGAGCGTCGGTGCATCGGCAACGGCATCGACGGTGACATCCAGCGTATCGGTAACGGTGCTGGTATCGCCACTCTCGCCATCGGTCGTGGTCACCGCGACAGAGAGGGTGAAGTCTGCATCGCTGTCCGCCGCCGGCGTGATCGTCAGCCCCTCGAGTTCAGCAGGCGTCAGGGTGACAGAGCCATCCTCATTGACGCTCCCCGCAGACAGGGTTGCCCCAGCTGGGATATCACTGATCGTGATCGACGCACTATCGCCATCCTGAACACCGGTGACATCGATATTGAGCGCAATGGCGGTATCTTCACTGCCCGCCGCATCCGCTGTCGCAACAGTCGCCGCATCGGCAACACCGGTCACAGAGACCGGCAGGGTCGCTGTCGTCGTCGCGGTGTCGCTGCCATCGGTGCTGGTCGCGGTAACAGTCAGGTCAAAATCATCGCTGCTGTTCGTCGGCGGCGTGATGGTTAGGTTCGCAAGCTGTGCCGGTGTCAGCGTCGCGACACCATCGGTCACCGTGACAGCCTCACCATCGGCCGTCAGAACCGCGCCGTCTGGGATACCGCTGATCTCAACAGACAGGGTCTCTGACCCATCAGTGTCGGTGAGGGCTGAACTGATATCCAGGGCAATGGCTGTGTCTTCGCTGCCGCTTGCCGCATCGATAGAGAGCGTCGGCGCATCCGCAACGGCCTCAATAGTGACATCCAGTGTGTCGGTGACGGTGCTGGTATCGCCACTCTCGCCATCGGTCGTGGTGACCGCAACAGAGAGGGTGAAATCCGCATCGCTGTCCGCCGCCGGCGTGATCGTCAGGCCTTCGAGTTCCGCTGGCGTCAGGGTGACGGAGCCATCCTCATTGACGGTCCCCGCAGACAGGGTTGCCCCAGCTGGGATATCACTGATCGTGATCGACGCGCTGTCACCGTCTTGAACACCGGTGACATCGATATTGAGTGCAATGGCGGTGTCTTCATTGCCCGCCGCATCCGCTGTCGCAACAGTCGCCGCATCTGCAACACCTGTCACAGAGACCGGCAGGGTGGCCGTCGTCGTCGCGGTGTCGCTGCCATCGGTGCTGGTGGCTGTTACGGTCAGGGTGAAATCGTCGCTGCTGTTTTCGGGCGGCGTGATGGAGAGATTGGCAAGCTGAGCCGGCGTCAGCGTCGCGACACCATCGGTCACCGTGACAGCCTCACCATCCGCCGTCAGAACCGCGCCGTCGGGAATGCCGCTGATCTCAACAGACAAAGTCTCGGACCCATCAGTGTCGGTGAGGGCTGAACTGATATCCAGGGCAATGGCTGTGTCTTCACTGCCGCTTGCCGCATCAACACTGAGCGTCGGTGTATCGGCTACCGCATCAACGGTGACATCCAGCGTATCGGTAACGGTGCTGGTATCGCCACTCTCGCCATCGGTCGTGGTGACGGCAACAGAGAGGGTGAAGT